>JAFXTH010000023.1 GCA_017525035.1 Bacilli bacterium | reverse complement strand
TGCTTCATCAACCAAATCAATAGCCTTATCAGGTAAAAAACGATTAGTAATATATCTATCAGATAAAGTAGCAGCAGCTACTAAAGCTCTATCCTTAATATTAACACCATGATATACTTCGAATCTTTCTTTAAGTCCACGTAAAATAGTAATTGTATCTAATACAGTTGGTTCACTAACAAGAACTTTTTGAAAACGTCTTTCAAGTGCTGAATCTTTTTCAATATATTTTCTATATTCATTTAAAGTAGTAGCACCAACACAATGAATTTCACCACGAGCAAGCATTGGCTTTAACATATTTCCAGCATCCATTGCACCATCGCTGCCGCTACCAACAATCATATGAATCTCATCGATGAACATAATTATTTCACCATTAGAGTCTTTAACTTCTTTTAAAACAGCTTTAAGTCTTTCTTCAAATTCACCACGATATTTAGCACCTGCAACTAGCGCTCCCATGTCTAATTCCCAAATTGTTTTGTTCTTTAAACTATTTGGAACATCACCTTTAACGATTCTTTGTGCAAGGCCTTCGACAATGGCAGTTTTACCAACACCAGCTTCCCCAATTAGAACTGGGTTGTTTTTTGTTTTTCTTGAAAGTATTCTTGTAATACTTCTTATTTCATCGTCACGACCAATAACTGGATCAATCTTACCATCTTTGACAGCTTGAACGATGTCACGACCGTATTTTTCTAATACATTTTCTAAATTTTCTTGATATGGATTTTGTTCATTCATAAAAATCCCTCCGTTTCTAGATACATTATAACACTATTTTAGCACTTGTCAAGTGAGAGTGCTAAAATGTACTTTGTGCTGAAAATAATGGGGAAAATACATGTTGATGTTTAATAATAACTATATGAGTACATTTTTTATTAACAAGAAAATTACATTTAATAATAAAATACTAGATAGGTATCAAACAAAAGCCGTACTGTGCAAAAAAAATAATTATTTAATCATCGCGGGTGCAGGTAGTGGAAAGACATTAACAATTGCTGCTAAAATAAAATACTTGCTTGAAAACAACGTAAAAGAAAGTGAAATATTATGCATTTCTTTTACAAATGAAACAGTAAATTCAATTAAAGCAACTTTAAATAATAACCTAATAGACGTAGATGTAATGACATTTCATAGACTATCTCTTGGGATACTTAACAATTCTTTTAATATAGCTGCACCAGATTTATTAGAATACACAACAAACGAATTTTTTGAATCATTTATATATCACGATAACACTTACAAGATATTAAATTATATTTCTAATAAGAATAATTTAAGACAATTAATTAATACCTTTATAATGCATATGAAGGCATTAGACTTTAAAGAAGATTATTTGTATGAATTAATAAATAACAAGAATATTTTCATAGATGATAAATTATATCTCGCATTAATTCTTAAAGTTTATTTATTATATAAAGAAGAATTAAATAGTGAATTGAAAATAGATTTTGACGATATGATAAATCTTGCATATGAGAAGGTAGAGTACCTAGACTATTTTCCATACAAATACATAATTATTGATGAATATCAAGACACTTCAATAAGCAAATACAGGCTTATAAAGACATTGATAGATAAGTTTAAAATCAAGCTTACTGCAGTTGGAGATGACTATCAATCAATATATGCTTTCACAGGTTGCAAATTATCGCTATTTACTAAATACAAGAAATATTTTAAAGGATCAAAAATTATTAAACTTAAATATACTTATAGAAATCCTAATGACATAGTACAAATATCTAAAAGATTTGTTATGAAAAATAAAAATCAAATAAATAAAAGATTAAAAACAAATAAATATATAGATGATGCAATAACAATTGTTTATTCGAAAACTGATTATGAAGCATTAACATATTTATTAAAAGAATTAGATAATGTCTTGATACTAGGAAGAAACAATAAAGACATTGAAGGAATAATTGATGAAGAACTAGAAAGTATTATTAAATGCAAGAACATTAGATTACTTACTGTTCATAAATCCAAAGGTTTAGAAGAAGATAATATTATTCTTCTAAATGTAATTGATGATACTTTGGGTTTTCCAAATCAAATAAATAATCACAGGATACTTAGATATATAAAAGATGAGGATAATATAGAAAGTGAAAGAAGACTATTTTATGTTGCGCTAACAAGAGCGAAGAAAAGAGTATTTATAGTCACTAAAAAGAATAAAGAATCCATATTTGTAAAAGAATTAATTAAGGAGTTTAAATATAAAATAAAAATAGTATCTTTAGACCAAAAAAACTTTAAATAATAGGCTTAATAATATATAATTATTATAGAGGTGTATTATGAAAAAGATAAAGTTAACTAATAGTACAATACTAATCATTGCTGGAGGATTATTCTTATTACTTGGTACAATAATGTTTGTTACTCAAGGTAGTAAAAATAATGTTGTTGTTGTAAAAAATGGCGTATTATCTCAAGATGAAGCTAATGCTCTTATAATTGATACAACAAAGAATATTATTAATATTTATGAAAATCCAACTTCAGCGTTCAAAACAGAAGAAGTTAAAAGACCAACAACAGTAGAGGATGGTACTGAAGAAATAGAAGAAACTAATGAATATGAAGACTATTATTTGATTCTAAACTATGATGAAGTAGTTAATGCAATGTTTACTGAAAATGGTATTAAAGAATTAGAACAAACAACTTTTGAAGGTAAAAAATTCATAATCAAAGAAAGTGGTAAAGTTTATATGCTAAAAGAAATACCAACAGAAAATAGATACACCGATAGTAATATAACAATAAATGTTACAAAAATACAAAACGAATCAATAGTAAGCGAAATAACACTTACTTCATATAAGTTAAACGATGATATGTTAACTTATTATGCAATAGTTAAAAACTTAACATTAATTAAAAAAGATAATACATGGTTAGTTGATGGATTTTATTACAACAATAAATAAGCAGGTGATTTTATGAAAAAAACAGATGATATAAGAGTAAGAATTACAAATTTTATTAAGACCCTACCTAAAACAGTTTCTGTAAAGGCATATGGATCTAGTATAGCTTATCAAAGTGGATATAAAGATAATGAAAAGAAACAAGTTGATTTAATAGTAATTGTTGATGATATTAAACAGTTTTATACAGAAAACTTAAAGATGAATAAGTATATGTATAAATTAATTCCTAGAATTTATTTCAAACGTGCTAAAAGTAAAAACTTGAAAAAAGCTGCTGGTATTTGCTATACGACAGATATTGTTTATGGTGAAGATACATACAAAATGGGAGTTATCGAAAAAGTTGATGCTTTAGATGATTTATTAAATTGGAAAACATTTTATATAGCAGGAAGATTCCAAAAAGAAATGTTTACTGCACAGGCTGATGCTGAAATTGAAAAAGCAAACGAAATAAATAAAAAGAATGCGATGACAATAGCATTATTACTTTTAAAGAAAGAAAATCCAACTTTATTAGATTTATATGAACAAATATGTTCATTATCATATATGGGTGATTCAAGAAAGAACTTTAAAGCAGAGGATCCCAACAAGATTAAGAAACTTGCAAGTGGAAGTAAAGAACATTTTAATAAAGAGTTTAGAGATAAATCTAAGTTAATTAAAGTATCTAAAGATGAACATATTACAGTTGACTATAAAGAAACATTTGAAAGTATCAAAAGATTACCTGACGAATTAAGAAAGAAAATCGAAGAAAATACTGAAGGTAAACTTGATATGGAGCATATAGATATAATTAGAGGATCTATTGAAGAATATTTGACTACTATTATTAAAAAATCTAGCTTAGGTCAAACTAAAAAAGGTATTTTAACAACAGGTCCTAAGAACTCACTTGTATATGCTTTAAGGAAGTTAAAAAAAGGAAGAAAAAAAGATTAAAAAAAGAAGGTGAATTATGAAAACAGTAGACCATAAGTGTCCCAGTTGTAATGCAAGCATTAACTATAATCCAAAAAGTAAAAACTGGGTATGTGAATATTGTGGAAGTAAATTTACGCTTGAACAACTAGAAGCTAATGAAAAGAATTTTGAATCAACCAGTGTTAAAGATTCAAAAGAACTAAAAAAAGAACCTGAAGAAAAAGTTGAGATGGATGAATATATATGTCAAGACTGTGGTGCACAAATAGTAGCAGATAAAAACACTGCTGCCACTTTTTGTGTTTACTGCAAAAACACAGCAATACTAAAAAGTAGATTGACAGATAAATTTTCGCCATCACAAGTTATCCCTTTTGCCAAAACAAAGGAAGATGCAATTGAAGCGTTTACGAAAGTAGGTAAAGGTAAATTCTTAATGCCGAAAGAATTTTCTAATCCTAAAAATATCGAAGAGATAAAAGGTATATATATTCCATTCTGGCTATATTCATGCAAGATGCATGGAAGAGTAGCCGGTAAAGGAACAAAAGTAACTACTTGGAGTACATATGATTACATATATACCAAAACAGATACTTATAAAGTAGAAAGAAGTGGAGACTTCCATTTTGATAAAATACCTGTTGATGGGTCAGTTAGATTTAATGATGCAATCATGAATTCAATTGAACCATTTGATTATAAAGATTTAACTAAGTTCAGTTATTCTTATCTATCTGGATTTTTAGCAGAAAAGTATGACGTTGAAAAAGAAGAAGCTAAAAAAATAACTATAGATAGAGCACAAGAAACTTGTTATTACAATCTTATGACTGGAACAGGATATACATCATTTGTTCCTGAAATAAAAGAAAAAGAAATTAGTGATGAAAAAATAGATTATGTCCTATTACCAGTTTGGATGGTTAATATAAAATACAATGAAAAGTTTTACACATTTGCTATGAATGGTCAAACTGGGAAAATGATTGGGGATATTCCTTATTCAAAGAAAAAAGCGTTCCTATTTTTCCTAATATTATTTGTTATTATTTTTGCTATTATAGCAGTGATAACTTATTTTGTGTAAGGAGGGTTTATGAAAAGATTAAGTTTATTAATTATATTATCAATCTTCTTTATACCTAGCATTGCATTTGCAGAAAACTTAACACCAAAAGTTGATGAGACACAAAAGATATATGACTATGCAGATTTATTAACAGATGAAGAAGAAAAATCTTTATTTGACTTAGTTGATTACTATATAGATAAATATAACCAAGATATGGTTATAGTAACAATAAACGAAAACCCATATGGTGTATCAGATACATACACAATGAACTATGCTGATGACTTTTATGATTATAATAATTTTGGTAAAGGTGAGCATAAAGATGGAATTCTTATATTAATTGATATGGCAAACAGATACCCATGGATTTCAACAACAGGAGAAGCAATTCTTTTGTATGATGATGAAAGAATTGCACAGATGCATGATTATTCTTTTAATTATTTAAAAAATGGAGAGTATTATAATGCATTAAAGATGTATGTTGAAACTGCAACAGCATTTGCTGATTATGGTATTCCTGAATCAAATCAAAATCTTAATTATTCTGACATAACTAATACATATTGTTATAGCCCAAGTAAAGGTTTATATTTGTGTAAGGAATTAGAAAAGAAAGTAAACTGGCCTGTTTCGTTAATAGCTGGAATAGCAATATCAGTAATTATATTACTTGCTCATTTAAGAAAGTATAAAGGAATAAGGCTTGCAGGAAATGCCAACACATATTTAGGCTCAGTTGAAAAAGGACCTAATGTTGATCAGTTCTTAACTACATATACATCCAAGGTTAGAAGATATCACGATGATAATCATTCTAGTGGACATGGACATATTGGTGGAAGTAGCATTCATGTAGGAAGAAGTGGTTCATTCCATGGTGGAGGCGGAGGACGTCATTTTTAGGAGGTTAGTATGAAAGACAAAAAAGAAAAGAAATTTAATAAAAGACAAATTATAAACGTTTTAATAACACTTGTTATAGCATTCTTAATATTCTATATTTTCTTACCACCATTAAATATTAGAACTATGGAATTTTGGATGTATATAATATTTATTTACATTGTATATTTGCTTTTGAGCATATCATCATTTTTCGGATATGCTGCAATAAAAGGAGATATTAAATCTATCAAACTATCGAAAACATATAAGATAATGATTGGTGTAGTACCAGGATTATTACTATTAATACTTGTCGTTAACATAATACTTTCACCAATGTTTTGTTCTGGAAGTTATGCTAGTCGTATCGAAATTGTAGAAGGTAAAAAGTTTGAAGAAGAAGTAAAAGAAGTAGACTTCAATAAAGTACCATTGCTTGATAAAGAATCAACTAAAAAGATTGGTGATAGGGTAATGGGTGAGATGACTGATTTAGTTTCTCAATTTACAGTATCTGATTTGTATACACAAATTAATTACAATAATAATATTGTTAGAGTTACACCACTTGAATATGATGGTATGATTAAATACTTTACAAATAGAGGTAAAGGAATAACAGGTTATATTATTGTTGATTCAGTAACTGGTAAAGCTGAACTAGTAAGACTTGAAAAAGGTATGAAGTATATGCCTTCTGCTATGTTTAGTGAAAACTTATATCGTAAATTAAGATTTGATTATCCAACAGAAATATTTGGAGACGAGAACTTTGAACTTGATAATGAAGGAAATCCTTATTGGGTAGTTCCTACAATAAAATATAGTGGTGTTGGTTTAAAAGAAGAAATTGATGGAGTAGTTATACTAGATCCTATTACAGGAGAATCTAAGAAATATTCAGTTGATGAAGTTCCAACTTGGGTAGATCATGTTTATAGTGCTGACTTAATTATGGAACAAGTAAACGACTGGGGAAAATATAGAGGCGGATTCTTAAATAGTATATTTGGACAAAAAAATGTAGTAGCAACTACAGAAGGATATAACTATTTAATTCAAGATGATGATGTTTACTTATATACAGGTATTACATCAGTAGCAAGTGATGAATCTAACTTAGGATTTATCTTAACTAACATGAGAACAAAAGAAACTAATTACTACTTAATACCAGGAGCAGAAGAATTCTCTGCAATGGCTAGTGCAGAAGGTCAAGTACAACAAATGAAGTACACAGCAACTTTCCCACTTTTAATTAATTTAAATGGAAAGGCAACATATTTAATGTCATTAAAGGATAATGCTGGACTTGTTAAAATGTATGCTTTTGTTGATGTTCAAAATTACCAAAAAGTTGTAGTAACTGATGCTAATGACGGAATTGAAAAAGCAAAAGATAACTATCTTAAAAATGCTGGTAATGACACAAAGAAAGTATTAACTACTGAAAAAATAAGAATTAAAACAATAACATCGACAATGATTGATGGAAATACATATTACTATATTGAATCTTATGACAATATAAAATATAGAGCATCAATAAAAATAGATGAAGAAAGATTACCATTCTTAAAAGTAGGAGATACAATAACTATTCATCATAATGATGGTACAAAGATAAAAGAAATATCAAAGATTGAATAAACTCTAACTCTGTTAGAGTTTTTTTGTAAATAAATACGTAAAATAGTTTTTCTTTTAATTTATCTCTACATTTAATCAGAAATATTTGATAAAATGAGTATGGTGATATTATGATTAAATGTCCAAGTTGTAGTGCAGAACTAAAATTTGATGTTAACTCACAATTAGTAACATGTGAGTATTGTGGATCAAAATTTAATCCAAAAGAATTAAAAGAGACAGTTAAAAAAGCTGGTGAACAGGATGAATTAGACCCAAATAATGCGATAGAAGGTAAGAGCTATACTTGTTCACAATGTGGTGCAAAGCTATTAACATTTGATGAAACAGCAATTACATTCTGTAGTTATTGTGGATCACAGGCTATGATTGAGTCTAAGATGATGAAGACAAACAAGCCTGATTATATTATTCCATTTAAGAAGAGTAAGGAAGAATGTATTAAGACATATAAGAAGAAATGGTCAAAAGCTTTATTTGCACCAAGTTATATGAAATCAGATATTGTTGTAAGTAAGTTTAGAGGAATTTATATGCCTTACTGTATCTATACTTTATCTAAAAAAGGAAATGTAGAAAACAAAGGTAGTAAATTTAAAAAACGTCGTGGTGATTATGACTATTATGATGATTACAGAATTGATTCAGACATAGACGCAGAATATAGTGGTATATCATATGATTTAGTTGCAAAATTCTATGATAGATATAGTCAAGCAATTCCATTTAATCATAAAGAAATGGAAGAGTTTAATCCAAACTATTTAAGTGGATTTTATGCTGACACTAAAGATGTATCAAACAATATTTACGATGGAGAAGTAACATCGCTAGCTAGAAATGATACAACTCGTTTCTTAAGACAAAGAAAAGAATTTAGAAAATATGGTTGTATGAATCCAGTTGCAACACTTGATATTACTGAAAGAAAAATGGGAATGTTTCCTGTATACTTTTTAGCAGTAAGAGACAAGTCAGAGCAAAAAGTACATTATGCTATCGTTAATGGTCAAACAGGAAAAATAGCAATGGATTTACCAATCGATTTTAAGAAATATATAATAGGATCAATTATAATAACAATACCAGTATTCATATTATTCGAACTATCATTATATTTAGTTCCAAAGTTAGTATTAGGTCTTGCTATACTTGCGTCACTAGTAAGCATGATAATATCTAATTCTCAATTAAATGGATCATATGAAAGAGAAAGACATTTAGATGATAGAGGATATCTAATAACTGAAAGAAAAAAACTAGAAAAAATTGCTGAAGAAGAAATAGAAGAACAACCTAAGAAGGCAAAAAGAAAGAAGAAAGATAAATATCCATTTAAAGAAAAATTTGCAAAGTATTTATATAAACAATTTATAGCAATAATGATATGTTTATTAGTACTTGCTATAAATCCAGTTCATGATTATTACTATTATGGTGGTGCAATTATTTCATTAGTTATAATAATATGGGCATTTCATGATTTGGTAAAAGAACACAACTTATTGATGTCTAATAAATTGCCACAATTAGAGAAAAGAGGTGGTGATGAACATGAATAAGAAGTTAATTAAAATATTAGCAATATTACTTTTGTTCACAACATTCACTAAAGTGTACGCAATAGGTGAAGATGAAGAAATAAATCTTACTGAAAAACTTGAAGAAGTAGAAACTACACAAGAAAATGAAGATGAAATAGAGAATAATGAACAAGAGACACAAAATGCAAACGAGTATGAAAATCAAGAAACAAAATACAAGTTAAGAATAATAGATGATGCAGAATTATTTAGTGATGATGAAGAAGTTAAATTAAAGGATCAAATGATTTCATTAACTTCATATGGTAATATTATACTAGTAACACTAAAAGAAAATAGTATGAGCACGGCAGGATATGCAGAATATTATTATCATAAAGAATATGGTACTAGTAGCGGATCTATATTCGTCATCGATATGGATAATAGAAACGTATATATTTTCTCAGATGGTGCAAACTATAGAACAATAACTAAGCGTAAAGCAACATCAATAACTGATAATGTTTATACATATGCGACAGCTGAACAATATTATAAATGCGCAAGCAAAGTATTTGAACAAATGCTAACACTATTAGAAGGTGGTAAGATTGCTGAACCAATGAGACACATCAGTAACTTTGTTTTAGCAATTACTACAGCATTTTTCATTAACTTCTTTATAGTATTAGCTTGTTCAAAAGTTAAGAAAGCAAGCAATAAAGAAGTATTAGGAAATTGTAATATTAGATTTGATATAGGTGAGATTACAGGAACTGTAATCGGAGAACATAGAGTTTATAATCCACACACTGATAGTTCTTCCGGAGGCGGAGGAGGAGGCGGTGGCGGAGGTGGCTCTTCCGGAGGCGGAGGAGGTCACAGCTTCTAGAAAAAAAAGAACTTAGATTTCTAAGTTCTTTTTAATTTCTAATTTTCCATCCTAATTCTTTATATAGTTTTCTATAATAATCATTTTCAAGAATCAATCTAGAATATTTATATTTGTTGTAGATAATATTGTTAATTTTTTCTACCTCTTTTTTAGTACATGTCTTGTCACCATGAGAAATTATTTTTCCAGTTAATGAATTATATCTACAATTATCTGTTATGAAACTTCTATTTGAATAGATTACTAATGGTCTTGAATCACTCATTATATCTGTACCCATTAATAGTCTTGAGTCATATTCTATACCAAATAAATTTAAAAGTGTAGGTAAGATATCTAAGCTACTAGCATATTTTTCAACTTTTACGGGTTCTTCCATTGAACCACTCCATACTAGAAAAGCCATATGATGCATTTCAAAGTCTCTATCTTTTTTATATGAAGATAATTCATTTACTTCATCAAGTGTTAATCCATATGGATAATGATCACCACTTATAACAATAACAGTATCTTCAAGTTTTCCTTCTTTTTCAAGTCTTTTTAGCAATTCACCAATTGCTTTATCAAACTCAATATTTGCTGCAATATAAGATTTTGCTGCAGTAGAGTATTTTAAGTTTTTAACTTTATCCCAGTTCCAACTAGTCATCATATTGTCACTAGGTGAATATTCTAAGTGTCCACTAACAGTCATATAATATGTAATAAATTTATCATTCTTTATATAATCGTCAACAGTTGTTTTAACCATTTGATAATCACTTTGTGGCCAAACTCTACAGTTGATTCTTTTTTCTAATCCATTCCAACAGGCAAGATATGAATCATAACCCATTGTTTTTAAATATGTATCACGATTGTAATATGTATAAGTATTATTATGATAACTTCTGCTTTTGTAACCTAAATTTTCAAATACGTTAGCGTAAGAGTAAGGCATATAATTTCCGTTAATATGTTTAATACTCCATACACCTTCTTTTGGAATTAAAGATGTATCGCTTATATATTCGCCATCTGCTGTTGATACAGGAAATAATGGTGTGTAGAAATTGTCAAATTGGAATCCTTCGTTATATAACTTGTATAAATTTGGTGTTAAATCTTTATCTATTGCCATTGGTGAGAAAGCTTCAGCTACAAAAACAACTAAATTCTTTCCTTTAAACATACCTGTGTATTTATTCTGTTTAGTAGGTTCTACTGTACTAAAATACTTATGCATTGATTTTATAGTTGAATCTTTTTCATTTTTAATTAACTTATTCCAATCTATTTCTAATGCATTAAATTTAACTTCTTCAGCATATCCAACTTCAGATACACTTGTACTTAAATCATCAAGAGAAATATCAATTTCTTTTTCTGAAAATCCAAATAATGATCTTTGAATGTCTAATCTAAACATAGTTACTAATCCAAACTTATCAACCGTAAGAAGTGGAGAGTGTATATTGTAATATAAGTTCTTATTTGAATAAACTTCTTTAGTAGAAGCAAAGTTTACCATTAAAATAGTAAGCACATACATTATGATTGTTCCTACTAAAAGAATACCTTTAGATGCCCAAGTACTTTTCTCAAATCTAAATATCTTTAATATATGTAATACTATGAATGTTACTATTGGTAAAATCATAGCAATTATTACAAACCAGTTTTCAAAAGCAGTAGATAAAATCTTACCCATAAATTCAAAAGCTTGTCCACCATTAATCATAGAGTATATTGAGATAACAGAAAGATACACTTTATAATATATTAAGTTAGAAATAAAAAGTAGCATAACTGCTATAACAAAAACATACGATAAAATGATATTTGTAATTTTATTCCACATATTTGATATTAAAAAAGCAATAACTCCAAAAGGAATAGAGAATAAAATTACATAAACAAAATTAAATGTAATTGTATCGAATACCGCTAGATGAAAAACTAACTCCTCATATATAAATAAAAGAATAAAAAATAATAACAAATATAAATTTTTCTTTCTCATAAAATCACTCCATAAAAATAATATCACATTTTGTCACAAATAATAACACTAACCTAGTAATTTTTATAAAAATATGATACAATATGCGAGACAAATGGAGTGATAAAATGAAAAATATTAATTTAAACTCAATAATATATCTTTTAATAGGATTAATAATAGGAACGGTTGTAGCATTTTCTATCGTGTTGCTAATTAACAATAAGAATAGCAATAAAATGCAAAGCGATGATAAGGGAAACAACACTGTAATTATAAGTGAAGATGAAATTAAAGACGGCGAAGAAATAGATGCATATTTTGAAAGATTGAGTACATCTAACGACCAAAACGTAATTAAAAAAGGATTTGTTAAAATAGTAGATTTCCTATTTTATGACCAGCCAATAAAAGGCAAAACATTCAGTGAATTAAAAGATAGTGCAAAGCTAAAAATAATAAAAGCAGCACTATATCTTGATAGTAAAATAGACAAGTACTTTCCTGGATATAAAGAAAAAATAACAACAACTACTAAAAATATTTATACTAAAGTTAAAAGTAAAGCAGTTGAATTATATTATAAAGTAACAACTAGAATTTGCAGTAATAATGAAAAATTATGCATAAGTGCAAGAGAAAACTTCCAAAAAATCAAGTCTACATTAAGTATTACGTGGGAATACCTTAAAGATCTTGGTGGAGATGGATTAGACGAATTAAAGAAATGGTACGAATCATTTAGAGAAGCATAATATGAGGTGATAATATGATACAAGTGAACAATGTAACATTAAAATTTGGTAAAAGAACTCTTTTTGAAGATGTTAATCTAAAGTTTACAAAAGGAAATTGTTATGGTTTAATTGGTGCCAATGGTGCTGGTAAATCAACATTTTTAAAACTTTTATCAGGTGAAATTGAAACAACTCATGGTGATATAGAAATAACTAAAGGTGAAAGATTAGCAGTATTAAAACAAGATCATTATGCTTATGATGAATTTACACCTGTTGAAACAGTTATTATGGGTAATACTAAATTGTTTGAAATAATGAAAGAAAAAGAAAAAATGTATGCCAAAACTGATTTTACAGATGAAGATGGTATTAAATTAGGTGAATTGGAAGCAGCTTTCGCAGAGTTGGATGGATGGAGTGCCGAAAGTGAGGCTTGTGAATTATTAAACAATCTTGGTGTAGAGGAAAGCAATCACTATGCACTAATGAAGGATATTCCAAATAATCAAAAAGTAAAAGTTTTACTAGCACAAGCTTTATTTGGAAATCCAGATATACTTTTATTAGATGAGCCAACTAATAACCTTGATTTAGATGCAATCAATTGGTTGGAAGAATTCTTAATTAATTTTGAAAATACAGTTATAGTAGTATCTCATGACAGACATTTTTTAAATAAAGTATGTACTCACATTGCAGATATAGATTTTGGAAAAATAAAATTGTATATTGGTAACTATGACTTCTGGTATGAGTCAAGTCAATTAGCCTTAAAACAAATGAAAGAATCAAACAAGAAGAAGGAAGAAAAAATAAAAGAATTACAAGCATTTATTGCAAGATTCTCTGCAAACGCATCGAAAAGTAAACAAGCAACATCAAGAAAGAAAATGTTAGAGAAAATTGAACTTGATGAAATTGTACCTTCTTCAAGAAAATATCCTTTCATTGAATTTAAACCAAGTAAGGAATCAGGAAAGCAAATATTAACAGTCAAGAAATTATCTAAAACAATTGATGGCAAAAAGATTCTAGATAATGTTTCATTTATTGTTGAAAAAGGTGATAAGATTGCTTTTGTTGGTACTAATAACATTGCTAAAACAACATTATTTAAAATATTAATGGGTGAAATGAAATATGATTCTGGTTCAATTGAATGGGGAACTACAATTACAAAATCATATTTTCCACAGGACAATTCTGAATATTTTAAAGGAACTGATTCAATAGTAAAGTGGATTGGAAGTTTCTATAATATTGATGATGAAACTGTACTTAGAGGATTTTTGGGAAGAATGCTATTTTCTGGGGAAGAAGTGTTCAAAGGCGTTAATGTTTTGTCAGGAGGAGAAAAAGCAAGATGCATGCTATCAAAATGTATGTTAGAAGCATCAAATTTTCTAATACTTGATGAACCGACTAACCATTTGGATCTTGAAAGTATTACAGCGCTTAATAATGGATTAATTAAATATAATAGTGAACTTTTATTCGCATCACATGACCACCAATTTGTAGAAACAGTAGCAAATAGAATAATTGAATTCAATGATGATGGAACAATAATTGATAAGAAATGTTCATTCGATGAATATTTAGAATTTAAAAAAGCAAGACAATAGCCTTGCTTTTCACTTTTTATTTGGAAAGTTCATATAATATTTTGAAAAGAGGTATTATGAGAGAAGTTTCTATTGAGGAAGTAATTAATAATCTGAATAACATAAATATCATTGATATAAGGGATAATTATAGATTTAATATAGGAAATATTCCAAATTCTAAAAATATACCAATGAATTTTTTGATTATGAATGCTAGTAACTATTTAAATAATGAAGACACATATTATATATATTGTGAATATGGAGTTAGCAGTAAATTAACCTGCCAAAAACTAAATGAAATGGGATATGATGTTGTAAATATTAGTGGTGGTTATAATGCATATAAACTATATGAACATTTGACAAAATAGAACAATGTTGCTAAGATTTTTTTGGCGAGGTATGTTATGGAAGATAAGAAATTTACAATGATAGATGAAGAATTTATTTGTGATGTTTGTCACGAGAAAGTGCCCAAACTAAATTATACTGCTAGGGACCATTGCAATCATTGCTTATCTTCTAAACACGTAGATATAAATCCAGGCGATAGGAAGGCAGATTGTAAGGGTACATTAATACCAATTAATATTGAAAAAGGACCTAAAGATAAGTATAAAATTGTATATAAATGTGCTAAGTGTGGGGCTATAAAAAGAAATGTTATGGCCGATGATGATAATTTTGACAAAGTACTAGAAATAATGCAAAATAATTCCATGAAATAACAACTATTATATATAGTTGTTTTTTTCTTTAAATAACTTTCTACTTGTATTATAATAGTAAGTATGTGATAGGAGGGTATATGGAATACATAATTATTGCCTTGTTAATAGTATTAATAATACTTTGTCTAATTATCATTTTTGCAAATAAAAAAGAAAAAATGGACGAAGCTAATATGACTGAAAGACTTGGAAGATTTGAAGTTAATATTAATAAAGAAATAAATGATTTTAATAGTGATTTAACAAAAGATATTAATTCTAACTTTGAAGCTCTACAAAGAAAAATAGAAGAAAGATTGAATCAAATTAATGATAAAGTAAATGATCGTCTTGAACAAAATTTTGAGAAAACAAATAAGACATTTACAAACATTTTGGAAAGATTAAGTAAGATTGATGAGGCACAAAAAAAGATTGAATCTCTATCAACTGATATAGTTTCTTTACAAAGTATTTTAACTGATAAAAAATCAAGAGGTATATTCGGTGAAGTTAATCTAAACCATATTTTCAAAAGTGTATTTGGAGAATCTAACAATAAAATATATCAATTGCAATATACTTTACCAAATGGTACTATGGTTGACTCAATATTGTTTGCACCACAGCCTTTAGGAACAATTGCGATTGACTCAAAATTTCCACTTGAGAATTATCGTATGATGGTAGATAAAAAGTTACCTGCAGATATACGTGAAAGATATGAAAAACAGTTCAAACAAGATGTTAAAAAACATATAGATGCAATTAGTGAAAAATATATAATTAAGGATGTAACAACTGATCAGGCAATAATGTTCTTGCCAGCAGAAGCAATTTTTGCTGAGATAAATGCATATCATAGTGATTTAATCGAATATGCTTATAAGAAAAGAGTATGGATTACGTCACCAACAACACTTATGTCTACGCTTACAGTAATTCAAATGATTATTAAGAATATTGAAAGAGATAAATATACTTCAATTATCCATGAAGAATTAAATAAACTTGGTGTTGAATTTGAAAGGTATAAGGATAGATGGGACAAACTTGCAAAGAGCATTCAATCAGTTAATAAGGAAGTTGAAGAAGTTCAAATTACAAGTGATAAGATAACTAAAAAATTCAATATGATAAGCGGAGTAGAATTAGAGAAATTAACCACTAAAGATAAATAATGTGATATTTTGATGAAAATTTGAAATATATTTGTAAATCAAAGAAAAAATATGCTAAAATATTTTTTAGAGGGTAGGAGGAAGTAATTAAAATGAAAAAAATATTATTATCATTAATAGTTGCAGTTATGGTATTATTACCAATGTCTGTAAATGCTGAAGGAAAAGTAAAAGTTTATATTTTCGAAGCTGGAGGATGCCCATATTGTGAAGCAGAGATTGAATATCTTGAATCACTAGATAGCTATGGAGAAAAGTTTGAAATAGTTAGAAAAGAATTATATGTTGACCATGTTGAGTGGGAAGAAGGAAAGGACTATGCTTTAGGAGTTCAAGTAGCAGAAACATTCTTACAAGCAGGATTTGAAGATGCTTCATATGAAGGAACACCATTTGTTGTAATAAGTGATTTATATGCAGCAGCAGCTTATAGTCAAAATCTAGAAGAAGTTATTGATACAGCATATAAACAAGGTGACAAAGATGTAGTTGGATGCATAGCAGCAGGTAAATCAAATTGTTTAGAAGGAACTGTTACTCCAACAGTATCACCAAGTGATGAAAAAACAAAAGATAGCGATGTTATAACATTAGTAATCTTAGGTGTAGTAGTAGTTGGTATTGCAGCATTAGTATTCTTTACAAGAAGAGCAAATAAAGAAGAAGCAAGATTAGATAGAATTTTCGCTATGGATGACGATGCAGTAACTGTTAAAAAAGAAGCAAAGAAAACAGAAGTTGAAGTAGAAGAGACACAAAAAGCAACTAAAAAAACTGTATCAAAAAAATCAGCAGCAAAAACAAAAAAGCCAGCAACTAAAAGAAAAAACAAATAACAAAAAGTAATTGAGTGAAAAAAAGTGTTGACATTTATAGTCTATTTGATATAATTATAAATGTCTACTTTGATGCGGATGTAGTTCAATGGTAGAACCTTAGCCTTCCAAGCTAACTACGTGGGTCCGATTCCCATCATCCGCTCCATTTGAAAACAGGTTACGGTACAATGTATCGTAACTTTTTATTTTTCCACGTAGTTATGCTTGGAAAACCTTATAGATAAAAGTTCTTCTTGGAGAAAGGAGGACTTTTTTTGATGCTTAATTTCACATTAGAGGAACGAATTAAACCAGATGAAGAAATACTCGAGTTATTATCAAAAACTCAGTATAAGGTCGTAAATGGGGCTTATAATATTGGTATAGCTTTTCAAGAAGAAATGTGGCCATTTACTTATACAATTATTATGATTACCCATAGCAATAAAGATAATATTCATAATCATATGTTAGTTATTCCAGACGAAAGAAGCAGGTTTAACGAAAAGTCTTTCTATAAAAGACGTGAAGAAGTAACAAAAATGGTTTGGAAAAAGATTAAGGATAACAAGTAAAGTTATCCTTTTTTAGTTGCTATTGTAAACACCTTAATGATAAAAAAGAGATCATAATTTTTTAATATAATCCAATTTTTTGATTATTAAAAATTATGATATTTTATTGATATATATAATGATATAATAATTAATGAAATGGAGATGTTTATTTTGAAAGAAAAGATAATTAAAGAAACTTTAAACTTATTAAATACAAAAACATTTGATAAAATTACTATTAAAGATATTACAGACAATCTAAACATATCTAGACAAGCATTTTATTATCATTTTAATGATTTATACGAAGTAGTTGAAACAATATGCACAAATTCATATAAAATGGTTACTAATACTTATACAGATTTAGAAGATTGGAAGTTTGTTTATTTATATATTCTTAGATTGATATATACTCATAAAGATGTTGTATCAAATATATATAAGACAATTGAAAGAGAGTATGTTGATAACTTTTTATATAATTCATTATTTCCTTATGTAGAAAATGTTATTATTAAGCAATCAAAAAATTTAAATGTAGAAAAGAAAGATATTGATTTTATTTCTAAATACTTTACATTATCGTTTATTGCAATAACATCAGATTGGATAAAAAATGGTATGAAAGAAAAACCTGAAATATTAGTTAGAAATGTATACTTAATAATTAATAATGATTTTAAAAAAGCATTAAATAATTTTGAAAAGAATAATAAAAAAGTTGACATATTGATATAAATGTAAAGATAATTTTGATATAGTAAGTCAACTATCTATTGTCTTTTTTTTTATGTAATTTAAAATTATTATTGGTGATAGTAATGAATTTAGATGAATACTTAATGAAAGAATTAAATATTTCAAAAAAAGAAGCGTATCAAATATCTTATGCAGTAAATAAATATACAAAAGAAAAAAAGAAGATAAAACTTAATATCAAATTACCAAATTATACTGTAGGTGAAGAAATTTTTAATTCTATTTCTCATGGAATAGGAGCAATATTTTCAATTGTGGCTTTAATTTTGATGGTTGTAAAAGCACATGGTATATTGCCTGAAACTACAGTAACTCTTTTTGGATGTGCAATGATTATTTTATATACAATATCATGTATATACCACGCTTTATCTCCAGCTTTAGAAGGGAAAAAAGTTTTGAGAGTAATTGACCATTGTAATGTTTTCTTATTAGTTTATGGAACTTATATTCCTATAGCATTGATTGGTGTAGGTGGAATTAAAGGGTTAATTCTTTTTATTATAATTTCAATAGTAACTTTGATTGGTATAATTTTAACGTCTATAAAAATAGACAAGACTCAAGTGTTACAGGTAATATGTCACTTAATAAATGGATGGGGAGCGTTAGTTGTAATTCCTTCTTTAATTGATTCTTTAGGAGTAATTGGTGTCTTATTTCTAGTTATTGGTGGAATTATGTATAGTATTGGTTCTTTATTGTATGCAATTGGAAGAAAAAGAAAATATATGCATAGTATATTTCATGTGTTTTGCCTATTAGGCACATTATTTCACTTTTTATGTGTTTATTTATTTTTATTATAATGTCATATGATTTATAAAAGGAGGACAATATGGAAATTATCGACAAAATTAAAAGGCTTAAGAAACCTAATGCTCCATGGAAAAAGTATTATCCAGGTGGAAGAGACAGCATTAAAATTCCAAAAGAATCACTTTATGATTACTTTGAGAAAAAAGCAAATGAGAATTTAGACGCTCCAGCATATGAGTATTATGGAACAACTAGAACTTATAGAGAATTTTTAAAAGAAATTGATAGAGTAGCTAAAGCATATAAAGCAGCAGGAATTAGAAGAGGAGATGTAGTTACTATTCTAATGCCTAATACACCAGAATCTATCGCTTCATTTTTTGCTTTAAATAAAATTGGAGCAATCTCTAATATGGTTCATCCATTATCAGGTGAGCAAGAAATAAAATACTATATCAATTCAACAAATAGTGTTGTTCTATTATCAATTGATATGTGTTATGACAAAATTAAAAATATTTTAGGTGATACAGATATTTATAAAGTAATATTAGTATCAGTTAAAGAATCAATGCCTTTCTATCTAAGATGGGGTTATCAATTAACTAAAGGTAGAAAAATTAATAAACCAAAAAATAATATCGAATATGTTTACTGGGAAGACTTTGTTAAAAATAGTAACAACTACAGTGGAAAATATGCAGTACATACAAAAGCAGAAGATATCGCAGTAATTCTACATAGTGGTGGAACTACTGGTAAACCAAAAGGAATTGCTATTAAAAATCAAAGCTTTACTTGTGTAATTGAACAAGCAAGAATTGTTATGCCAGATATTGGAGTAGGAGATGCAACTCTTTCTATTCTTCCAATATTCCATGGATTCGGATTACAAATTTGTATATATAAACCATTATGCTTTGGTGAAAAAGCAATTATTAGACCAACATTTGATGCTAAAACATTTGATAAATTATTAAAACAAACTAAACCAACAACTATTCTTGGTGTACCAACATTATTTGAAGCATTAACTAATTCTAAAGATAAGAAATTAGATTTATCTTATCTAAAATGGTTAATAGTAGGTGGAGATAGTTTAAAACCAGTTCTTGAAGAAAAAATAAATAAATTTTTAAAAGATCATGGAGCAAAAATAGTTGTAACTGAAGGATATGGTATGAGTGAATGCTTAGGACCATGTATGTTTAGTTATGGAGATAATAATAAACAAGGTTGTATGGGGATTCCACTTTCTGGAAACTATGTTAAAATTGTAACTCCTGGAACACATGATGAAGTACCAGCTGGAGAAGATGGAGAAGTATGTATAACAGGACCTACAGTAATGGCAGGTTATATCGATAACGATGAAGATAACAATACAATACTTCAAAAACATCCTGATGGATACATATGGCTTCATAGTGGAGACATCGGATATATGGATAAAGATGGAGTATTCTTCTATCGTCAAAGATTAAAAAGAATGATTATCTCAAGTGGATATAATGTTTATCCATCACAAATAGAAGAAGTAATTGAAACACATCCAGCAGTTTTAAACTGTAGTGTTATAGGTATACCACATCCATACAAAATGCAAGTTGCTAAAGCATTTATTGTTCTCAAAGAAGGTTATAGTGCTTCACCAATGTTAAAGAATGAAATTAAAGAATTATGTAAGAAAAACTTAGCAGTATATTCTGTTCCAAAAGAATTTGAATTTAGAAAAAGTTTACCAAAAACTCTTTTAGGAAAAATCGATGTTAATAAACTAAATGATGGTGAAGAAGAAGAGTAATATGGGATTTTAAAGTTTCGAAAAATAGTTTAAAATCAGTTCAAACATTACAGCTTTATATGTATTATTTGATGGGATGTAGGTCAATCCAATTAAATGCAGAATATGACTTTAAGAATAAGATTAAGAAAATAGGTTTCTTTAATCCTAGATTATCTAAAGTTTATATTATGCCTGTATCATCAATTGATGATGCAACAAAACTTGAAGTAGAAAAAGATGTTATTGGATATAATGAAAATGAAATAGATCCTCATTTAATAAGGTTATTGGATAAAATAAAAGATAAAAAGTAAATGTTATGGTATTGCAAAAATAACATTAATAATCTATAATGAAATCACAAGAAGAACTTTGGGTCGTAAGCTGTTTATAACACGCTCCATTTGTAAAAGAATGAACTCGAAAGAGTTCTTTTTTTGTGTCAAAAACGGACCCAACGTAGTTAGACTTGGAAGACATATAGAAAAAAAACTTTCTAATAATTGATAAAATAACTTATATAGATCATAAAAAAAGTAAAAGAATATCAAATCTTTTACCTTTCATTGCCTCTCACCTCTGACATTCATATACTTCAAACAAAATTATAACGCAGTTATTTATATAGTGCTTTATACATTATTATATCATCGAATATGGAATACCATTTGATTTGAACAAAATCCTTTTTATCAATATATTTACTATTGTTATTCAAGCATCTATTTTGTGGTTGAATGAAAAAGCATCCAATATGCACACTACTTGAAACTCTATCTTTTGTATGCTCAATTATTTTATATATATCCTTTTGATTTATCCAAAAAAAATCATTTGGCGTACCATAAATTATTCCATCGACTGGATATATTGACAATCTTCCTTTTAATACAAATCTATTAATAAAATAGTCTATATCAACTTTATTAAGTTCTTTATTAAGGTATTTAATGTCTTCTTGATGTAATTTACAATACTCTTTAGAAGTCATGTTTTCTGCATAATGAAAGCCTAAATATTTTTTAATTGTATTTTCATTTAATCCTCTTAGTCTAAGCATACTTATAAAAGTGTTTAAACTCTCAGCGTGTACTGAATTCCTAGATCCCATTTTAATGCTTATAGACCTTACAATATTATTTATTTTAATAAAAATATCTCCCTTTTGATTATTAATATGATTTCTCCAAGATTTAACGACATCATTTTCATTAATATTGTTAAATAAATCATCTACTATTTCCCTTAATAGTGGATTTAATTCTTTTACTTTTTTGTTGTTAAATTCTAAAACGAATAAGAATTCGTTTTGATAACCTTTTTCTATCATTTAATACCTCCTTATAGTTATTATTACTTTTTTCTTGAAAATTTCCTTAAAAATATTTAAAAAAAAGCAATAAACTTATATAATTGTTATGGGGGATAGGTATGAGAAAAATAATTAATTTAATGTTTAACAAGTATAATGTAATGCGATATGGTATCGATTTTATGGGGTACATAATTACTGACCCTAGCAAATTAAGTTTTCATCATCTAATAATCCCCGAAGAAGATGGTGGGTTGGAAAGAATTGAAAATGGTGCGCTACTAATGAGAAGAGCACATGATTACCTTCATATCATAGAACATACTGATAGACCAATTTATGAAGCCATAAGAGCAGAAATGATTCTTATAAATTTTGAAGGAAAAATTGAAATGGATCGTATTATAAGAATAAATTACTTATTGAAGATGTATGAAGAAAAACATAAAGAAGATACGACAGAAAAAGGATTAATATTAATTAAGGCAGATTTCAAAAATAGATTTTTAAATAGAGTTAATCCGTGGGATAGTGAAAATACTGCATAAATATGTTATTATTACATAGTGAGGTGAACAATGAAAAATATTATTTTAGTATTAAAAGGATTCTTCATGGGAATTGCAAATGTAATACCAGGTGTTAGTGGAGGAACAATTGCAATTATCTTAGGAATTTATGAAGAGTTTATAGGAGCAATCAGCAACATATTTAAAAGTTTTAAAAAGAACTTTTTATATTTACTACCAATTGCAATAGGTATGGGACTTGCAATTGTAACAACAAGTAAAGTAGTTGGATATTCATATGATCATTTCCCATTGCCAACAATATTATTCTTTGTTGGTTTAGTATTTGGTGGAATTCCAATGCTACTTAAAAATGTTAAAGGTAAAAAAGAATCTAAAAACGTTAGTAATTATATTATTGCAGCCCTAACATTTGCTTTAGTAATATTCATGGCTACTTATAAACTAATATTTAGCATGAATGGAGAAGTAAGTTTTGAATCAATGGACATATTAGGTTACATTTTACTTTTTGTTGTAGGAATAATAGCTGCAGCAACTATGGTAGTTCCTGGAGTAAGTGGATCACTAGTACTTATGATACTTGGATATTATTATCCAATAATAAATACAATTAATAGTGTCCTAAAAAATGATATATTCCATAATTTAATAGTATTAGGAATATTTGGAGTAGGTGTAGTAGTAGGTATTTTATCTATATCAAAATTGTTAGAATACCTATTTAAAAAATATAAAATCAAAACTTATTTTGGAGTATTAGGTTTTGTATTTGCATCAATCATTGCAATACCTTTGTCTGCTTGCATAGAATTGGATTGTATTACGATAGATGCTTTACAAGTAGTTATGGGAATCTTGTTACTTGCAATAGGAACAATAATAAGTTATAAATTAGGAGAAAAATAATTCTCCTTTTTTTACGTCAATTTTTATTTTTTGTTGATTTATTAAATATATAATAACGTTATATGATATACTATTCTTATAAAATAGAGGTGAAGTGTGATGCAAAATGAATTACAAAATCCTGATGTAATATTAGATAAAATGAAAAAACTACCACGTACTGCAATATGGTGTATGGTTTTCGGCGCAATAATGGCAGCAGGAGCATTAATTAGCGTTATTGTAGCATTATCAGGTGAAGAATTGTGGTGGGTGTTAGCAATTGTTTTTGGTATTTTTGCAGTTATGTTCTTTTTAATAGTATGGATAAAGAAAATAAAAAGTGCTAAAAAAATGAAAAATATCAATATGCAAGAGTTAAGAAATGAAATTGTAAGTGGATGTGTTTCGTTTGATAAAGCTAAAACATACTTCACACAAAACTACATGTTATCAAATCATTATTATTCTTTTGTAATAAAATATTCTGATATTGTATGGATATATAGACATGAAAAGAGAACACAAAATGGCGTTGCCATAGGTGCAGATTTAATGATCTGTTTAATTAATGGATCAAAGGAATATACTATTTATAGTGATGAATTCTGTGAAGAAATAGTTAAACACAATCCAAATGTTTTTGAATCATTCTCTTTTGAAAATAAAAAAAGATATAAAGAGATAGTAAAAGAATATAAAAACAACAAAAATGCTCCAGTACCTGTAAATAGCAATTCTATGGTTAGCCCAAGTAATTTAGATTCAGGTCAGAGAAATGTTGAATTTCACGAAGTAAGTGCACCTCAAAATGAGACGGTATTACCAAAAGATATGAGTGAAATTGATCCTCTTTATAGTATTCCAGGGACAGAAGGTATGCCTACTGGTTCAACAAAAGACGTTGATAGTAGTTTTAGTTTTATTGATGCAAATGATATTATAAATGATAATAAAGTCGATTTAATGGCAGGAGTACCACAAAACGTACAGACACCTGTTAACGCTGCATTTAATACAAACGAACCATTAAATATTAGTCAAGAATCTATAAATGAAAATGACAATAGTATTATGAACAATAATGTACTTGCACAAACTTCACAGTTTAGTGCTAATAGCAGTTTACCAGAGTCACAGCCTGTGGAACAAAAAGTGGAACAACCTGTAATGGAAGAACCGCAATTTACACCAGCAGTTCCAACTGTTGCTAACGAGCAACCAGTAAATAACCCACAACCAACTGAACCAGGTGCAATAAGAAACCCATTTTTAAATTTATAAAGTACTTCGGTACTTTTTTTATTTTAATAAAATATAATTTAATATGAATAATTTTATTTTGGAACTAATAGGTAATTTTGGATATTTCGGAATGTTTTTAGGTATGGTTTTGGAAGCTGTTATTATTGTCATACCAAGCGAACTTATTCTAGCAACTGGCGGAATTTTATCAGCTTCTGGTATATTCAATTTTTGGATAACTTTTTTTGTTGGATTAAGCGGAAGTGTTTTTTGCGCAGTAGTAATATATTTAATGGGATATTATGGCGGTAGGCCATTCATAAGAAAGTATGGTAAATATTTCTTTATGAAAGAAGAGGATATTACAAAATCGGATAGTTGGTACAATAAATATGGGCTTATTGCAGCGGCAGTTGGAAGAAATATACCAATTGTAAGAACATTAATATCACTCCCAATTGGGATAGCACGATTATCCTTTACTAAGTTTTTAGTATATACGACACTTGGAAGTATTCCATGGACTTTTGTATTTGTGTATTTCGGTTACTCATTAGGAAATAATTGGACTATTTTAAAAGATGCAGTTAATAGATTAAAAGTTCCAATTATAATACTTTTTATTTTATTAACAATAATAAGAAGTTTTAAGCAAAAAAAAAGAGATAAATAATTATCCCATATAAAACTTATGATTTAAGTAACAATCTAATGTTTTTTTACTAGGAGAGAATATTTTAGGTGGTAAATTATCTAAATCAAACCATCTCCATTCAATCATAACATCTGGTTCCATAACTTGTGGAGTTCCTTCATACGAATGTGCGATCATTCCCACAGATACGAAATGAGCATGTTCGTTTTTGTCCGTTTGTACGCAAAAAACTTCTAAGTCTTTTACATCTATTCCAGTTTCTTCTTTAGCTTCTCTTGCTCCAGCTTCTTCAAATGTTTCTCCATATTCGATAGCGCCACCTGGCATAGCCCAAGTACCTTCTTCATGAAGCTCACAATCTGCTAAATCTTTATCTTCATTTTTAAGTCCTAAAAGTAACTGATTACGATCATTTAAAACAATAACACCACAACCAGTACCTATTGTATTTGGTAATATAGTCATAATATCCTCCTAAACCAATTATAAAAAAAAAACAAGTAATAGGCAACTAAATTATGATATAATAAAAAATATAAGGTAGGTGATGATATGGATAATAATTTTAACAAAAATGATAATTATTATAATGGTAATAACACGACAAATAATAAAGTTCAACAATCTGTACCAAATAATTATTATACATATAATTCCCAATATAATTCTTACAATTATATTAATGAAGTATCATCACCAAATAATGGAAAAACAAGATATGGCAAGATTATATTGTCATTAATTATAATAGTTTTAATATTGGTACCAATCGTAATACTGTTAACACAAAAGTTTGCAGAGATTGAAGATAATGCTAATAAAAAAAATAGAACATTTATGATTTATATGGTAGGTTCTGATCTTGAATCCAAATCATCTCAAGGGACATATAGTATTAGTGAAATCGTGCCAGCAAATATAGATCTTCGAAATAATAATATTGTATTGATGGTTGGAGGAGCTAAGAAGTGGCATAACTTTGTAAATCCAGATGAAGTTGCCATATATGAACTAACATCTAATGGATTTAGCAAGGTGAAGAATGATATTGAATTAAACATGGGTGAAAAAAATACTTTAACTGAATTTTTAGATTATTCTTATAATAATTACCCAGCAAAGAAATATGACTTAATTTTTTGGAATCATGGTATGGGAGCTTTTGGACTTGAACATGATGAAGTTGCAGAAGACTTTATAAATATAAATGAATTGGATAATGCTTTTAAAGATAGTAAATTTAAAAATCAAAAACTTGAATTAGCAATTTTCTATAACTGCCTAACTGAAAACATTCATATCGCTAACGTTATGAGTAAGTATTCAGAATATATGTTAGGATCAGAAGAAATAATTTATTTATCAAAGTTATTTAATAGATTGAAATTTTTTGAGAGAGTTAAGGTAAATGATACAGCTGTTGATATTGCAAAATACTTTATTAGCATATCTGATGCTGCAATAGATAACTATAATGATACACATATTAAAGGCATCAATTCGACATTATCGTTAATTGATTTGAGTAAAATAGATAAATTGAATAATAATTTAGATAAGTTTATTGCTACAGTTGATGTTTCAGATAATTATTATGATATAGCAACAATAAGAAGAAGATTGTACACGTATGGTAAAAACCAAAACAATGATTATGACACTATAGACTTATATGCATTAGTTGAAGCACTTGGAAAATATTCATCAAACAATACAGCATTAAATGATTTGAAAAATAGCATAAATGATGCGGTAGTTATTAACAGTAGCGAAGATGGATATTCATATGGTATATCAGTATATTTTCCTTATTATAGTGGCTATGAAGTAATAAATGCCCATTTAATAATGTTCAAAAAAATGTGGAACAATTCATCATATGTAAGCTTTATAAAAGATTTTAATGATATTCGATATAACAATTATAGAAATACAAGAACAATAACAGGTAAAAACACTAATGAACTTTCAAATGATATAACTATAAAAGGTAATAGTATAGAATTGAAACTTGATGATAAAGAAAAAGAAAAATATCAAAATGCAAATATTTACATTTTCAAAAAAGATAGCGATAATGACTATGAATTATTATTGAAATCAAATAAATTAACTAATAACAAAGGTACAATTAAGTTTAACTACAATGGTTTATTGAAGGTAAATGATGAATACATTTCTTATTATGATTTGGATGATTCTATAGTATATGGAAATCTATCTAATAATGAAGAAGATTTAAATGTCTTATTCACTATTCATTTTGATGCAAACTTAGGTAAGATAGTAGAAACAATTTTGGATAGTGGTTCTAATCCTTTATCAAGTATTATAGAACTTGATGATTATAACAAAATCACATTATCAAAGATAAAGTATAATTATTTTGATCAAGAAAGTATCAGCGAAGAATGGAAAAACAATTATAAAAGAGAAAACATTGAATATAGTAAAGATAAACTAGATATTAGATTAGAAAAAGATACATTAAGAGATTGTTACATAATGATTGAAATGGTTGATCTTGACAATGATAGTTATTATTCTAAGATGTTATATGTTGAATAAAGTAATCGAAAGATTACTTTTTCTTTATAAAATAAGAAAAATCTTGATTTTTTAAGGTTTTGTGCTATAATTTAGAAAGTTTATAGAAGTGAGTGATTGTTATGAAAAAAAGAAATATAGCTATTATTGCCCATGTAGACCATGGTAAAACAACATTAGTAGATGAAATATTAAAATCTAGTGGAACATTTAGAGAAAATGAAGATACTAGTAATATTTCGATGGATACTAACCCTCTTGAACATGAAAGAGGAATTACAATATTAGCTAAAACTACAGCTATTAATTATAAAGATTATCGAATCAATATTCTTGATACTCCAGGACATGCAGACTTTGGTGGAGAAGTAGAGCGTATTATGAACATGGTTGATGGTGTTTTATTAGTAGTAGATGCTTATGAAGGAACAATGCCACAAACAAGATTTGTTCTTAAAAAAGCATTAGCAGCTGGTGTAAAACCAATTGTTGTTATTAATAAAGTTGATAAGCCATCAGCAAGATGTAAAGAAGTAGTAGATGAAGTATTAGAATTATTTATGGATCTTGATGCAACTGAAGATCAATTGGATTTCAAAGTAGTTTACGCATCGGCTATAAATGGTACTAGTAGTTTAGATCCAGATATTTCTACACAAACAAAAGGATTTAATGGTTTACTTGATTACATTATTTCTGAAATACCAGAACCAAAGGGAGATCCAAATGCGCCACTTCAATTTCAACCAGCACTTCTTGACTATAATGACTTCGTAGGAAGAATAGGTATAGGAAGAGTTCATAATGGTGTTATTAAAGTTGGAGAAAATGTTGCTTGCATGAGACTTGATGGAACAGTTAAGCAATTTAGAATTCAAAAATTATTTGGATATCTTGGACTTAAGAAAATAGAAATAGAAAGCGCTGAAGCTGGAGATATAGTTGCAGTAGCAGGGCTTTCTGATATATCAGTTGGAGAAACATTGTGTGAACCAGGTAAGCTTGATGCTTTACCAATACTTCATATTGACGAACCAACACTTCAAATGACAATTGGAACAAACTCATCACCATTCTGTGGAAGAGATGGAAAATTATTAACAGCAAGAAAGATTGAAGAAAGATTAATAAAAGAAACACAAAGAGATGTTAGTTTAAGAGTTGAACCTAATGATGCAGAAAGTTGGATTGTATCAGGACGTGGAGAACTTCATTTAGGAATCCTTATTGAGAATATGAGAAGAGAAGGATTCGAAATGGAAGTTAGTAAGCCAAAAGTAATCTTAAAAGAAGAAAATGGTAAAAAACTAGAACCATATGAAGAATTACAAATTGAATGTCCAGAGGATACAGTTGGAAACGTAATTGAAGAATTAGGACATCGTGGATCTATAATGGAAAGTATGAACAATATAAATGGTCAAGTAAGACTTGTTTATACAATACCATCAAGAGGATTAATTGGATTTACAACAAACTTCTTAACACTTACTAAAGGTTACGGAATCATCAACCATTCATTTAAAGAATATAGGGAAATGGCAACAGTAGATGTTGGAGAAAGAAGTTTAGGTGTTTTAGTATCAATCGATGAAGGAAAAACAACAGCATATTCATTAGGTGGACTTGAAGACCGTGGTATCATGTTTGTAGAACCAGGTGTAGATGTTTATGAAGGTATGATTGTTGGTGAACATACAAGAGAAAACGATCTAGCAGTAAATGCAACAAAAGGAAAGAACTTGACAAATATACGTGCAGCAGGAAGTGATCATACAGTTGTATTAAAAAGACCAAGACCAATATCACTTGAATATGCACTAGATTATATTAATTCTGATGAGCTTGTTGAAGTAACACCACACTTCATAAGACTTAGAAAGAGAATATTAAATACACAAGATAGAAAGAAATTTGATAGTAGAAATTAATTTTCTTTTTATCTTTTTTATTGTATAATTTTTATAGTAGGTGATTATAATGAAAAAAAATGAAAGAGAAATACCAAAAAAGAACTATACTACATATACAATTATTATAGTAGTGACATTACTAACTGCAATAGTTTCCTTTGTAGCATACAATAATAAAAAACAATATGAAAAATCTATTCCTGTATTAAGAGGACATTCTAAGGAAATAGAACTAGGAGATATAGATGCATATTTTACTGAAAATAATGATGCTCTTTTATATGTAGGTGTATCAAATGGAGACGAATCAAGAGCTCTTGAAGAAGAAATGATTGATTTAATTGATAACAATAATCTTGAAGTAATTTATTTAAATTTAAAAGATGTTAATGATGTAGAAAAATTCTATATAGATTTTAATAAAAAATATTCTAAAGGAATTGATTTAACTAGTAATCCAGCCTTTGTAATAATTAAAGATGGCAAGATACTAGATTTAGTTCAAAGAGAAAATAGAAAATTAAATGTTGGAGATGTAATTCAACTATTAGAAATTAATGATGTAATTGGTGAAGACCATGCTTAATATAGTATTATATGAGCCTGAGATTCCACAGAATACCGGTAATATAATGAGAACTTGTGTAGCAACAGGTACAAAACTTCATTTAATAAAACCATTAGGTTTTAAGATAGATGATGCCCATTTAAAAAGAAGTGGAGTAAATTATATTGATAAACTAGAATATTATGTATATGAAAATTATGATGATTTTCTAAGTAAGAATAGTGGAGAGTTTTATTATTTTACTAGATACGGTCATAAGCCACACACAAGTTTTGACTATAGTGATGTGAATAAAGAAATATATTTGATATTTGGCAAAGAATCAACAGGTATCCCAAGAGAACTATTACAACAACACTTAGATAGATGTATGAGAATACCTATGACATCTAATGTTAGGGCACTTAATTTGAGCAACTGTGTAGCAATTGTTTTATACGAAGTACTAAGGCAACAAAACTATAGAGATTTATTATTTGAAGAACCACATAAGGATAAAGATTTTATTATTAATGGTATTGATAATAATGAGGGATAATTAATAAAAAATAATTGACAAATAACATATAAATATGCTACTATTTATATGTTGCTTGATTTGGGGCATTAGCTCAGCTGGGAGAGCGCCACGTTTGCACCGTGGAGGTCAGCGGTTCGATCCCGCTATGCTCCACCATATTTAGTAATAAAATTGAACAGAAATGTTCAATTTTTTTGTGCAAAAAAAAGACGATTATTTATCGTCTATTAATATATCCTAATACTTTTTTCTTTATCTTACCATTGAATAGCAATAATTTGTTAACATCTTTGAAACCATTTTCTTCTGCAATTTTTCTTCTAGTAGGAAGAACAAAGTCATTTGCTGCTCCTATAACATCTGCTTGGCTAGCATTTCTAGTTAGATCTGGACTTATGAATACAACGTTATGGCTTTCTCCATCATATAATCTTTCAAAGAAACCATAATAATCTTTTTCTCCATTATTCTTCTTTCCCATATCATGGTCACTTATTCTTGCAAATGTAATTTGTTTTAACTTATTATCACTGATAATTAAATTAATAGGACTACCAGTGTATTGAGTCATGAAGTTAGTAGCAACTCTCATATTGCCGTCTGCTGCTTCACTAAATAAGCAGTCAGTAGAAATTATAGTTCCAACGGAAGCATTATTATCTTTACTTAAGTGTTCTTGTTCAGTTTTAATTACTAATTTATAAGAAACAGGCTCATCATCTTTAATATGATAGAAATACGCACTCATAGGTGATAGGCTATCAAAGAACCCTTTTTGTCCTATATCGGCAATTGTTGCATCTTTTCCTAATTCTTTGTAATAAGCAATTCTGAAAATATCTAAAGCATTCTTATTTGTGTATTTTTTATATCTATCATCACCAGCAAAAGGAGTAATGAATTTTCCTGTTTTAGTTCTTTCCATTTGGCTATTTTCTTGATTTTGTTTTTCAATAAATTCTTCTAATTTGCGTCTTTGAATATTTAGTTCACTTTGTTTATTGGCGTATTTAAATCTGTTATCAGGATCTTTAGGATCCATATTTTCAAGTTCTTGACTGAGTCTTTCGATTTCTTTTTCAATCATTCTAATTTTATCTGCTATAGTTAACATAAAACCCCCAACGTATAAATTGTCACTATCATAACATAAAACATTAAAAATATAAAGAATTATTATAATTAATTATGTTATAATTATTTTGGTGATAGTATGGCTATAACTGTATATTTAATTAGACACTCTGAATCAAAAGAAATAAAACTTAAAAAGAAAGTTTCATTGTTAGAATGCAATAAAAACACAAGACTATCTAGAAACGGAAAACATATTGCTTTCGAAGCTAGTAAAAATAAAGAATTTAATAACATAGATGTATTAATATCTAGCGATTATAAAAGAGCAATCGAAACAGCTTTGTTCTTTTCTAAAAACAAAAAAACTTTTGAGGTAAATCCAAATTTTGGAGAAAGAGTGCATGGTGTTAATTCTTTTGAGGAACTACCAGAAAATTTTGAAAAGAAACAGATGACTGATGAAAATTTCAAAATGGAAAATGGGGAAAGCCAAAAAGAAGTACAAAATAGGATGTATAATGCCTTAATGGAAGTGCTTAATAATAATAAAAATGAAGATAAAATTGCCATAGTATCTCACAGTACTGCAATAACATTTTTATTAAAGAAATGGTGTAGCATAAAATATGGTGGAGAATATAAGTTCAAAAACAAGGTTTTCTTTGATGGTAATTGGAAACCATGCACTATATTTAAACTAGTGTTTGATGAAAAAAATAAATTAATCGATATTAGTTTAGTAAAGCCAGAATTAAAGGTTATGTCATTTAATCTAAGACATATTATAAAAGAAGAATTCTTTGGTGTATGGAAAACTAGATATAGAAGAATAATAGATTTTATAGATTCAGAATCTCCAGATATAATTGGAGTGCAAGAACTAACAAGAAAAGGTAAAAGATACTTAAAGCATAATCTAAAAGACTATAAAATAGTAGGTAAAAGAAGACATAGCATTATCTTTACAAACGAGTATAACTGTGTTTTAGTAAAAAAAGATTTTAAGATAAAAGGTCATAAGACATATTCATTATCAGATAAAATAAATATATTGGGAAGAAAATCTAAAAGTGATAATTTTCCAAGAATATGTACTTTAGTGCATATTGAAAGAGAAAATGCCAAATTTTTAGTAGCAAATACACATATTGATAACAGTAGCACTGAAAATAAAAAAAGATTATTGAACATATTTGATAACATAGTTAATACTCATAAAAAAGAAGAAGAATATTTGATAATAACTGGTGACTTTAATATGACTATGGATAATAGGAATTTAAATAATTATTCAAAAAAATTTGTAGCACCATTTAAAGACTATATGATAGGAACGTTCCCATCAGTTCCAGATATGAGAGCATTAGATCATATTTTCTTGGACCAAAGATTAGAGTATTCAGATGAAAAAATATATAGTGATTCCAACGAAAAAGGATTTATGAGTGATCACAATCCAATTAGTTGCATTGTAACTATTAAGTAGTTATGGAGGAGTAATGAAAAAGTGTGTAGTAATTTATAACAAACATAGTGGTAAAACAAAAAAGTATGATTTTATAGAAGAATATGAAAAAATACTAAATGATAACGATTATGAAGTTAAATTTATAACTTCAAATTATAAAGGCCACGTAATTGACATTGTTAGTGAATTGCCTAATGATACTGATTTGGTATTATCAATAGGTGGTGATGGTACTTTCAATGAATCGATGAGGGGAAACTTTAAAAGAGAAAAAAGACTTGTTTTAGCACACATTCCTATGGGAACAACAAATGATGTTGGTAAAATGTTTGGCTATGAAAAAGATCGTATTAAAAATTTACAAATGCTTATGGAAGGCACAACTAGAAAAATGGATGTATGTACAATAAATGGAGAACCATTTATATACGTTGCAGGATTTGGTAAATTTATGAACATACCATATGAAACAAAGAGAAAAGCTAAAAAAAGATTTGGTTATTTAGCATATGTATTTAATGGTGTTAAAAACTTTTTTGGCCCAACGAATTTACACGATCTTACCTTCACAGTAAATGGTGAAGAATATAATGGATTATATTCATTTTTGGCAGTAACAAATGCAACAAGAATTGCAGGTATGAAAATATATGATGATATAAAATTAGATGATAATAAATTTGAAATTTTATTTTGTAACATAAAAAAAAGAAAAGATATATTAAAATCATTAAAGTATCTTAGAAAAACAGATATAACTCATGTACCAGGATTTTATTTTTACAAGAGTGATTGTATTAAAATAAAGTTCAACGAAGAAAGCGATATCCCATGGTGTATGGATGGAGAAGAGTTTGATGTGCACACTAATGAAGTAGAAATAAAGATTGACCCAAACACTTACATAATGATGCCAAGTAAAAACTTGGGAGAATTATTTTCAAACAAAAAAAAGAATGGTAAATAACCATTCTTTTATTTTTCTATATATTTATTTGCTCTTAATTTAGATACAATTTTTTCTTTAGAAACGTCTCCATCAATTCTTTTAACTACAGATACTTCTTTACCATTTGTTATAAATACAGTAGTAGGAGTACTACTTATACCAAATACGCCATAAAATTCATCATATTCTTCTTCAGACATATTAGTTATGTTTAATTGGTATCCAACTACGTCATATTCATTTAATACTTCTTTTAATTTTGGTGTGAAATTAGCACAATGACTGCAGCCATCTTGAACTACTTCAAAAAAGAAAGTATCACCATTTTCCATTTTTTTATTTAATTCATTATAACTTAATGTTTTTAAATTGTTTTTTCCACAACCAGATAACAAAAAAACTGAAATTGCAATTAATAATATATTTCTAACAGTCTTCATAAAACACCTCACTAAGAATAATAACATATTTTTTTATAAATCTCTATAATTTTTCTTACAAACATTTTGAATAATACTAGCAAAAGGATTTGAAATGTAGTACACTTATATATATAAAATAAAATAGGAGAGCAAAATGAAAAAAGTATATTTATTTATTATTGTTTTTTTGCTTTTTGTTATGTTTGTTCCAACTGCCAACGCAGCAAGAAAAGCATGTACAAAAACATATTATAGCCAATTAAAATCAAAGGCTTATAAAGTAACTTTTAATTATGATTTACATAAAGAAGAAGGAAGCGATTACTATTTCACAGTAACTATGGCAAACTTACAACCTGGTATAGTTGTTGAATATGGCAACATACATATGATGTATGTAGAGGGCAAAGACATTTACGAGTTTGCATCAATCTTCGATGGTGGCAGCACATATGAATTTAAAATATATGCGGCTAATGGTTATGCTTGTGCTGGAGAACTCCTTTATACAAAAAGTTTAAAAATACCAAAGTATAACATATATAGTGAAAGAGATGAATGTATTGAATATGAAGAATTTCCTTTGTGTAACAAATGGTATCAAAAGGAAATTAGAAATTTAGACGACTTTTTACAAGCTCTAGAATTGTATAAAAAGAGTTTAGAAAAAGAAGAACCAAAAGATTTAGAACCAGAAGAAGAAACTTTCTTTGAAAAACTAATTAATTTTTATAAAGATAATATAGCTATAACTGGTACATTAACGGTTCTAGTAATTGGTGGAGCCGGTTACTACGGATTTAAGAAATATCAAAAGAAGAAGAAAAGAGCAAAAATAGACATTAAATAGGAGGAAATTATGAAACTAATTAAAAAAATAATATGTTTAACTATAATTTTATCATTTTTAATGCCTATAGTAGTTTTTGCGGATATGACGCCTCCTGCTGAACAAACACTAAAAGAAATAGTAGGAGAAGCTCTTGGTGGTTTTACATATGGCTTAACACATTCAAGTTCTACACCACTGGATGCTAAAAAATGTGGTGAAGATGCCCTTTGTTTTAGTGGAGCTGGAGTTTATGTAAACTTGGTAAAATATGATTATGAAACAAAAAAAGAAGAATATGTTGGTGTTCCAGTATTATTCTATTCTGGAGGTTTTCTAAACGAAGCACATATGAGTTTGAATGATCCTGAAGAACTATATCCTGACACACCTAAAGGATGGCAAGGACAGGGACACCCACAATGGTTATATACGCTATCAACAGGAACAGGTGGATGGTACTCCAACAGCACGTGTACGGCATTAATTAATTACAATTATAAATCAGAAAATGTAGCTAGTTATCCTAGAAACAAGATAACTTTTTATCCAAGAGGAACATCTGGTGGAGCTTTTTATGAAAATGCCGCTAATAAAAACCAACGAATAAAATTAATAAAGAGAAACATAAGTAGTGATGCAAGTGGTTATGCTGTATTTGTAAATAACTTAATGGGTGAATACAAGGATGACGGGAAAAATAGCAAAACAATTAGAGATTTAGCAAATTTATTTGATTATCCTGAACTTGTAACTAACGAAAAAAACCTAAAAGAACTTGAAAAATATTACATTGTATTTGATACAGCTATTAGGCAACCACAAAAAGCGACAGCAGATGCTAATTCTAAAACGTGTCAAGGTAACAATTGTAAAACAACATCTAAACTACTAAAAGAATGGGATAATGGTACTACACCTGCGGCAGATTATAAATGTAGTTTAAATGGATACATAGCTAATAGTTGTACTTTGGATTCAGTTAAGGGATATAAGTGTACAGGAACACAAACTGAGGGAGGTAGCTATACACATTCACAAGAATATTATTGTTTTTCTGGTGAATGGAAAGACGAAGTAACTTATAATACTACTTATTGTAATGAAGATAAAATAGCTATAGTTTGTGAATCAAAAAATCCTCCAAATGTTGATTATACAAAATACAATAATTTTGGTTATACATCCAACTGTAGTCAATATGCCCGTTGGAAATGTGGTACTACAACAGGTAAGTATGGATTTACTACAAAGGCTAAATGTGAAGAGTCAGACGGATGCTCTGGTGAAACATGTACATCATATACTAGATATGATAAAACACAAACAACATGTAGGATAGAAGCTGGAAGATGGTCAAGGGCAACAGACTATTGTAATGGATATAATATAAGCTTCAAAGCATACTTGTACACAAATACATATACCTATGGTTCTTCAATAAAAAGAGGAAGAGATACAGCTGTATTAAAAATGTATCAAGCATTATATGAAGGAATAAGTACAGGAACTGCTAACGAGGTATATCAATCAGATGGTGTAACGCCAAAAGTTGATGCAAATGGAAATCAAGTATATGATTACTACGTAGGTCCAAGTGCAAAAACAGCTATTGCAGGTCTTGGAAGTACAAATAAATATAAATTATGGACACAAGATGTTAGTAGTATTTCAGTAGCAGCAGGGCAATCACATAAATACACATTAGGATTAGCTTTCTTCTGGGTAAGACATGTAAACAGTTGTCCTATTGTTTGTGAGAATAAGACAGGAAATGAACTATTACGTTGTGCTGAAAACTTCTGTGATAACTTTATCGGATATCAAGATGGATGGCCAGTAACTGCACAAAAGAAAGATTGTATGATTAATAAATGTCATGTAAATTATCAACCTAATAATTGCAGTAATTTGCCTAGTACACCAGAAGCACAGGAATATAAAAATGCGCTTTCTAAGGTAAAAAATTCAAGTGATACAACAAATATAAAATGTGATGAAAAAACTTGCGAACCATATGTTGAAGAAGAAATCGAGGATATTCAAAATTCAGCACCAAGAAATGCTACATGTTATAGTGATCCGGAAAACACTCCAGTAGATCAAAGAACGTTCGCAAATGTAGCATGTATAGAATATAACGAAGTTGAGTTTGAAAACTTAGCATATAAAAAGATTGTCCCAGGAACTGGGGTAAACTATGATGTTAAAGTGGCTAGTTCAAAGAAATGTTATGTATGGTTTGATATGGATAGCTGGCAATTTGCTTATTCAATATACCATTCAAAAGAAAAAATTTGTGTGCAAGAAAACAGTGCAGGAGAATGTATTAAAGAAAGCACACCTAGAAAATTACTTATTCAAGTTTTAGGTAAGTATAACGCTGCTAAAGAAAATGGATATGTTGGAGAAATTTCTCCGTCTATTTCATCGTTAATAGATGCTGCAGATGCTGAAACAAATATTCAATGGGAATCAACAAACTATTCATTAGTAGATTCAAAAGGGCAATCCAGAACAACTGTAACTGCTGATGTAACAGAAACTTTATCTGATAAGAAAATAAAGGATGTAAAAGTAGATTTAATAGAAGAATCTAAAAAAGAACCATCTAGTACGCAATCAGAAACAAAAAATGTATTTTCTAAAAGCGTATATAATAGGTTATCTACAGTAGGATCATATAGTTCAAATACATATACAACAACTAGTAATGTAGATTTAGAATATAAAATGCCAAAATATTGCGTATCAACAGATGGAAATGCAACAATAACAAAGGCAGATGAAGATGGAAAATGTAAACAACTAACAGTAGATGGACGTACAGAAACTGTACCTGGACAAAACTTATATTTCACGTCATTTGAGGCGTTAAATCAATCAGGATATGGATTTGAGATAGTAGGAAAGGCTGTAATAATGCCATCTGGTGATGATACAAGTTATTATCCTGAAAAGTCTAGCGCAGGTAATATAGTTTGTGAAATCGAAGGATGTAAGCCTGAACCTCCAGAATGTAGTATTAGAATAACAGAAGTTGGAGATGTAGTAGCAGAAGATGGAATCTATTTCGGTATGGATGGAATAAAAGCCGAAATCACAAATATTAAGATGAATTTAGGTGGAACTGGAGATTATGCTGATGAAATAATCACATATGGAATCTTAATTGATCCAACGGATGAAGAATTAGAAGAATACTCAGGCAAAATAGATGCCAAAACTTTAAAGCCATCAAAAACTGGAGTAGAAACACATTACGTTTATTGTGTGGCAAAATCTAAAAAAGGACAAAAAGCAGTAAACCATGTATCAGTAACTTTTGCAAATTGTAGTGATAGTGTTTGTAAAATCACACCAAATGGTGGATCTAATACAAAATCTAAATATAAGTTAACAGTTAACGTACCACACAAAAAGGTATCTATTAGAGCGATGTATGGTTCAAATGAAACATTTACAATAAAAGAATATAAAAATGTAGTTAATAGTGGTAACTATGAATTTACATATAAAAATTATAAAAAGTTATCATTGTTGGCAATTGTTGAGCGTGGTAATGGAAATGCATGTTGTGTTTACGATATAAGCCAACCACCAACAGGTGATAAATATAATTGTGAAGTATGGAATGCAAAGCAAGATCATCAATATAAGGAAGTAAGAAAGTATTGTACAACATATTTAGCTGATGAAGTACACCATCATGAAACAATAGATGATTGTGTTAATAGTTGTATGAAATGTACTATTATTACAGAGTGCAGTGAAAACGCAATAAATAATGTAACTACATATTGTAATCAAATTTATGGAAACAATACTAATGAATCAAGACAGTGCATTAATAGATGTTATAAACCTATTTGCAGTGGTGGAGATGAATACTTATATAGATCAATAAATAATTACAATCCATTCCCTAATTCATATGATAGTGAAGCGCCATTTGATAAAGGAAAAAGAGAAGTTGGTGCAAACTGGGTTGGATTTACTGATTATATTAAGCACGACGATGATGATACAACAAGTATAACTGGTGTTAATTCAAATCAAAAACCAGAATACGTTATTGATTTAGGACCGGGAGATATAGAAAAAATAAGAAAAGATACAAAATCAAAGAAAGAAAACGATAAAAAAGAAGCATACACAGAGTTCACAACTTCAACTAGTTTAGAAAAGGATTATTCGGGAGAATATATAAGCAGTTTCATACATGATAGTAATGTTGAATTTGGAGGCTTTGCTAGCTTGTTTAGTAATCCAGAAGAATATAAAAAATAATGGGAGAGTGGTAAGATGAAAGAATCATTATGGATGTATTTCTTTATGGTAATGGGAATATTAGGAATAGTATTAATAAATATATTTGGAAATATTTTGATAAGTAATGAACAAAACTATTACTTATTAAAAGAGGTAACACAAGCAGCAATGTATGATGCTGTAGACTTAAAAGCATATAGAGAAGGTACAGGATGGGACGGAATTTACAGTAGTTGTGCTGGAGTATCTGGACTATGTAAAGCAGAACCAGAATCAATGCACTGTGAAGCAGGAATACCTGGAACAATAAGAATACAAAAAGAAAAATTTGTAGAAAGTTTTGTAAGAAGGTTTGCAGAAAGTGCAAAATTAATCAAAAAGTATAGAATAGTAATTCATGACATAGATGAATGCCCACCTAAGGTATCAATATCTCTAATAGCAACAGAGAGATTCTCTTTCTTAAGATTTTTTGATGTATCGTATGATAGTGGGGAAGATATAACGAACTCACTAACAGGAATACTAGAAACAATAACACCAGATCAATATAATTAAAGAACGATTAAATCGTTCTTTTAATTTACAAAAAAATAGATGAAATTTTAATATTTTTTCTAATCTATTTATTGCCTTTTTTAATCTCTTAGAGTATACTTATTTTATAGTAGAATAGTGTAGTGTGCTATTCTAGGATGAATATGAAAGGGTGACATAATATGAACGGTAATAATTTAAATGCATCAAAATTAACAAGAATGGTAAAAAGTAAAGGATTTGTAACTGCAGTATGCGGTGTTTTAGCTGTAGCAGTATTGCTAATTGGTTATAACATACGTATCAATAATGCAACAAAACCAGTACAACTACCAGTTGCAAAATATACAATTGATCCAAAAACAAGAATAACTGATGACATGATTGTATATAAAGATATTCCAAAAGGAGCTTTGAATACTGAGTACTATTCAAATAAAAATCAAATTATTAACAAATATACAAAAATGAATGCTACAATCCCTGCAGGTAGTATGTTTTATACTGAGTTATTAACTAGTAAAGAAGAATTACCTGATTCAGCATTGTATGATATTCCAACTGGATATACTTTATATTATTTAACGGTTAATATGTTAACAAGTTATACTAACTCAATTCTTCCAAATAACTATATAGATATTTATATGTCTACAAAAGATAATGGAAAGGCTTTAGTTGGTAAATTGTTACAAAATGTTAAAATCTTAGCTGTAAAAACTAGTGATGGAAGAAATGTATTTGAAGGCGGAGATGAAACAAGAATACCTTACGTAATTATTTTTGCACTACCTGAACAACAACACTTATTATTAAGAAAAGTTAATGCAATTAATAACTATTCAGTTGCTAATGAAACTGGAGGGTTCTCAAGAATCGATATTATACCAGTACCAACAAATGTAAATATTAGCAATAAAGATAACGAAATAGTATCAGAGGTTTCAAGCCAATATCTAAGCGATTATGTTCTTAAGTTAGCAGCAGAATTACCAGATGAAATAACAGATTTAGATTTTAATATAAATACTAATACAAACACAAATACAAGTACAAATACAAGTACAAATACAAGTACAAATACAAATACTAACACAAATACAAATACAACAATAAATGAATAATTAAACGAATAAAATTAGAGGTGGAAATATGAGCGAGTCAATGAACTTTGGAAATATTGGCTTTGGTAGTGTTTCTAGTGGTGATAATAGCAATCAACAACCTAGCAGTGCTCCTGTACAGGAAACAGCACCAGCACAAGAAAAGAAGGATGAAATGCCAAACTTACTTGCTGGTGTTAAAGAAGCACAAGCTAAGATGGAAGAAGAAAGAAAGAAAAGAGAAGAGGAAGAGCAAGCATTTAAAGATTTTCAAGAAGCTACTGCAAAAAAAAGTAACTATGAGAAAGATGCTGATAATTTCTCTCAAATAGACTTCGGTCCTTTAAAGAAATATCTTGATGATGATGATATCACAGATATTTCTTATAGTAATGGAGGACAATTGTGGCTAAAGTCACTATCTCAAGGTGTTTACAGAGCAGAACAACAAGAAGTTGACAATGCCCTAATTGAGAAAATAGCATTCCAATGTTCTAACGTTATGGGTAAGACATTCAACATGGCTCATCCATTCTTGGACTCAGAAAGTGCTGAACTTCGTATGAACTTTGTTCATGAGTCTATAGCAAGAAATGGAATTGCTGTTGTTTTCCGTAAAACACCAGCAAAGATAAGACTAGAAAAACAAAAGCTATTAAATGAAAAATATATAAGATTAAGTATTCATGACTTTTTAATAAATTGTGTTAAGGGTCACTGTAACATAATAGTATGTGGAGAAACTGGTTCAGGTAAAACTGAGTTAGTTAAATATTTAGCAAGCCACACAAGAGAAAACGAAAAGTTAATAACTATCGAGGATACTCTTGAGTTGCATTTGGATAGAATTTTCCCACATCGTGATATTGTTGCCATGAAAACAAATAATATAGCATCATATTCAGATGTTCTTGTTACATGTATGAGACAAAACCCAATTTGGATATTGCTTTCCGAGGTTCGTAGTGCTGAAGCAGTTACTGCAGTACGTAACTCTATATCTTCAGGACACTATATCCTATCAACAATACATGCTGATAAAGCCGAAAGTATTCCACACAGAATGTACTCACTACTTGAGTCAAACATTGACGTTGAACAATTTTTGAAAACTATTTATCGTTATGTACAAATAGGAGTATTTGTTCGTGGTCGTTATAAACCAGAAGAAAAAAGATTCGTTCGTGAAATTGCGGGAGTTTGTGAGTTCTTTGTTGATGAAGTCACAAATAAACCAGAATTCAATAATATATATTTAAAAACAGTTGGTGGAGAAGAAACATATAATGAACCAACAAAACATATCAAAGGATACCTTGAAGGACAAGGTGTTGATATTACTAACTTATTTGGAGAAAATCATTCTTCATTAAAAGAAGCTAATGATGCTAATGGTGATCATATGGATACACCAGAAGAAGCAGCTAGAAAGTTAGACTTAGAAATGGATAAAAAGACTAATTCGAAAGAAACAGTCGTTAATACTGAACCAGTTACAACACCAGTTGAAGTAGCAACGGAGGCACCTGTTAAAGTGGAAGTAAATACAGAACCAAAAGTACAAGAAGTAAAGACTACTGAGCCTTTGCAACAAGTTTCTGTACCACAAAAACAAATTGAAGTTGCAACACAACCACAAGTTGCGATAGAGCCTCAAGTTCAGACAGTTCAAAATGTACAACCAGAACCTGTAGCAACTGTTTCTACAGCTCCTACAGCTACAACTCAAATGGCTCCACAGGTACAACCTGTACAACAAGTACAACCTATGCCACAAGTGCAGCCAGTACAGCAAGTTCCACAAGTACAACAACCAGTTGCACAACCACAAACTGCTGTACAACCGGTATTACCACAACCAACACAGCAAGTGCAACCAGTACAAGCTGTACCAGTAATACCAGCAGCAGATGGAACACAATCAAAGTTTTTCTCAGGGCCTGTTGATTTTAGTTAATTGCCCAATTAATAAATAAAAAGAAAAGAAGGTGCTTTTATGATAGAATCAATTTTAGCATTAGGAATTATAGCCTTTGGAGTATTGTTCTTACGTAAAAAAGGCGATTCATCAATGTATAAATTTGTAATTGATCAAACAGCTACTGTATATGATAAGTATGCGCCATATTCATTTAAAACAATAAGACAAAAAGTAAAAGATATGGGACAAGAATATACGACAAAAGAATACTTTATGCAAGTTGCAATATTTGCAGGAGTAGCCTTTGGAATATCTTACTTATACTTTTACAATATGGTTGTATCAGTAATATATGTTGGAGTAGTTGTAAGTATTATTCCATACTTAACTTATTTAAGGTGTAAGAGAATTTATTCAGAATTCTTATTTGAACAAATACAAGTATATACAACAAATACTATAATGGAATTCCAAACAACACAAAACTTCGTAAAAGCGATTGAAGGTGTATATAATTCAGGAGTTCTAGAATCTCCTGTATTAGATGATGTTAAAGCAATGATTGATATGGCTTATAAAAATGGTGATATCAATCAATCAATTGAATATATGAATGCAAAATATGATTACCATATGACAAAAAATATGCATCAATTATTCTTACAAATAACAAGAGAAGGTGCAAAAGATTCTAATGAAGTATTGGAAAACATGCTTCTTGATATTGACGTATTAGTTGAAGGAGTTTATCGTGATAGAATTGATAGACAAAACTTCCACAGACAATTCATACAATATGGATTGTTACTATATGCTATGGTTGCATTAGTTCAATACTTGTTAGGAATTGATAACTATTTGGATTTGTTAGAAAAACCAATAGTTTTATTAGCACTTCATGGAATTGTATTATTTAATAGTTATTTTCTTCTTAATGGAGAAAAATATTATAACGAGAATGTAGGTGCTGAGTAATGGTAGAAACATTTGTAATTATTGGATTAATAGCAGTAGCGTTATTCTACACAGATACAGTAAATGTAAATAGATTTATAAATACTGATGATGGTTACTTACTATTCTTAAAAGAAAAAGATTATGACTTTTATGTAGCTACTAAATATGGTGAAGGAGTAGAGGTTAATAAGTTATTTATGGCAAGAATACAGAATGCTTTTTATACATTCTTGATATTCTTTGCATTCTTAGTAATAAGCGGTAATATGTCATTTTTGAACTTCGTAATGTTATTTATATTAGCTTATTTAATGTTTAAAATGCCATATTCATCATTAAAGTCATATTATAAAAGATATATGACTCAAATAGACCAACTATTGCCATATTACTTAAAAAACTTGGAAATTTTGTGTCAGAACTACACAGTTCCAGTAGCAATAGCTAGATCAATTGATCAAGCACCAGATGTATTTAAACCAGGATTAAGGCAACTGGTTGCTAAAATAGATGCTGGTGATTCATCAATTCAACCATACATGGATTTTGCGATTCAATATCCAGTACGTGATTCAATGAGAATGATGAGATTACTTTACAGATTAGGTCTAGGTGCTCAAGAAAATAAATATAAACAATTATTAATATTTTCTAAGTCAGTATCATCATTACAAAATAAGGCAAGAGAAGTAAAGTATAAGAACAGACTTGACACAATGGAAAAGAAAACAATGGTCATGTTAGTTGTTACCGGTGGTGGAACAATGGCAATTCTATTATTGTCAATGTTGATGCTTTTTGGTATGTAAAATATTGATATTAAGGATAAAAGAGGTTATAATATATTTATATAAAGTAGAAAGGAGAAATTAATTTATGAAAGAGGCAACAGGAGAATTAAATATGACACTTGTTACAATTATTGCAATTGCAGCAGTACTTGCATTCGTAACAATGTTCTTACCTAACATGTTAGGAGGAGTAAGTAACAAATGGGACGATGCATCAGATTCAAGTTGTTATAAGCAAGGAGATCAATTATGTTGCAAAGACCAAAATGGTGGAGTAAGTTGTACTTAGGCCGTTTTGAAGCATAATTATATAGTTAAAAAGGAAGGAGTGTGATAATGGATGCGTGAATCAATTGGTGGAACAATGCTATTTTGGATTGTATTGTTTTTCATGACAATTTTTATAATGTTTATGGCATCTGTTATCCGCTATGCTCGTGTATATAAGATCAAAAATTCTATGATAAATTACATTGAGAAAAACGAAGGAATCAAAACACAAGAAGAGTTTGAATCAAAATTGATTGAGCTAGGATATCCAGCCGATCAATCATACAAATTTTGTAGAACTATAGTAGGAGAAACTGGTGGTTACTATACACTAAGTCTTTATGCTTATTTTGATGTTCCATTCGTAGCAGGCGCACTTAAAGTAGAAATAAAAGGTGAAACGCGACAAATTGAGACCGGAACTCTGATAAAGGATAACGGTAACAATGGAAGCAACTGGAACGTGGATACTTGTGATCAAGTATATGGTACTTATTAAATAAAAAGAATAATGAGAGTGGGTTAGTGATATGAATGTATTAGTAGTAAACCAACAAGAAAACGTATTATCCCCATTAAATATTGAAATTATAAAAACCTTAAGAGGTACATTTACTGCAGATGAATTAATTAGTACATTTACTAATTTCTTCTTTGCTCGTATGATAATTGACATTACTGCGTTACAAAATCAGGAAGATATTGTAACTTATCAGAAATTATCTATTGGACTTCCAATAGATAAAATTATATTATTGATACCTGCAAATTCACCGGTGGCAAATAATTATTTCTTATCGAAACTTATTTCAATGGGATATTACAATTTTACAACTAATGGTGATGGAGTAATGTATTTGTTAAATACACCAAATACATACAAAGAAGTTGCTCACTTACACCAACCAGAGGTGCCAGTTACACCAATGATGCCACAGCCGCAGCAACCAATGATGCCACAGCTAAATCAGCCTATGGCACCATCTGTACCAATGCATTCTGGAATTAGAACATTGGGAGTAAAGGATGTTACTGATGGAGCAGGCGCAACATCACTTATATACATGATGAAGAAAGAATTAGAGGCGCAAAATTTGTCTGTTGTAGCATTGGAAGTTGAAAAAAGAGAATTTGCATTTTTTAAAGAAAGCAATATGATTTCTACTGATAAACATTCTATTGCACAAGAGATAATGAAAGCAGCTGGGGTTAACTATATTCTTGTTGATTTAAATGATTATGAAGAACCTATTTGTGATGATGTTATCTATCTAATAGAACCTTCAGTAATTAAGTTAAATAAATTAATGTTAAGAGATAGAACAGTATTTTCTAGATTAAAAGGCAAGAAAGTTATAATAAATAAATCTATTCTTTCACAAGGGGACGTTAAAGAGTTCTCACAAGAAGCAGGTATAAAATTATTTTATGTTTTACCACCTCTTAATGATCGTGAAAGATCAAGAGATGTTTATGAATTACTTGCACATTTAGGAATGCTTAAATAGTAATTATTGACAATGTTTGTTAATAAATAGTATAATTAGATAGAAAGTTGAGGAGTTAATATGGAATTATTTCAAATTTTAGATAGTTGTAATGGTTTAGGACCAATAGTAAAAGTAATAGCAGGATTGTTTGCTGTTGTTAAGATTGTTGTTCCAATTTTATTATTAATTATGGGAGCAATTGACCTTGCAAAAGCAGTTTTAGCAAGTGACGATAAGGAAATTAAAGCAGCTACTTCAAAATTAACAAAGCGTGCAATAGCAGCAGCAGCAGTATTCTTCGCAGTTACTATTGTTGATGTTATCATGGGAATTGTTGGAGACAGCAATTGGCGTTCTTGTTGGACTGGAGCTGGTGGATCAGAAGCACCATCTGGTAGTACAGTAGTAAACGATGATTAATAAAGTACTTTATAAAGTACTTTTTTTGTGCAAAAAAGTTGTATTTTTTTGTCTTTTTGATAAAATATTATTAGAGGTGAAAAGGTATGGATAAACAAATGATTAAATATCTATGCATATTAGGTGCATTGTTGGTAGTAATGATACTTTTCTTTTTAATAACAAATGCCGGTGGAGTAAAACTTGAATATAGAGAGATGGAGGAATTACTTGTAAAATCTGCTAGAAACTATGCAAAAGATAATCCTAAAATCTTACCATCTAGTTTAAATAGTGCAGCGCCAAGTATCAGTGATAGAACATTAACAGAGCTTGGTTATATGGATGATTTATCATCTTACGCTAAAGATGAAACTCATTGCAGTGCAACAGTAGAAATATATCAAACAATTAGTGGAGTATATAACTATGTTCCGAATCTTGATTGTGGTGAGAAATATTTCAAGAGCGTAAAACTATCTACAAAAGTAATAAATGATAGTTTAACAACTCAAGGACCTGGATTATATGCTCGTTATGATGGAAAATTCATAACTAATGATAATGATTTAGATAGAATATCTGCAGTAGATGAATATGTATTTAGAGGGGATGGAGTTCACAACTACATTAAAGTACAAGATACATTATGGAGAATTGTAGCAATCGATGAAGATGGAAATCTTCTTGCTATTTTAGTAGATGAGCTTTCAGCAAACACAACTTGGGATAATAGATATAATTTAGAAACTTCTAAATACTATGGAATAAATGATTATGAAAATAATGGAAATAAGAGCAGAGCTATGCAAACTGCTGAAAAAGTGTTTGATGAAAAAGTAGGAATAATTGAGAAATCATACAGTGGTAGAATTAAATATATGATTACACCAATGAATTTATGTGTTGGTAAAAGAGCACCATCTGATACAGGTAATGATGGTTCAATAGAATGTAAAAAAGTTTTAGAAGGGCAATATATGGGACTACTTCCAGCATATTATTATATGAGTGCTAGTTTGGATGAAAACTGCATTAAAACAACTTCAAAAAGTTGCGGTAACTATAACTATTTAGCAAGCATTGGTAAAACATGGTGGATTGCAACAGGAAATAGTGAAAACACATACGAAGCATATGGGGTATCTCAAAAAAGTTTAAGAGCTGAGGTTTGTAGTTATACAGACGAGATTAAACCAATTGCAAAATTTGGTGCAAGAAGTGTCTATAGTAGTGGTAAAGGAACAAAAGAAGAACCATATATCATTAGATATTTCAAAAAGAATGCGTAAAATTTTGACTAAAAAGCAATAATTATTTATTATTGTTTTTTTTTATGCTATAATGGTAATATACGTATACTAGCATAGAGGTGATATTATGGGTGTTCAATCACAGAACTGGTTTTTTGATATCCTAAGACAAATATTTGGATTTTTTGATGAGTTAGTTTATGGTTTTTTTGGAACTATACTACAAGGTATTTTTGATATATCAGAGTTAGCAACAAACTCTAAGCTTTTTTCCGGTTTGTATATAAGACTATATGTAGTTTTAGGTGTATTTATGGCCTTTAAACTTACATTCTCATTTTTCCAATATCTGGTAAATCCAGAACAGATGGTAGACAAAACTAAAGGTGCGGGAAAATTATTTTCAAGAGTATTTGTTATGCTATTTGCACTTATGTTCTTACCACCATTGTTGTTCTCTGGATTTGGTAGTGATGGTGGAGGAGCTTTGATACCAAGAGCTCAAAGAGCCTTTTTACCAGTTGTTCCAAAAATAATACTAGGAGCAGATGTTGGTAACAATGTTAGTGATACGGTAGACTATACAACAAAGAGTATAATTAAATCTACACTTAGAACATTTTTCCACCCAGCAGATGGATTAAGCGAATTTTGCAACACTAGAAAACTTGATTTAATACAAATAGAAAATACTGATGATTTCCGTGGGAAAATAATTGAAGACTGCGAAGTAGAAGGTAGTCAGAAGCGATTTTTGGGATTTTTGTGGGTATATGATGTTTCAAAAGTATACACATATACGTATATTCCTATAATATCAACGGTTGTTGGAATACTATTGTTGCTACTGTTAGTAAGTATATCAATAGATTTAGCAAAGAGGTGCTTTAAACTGGTAATTCTAGAAGTTATAGCACCAATACCTATAATGTCATTGATAGATCCCGCAGCTAGCAAAGGAGAAAGTGCTTTCTCGAAATGGTCAAAGAATTTAATATCAACATTCCTTGATATATTTATAAAAGTTGCAATTGTTTATTTAGTAATAGTGTTCTTGGATTTGATAACTTCTGCTATTGATAATGGAACTGAATTATTTACAGGAATGCCAAATAATGCTACGCGAAAGAATTATTTAATAGTATTGTTAATAATCGGATTGATATATTTTGCTAAAGAAGCCCCTAAATTCATTAAGGAATCAATGGGAATGAAGGCAGATAAAGGTGGATTATTTGATGATGTTAAATCTGTAGCAAAAACAGCAGGTATTGTTGGAGGAATAGGTCTTGGTGCTACTGCAGGTGCTGCAAGAGCATTAGGTGGAAACTTAGGGGCTGCAGGTACAGCGCTTAGAAATAAACATGGCCTTGCTGCAGCAGGTGCGTTACTTAACCCAGTTAGTGCATTAAAAGGTGCCATTGAAGGTGGAGCTGCTGGTAAAAAAGGTGCTGGTAAAAATGGTAACTTTGTCGGTGGTTTAGCTAAAGGATGGGGTTCTCAGGCAGCAGGAAACGCTCAAAGAAGAAGCTATGCTATGGAAGGATCTACTGCATTTGGAAGAGGAAGAGCTGCTGTAAGAAATGCTCTAACAGGAACAACTGCTGGTGGAGCTGATAAGGAAAAAATTGAAGCTAACAAAGCAATTGGCGATGAATTTAAGTCATTCGATGACTGGCTAGGAAAGAAAGCTGCAGTTCAAACATTAACAAATGGTGCTCACAGCTTTACATATGGTGAATTACAAGCAGCTATTGCAACAAATGACAATAGTTGGGCAACAAGTCATGGATTCTCTAGTATTGGACAAGCACAGTCACAAGAAAAAATTACTTATGGAAAACAAGCAAAAGGCGCTGCTTATGATAGATATAAAAATCTTACAGAAGCTCAAATCGATCAAGCTATCAGTACAGGAAACTATACTGCACTTAACTCTTACGGTATAGTAGATGCTACTACAGCTAATGCAGCAAAGCAAGATATTCACGACAATCAAGCAACATTCAATGCACGAGACACAGCTTACAATCAAGCACTTCATAAAGGTAAACAAGCTCCTGCTACTACTTATAAAGAAGCTAAGGCAGCTAATGATGTTGCCGAAAGAAGTTCTATTGAAATTAAAAATAGACCTAGATATAGTGTACGACAAGCTAATACTAAAGCGCTTGAAAATAGAGGAAAGAAGAAATAATAGGGAGTGTGATGCACAATGAATAATGAGTATTTGATTCCCGCAAATGCCAATAGAGGGAAACTAATATTTGGTTATTTCAGAGGAATTGATTTGATAATATTTGCAGTGGGACTATTAATATCGTTTATATTGTTGGTTGCATTCCAAGATGCAGCTTCAGATACATTAGTAACAATATTACTGATGTTACCTGGAATAATTTGCATATTGTTAGTTATGCCAATACCTTATCAACATAATGTACTGGTACTTCTACAAGCAATATATAGTTTTTACTTTGTAAATAGACAACAATACATATGGAAAGGTTGGTGTGGTAGTTATGGCGACAGCAAGAAGTAAATATACTGAAGACTGGATTCCAGTAAAAGGTATAAGTGGTGGAGCAATTATATTGAATAATCAAGAAAAGGTAACAGGAGTTAAAATAGCTCCAAGAAATATCTTTATTCTTGATGAAGACTCACAACAAAATATATTATTTAATTTAAGGAATTTTTATAATTCGATAGATTATGAATTCTGGTTAGTAGTAGCAGATAGACCAGTTGATATATCAATTTATATGTCACAACTTCATTTGCTATATAACCAAGAACAATCTCCAGCAATAAGAAAGCTAATTGCTGAAGATATCAATAAAGGTAACGCATTTATTAACAACAATGTTGTTGATACTGAATATTACATTTTATTTAAAGAAAAAGATCCAGAAAAAATTCAAAAGAAAATTCGTAATTTGATAAATTCACTTGCCACAGCAGGATTGTCTGCGCAACAAGCAACAAACGAAGATTTAAGAATTGTACTTGATAACTTCTTAAATGGTGGTAAAACAATGACATATGAAACGGTGGTGGTTCAAAGTGAGTAATATTAATATTAAAGCGCAATTAGCACCTAAAGGATTACAATTTTATCCAAGTGATTTCTTTATAAGTGATAAGTATGCAACAATATTAACGGTTGTATCTTATCCTAAATTTATTACTCCAGGTTATTTATCAAACTTAACTAGTATGCCAGGAATTAAGATAGTAGTTAAGCATGTGCCTGTACCATTCTCAATTGTTTCAAAAATGTTAAATAAACAAATTGCAGAATTAAAACAAAAGTATCAAGAAGAACGTGATAGAACAATGCAAGAAAAGATTCGTATGGACTATGAATCACTTGAATCATTCGTTACTATGATTGCATCAAGCCAGTCAAAAATATTTGATTTCCAAATGCATATAATGATCACGGCAGATACTAAAGAAGAACTAGAATTAAGAAAAACTAACGTTAAAAGTTACTTAGAAGCTATGGAAATGAGAGGAGTAGCATTGAGATTTGAGCAAGAAAAAGCTTTGAAATCAATTATTCCAATTTTCCCTAAACAAGATATAGAAGAAAGAATTGGAACACCAATTCCTTCAACTACAATAGCAGCAATGTATCCGTTTATATTTGATAGTGTTAAAGATCCTGGATTATCAACACTTCTTGGTGTAGATTTCTCTGGAGGTGTTATCTTATTTAACCAGTTCCTATACAAAATCAAAAAAGAAAACAACAGAAACAATGCTAACCTTATTTTGTTAGGTACTTCAGGATCAGGAAAATCAACTTCTGCTAAATTACTATTAAGAAATCATATAAGAAATGGTTGTCAAATAGTAGCAATTGACCCAGAAAACGAGCTTGAAGAAATGACTAAGAACTTTGGAGGAGACACTATTGACTTAGGTAAAGGTGGAGAATTCGGTATGATTAACCCTTTACAAATCGTAGTAGATGCTGATGAAGAAGAAATTAAGTCAGGACTTGGATACACAATTCTTACAAGAACATTACAATTCTTAAAAGCTTTCATGAAATATTATGATCCATCAATTGAAGAAGATGTATTAACAATATTCAGTGAAGTAGTGCAAGATACATATAAACGTTTTGGAATAGATTTTGATAAAGATTTCTATGATTTTGCACCAGAAGATTATCCAACATTCTCAGATGTTTATGAGACTATTAAGGCAATACTTCTTTCAATGACTGATCATACACATGAAAGAGATATAATGGAAAAACTTGAATTAAAAGTTAGACCGTTGACAAAAGATTTAAAATATTACTTTGATGGACATACAACAATAACTCATAATAGTGATTTTATCGTATTCAATATTAAAGAGTTGATGAATGCTGAAGAAAATATTAAGAATGCATTATTCTTCAATATACTTAAGTATGCATGGGGACTATGTCTTGATAAAGAAGTCGATACAGTATTAATGGTAGATGAAGCCCATGTATTATTAGGAGATAATAATACACTAGGAGCTGATTTCTTAGCACAAGTTCAACGTCGTGCAAGAAAATATAACACAGGTACTATTATCATTACACAACAACCAAGTGACTTTGCTGCACCAGGAGTTTTGATGCAAGGTAAAGCAATATTCGACAATGCTTCTTATTATTTGATAATGGGGCTTAAGAAACAAGCTACTGAAGATTTAGGTTTATTAATTGATTTAAATGATAATGAAAAAGAAAGTATTAAGCAGTATTCTCAAGGTGAAGCGTTATTTGTCTGCGGTCACAGAAGAATGAGAATTAACGTAATAGTTACGCCTGAAGAATTAACTTCATTCGGTAGCGGTGGAGGACTATAAAATAGTACTAAAACAGATATTGAAAAATATCTGTTTTTTTGTGAAAAAATTAATCTATTTGTAGGAATTAATACCTATAAGTGATATAATAAAATTAGATTATTATACAAAAAAATAGGTGGTGATATTATTATGGCTACAGGAGGTCAAGCAAGTGGCGGTGCGCAAGATCAAGGAGGAATGCAAAACCCAGGAGCAATCCAAGATCTAGGAGCAGTTCAAAGCCCAATGACAGCTACTACCAACATAACAGTAAGGGACGAACCGGCTAAAAATAATAATGACAATAATAATGCATACGATAATATGCGAAGAAGAGTAAATGATAGAATAGATCAAGTAAATCAAAGTGTACAACAAAATGATACAAATAGAAATAACAAATTTTTTAATAGAAATAATAGAAACAGTAATAAGGGAAATGCTAGCGATAACTCTCCAAGAAACTTAGGAAATTCAGCACCTAATAATGGACAAGGACATAGCCAAAATTTTTTTGGTAGAAGATCAAAAAGTGGCTTTAATAACTTGGGTTATAGAGGTGAAAATAATTCTAGGGGTGTTGCAAGTTCGCAAGAATCTCGTAATGCCGAGTCTCTTAGTGGTAGACTAAAAAAGAAAAGAGCAGAGCAAAATAAAAACAAAACAGCAGAAGGAATAAAAAAAGGAATTAATACTTATATGCCTGGTAAAGGTGATGCCATTGAGAAAGCACTGGATACTGAAAAAGGACAAAAGTATATAGATGCCTATGAAAAAGGTGATAGTGCAGCAGCTGGTATTAAAAATGTTATCGTTGAAATTGAAAAAGAACAAGCAAAAAAAAGAGCAATCTTTTTCCTAGTATTACATCTATTACCAATAATCGTAATAATACTATTAGTGTTAGTAATAGTAATACTTTTTAAAGATGCAGATACACAAATATATTCTAACGAAAATGGTGGAACAGTAGAATCAGAAGATTATAAATATGAAGACGCAGGTACAAACATATTTGCAACTTATCCAGGATTATATGAAGAAATTTCTGCTGCAGTAAAGAAAACAAGTAATACATATAAACTTGAAGTTGATCAGTATATAATATTAGCAACACTTCTTGCACCAATAGATAACGGGATTATTTATCCTATTAAAAGTTCTGAAATTACTGACGGAGAGTCTTGTGGTGAACCATTATGTTATAAATATGATGGTGAATATGTAACATGGGAAAAGTTCGTTGATAGTATGGGAGATCAAGCAGAGCTTCTTTCCAAAATGCAGATTTTAACATACACAAATAAAGGTAAATGTGGCAGTGAAAAAACTATGGAACAATATGCCAATAATGATGATGAAGTTGAAGAACTACAGTGGTGGGAATGGTTAAATCCTTTGCGTTGGTTTACTGGATATAACGATAGGAAAAAAGCTGAGAAAAATTATGTATGTACTGATGCCCCACAAAAGGATAATAGATTGCCAGAAAATGTTTATACATTATCTCTTGATGAAGGAAAATATATTGCATATGCAAAAAAGGATGGATCTGTTGAATATGAAAAAGATCCAAATAGTGGTGGTGTATTCTATTGGAATTTAGTTAATAGAGATGGCTTCTTATTTACATATCTTAAAGATTACTTATATGATAAGGACGCAAACACAGAAGATGAAGATAAATTATATGAACAAAGCCTTCCAAAAATTTTAAGTACAGCAGAATACATTTACTCATATTATTTATCAATTAGAAAAAGCTGTGACTATCCAGATGATGTTCACAAGATAATTGATAATGAAATTGAAAATATAAGAGTATATAATCCGCCAGAAAAACAAAGTAGATTTGGTCTTCCTGAACACATTGAAATTGATTTTGAAGATCAATATCTTGGTGGAGTATTGTTAGCAGAATATAATAGTGGGAATGACGAAGCGTTAAAGGCTTTTGCAATTCTTGCTAGAACTGAGGCGATTGCAAATGTTGGACTTGATGGAAGAGGAGAAATTGAAAATAGTTCAAATAGACAAAACTATAATCCAGAGTATTCAAAAGAAAAGTATCCAAGACTAGCAGCAGCAGTTGAAGCAACAAGAGGAATTGTTATAACTGATTATCAAAGTGATAAAATATGGCATACAGAATATGATGCATTTTGTCCTGTTAAGAATACATTAGATGGCGGGAAATGGTATTACTTACCAGAAGGACAACAAAGCCTTCCAATAGATGTACAAGCATATAAAGCTAAAACAGGAAAAGAATTCATTGACCCAAATAGTAGATATTTGTATTGTCCATGTTTTAGAAATAATGATTCAAGACCACATGATGAAATAATTAACAGAAAGAATATTAGATACGCACCTGATTGGACAACTGAGCCATCATGGGCTGGTGGAGATCCAGCTCAAACAACACCTAGTAAATCAAGTGAATATCCATGTTGGAAAACAGAAACATACACAAGAGAAAAATATGATGAAGCTACTCAACAATATGTTACAGAATATGGTTGGTCATATCATGTTTATGGTGGACATGGAAGAGGAGCTAGCCAATATGGATTAACTTACTTTGGAGCAATGGGATATGATCAAGATGCTTTAATAAGACTATTCTTTCCAACAGCTCAATTAAGGGTATTAAGAAGTTCATTACCAATAGGAAAATGTAAAAAAGTAGACTCACTTGATAAAGATAAAAGTAATGATAGTACACCAACTGGTAGTGGTAATAGTGATTTCGATGGTAATGGATTCACTGACGTAATAGGTGGATCTCCACTTAATACAACACTTAAGCAAGCTTTAGCAGCAAAGGGATATACAATTGAAGATTTAAATAAGTGTATTGGTGATAAAGTAAACAGTGCTGGTTATGGAACAAGAGCCGGTGTTGTTGCAGCAGGTGTTGGCCTAATGCAATGTACAATGGATATGACTGGTGGCTATACTTATCCATATGACCATTCTGGAGGAAAAATCGGACAAGCAGACTTAAACGGTAAGTTAGGTGTTAATAGTAGATGGGGAGAAGTTGGAGGAACATGTGATACATGCGCTCCACCAGTTAGATTAGGACTTAATTGTGCAAACTTTGTAAGATGGTCTTTCTGCAATGGTGGAATGAATATGTGTAGTCAAGGATCTGCGGGTGCTAGATCAATGACAGGAGCATTTACTAATACAAATTATTATCCAGGAGCAGTAAGGATTCAAACTTCTGGAACATTTAAAGTAATGAGCAATAGTGCAGAAACTTCAATATCTACTAAAGATGAAGCAATAGCAGCAATAAAACCAGGAGATGTGCTATATTCCGACAATAATGGTGATGGACAGCATGCTATGTTGATTGTTGGAAAAGATGATAGTAGTATTACTATTGGAGAAAATGGAAGAAAGACAAGAAAAATAAGCTTTAATGAATTGAAAAACGGAAGTAAAACTTACGTAGTAGTATTACTTGATGGTTACTATTCTAATTCAAGTAATGTAAATGGTCTATCTTGGTAGGTGATAATATGAAAAAAATAATATTAATATTATTAGCAATTTTTATGACAGGATGTACTGTTAATTACACAATTGAAATAAAAGATAATAAAATAATTGAAACATTTGATGCTCAAGAAACTGATATAGAAAGAGCAAATCAAAAAAAAGAAGATGGAAAGAGTTTTCAAGACTATGTAACTATGTATAAAGGTAGTGAAAATATCTATTCAGACTATGATATGGTATTTTCTAATGAGGCATGCACAGAAAACTGCAAATACTATAAAATTGATGGAATAGTTGACAATAATGAAATTGCGCTTATACTAACAGATGACTTTACGTTTGAAAGTTATGCAAATTCAACGTTAGCAAATGAATATATTTCAGCTTTTTCAGTTTTCTATGATGATAATAAGCTTACTATAGAAGGGAAAATTCCAGAAAATATATTTAACGATTATGAAATATTAGATGATATTAACATAAAGGTAAAAACGGAATATGAAGTATTAACGACAAATGCTGAAAAAACTGGTGAAAATGAGTATACATGGAACGTAAAAAAATCTAATAAGGGTAAAAAACTATATATAACTCTTAATACAAAAGAGAAATCTAGTGATACACAAGAGGAAGAAAACAGCAAGATTAAAATAACTATACTTTTAATTGTATTATTAGTAATTTTATGTATCTCATTTATAAGTTATTCATTGTCTATTAAAAAGAAAAATATTAACAGACTATAATAGGCCATTTTATTGAAAAATAAAGACTTTTATGGTATGATTAAAAGAGTTTAAGGAAGTGTTTATTATGAAATTTAAGTTCGTTGCAACAGCAAGAGATATTAAAATATTCTTAATATTTGCAATATTTTTATTATATATAGTAGCACTAGGAGTAGTTAATATTCCAGTACTATCTTCAACAGGTAAGTTCTATGGTTTAAATCCTATAGAAGCTTTTTATCCTGATAAAATTGCTGCTACATTGATTTTATATTTCATTGCACTTCTTGGATTACTCTTAAGTGTTAAATCATATTTCTTTGAATTTGAAAGTGGAGTAGGATTCAAAATTGGTGATGGAAACACTGGTGGTTATAGTGATTGGTCTAAACCAAAAGATATTAAAAATGATACAAATATCAAAAGAGTTGTAGCATCTGATCCTAAATCAGAATATGCTGGAGTACCATTAATCAGTAATGGTAAAGAATTATGGGTTGATAATGGTGAGTATCATACATTAGTTATGGGTGCTACTGGATCAGGTAAAACACAAGATACTATTTTACCAACAATTAAAGTTTTAGCTAAAAAGGGTGAGTCTGTAGTTGTTACTGACCCTAAAGGTGAAATTTTTGAAAAAGCTGGAGGATTATTAAAAGAAAAAGGATACAATATCTTGTTATTAAACTTCCGTAATCCTCAAAATGGTAATACTTGGAACCCACTTGAATTACCATATAGACTTTATAAAGAAGGAAATCAAGATAAAGCAATTGAGTTACTTGATGACCTTGCATTAAATATTTTGTATGATGAAACAAATGCAAATAGCGATCCATTCTGGGAAAAAACAGCAGCTGACTATTTCTCTGGTATTGCACTTGCAATGTTTGAAGATACAACAGAAGATAAGATAAATATCAACAGTATTAATATGACTGCTACTGTTGGTGAAGATAAATTCGGTGGATCAACTTATATTAAGGAATACTTTAATACTAAAGATCCATCTAGTGCAGCATACGTTAATGCCAGTGGTACAGTAATGGCACCTAGTGAAACAAAAGGTGGTATTATTTCTGTATTTAAACAAAAAGTAAAATTGTTCGCATCACGTGAAAACTTATCTGAAATGTTAAGTTATAGTGATTTTAAACTTGACTCAATTGGTACTCAACCAACTGCAGTATTTATAATCATTCAAGACGAAAAGAAAACATATCACTCACTTGCAACAATTTTTATTAAACAAGTATATGAAACATTAATTGATGTTGCTCAAGCACACGGTGGTAAATTACCATGTAGAACAAACTTCTTACTAGATGAGTTTGCTAACATGCCACCATTAAAAGACGTTACAACAATGATTACAGCAGCACGTTCAAGACAAATAAGATTTACAATGATTATCCAAAACTTTGCACAATTAAATAAAGTTTATGGTAAGGACGATGCAGAAACTATCAAAGGTAACTATGGTAACATTATTTACTTAATTTCAACAGAGTTAGCAGCTCTAGAAGAAATAAGTAAACTTTGTGGAGAGAAGAAGTCTAAAAAAGATGATAAGACAGCTTCAACACCACTAGTTACAGTAAGTGACTTACAAAGAATGAAACAATTCGACCATATCTTGTTAAGAATGAGAAAAAGTCCATTCAAGACATCATTTGTGCCTGATTTTAAAATAGACTGGGGAAATGAAAAATCTCCTAAAATTGATTACCCAGTAAGAGAAAAAAGACCAGTTCAAATATTTGATATAAGAGAATATGTTAAAGAAAAGAAAAATCAAAAAATAAATGAAATGATGGCAAGCATTGGTGGTGGAAGTAGCAGCAGTAGTAATAGCAGTTCATCAAGCGAAGTAAGTGGTGGAAGCAAACCAACAATTCTTGGATCATCTTTTGGTGGAGAAAGACCATCAACTGGTAGTAAGGATTTTTCAAGTTTTGAAGATTCTATGCCTAAAAAGCAACCTGAAATTTCAGTTAATGATTTAGTTAAGAAAATTGATGAAAAACTTGCTGAAATTGAAAGAGAAGAGGAAGAGGCAAAGAAGAAGAAAGCTGAGAAAGCGGCACAAAAAGCACAAGCTGCAAGTGCGCCAAAAGAAAATGTAGTTAATAATATTACTGTTAACAATTATAATCATACTGACAATAGTGTTGATAATACATACAATAACACTAAGAATAAAGAAGAATATGATTATCCTTCATCAATAGATTTGAGTAATTTTAATATCAAACCACAAGCAGATGATGAAGAAGATATTATTCCAGTTGATAAAAATATATATGATGATTTATATGATAGTTATACACCTAGTGTGCCAAAATATGATGATTATACACCAGTATATGAGAGCAAGAAGAATGTTCCAACATACGAAGAGAAAGTATACAATAGACTTGCAAATCATCAAAAACCAAAGTCTATCAGTGAATACAATAAAAGAGATAATGTTGAATTATTAGATGAAGAATTAATTTTGTCAAATGAAGACATTGAAAGAAAAGTTAATGAAAAGTTATCTAACGATTTAATTGATAAAGAAGCAGAGTTTGTTGAAAACAAAGCTGACGAAATTAATAGAAGACTAGAAATAGAAGCTAATAATCAGATTAATAATATAGAAAAAGAAGAGCCAATAATGGTTGCAACAGAGCCAGTTCAAACTGTTTCAAATAACTATTATGAAGCGCCAACAGAAAGTACAGTGACTTACGAACAACAAAAAATGGCTCAAAGTGGATTCAAGCCTACTAGTACAATAAAACTTGATGACAAAGAAGTTGAAGAAAAATTCTTTGATGATTTCTTCGATGACTAATGTAAATGAATAGAGGTGAGATTATGAAAAAGTTAACCATAATATTAATGATAATGTTACTCATTTTACCTATTAATGTAATGGCTAGCCAATCTACTTCTGACGAAGTATCGTTAAGTAACTGCGTAGATGGTAATTCTGCTCGATTTATGTTAAGACTTACTGAAATAAAAGTAAAGTTTTTGGGTATAGAAGCAGCAGAAAACATAATAGATGAAAAGACAAACGAAGTAAATGATAGTTTCGTAAAAGATTATGTATGTGATGCACTTAAAAGTGCAAAAAAAATCAAAATAGAATATGAACCTAACATTGAAAGAGAAGATAAATATGGAAGAATTCAAGCGTGGGTATATATTGATGGTGTTCTATTGCAGGAAGACTTAGTAAAACAAGGATATGCTAAAGTTGTTTATATAAATGATGACTATTTACACGCAAAAGAATTGAAATCAGCTCTTTCATATGCTAAGGAGAAAAAGTTAGGTATTTGGAAAAACGAAGAAGAAAAAGTTGAACCAAAGAAAGAAGAAGAAAAAGAGGAAAGATCTAAAAACTTCTTTGAAATAATAATAGATTTCATAGTAGGTTTATTTGATGGATTAATCAAATTAATAGATGATATTATAAGTAATATTCTATAAATGAGGTGATTATATGAGCATTTATTCTGAAGCAAAAAAATTTAAAAAGAAATATCCTTTAACAGTCGCATGGAGATTAAAAGCTAACAGCGACATAGTTGAAAGACATTTAAATCCAGATGAAGTTGTTAAGTATGTTTTTGTTGGGCAAAAAAATGCCAAATTTTACGATTTCTTTTCAACTGGTGTAATTGCTATTACAAACCAAAGAATATTAATCGGAAGAAAAAGAGTATGTTTTGGATATGCACTTGATTCCGTAATGCCATATATGTACAATGATATGAATATAAGAACAAGAATAATTTGGGGAAAAGTAATTATAGATACTGTAAAAGAAGTAATTGTATTCTCCAATATTGATAAAGCAGCTATGGAAGAAGTCGAAACAAATATAAGCGAAAACATGATGAGATTAAAGAGGAAATATCCAAGAGAATCAAAGGATAATGATGACTAATAATTATATTATTGTTTCGGATGACAAAGTTACCATAGATAATTATATTAATAAAATTATTAAAGATAACAAATTAAAAGACTTTGAGATAATAAAATATGATTATCCAGATGTATCTATAAGTACAGTATTAGAAGAATTAAATACATATAATTTTTTATCTAATATTAAATTAATTGTTTATAATAATTGCTCTTTCTTATCTAAAGATAAAGATAAAGGATTAGATGAACTAAAGAAATATGTAATGAATCCTAGTGATAATTACTTTGTAATGATAAATGATGTTATTGATGATAAGAAAGATATATTTAAATGTAATATTGAATTATTAAGTAATAAAGTATCTTCAGAATTATTAATTAAAAATAATTTGGAAGGTTACGTAATGGATAGTAGAACTATTAAGTATCTAGCAGATTATTGTTTAAATAACAATGAGAAGATTTTAAATGAACTTGATAAAATTAAATGTTATAAAATGAGTGAAAACGACAAGAATATAACTAAAGAAGATATAGATAATATAGCAATAAGGGATTATGATGAAGATATTTATGATTTAGTAAATGCTATAGCAGCAAAAAATAAAGATAGAGCATTTGATTTGTATACAAGAATATCTAAAAAAGAAAAGGATTCAGTTAATATTATTGCTAGTATTTCAAGCCAAATAAGAATGCTTTACAGCGTTAAAATATTAACCGAAAAGAAATACAAACCACAAGACATAGCTACTATTTTGGGAGTTAAACCTTATGCTGTTACAATGGCACTAGAAAATTGTAATAACTATAGTACAAAAAAGTTGTTATCTTTTCTTAATACTTTAGCTGATATAGACTACAAATCAAAAAGTGGTCTAGGAAGAGGAAATATATTATTTGAAATATTTTTGTTAAATATATAGTAAAGGTGTTGGTAGTATATGAAAAAAGCTATTTCATTTTCAGTAATAGTTTTGGTACTATTGTTAATATACCAAGTTGGTATTAACTTTATAAAAAAAGAACATAGTGTTCAATATAATGTAGAAAATGAATCAGATTCTTATAAAATAGAAGAAGATTATTCATACGAAAATAATGATACTTATTTAATAAGAGTCACTGATTCTAAAAACAATTCATTTGTCTTTGATGTAAAGAACAACTATAACAAACAAAGAGAAATAGTAAAAGATGTAATAACTTACAGTGATGGAGAAATTTATTGTATATCACTTGAATTTTTAAACAAAGAGCAAGACACAGAACCTCTTTGTAAAGTAGAAGATAAAATATACACATATTCTTATACAATGCAGCAACATAATATTAATGAATTCTTAGCAAAACTTCCTAATTTCGATTATAAAAAATATCAGGAGAAAAGTAATGTTAGAAGTGACAGTGGTATTAACGTAAATAAAGATTATTTGCAAGAAAATGAGTTATTTATTATTTATGACTATAAAAGAGTAGTACTTCATAAACAATTCAATAGTGATTATTTTGTATTTTCAACTTTAGATAATTATAAAAATACAATTGGTATGAGAGTAGGTAAATATTATGTAATACCTAAATTAACTGAAAGTGCCACACTTAATACTTACATTAAATATGATTTAGAGACAGATTTAAAGAAAGAAATAATAGTACCTGGATTTTCTAAACAAACATACATAAATGGTGTTTATGATGATAAATTATATTTATTTGATAAGAGTGATATGAAACAATATACAATAGATCCTTACAGTGATGAGGTTGAAGTCGTTTCGACAGATTCTGAATCAATAGTTTACGTAAAAGGTAAAGAAACAAAAGTATCTAATTATGAGCTTGCTGAGAATAATGTTTATTTTACACCTGATACAACAGCATATGATTCCATCGATTATGATGAAATTTATTTAGGAACAAATTATGCAGTATACAAAAAGGGCGATGTGTATTATAAGGTTTATAAGAAATACTTAAATAATCCTATTTACTTATTTGATGCAGAAGATGCAAGAGAAGTTATCGTCGTAAATGAAGACATTTATTATATAAAAGAAGATAAGATATATAGACATAATAAGTATGGTGATATACCACTAGTTCAAAAGAATGAATTTAAATATAATAGTGATAATATTTATGATATATATCATTTAGATTAAAAGAAGAATTATTTCTTCTTTTTTTTAGTTTATACTTTATAATGAATCCAAAATAATGTATACTATTATCATAGGGTGATTGTGATGATACTAAAGAAGCCATATGCATTTTTAGTAAGACACTTTAGAATAATTCATGGTGTTTTATTAATTGGTGCAATATTTCTATTATTAAAATTTTATAGTATTGTTGAATTCTTTAATGAATATATATCAAACAATCAAAAGATTACTAGCATAGATGATATATCAGCTAAATATATTGATGGTGTTTTCTCGTTTGCATTAGTATTTGTTTTGATTGTGGCAGGCGTCATAATGGCCTTAATGATATATAAGAAGAAACCTAAATTATTTTATATATACGTAATGATTATGTATGTTGTTGGATTAGTTCTAATATTCATACTATCAGGATTTTTATACAACATACAATTTGAAGTTCCAAGTTTAAGAATTGTAAAAATTTTGCGAGACGTGCTCTATACATATTGTGCACTGCAAATACCAATTATACTGGGTACTTTTGTACGTGCTATTGGATTTGATATTAAAAAGTTCGATTTCAAAAAAGATTTATTAGATCTTGGAATTGAAGAAGAAGACAACCAAGAGTTTGCTTTAGATTTTCAACTAGACAGTGAAGATATTAAAGCAAAAGCAAGAAAGAGAATGAGATACATTGGTTATGCTTTCAAAGAAAACAAGGCAATGTTTACATTTGTTGGTGGAATACTTTTATTAGTATTAGTACTTTTTGGAATTAGAAAGTTAATGTCAGTTGAAAAGATATATAAAGAAGGACAAGCTTTCGATACTGGATCATTAAAAATAGAAGTATTAGATAGTTATAAAACAAACGCTAATGCGGTTGGAGATGCATTAAGCAGTAATAATTTCTATTTAATATTAAAACTTAGATATACAAATGTATCTAATGGCCCAATAACGATATATACAGATAATGCAATAGTAAGCTATGATGGAGTATCAAGCGTAACGCCTACATTTAAAATGAGTAATATATTAAATGAATTTGGAGTTAATTACTATAGTCAAAAATTAAATGCTCGTGAAACAAGAGATTTCGTTCTTATCTACGAAATAAAAAATGAATATTATAAGTCTGATTTAAAATTAAAATATTTATATGATGCAAAATTTGTTGATGGAAAAGTTGAATACGAATATAGGACAGTAAGATTATCTCCTAAGACATTCGATAAAGAAACGACAACAGTAGATACTAAAAATTTAGGTGAGTACATTTCATTTAAAGGAAGTGTTCTTGGAGATACTAAAATAAGAATAAATAATATTAAAATAGCTGATTCATTCTATTACAACACAGTAAAGTGTCAAAATGGTGGATGTAGTACTCTTATAAAGGCAATAAAAGCAAATACAAATTCTAAGTTTGAACTTACACTTATGAGAATAGATTATGATATTACTTATGACTATGAAACTTTAGGAAAAGGTTATGTTAATAATGATATAATATCTAAATATGGAAGTATCAGATTTACTATTAATGGAAAAGAGTATAATAACAGGGTAGAGTTAACTAATGTTACACCTTTCCCAACAGGAAAATATGTATTTATTGAAGTAAGAGAAAAACTAAAGAAAGCTGAAAAGATATACCTAGATTTAACAATAAGAGGTAAGGTATACACAATTGTTATAAAAGATTCTGAAAAAGAACAAGAAAACTTAACTGATGAGTAGAAGTTAATTATTTAACTTCTACTTTTTTTATAAAAAAAGAGAACTATCATATGCCTTAAATTATTGACATAGAATAAAATATATTATAAAATTATCTATATCGACATGGGTCTATAGCCAAGTGGTAAGGCATGGGACTGCAACTCCCCGATCGTTGGTTCAAATCCGACTAGGCCCTCCATAAAAAAATAAGAGTTCATTGTTTGAACTCTTTTTTATGTAATATATAATGTTGAATAAATAATAAAATAGTAGTATAATCATCTCAAGTTAGGAGTGGTCAAAATGTCATTAAAAATATACAATGTATTAGACGGAAAAAAAGAAGAATTCGTTCCTTTAGAAAAAGGAAAAGTTAAGATGTACGCCTGCGGTATTACTGTTTCAGATAATGCTCATATTGGTCATGTATATCAAGCGGTTATTTTTGATACTATTAGAAAGTATTTAAGATCAATTGGATACGATGTAACATACGTAAGAAACTATACTGATGTTGATGATAAAATTATTATCAATGCAAGAAAAAAAGGTATGAATCCACTTGATTATGCAGAGTTTTTTATTAAAAAGACTGATGCAGAATTTGATGAGTTGGGATTAGAACCACCAACAATTCAATCAAGAGCCACTGAGTGTATTAATGACATGATTGATTTTATTTCTAAATTAATAGAAAAAGGGCATGCTTATGCAACACCTGAAGGAAATGTTTACTTTAGAGTATCATCTTTCAAAGAATATGGTAAATTGTCACATCAAATAATTGATGAAACAATGTCTGGTGTTAGAAAAGACATTGAACCAGGAAAAGAAGATGATAGAGATTTTGCTTTATGGAAAGCTGCAGGAGATGACGAAATCTTTTGGGAATCTCCATGGGGAAAAGGTAGACCAGGATGGCATATCGAATGTTCTACAATGAGTATGAAATATCTTGGAGAAACACTTGATATTCATGGCGGTGGAAAAGATTTAAGATTTCCACATCATGAAAATGAAATTGCTCAATCAGAATCATTAACAGGAAAACAATTCTCAAGATTCTGGATGCATAATGGTTTAGTAAAAATAAATGGACAAAAGATGAGCAAATCTTTAGGTAATGGAATATTATTTGAAGATTTATTAAAAGAATATAATCCAGATGTAATAAAAATGACTATGCTTTTAAATAACTATAAATCTGATTTAAATATAGTTGATGGGTTATTTACTAAAACAGAAGAACAAGTATATACTTTTTATAAATTAATTAATCAAGTTAATAAACTTAAAGAAGATAAAGTTGCTAATAAAGAATCTAAGGAATATAAAGAAGTTGAAGATAACTTTAGAAATGCTATGGATAATGATTTTAATACTTCTCAAGCATTATCTTACTTATTTAATTATGTTACTTTAATTAATAATGCTATAAAAGAAAACAATATTCAAACAGCTGTTGATTATGTTGGAAGTATCATAGACCATTACGAAGTTTTAGGTCTATTGCAACAAAATCCAGAAAAAGTTATTAACAGCATTAGAAATAAATATCTAAGTGCTTCAGGATTAAATATTGATGATATTAACAAGATGGTAGAAGATAGAATTAACTACAAAAATGAAAAAAATTATGAAGAAGCAGATAAGATTAGAAACACTTTAGCAGAAAAAGGTATTATCATAAATGACAGATCTAAAGATATAGATTGGGATATTAAATTTAATAATTAGGTGTTGACATAAATAGTTTAAAGTAGTAATATGATTTTAAATTATTTATGTGAGGTGACTTTTATGACTTACGTGATTAAAAGAAAGTTACATAATTTCAATTACTTTGCAAAAGATATTTTGTGCTGTAATGTGTCATCACGCATAAAAGTTTTATGTTGCTATGTTATGAATAAGAACGCTCAGGCCATGTGAAGGTCTGTGCGTTTTTTTGTTGGTGGGGTGATAATATGACAAGTGCAACTTTAGAACAACTAATTATGATGGTTAGTTATTATTTATCTTTAGAAGAAGTAGAAACAATTAAAAAGGCTTATGAATTTGCAGAAACTATGCATAAAGGACAAACTAGGCAAAGTGGGGAAGAATACATAGTTCATCCAACTACAGTTGCTTGTATTTTAGCTGAAATGCATGCTGATACAAATACTATTTGTGCTGCACTTTTACATGACACTTTAGAAGACACAAAAACAACTAAGGAAGATATTGCGTATTATTTCAATCAAGATGTAGCAAATCTAGTAGATGGAGTTACTAAGCTTGCCAAAATGAATTTTTCTTCCAAACAAGAACAAAACGCCGCCAATACAAGAAAGATAATAACTGGAATAAGACAAGATGTCCGTATAATTATTATTAAATTAGCCGATAGACTTCATAACATGAGAACATTACAATTTAAATCAGCAACAAAGCAACAAGAAAATGCTTTAGAAACATTAGAAATTTTTGCACCACTTGCATACTATATTGGTGCTTATAGAATTAAATCAGAACTTGAAGATTTGTCATTAAAATACTTATTACCAAGCAAATATCAAATGCTAGAAGAGAAAAAGAAGAGTATAGAAGATGAAAGCGATGCAATGCTTAAAGCAATGCTAGCTAGAATTAATGAACTATTGAATGCTAAAAATATACCTAATGAAATAAAGGTAAGAACAAAGAATATTTATGGTATTTATAAAAGACTAAATGAAGGTCAAAAACTATCTGATATACACGATTTATTAGCACTAAAAATAATGGTAGATGAAGTAGATAATTGCTATAGAGCACTAGGAGTAATTCATAAAGAATATCATCCATTAAATAGTAGATTTAAAGATTATATATGTAATCCTAAAACAAATATGTATACAAGCCTACATACAACTGTTTTTGGACCAAATGATAAACTTGTACAAACACAAATAAGAACATTTGATATGGATAAAATAGCATCCTTTGGATTAACTGCTTACTGGGACTTACTAAAAGGTGATGCAAGAAGAGTAATGCAAGAAGATTTAGCAAGCAAATCACAATTCTTCACATCTTTAGTAGAACTTGATTCAATGTTCAAAGATAACGAAGAGTTTGTTGTTCAAGTAAAGAATGAATTATTTGGAGAAAAAGTATATGTGTATACAACAAATGGTGACAAGATTGAATTACCTAAAGGTTCTACAATAATAGACTTAGCTTATAAGCTTGGACCTGATATTGGAAATACTATGATTGGAGCAAAAGTTAATGATGAAGTAGTTACTGTTGATCATCTATTAAAGAATGATGATAGAGTTGTAATAATGACTGATACTTTCTCATTTGGGCCAAGAAAAGATTGGGAAGGAAAAGCTTACACAAGTCTTGCTAAGAGAAAAATAAGAGAATTTTATAAAGAAAAAATAGCATTATAAGACTATTATGTGTTAGAATAATGAACCAATGGGGGAAACTATGTTGAACGATATACAAAGAATACTTGAAAGAATAGAGGCTTATCCAAAGCAAAGACAGGAGGAAGCACTAAGAGATATTAAAATAATACTTGATAGTTTAGATATTCAAATTGAAAATGATGAAAAAATATGCCAAACGGAAGGTCATATTTATGAAAAAGAAAACGAAGGTTGGGTAGATAATTCCTATTTATTAGATTCAAAAGGAAGAAAAAACCATGTAAGTGTATTAACTATATATAATAGTTCAATTTCAATGATAAGAAGAGCAACAATAGATGAAGGTGTTCAAATATGTTTTAATAGAAAATGTATTAGATGCGGTGCTGTAGAAACTAAAGACAGGATTCCTCTTGCATTATTAAAGAAAAGAGAAAATTAAGAAAGTTTAAAAAACTTTCTTTTTTAGTGAGGAAATTTTTCACCGATGAATAATAATTCATATTAGAGGAGGTGAGAAATGAGAAAATATGAATGTGTAATGCAGGATGGACCTAACGATTGTGGTATATGTTCTTTGCTTACAATAGTTAGAGTACATAATGGAGATGTATCTAAGGAATATTTAAGAAATTTAACTTTTACATCTAGTAGTGGAGTCAATGCCTTATCTTTAATAGAAGCAGGGAAGAAATTAGGCTTTTCTTCATACGGAGTAAAAGGTGATGTTTTAGATATTGAAGAAAAATATCTTCCTTGCATTGCACATGTTGTGATTGATAAGAAAAATAAACATTTTGTCGTAGTTCACAAGATTGATAAAAAGAATAATAATGTCATAATTGCCGACCCAGCAAGAGGAATAATAAAAATGGATGTTGACAAGTTCAAATCAATATCAACTAAAAACTTTTTATACTTCATTCCAAACAAAAAAATTCCCATAATAAAAGAAAAAAACTTAATAAAAAATATAATAAAAGAATATCTTTTTTCAAATAGAAGTGCTTTGATAACTATTTTATCTTTTTCAATTCTTTTTGTGTTATTCAGTATAATAGTTTCGTTTGAATTTCAATACGTAATAGATAGATCGATAAGCCATAGTTCACTTAATAACCTTTATGGTCTAATATTCATTTTGTTCATCATACACTTGATTAAAAATACTCTCGATTATTTAAAAGAAAAACTATTAAACTTTGTGAGTAACAAACTAGACTATATATTAATCAACGATTCATTAAATCATATTTTGTCACTTCCTCATTTATATTTTAAAAATAGAACTACTGGTGAAGTATTATCTAGAATCTCTGATTTAGATAATTTAAAAGATACGATATGCAACTTATTAGTAACAGTATTATTAGATTCTTTGATAGCACTTATTTCAATCATAACCTTATCATTAATTAATTTTAAACTTTTACTATTTACATTAGTAGTAATAATATTCTTTTCTTTAATAACATTGATTTATAACAAAATTATCTATTATGATATTAGAAAATTAAAAGAAGAAAATGCAGAAGTTAACTCGAATATAATTGAATTAATAAATGGAATAAATACAATTAAAAGCTTAAATATTTTAGAAAAAATTAAAGAAAAATTTTCTATAAAATACAATAAATATATTTCTTTAAACTATTATTTTACAAACAAAATAAATAATAAAAAATTGATAGAAAATACTGCTACAAGTGTTATTTCTTTATTGATATTGTTAATAGGAGGAGAACTGATTATTAATAATGAAATGTCACTTTCTAGTCTAATTACTTTTAATAGCATTGTTTTCTATAATATTGGATCAATAAGAAATATATTGAATGTTACGTTAATGCATAATGAGATAAAATTAACAATAGAAAGAATCAATGAATTGTTAAATTTAAAAGAAGAAAAAATATATTATGACTTAAATCCGTTGAAGAATACAAAAGGGGATTTAATCATTAAACATCTATCATATTGCTATGGTACGAATAACGTTATTAATAATTTAAGTATTGTATTTAAAGAAGGAAAGAAAATATTAATACATGGTTCATCAGGAAGCGGGAAAAGCACTCTTGCAAAATTAATAGCTGGTTATTTAGAAATACAGAGAGGTAAGATTTTAATAGGTGAAAATGCTATAAATGACATTAACTTATGGTCTTTAAGAGAACAAGTAACATATGTTTCACAGGATGAATATATTTTTCATGATACCTTATATGAAAATTTAATATTGAAAAATACACGTGACAAAAACAAGGTATATGAAATAGGAAAGTGTATGTTATTAGATGAAATAGCAGCCAAAAATGGTAGTGGTTACAATATGATTTTAGATGAAAATGCTACCAATCTAAGCGGAGGAGAAAGGCAGCGAATCATATTGGCAAGAGCATTTTTAAAAAATAGTAACATATATATATTAGATGAATCATTTAGCGAAATTAATATTGATAAAGAAAGAATTATCTTAAAAAATATATTTGATAAATTCCATGAAAAAACAATTATTGTTATCTCACATAGATTTGATAATAATGATTTATACGACGAAGTTTGTAACTTGGAGGATTATGGACTTAGTTAGTTTTCAAAAGAATTTTAAAAATATAGAAATAGATTTAAAGAAATATATAGCAGTAGTATCTATTTTAATTGTTCTTTTATTAGGAATATTATTATTTAATAATAATATTGAAGACTATTATGTTGGAATATCTAAAATATCAAATAAGAAAATAGAAGTGTTAACGACTATAGATAATCTCAAAAATATTACAGAAAATAATCAAATAATTATAGAAAGGAACACATTTACTTACGAAATTGAAAAAGTAGAAGATTATTTATATGAGAATACTTATTATAAGAAAATAATAATAAATATAAAGGATATGAAGGAGAATAAGCTAATAGACAATACAATTGTTAAATATGAAATAGTAACTAATAAAACGACGATATTTGAATATTTAATAAAAACATTAAAAGGAGATGAATAATATTAAGCAAACGAGCAAAAATGAATTAAAACAAATAACAGGTGGAGGATTATCTTTTTTAGCTGGACTTGGAATAATAGGAGGAGTAATCTTTTTAATTGGTGTAATTGATGGTTTCGTAAATCCTGATAAATGTAATGAATAAGTATTTATCAAGAGAAGAACTAAAAAACATTGATGGTGGATCATCAATAACTGGTTCTTTAATCACTGCCTTTATAGAAGGGGTAAAAGCAATACGAAGCTTGGGTAGAAGCTTCGGATCATCAATAAGACGATTAAAAGAAAAGAAATTATGCACAATATCATAAATATTGTAATAAATAATAGAAAGGTAATACTTGAAGTATTATTATTGCCATTAATAGTATATTCATCGAGTGCCATTATGTTAGCTACATTTAATGCAGGAACTTACTTAGGTACATTTTTAAGATATATATACTATTATGTTGTTTGTTAAAAAGAGCTTTGCTCTTTTTTCTTTTATCTTTAAAACTATATAAAACTTGTTTTTCTTTTTTTATACTAGTATAATAAAATTAGAATAGTGGGTGCATTTTATGAGAAATATTTATACAGGTATAGATCTTGGTAGTGATAGTATTAAAATAGTTGTTGCTGAGCTAATTAAAGACAAATTTCAAGTATTAGCATCAGCATCAGTAAAATCAGTAGGTATCAAGAAAGGACTTATTGTAGACGATGAAATGGCAACAAGATCATTAAATCTTGCTGTTGAGGAAATAAGAAAGGTTCTAGGCACAAAAATAGATAGAGCTATTGTCACAATACCTTCAAATAATAGAAATATTAAAGTTGTATCAGGAAGTATTGATACAAACGGAGAAATAAATGGCAAAGACATAGTTTCTGTACTTCAAAATGCTGCTGAAAACCAAATACCTGAAAATGAAGAATTAGTATCTATAATACCAATTATGTTTAATACTGCAGAAGACAAGTTCACAAAGAATCCTGTTGGTGTTGTTGCAGATAAACTAACAGTAAAAGCATTATTAGCTACTGCACCTAAAAAGCAAATTTATGATTATTTAAAAGTATTTCATGAAGTTGGTATTGCTGTTGAAGATATAACATTTAACTGCATTGGTGACTATTTTGAAGCAAAAACAAAAGAAACTGATGAAGAATTAGGAGCAATTATAAACATAGGTCATGATAAAACTGATGTTGCAATATTCAATAAAGGAATTGTTATCAAAGATAGCATATTTAACTTAGGTAGCAAAAACGTAGACAATGACATAACATATATCTACGGAACTGATACTTCAACATCAAGAGAGTTGAAAGAAAGATTTGCTCTAGCTAGTAAAAGATACGCTGATAACAATGAAATATTAGAATTTACTTTAGACGATGGAGAAAAGAAAACAATTAATCAATATGAAATTACTGAAGTAGTAGAAGCAAGAATTACTGAACTATTAAAACTTGCCAAAAAAGAAATAAATGACTTAACAAAAAGAAAAATAAGTTATATAATTGTAACAGGTGGTATAACTGAATTAGTCGGATTTAGTTATGTGGTTGAAAATGTTTTAGGAACAAATGCTACAACATTGAACATGACTACAATGGGAATAAGAAGCAACAAGTTTTCAAGTGCAATTGGTATAATAAAATATTTCCATGAGAAGATGAAATTGAGAGAGAAGAACATATCACTTATTGATGATGATAAAATAAAAGAAATTGAACAAAGCAAACAAAGTATGTTAGATTTAACTGATGATACATTTATTAGCAAAATATTTGGATATTTTTCTGATAAGTAAGGAGGGAATTAAATGTTTGGTGGATTAGAAATGGACCAATTAGCCAAGATTAAAGTTATTGGTATTGGTGGTGGTGGAGGAAATGCTATTAACTCCATGGTAGAAACAGGAGTTAAAGGTGTTGAATTCATTGCAGCAAACACAGATTTACAAGTTTTAAATACATCTAAAGCAGATGTTAAAATACAATTAGGTAAGTCAGGACTTGGAGCAGGTGCTAAACCTGAAATAGGTAAAGAAGCAGCACTTGAAGCTAAGAAAGAAATAGAAGATGCTCTTGAAGGGGCAGACATGGTATTCATTACTTGTGGAATGGGTGGTGGAACTGGATCTGGAGCTGCACCAATAGTTGCAGAAATAGCTCAAGGTCTTGGTGCATTAACTGTTGCAATAGTAACAAAACCATTTACATTCGAAGGTAAGAAAAGAATGGAAAATGCACTTGTATCAATTGAAGAATTAAAGAAGCATGTTGATACATTAATCGTAATTCCAAATGATAGATTAAGAGAAATTATTGATAAGACTACACCAATGCTTGAAGCATTCAAAGAAGTAGACAATGTATTACGTCGTGGTGTTCAATCAATCACAGACTTAATTGCTGTAGTTGGACTTGTTAACCTAGACTTTGCTGATGTTAAAGCAGTAATGGAAAAATCAGGAAATGCTATTATCGGTATCGGTATTGGTATGGGTGAAGATAGAGCTATTGAAGCTGCTAAACAAGCAGTATCATCACCACTTCTTGAAACATCAATATCTGGAGCAACAGATGCCATTATCAATATTACTGGTGGTATGAACTTAACATTATTTGAAGCTGAACAAGCAGCAGAAGTTGTAAGAGCAGCAGCAAATACAGATATAAATACAATCTTTGGATCAGTAATTAATGAAAACTTAACTGATGAAGTTATAGTTACAGTTATAGCTACTGGTTTTGATAAACATAGCAGAGGAGAAAAAGAAAAGGAAAAAGAAGTTGTACATAAACCTGCAGCACAACCTGAAATTGTACCTCCAACAAGAAGAACAAGAGCAGAAGCACAACCTGTTCCAAAAATTGAAAAGCTTGTCGATGACGATGATGATAGTGAAGAAAGCATTTATGACACTCCATCATTCTTAAGACCAAATTATTAAAAGAAATCTAAAAGATTTCTTTTTTTTTGTAAAATTAAGTCTATAAATATGTCAAATATCCTTTTATATGTTATAATTACATTATAGTGAAGCATAACATGGAGGATAAATATGGCAAAGAGAAAAAAAAGAAGAAGTAAGAAGCATGCATCATTAGAAATTAGACCAGAAGTATATGCCATATTACTTATATTATTAGCAATACTTGCGTTTGGACCAGGTAAACCATTAGGGTTCGTTGGTAAAATGGCAAGATGTTTTGCAATATTTTTATTCGGATCTTTAGATTGGTTATTTATAGTAAGCTTATTTGTAATCGGAGTATATATATTACTAAAAGGCAAGAGCCCATCATTTTGGTCTACTAAATTTATAGGACTAGTATTAGTATCTATTGGATTATTAGTTTTTGCACACATGGGATATATTGAAGAAGCAAAAGGTGGAATTACAGATATATATAATGATTCAATGAAGGATATTCAATCAACATGGGATTTAGTAAATGATGAATTGGATTTCTCATCTCCAGGTGGAGGAATGATTGGATGTACACTAGGTGTTGGATTTAAATCATTGTTTGCAGTTACTGGATCTAAAATAGTATCAGTTATCTTTATTATCTTAGGGGCTTGTCTATTTACTGGATTCTCAATAAAGGAATTCTTTGATAAAGCAACAGAAAAAGGAAAGATTTAATAACAAAGAATAAAGAAGAGAAGAAAGCAAAAGATAAAGATAAAGAAAATGAAGATAAGAGTGATTCAGTAGTAATTATTAATGATAATAATGCTCCAAAAGAACCAGTTGAAGAAGAGCAAAAACTTGTTATTTCTAGTATCGATGAATTAAAGAGAATGAATAATGAAGTTAAGGAAGAAGAAAAAGAAGAAACAATTGAAAACTTATTAACTGATGAGTATGTAGAAAAACCAAAAGTTAAAAAATCGAATTATGTTCTTCCAACTTTATCTTTATTAAAGAACATAACAAAGAGTAAAAATACAAATTCTCAAGCAATAATTGAAAAGAATATTCAAATACTTGAAAAAACATTAAAAGATTTTGGTATTTTTGGAAAAGTTGTAGAAGTTAATTCAGGACCTGCAGTAACACAATATGAAATGGAATTACAAACAGGTACTAAATTAAGTAAATTATTGAATATTAACAAAGAAATATCATTAGCTCTTGCTAAGAAAGATGTAAGAATCGAAGCACCTATTCCAGGTAAGAGTACAGTAGGTATAGAAGTTCCAAATGAAACTGTTTCACCAGTTGCATTAAAGGAAATACTTGAAAATGTACCACAAAACAAAGTTAATAACAAATTATTAGTTGCCCTAGGTAAAAATATAATGGGTAAACCAAGATTTTGTGAAATCAACAAAACACCACACTTGTTGGTAGCAGGATCAACAGGTTCAGGTAAATCAGTATGTATAAATTGTATAATTGCATCAATTTTAATGCGTGCTAAACCTGATGAAGTAAAACTTGTTTTAGTAGATCCTAAGAAAGTTGAATTATCAATGTATAATGGAATACCACATTTATTAATGCCAGTTGTAACAGATGCTAAAAAAGCAAGTGTTGCACTTCAAAAAATGGTTGACGAAATGGAAAACCGTTACGATGAACTTGAAAGAAAGAATGTAAGAAATATAGATGGTTATAATGAATGGGTAGAAAAAGAAAATAAAGTTAGAAGTGAAGAAGATCAAATTGCTAAGATGCCTTACATAGTAGTAATTGTAGATGAGTTGGCAGACTTAATGGTTGTAGCAGGAAAAGAAGTTGAAGATTCAATATTAAGAATAACTCAAAAAGCTCGTGCAGCTGGAATACACTTAATTGTAGCTACACAAAGACCATCAACAGATGTTATCACTGGAGTTGTAAAAGCAAATATTCCATCTCGTATATCATTTGCAGTATCAAGTGGAATAGATTCAAGAACAATCTTGGATACAGTAGGAGCAGAAAAACTTCTTGGTAAAGGAGACATGTTATTCTTACCAATGGGTGAATCATCAGCAGAAAGAATTCAAGGTGCTTATGTATCTGATGAAGAATTAGAGGCATTAGTAGACCATGCAGTTAAACAACAAAAGGCTCAATTTGATGAAAAGTATATGAACCTTGAAGCAGCAAAAGATCAAGGAAATGCTGGAGGAGAAGTTAAAATCAAAGAAGAAGAATACGACGATCCTTTATACGATGAAATCGTAGAATATGTTATTACATCAGGTAAAGCAAGTGCTTCACTTTTACAAAGAAGATTTAAACTAGGATATAATAGAGCGGCAAGAATTGTTGATTTATTAGAAGAAAGAGGAATAATTGGTCCACAAAATGGATCTAAACCTAGAGAAGTTCTTGTAAAAATGGAAAATAATGATGAAACAATGTAAAAAAGGACAAAAGTCCTTTTTTGCCATTAAGGAGGAAAAAATATGGCAACACCACATATAGAAGCAAATAAAGGAGACATAGCAAAAGTAGTACTTATGCCTGGAGATCCTTTAAGAGCAAAATTTATAGCAGAAACTTTTTTAGAAAATTATAAATTAGTAAACACAGTAAGAAATATGTATGGATATACTGGAACATACAAAGGACAACCAGTAACAGTATTTGCATCAGGAATGGGATGCCCTAGCATGGGAATATATTCATATGAATTATTTAAATTTTATGATGTAGATAAAATAATAAGAATTGGTTCAGCAGGCGCTTATACAAAAGACTTAGACTTATATTCATTAGTATTAGTAACTGGATCATATTCTGAATCTACATATGCGAAAGTACAAGGAAACGAAACAAGAAATATTATTTATTCAAATCCTGAAATAAATAATATTATAGAAAATAAGGCAAATCAATTAGGAATTAAACTAAATAAAGGAATTGTTGATTGTAGCGATGTATTCTATAAAGAAGAAGATAAATACATTGATTTATATAATAACTATAATTGCATTGCTGTTGAAATGGAAACTTTTGCACTTTTCCATAACGCTAATGTAACAGGTAAAAAGGCAGCAGCTATAGTTACTATTTCAGATAACTTAGTAACACATGAAGAAACAACAAGCGAAGAAAGGCAAAATAGTTTTACTGAAATGATAAAATTAGCTCTTGAATCAGCAATAGAATTATAATATTAGAACATAATAAAAAAGAGGTGATACCTTGAAATATAAGAAAATTAATTTTGGGCCATATAATTTACATATGATAAAAACAAACAGGTTCAAAATAACTACAATAGAATTAATCTTTTGTAACGAGGTAAAAAAAGAAGAAATAACAATTACTAATTTTTTAGCATCAGCTATGTGTTATACAACAAAAAAATATAATACAAAAATTGAATTTGCTAAGAAGTTAGAAGAATTATATGCTGCAAAAGTTTTTCCAACATGCTATAGACTTGGAAATGCTTATAATTTCGATATAAATATGAGTTTATTAAATGATAAATATAGTGAAAAAAACTTATTGGAGAAAGGATTAGACTTCTTAAAAGAGATAGTGTTCAATCCTAATATCATTGATAATTGTTATGATGAAAAGACATTTAAAGTAATAAAAAATGAAGAAAAATCTCAAATAGAAAGAGTAAAAGAAGATCCAAGAAGATATTCTTTATTGAAATTATTAGAAAATGTTAATAAAGATGAAAAGTACGCTTATATAGCTGATGGATATATAGAAGATTTAGAGAAAATAACTAGAGAAAATTTGTGTGATTTTCATAAGAAATTAATAAATGAAAGTATCATTGATATCTTTATAGTAGGGGATATTGATTTTAGAAAAGTTCAAAAAATAGTTAAAGAAAAATTTAATTTTATAGGAAACAGGGAAGTAAATTTTGACCCATTTATCAAAGAAAAAAAGCATAACAAGAAAATAAATGAATTATATGAGAAAGATAATACTAATCAGGCTAAGTTAAGTATTGCTTGTACAATGGAAAATCTTACTAAATATGAAAGATTTTCTGTATTAAATCTTTATAATTTGATTCTTGGTGGTACTGCAGACAGTAAATTCTTTAAAAATATAAGAGAAAAATATTCACTATGTTACTATGTTTCATCAGTTGGTAATAAACTTGATAATTTATTATTAATAACATCAGGAATAACAAAAGAAAATTATAAGAAAATGATGACCTTAATAAAAAAAGAAATGGATGATATGAGAAAAGGTAATTTCACAGAAGAAGAGTTGGAAAAAGCTAAGAAGTATTATTTAACTATATTGGAAGAAATTGATGATAAACCTAATCAGATTATCGCATCTTTTTATGCAATGGATAAAATTAACACTGATTCAATAGAAGAAAGAAAAAAGAAAACAGCAAAAGTAACAAAAGAAGAAATAATGGCTCTTGCTAACAAAATACATTTAGACACATCATTCCTATTAGGGGGTGATAAGAAATGATAAAGAAAGAACTAAAAGGTCTTGATATAAAGGTATATGAAGAACAACTAGATAATGGTTTAAAGATATTTTTAGTACCATTAAAAAATAGAAAGAATTATCAAATAAATTATTTTACAAAGTATGGAGCAGCTATAAATGAATTTATTTCCTTAGATGATAACAAAAAAGTAAAAGTTCCATATGGAGTTGCACATTTTCTTGAGCATAAAATGTTTGAACAAGAATCAGGAGAAGATCCTTTCTCATATTTTGCTAAGTTTGGAAGTGATGCAAACGCATACACCAGTTACAGGGTAACAGCATATATTGTAGAAGGAAGTTCAGAGATCGAAAAAAACATTACATATTTATTAGATTATGTTAATAGCCCTTATTTTACAGATGAAAATGTAGAAAAAGAAAAGGGAATCATAATAGAAGAAATAAATATGTATAAAGATGAACCAGAAGGAAAACTATATGACGAAAGTAACAAGGCAGTTTTCCAAAAACATCCTTGCAGAGTTGATGTTGGTGGTACTCCTAAAAGTGTTAGAAGCATAACAAAAGAAGTATTATATAAGTGCTATAATACTTTCTATCAACCTAGTAATATGTATTTTGTCTTGGTAGGTAACTTTGATGTTAAAAGCGTATTGAAAACAATTAAAAATAACAAGAAACTTAATAACAGAGAATCAAATATGCCAATAACAACTATAAAAGTAAATGAACCAAAAGAAGTTAATACAAGAAGCAAGGAATTAAATATAAAAAACATTGCTATACCTAAATCAATTCTTACTTTTAAAACATTGCTAAAGAGTATGAGTGGAGAAGAAAGATTTAAGTATAAAATGTCAGTTGATATACTATTATATCTATTGTTTGGAACATCATCTCCATTTAGAGAAGATATGTTAAATAAAAACTTAATGACATTTTTATATTCATCTAAATCAATCATTGATGACATAATGTTAATTGAATTGACTTCAGAATCTAAAGATCCTAAAAAGTTGTTCAAAGAGTGTATGAAAAGAATTAAAAATATAGAAATTACAAAAGAAGATATAGAAAGAGTTAAAAAAGTTAAGATTGCCAATGAAGTTTATGCTACTGATAAAGTATCAATGATAATGGGTATGATTAACTCTTATCTAGTAGATCAAGACGAAGTTATATACAATCGAATTGATTTAATAAAGAGCATTACACTTGAAGATGTTTTAAATGTAAAAAAAGACATAGATTTAGACAATTATTCATTTGTAATTGGCTATCCAAAAGAGTAAAAAATACTCTTTTTTTTTCTAATATTATGTTATAATTATATAGAATAGGTGAGAATATGATAGGGAATTTAGGTAGTATAGTTGATATTAATGGAAATTATATAGTAATAAAGATTAGTTTTGATGTTACAAAATATGGTAGTTTAATGAACGTCCATGTTGTTTTTGAAGATGGAATAAAAAAGGTTGTAGGAGAAATTATTAAAGTTACTACAAATGACTTAACAGTTGCTGTAGTAGGTGAAATAGAAGGAAACAACTTTATTCCAGGTGTTAGTGCAAAACCAGCATTTGCATCTTCAGTAAGAGTAGTAAACAAAGATGAATTATCTATGATATTAGGACCTTCTGATATTGATGATGCTGATCACTTATATTTAGGTAAGTCTTCAATATACAATGGATATACAATAAACGTAGGAATAAACTCATTCTTTAGTAACCACTTTGCCATACTAGGTAACACTGGTTCAGGTAAGAGTTGTACTTTTGCAAGAATTGTTCAAAACATATTTACAACATCAAAATACTTACCAGTAAATGCAAGTATATTTGTATTTGATGCATATGGTGAATATAAAAATGCATTCTCATTCTTACATGAGTTCAATAATCAGTTGAATTACAAAGCATATACAACAAATTTAAATGAACCATCAGAGAGTGTTTTAAGAATTCCATTATGGCTTTTGGATGTAGATGATATAGCACTTTTATTAGGTGCAACAGAACCAAGTCAATTACCTATTATAGAGAAAGCTTTAAAACTTGTTCCAATATTAAAAGGAACAGATGAAGAAGCAATTAAATGCAAAAATGATATTATTGCAAGAGCATTATTAGATATATTACAAAGTGGAAAAGATTCAATTAAGATAAGAGACCAAATAACAGCTGTTTTATCGACATTCCATACAGAATTATTGAACCTAGAAAGTCAAATAATTCAACCTGGATATGTAAGAACTTTAAAGCAATGTATTTATGTTGATCAAACAGGAAAAATGCAAGAAATGGAATTAGTTGTTAACTTTATATCAACATTTGAAATTGATGGATTTGAAATACCTGATCCAAAAGGAAATATAATGTATGATTTAAATGATCTAGAACAAGCTTTAGATTTTGCATTAATTTCTGAAGGTATTTTAAAGAGTGATAAAGTATTTGATTATGCTAATGTTTTATCAGTAAGACTTCATGCTTTAGCAAGTGGAACATATAAAGAATACTTTAAATATGACAAAATGGTTACAAAGAGTGGTTTTGTTAGAGATTTAATGACAACAATAGATAATACAAAAGCACAATTAATCGGATTTAATATTAACTATATTGATGATAGAACAGCAAAAGCAATTACTAAGATAATATCTAAATTATTATTTGAAGTAGCAGCAAACAGTGAAGCCCGTGGTAAATTTCCGTTCCATATAATAATAGAAGAGGCCCACAGATATGTTCAAAAAGATATAGACCAAGAACTTCTTGGATATAATATATTTGATAGAATTACAAAAGAGGGAAGAAAATATGGAGTTGTCTTAGGTCTTATTACTCAAAGACCTAGTGAACTTAGTGAAACCAGTATTTCACAATGTTCTAACTTCTTAGTACTTAGAACACTCCACCCAAGAGATATACAATATATTAAAGAAATGGTACCAAATGTTACTGATGAAATACTTGCAATACTAAAAACATTACAGCCAGGAAGCGTAATAGCTTTCGGTAGTGCGTTTAAAGTACCAGTATCAGTAAAAATGGATTTACCAAACCCAGAACCATATAGCCACAATAGTGACATCTCAAAAATATGGTATGCGTTAAATTAGTACTTTGAAATTATTACAAAATGTGGTAAAATGAATATATAGACTATGGAGGATAGAAAAAATGGCATTCAATAAATTAATTGGTAGATTTACTAATAGAAATGATGACGAAGATGAAGAATATGAAGATGAAACAGTAGAAGGTACTGGTTTAGGTGGTATTGTTAAAAAAGACAATACAATGATCCTTTTAGAACCACGTGCTTATTCTGAATCTCAACAAATTGCTGATTATTTAAAGGCTAACTCATCAGTAGTAGTTAACCTAAGAAGAGTTACACCAGATCAAGCAAAGAGAATTGTTGATTTCTTAAGTGGAACTATTTATGCAATTAGCGGTGATTTACAAAAACTTGGTGGAGGGATTTTCTTATGTACTCCTAATTCAGTTAATGTTGAAGGAAAGATTTCTGATGAAGGATTAAAAGGAAAAGACGGAAAAACAAGTAACAAAAACAAAACAGAAGAAAATAAAGAAGAAGACGACGAATACAATTGGTAATATTTAATTTCTAAAGAGTAGGTGATGTCATGGAAAAATTTACTATAACAGATAAAGGTTATAGTGTTCCTGAGGTTAATAAATTTATAGATAATGTTATTTCACATACTGAATCAATGCTTGATAAAATGAAAAAGCAACAAAAAGAAATAGAAATAATGAAAAAAGAACTCGATAATTATAAAAAGGTAGAACAAGAACTCAAAGGAGCTTTATTCAAAGCGGAACAATCAAGCACAGATATCAAAAAACAAGCATATGATGAAAAGAATGTGATTATAGAAGAAGCAAGAAGAAATGCTTCAAGAATCGTAAATGAAGCTTTATTAAGAGCTGAAAAAATTGAACTTAGGGCAGACACACTTGAAAGAAATATGAGAATATTCAAGAAGAAATTAAAATTAGTAGTAGAGCAACAATTGAGCGTTATCGATGAAATAGAAGAACTAGAATTAAAATAGTTCTTTTTTTTCAACAAAAAAAGAACCAAATGGTTCTTAATTCTTTAATTATTCGTTTTCTTCACTTATTTTATCAGCTTTTCTTAAAGTTCTTGCTTCCTTAGCACTAATTCTTACTCTTGTTCCATCCTCAAGTCTAACAACTTGTAAGTTTAATGCTTGAGTACTATTAGTAGTATTTAAAGCGTGAGAACGTAATCTTTTTCTTTTATTTGGTTTTCTACTAGATATATTAATAGCCATTATTAGCCCTCCTCTTAAATAAAATCACTTGCTAAATAACTTTATCATAAAAATCGCGAATAGTCAAATGTTTTAACGACTATTTGTGTTATAATACAATTAAAGGGAGGTGCAATTTTATGTATACGCCATTGTATGTAAAAAGTAATTATTCTTTTTTAACAAGTTTAGTTAAAATAGATGACTTAATAAAGCGTTGTAAAAAAGACAATATAACTTCAATTGCCTTAACTGATAATAACATGATTGCAGCTCTATACTTTTATAAAGAATGTGAAAAAAATGACATTAAACCAATAATTGGGTTAGAAATAACACTTGATGATAAATTTTTATTATATGCAAAAGATTATAAAGGATATCAGAATTTATTAAAAATAGTAACTAGAATAGATGAATTAGATTACGAAACTTTAAAAAAATATAACGATAACATTATATGTATAATACCTTTAAGTTCTAAGGAATCATACAATAAATTGAAGCTTATTTATGCTGATAATTATATTGGAGTTAAAAACAAAGATGAAGAAATAGAAGCATCTAAATTAACTAATGAAGTAGTATTCCTTAATGAGATATTATATTTAACTAAAAACGAAAGTGAATATTATAAATACTTAATAATGATGAAAGAAAAGAAAAATGTTTTAGATGATATTACATATGATGATCATTTAAACTATTTATTAAGTATTAATGACATATCAAAATTAGTTAGTAAGAAAACAATCGATAAGACAAATGAAATAAGTGATAAATGTAATGTAAAATTCCCAGAAAGTGAGAATAGAATTCCACATTTTAATAATAGTTTAGATCTTCCTAGTGACGAGTATTTAAAGAAATTAAGTATAAAAGGATTAGAAATAAGATTAAATAACAATGTCAGTGATATATATAAGAAAAGATTATTATATGAATTAGACATTATAAAAGAAATGGGATTTCCTGATTATTTCTTAATTGTTTATGACTACGTTAAATATGCTAAAAAAAGTGGCATTTTAGTAGGCCCAGGAAGAGGTAGTGCTGGGGGAAGTCTTGTCGCATATGCGCTTGGAATCATTGATGTTGATCCAATTGAATATGATTTATTATTTGAACGTTTCTTAAATCCTGGTAGAGTAACTATGCCCGATATTGATATAGATTTTCCTGACTCATATCGTGAACAAGTAATAGAATACACAAGAAAAAAGTATGGTGAAAAACGTGTGGCAGGGATTATTGCTATAGGTACGTTAAAGGCAAAGGCTGTACTTGATGATGTTGCACGAGTATTAAAAATTGATCAAACAAAGACAGATAGATTAAAAAGATTTATTGATTTTAATTCTAAATTAAAAGATGTTTATGAACAAAATGAAGAATTTAAAAGTATTGTAGATAATGACGATAGGCTAAGAAAATTATATGATTTATCAATATACTTTGAAGGATTTCCAAAGAACACAACGATACATGCATCAGGTATAGTAATTGGAAATGAAGACTTAGATGAAATTATACCTTTAGTAAAACAAGATGGTGCTTACATAAGTTCTTACGAAATGGGATATCTTGAAGAATTAGGTCTTTTAAAGATGGATTTTTTAGGTAATAGAAATTTAACAACTGTTATGGAAATAATTGAAAGCATTAAAGAACATGAAGGTATTGATATTAACTTCTTAAATATACCCCTTGATGATAAAGATACTTTAAAATTATTCTATAACGTCAATACTAATGGAATATTCCAATTTGAAAGTGATGTTATGAAAAATCTTCTTAAGAATCTTAAAGTAGAAGAGTTTAATGACATAGTAGCAGCAGATGCATTAGTAAGACCTGGACCAGATACAAATACATATATTGAAAGAAAAAATAATAAGATAAAAATTGAATATCCAAATGATGCTTTGAGAAAAATATTAGAACCAACATATGGGGTTTTAGTATATCAAGAGCAAATTATGCAAATTGCAAATGTTATGGCAGGATTTACTCTATCAGAAGCGGATTTATTAAGAAGAGCCATGTCTAAAAAGAAAAAAGATTTATTAAAAGTTCAAGAAGAAAAGTTTATTGAAGGTTCAATAAAGAATGGCTATGATTATAAGACAGCTAAGAAATATTATGAAGATATACTTGCTTTTGCTGAGTATGGATTTAATAAATCTCATGCAGTAGCATACTCAATAATTGCATACAAAATGGCATATTTAAAAGTACATTATCCAAAATATTTCTTCCTAAGCTTATTATCAATGATAATTGGAAATGATTTTAAAACATCTTCAATTGTTAGAGAAGCAAGATCAATAGGAGTAAAATTCTATTTGCCAGATATAAATAAGAGCACTGAAAAATATGAAATAGTTGAAGATGGTGTACTATTTCCACTTTCCAACATCAGAAACATTGGAGTAAATACTGCTCTTGAAATAGTTAAAATAAGAGATAAGGGATTTAAAGATATTTTTGAATGTTTGACTAAACTTACAGAGATTGGCATTAATAAAAAGACTATAGAATCTTTAATATATGCATCATGTTTTGATTCGTTTGGTTATAACAAAAACACATTACTAACAAACTTAGATAACTTGCTTACTTTTGCGTTTATTGCTAAAGGATTATCTTCTGATTTAGTAGAACATCCATCTATTAATGAACAAGAAGAACTATCAAGTGATATTTTAATGGCTAAAGAAAAAGAATTATTTGGATTCTATTTAAGTTATCATCCAACAACTAAATATAAAGACAAGTATAAAGTTGTTAACATCAAAGATGTTAAAAAGTATTTAGGCAAGATAATTGATACAATCGTACTAGTCGAAAAAATAAAGATTCACAAAGATAAAAAAGGTAATGAAATGGCATTTATTACAGGTAGTGATGAAATAGATTCAATAGAGTATACAGTATTCTCTAAAACCTATGATACTATTAGAGATTTAGCTAAGGGAGATATACTTTTAGTACAGGGAAAAGTAGAGAAAAGAAATGCTATCCAAATAATTGCTGAAAAAGCTAAAATTATTAGTGAAAGATAACTATTTTGTGATATATTAATATTATAAATATTGGTGGTGATTATATGAATATACAGTTCGTAGTAAATGACTACTTACTAGCATGGAACATATTGTTCCGTCCTTCAATTTCAAAGGAAATACAAGAACTAAAAGAACGTCTATGGAAGAATTATTCTAAAGAATATTTGAAGTTATCAAAAGAAAATGTTGAGATATTAAAGTATACAAATGATTTTATTCCTGATGACGATACTATATATAATTTTATTATTAATAGTGAAGAGTTTAAACTGGTTAAAAAACAAACAGATAAATATAGAAGATTTTTAATGAAAATATGGGATGCTAATCAAAAAGTAATCCAATCTTCATTAAAAGAATTGTTAAGGTTTAAAGTAGAAAATAATTATCAGATAATGGTTATACATCCTTATTTCGATAATGTTGAATACCTAAAGAAAAATCCTAAGAAAAATATTGTTTGGGGTAAGAAAGAAGATACTGAAGATGGACTTAAAGCCATCATGAGAATTCTATTTACAACAGTTAAATATGAATTATGCGATTTTCATGAAGAGAATAAAGAAATAGTAACAGCAATCGAAGATCTACTTGTAACAAATGAAATATATACACGAGTATCTGGATTTTCAAAATATAATGAAGGAATCAAGCGATTAAAACTTTTAAAGAAACAATTATATCCTTATTTCTTAATGTATCAAGGGGCTGATAGAGAAGAACTAGTTAGTTATATGATGAGAGATAAAATGCCTTTTGATATAGACAAATATCCTATTGAAAAGGGATTAAGAAAAGTAGATTTGCGTGGTTTTATCGACTTTTGTTGTGCTAATCAAAAATATATCATAAGACTAAATGAAATAGATAAATCATAAAAATGAAAGAGGTTAAAATATGGACGAGAAATTGCACAAAATACTAAATAAAATCAACTTGGATGAATCATATTTCAACCTTTTTTTCAATGCAAAAATAAATAAGACAAAGATAGATGATTTAAAGAATACTGTATATGTAGAAATATCAAATGATGGTGATATACCATATGACTTATATAATGAGTTAGTGACTTTATTTTCAAAATATTTTGATGGCGCTACTGTTAATTTAAAGATTGATAATCGAACAGATACAAGTAAATATTTTAAAAAGAATTATGAAAAAGTGCTTGAAGATTGCTATGAACAATTACCTAACTTAAAAGCACTAGAAGGTAAGATAGAAATTCTAGATAACAGCCTAAATTTAGTTGTAGTTAATGCAAGAGAAAAGAAAGATTTAGACAACGAACTATCTAAATTAAGAAGTTTCTTAGCAATTTATGGGACAAATTTTGAAGATTCAATTGTAATTGATGACAATATAAGAGTAGCAATAGATGAAAAGATCGATGATGAATCAATTGAGATAATGAGTAGGCCATTTGTTGAGTCAGTGCAAAAGCCTAATTCATTTGGAGGATTTCCAAGAAGAAGAAAAAAAGAAGTGGATGAGAATACAATTTTTGGTAACTGCATTAAAGAAGATGAAGCAATTACTAAGATTAGTTCTATAGTAGGGGAAAATAATGACATAGTAATTGAAGCAAAAGTGTTTGGAACAGAAGAGTTCGTACCAAAGAGCAAAGCTTTCAAGATACTTACTTTAAAAGTTACTGATAACACAGATAGTATCTTCTGCAAGATTTTTGTAAGAGATGATGATGAATATAATGCCCTTGTTAAAGCAACTAAAGTAGGAACATGGGTTAAATTAAAAGGTAATACTAAATATGATGAATATGCCAACAAAGAACTAGTTTTAACTGCATATGATGTTTCTAAATCAAATAAGAAAGATACTAAACTAGTAGATGATGCTTTAGAAAAAAGAGTAGAATTACATACTCATACGATGATGAGTCAAATGGACGGAGTATCAAAGTTAGACCTTGATAAACATACGTGTGAAATAGTAAGTAATGCAATTGACATGGGGTATAAAGCTGTAGCAATTACAGATCATTCAGGATGTCAAGCTTTCCCAATTGTATTCCAACTTGTTACAGATTATAACAAAGGAGTAGTAAAGAAACTAAAGGGAAAGAAAGAAGAACTAGAAGAAAAATTAGCTACAGAAGAAAATGAAGACCAAAAGAAGTTAATTACTGAGGAATTGGAAAGTGTTAAAAAGGAATTAGAAAATCCTAAAAAGTTTAAAGCACTTTATGGAACAGAATTAACTCTTGTTGATGATACGGTAAATATAGTCTATAGACCAACAGACTTAGATCTTATTAATACAGAATATGTTGTATTCGATACAGAAACAACTGGTTTTAATGCTGCAGGTGGAGATCAAATGATTGAAATAGGAGCTGTTAAAATAAAAAATGGTGAAATAACAGATTCCTTTGATGAATTAATTGACCCAAAAAGACCTTTACCTAAAAAGATTACTGAATTAACTAACATTACAGATGACATGCTAAAGGGTAAGGAAGATGAAGAAACTGTAACTAAAAAGTTTTTAGAATGGGCAAAAGATGCTCCTATGGTAGCACATAATGCCAAATTTGATATTTCATTTATAGAAATGTCTATGAAGAAATATAACTTGGGAGAATTTAAAAATACAGTTATCGATACATTAGAATTATCTAGAACATTAGATCAAGGATTTGCAAGACATTCTTTGTCTGCACTTGTTCAAAGATATAATGTTGAATTTGATGAAGAAGGACACCATAGAGCAGACTACGATGCTGATGGAACTGCCAAAGTTTTCCACAAAATGCTAATGAAACTTTCTAATCAAAACTACAAAAAGATTAGCGATCTAGATAGATTAATTTCAAAAGATGAAATACATAAATTTGGAAGAACATTCCATTTTAATGCTTTAGTAAAAAATAAAAAAGGATTAAAGAATTTATTTAAAATAATATCTCTTGCTAATACAGTGTACTTATATAAAACGCCAAGAATATTAAGAAGTAAACTTGAAGAATTAAGAGAAGGACTTTTAATAGGAAGTGGATGTTATAATTCAGAAGTATTTATTGAAGCAAGAAGCAAAGAAGGAGAAGAACTAACTAACATAATTAACTTTTATGATTATGTTGAAGTACAACCTCCAGAAGTATATAATCATTTAATTCAGACTAGTGATTTTAAAGATAATGATGAGTTAATTGAACATATTAAGAAAGTAATAAATGCGACTAAAGAAGCAGGTAAAATTATAGTAGCAACAGGAGATGTACATCACTTTTTAAGAGAAGATAAAATATATCGTGAAATTATAATAAATCAAAAAGTACCAGGTGGAGGAAGACATCCACTTGCTAAGAAAGAGATTACAGAAATACCTTCACAACACTTTAGAACAACTAACGAAATGTTAGAAGATTTTAATTTCTTAGATAAAGATTTAGCATACGAAATAGTTGTTGAGAATACTAATAAGGTAGCAGATATGATTGAGGAAGTGGAAGTAATTCCAGATACAAATGGAATTCCGTTCTCACCTAGAGTAAAAAGTGATGATGGAAAAAGTTACTTAGATTGTCCAAAAGTTGTTACAGACTTAGTATTTACAAAAGCAAAAGAGTGGTATGGTGATCCACTTCCATATAATATAGAAGAAAGAATTGCTAAAGAGTTATATGGAGATATTGTTTATAACTCTTATAGTGACATTGTTAAAAAAGAAAATGAAAATATAAGTGATGAAGAATTTAACAAAGAAGTATTTAAAAGAGTACATGATACTGTTTCAAGTGGTTTTGATAAAGTTAAAAAAGAACTTACAAAATATTTAAAAGATAATTGGAAAGAAGAAGATGGAGAATTATCTGATGAAGCAGTAGAAAAGAAATTAAAGAAAGAGCTAGGAGGTATCATAGGAGGAGGTTTCGATCCTATATACTTAATTGCACAACGTTTAGTTAAACACTCAAATGATGATGGATACTTAGTTGGTTCTCGTGGATCCGTTGGATCAAGTCTTGTTGCAAGTATGATGGGGATATCAGAAGTTAATCCGCTTCCACCACATTATAGATGTACAGAATGCAAGACAAGTATTTTTGAAGATGATGAAGGAAACGCGCTAGGAGCAACATACTCATCAGGATTTGATTTACCTGATAAAGAATGTCCTAAGTGTCATGCTAATATGCTTAAAGATGGACAGGACATTCCGTTTGCAACTTTCTTAGGATTTAATGCTGATAAAGTGCCAGATATAGATTTAAACTTCAGTGATTTAAACCAAGCATCTGCTCATGAATATACGAAGGTGCTATTCGGTGTTGATAATGTTTACCGTGCTGGAACAATCGGTACAGTTGCAGATAAGACAGCGTATGGATTTGTTTTAGGATATTATGAAGATAAAATATTAGATATAGTTGGTGAAATAGCCAAAAGCATGAATAAAACAATTGAAGAATTGTTAGATGTAGAGAAAAAAGAAAAACCATTAATCATAGCTAAAAAATTCTTATTACAACAAGAAAGTATCAAGAAAGAAGTTGGAAAAGAAATAGAAGGCAAATTTGATGAAATGGTAAGAAAAGTAAAAGAATATTCTAGTGTTAGAAGCGCTGAAATAGAAAGACAATCGTTAGGATGCGTTGGTGTTAAAAGAACAACAGGTCAGCACCCAGGAGGTATTGTTGTTGTACCTGATTACATGGATGTATCAGATTTTACACCATTCCAATTTCCAGCAGATGATCCAGAAAGCGCATGGAGAACAACACACTTCTCATACCATGCAATTGACCAATGTTTATTAAAACTTGATATTTTAGGACATAGTGATCCAACACAATTAAGAATGATTCAAGACTTAACAAAAACAGATGTATCTAAAGTACCAATGGATGATAAAGATACAATGAGCATTTTTTCATCAACTAAGACTTTAGGTGTTACAACAGATCAAATATTAAATGAAACAGGAACTCTTGGAATACCAGAATTCGGTACGCCATTTACTATTTCAATGGTTGAAGAAACAAAACCAAAGACATTTGCAGAACTTGTTAAAATATCAGGTCTATCACATGGTACTGACGTTTGGCTTGGAAACGCACAAGAGTTAATCAAAAACAAAGTAGTTCCATTTAAAGAGGTAATAGGATGTCGTGATGACATTATGGTTTACTTAATTTATCATGGACTTCCTCCAATTAAAGCATTCAAAATAATGGAGTTTGTTCGTAAAGGAAAAGCAAGTAAAGACCCAGAAACATGGAAAGGACATAAAGAGACAATGCAAAAAGCAGGAATCGAAGATTGGTTTATTGATTCTTGCGAAAAGATTAAGTACATGTTCCCTAAAGCCCATGCGGCAGCATACGTTACAAGTGCCTTTAGAATAGCATGGTATAAAGTACATATGCCAGTGTATTTCTATGCATCATGGCTAACTTCAAAGGCAACAGACACGGATATCGAGTCAATGATGAAAGGCTATAACAAAATAAAAGATAAAATAATTGAAATTGAAACAAAAGGATACGATGCTACTAATAAAGAAAATGGACAGCTTGAAAGTTTAAAAGTTGCTCTAGAAGCAACAGCAAGAGGAATTAGCTTTGTTCCAATTGATTTAAATAAGAGTGAAGCAACTGTTTGGGGAGTAAAAGATGAAAAAAGTATTTATCCACCATTCTCATCAATTGATGGACTAGGAGATACAGTTGCAAAAGCAATAGTAGAAGAAAGAGAAAAACGTCCATTTACAAGTATAGAAGATTTACAAAAACGTGCTAAGATTTCTCAAACACTACTAGATAAACTAAGGGATATGAAAATCTTAGATGGATTAGATGAATCTGATCAACTATCACTTTTCTAGATTTACACAATTGATAACAAAATAATAACAATAGAAAAGATTTTCTAGATATATATGATATTATTAAATTAAGATACTATATCTGTGAAAGGAAATATTATGAAATGTAATAAAGAAAAAGGCTTTACACTTATAGAATTATTAGCGGTTATAATTATTTTAGGAGTTCTGATGATTATTGCAGTACCTAGTGTAACGAAATATATCACTAACACAAGAAAGAGTGCATATATTGATACTGCTAAAGAAATCATTGGGGCTACACGAAATAAAGTTAATGAAGGTAAGCTAGAAATGTATGATACAGATGTAACATATTACATTGACGCAAGATGCATACATACAGAAAATTCATTAGTAAGTCCATATGGTGAATTTGATAAAGCATATGTTATTGTTACTTATGATGGAACAAAATACTATTATTATTGGACAAGTGTGGATGAAACTGGACATGGTACTAAAAAGTTTCTTAGTTTCTCATATTTAGACGAAGAGGAAATATCAACAGATATTAAAGAATCAGATATCATGGAAGGTGTAGGTCTTGACTTAAAACATTATTATGTAGTCATTGACGAAAATTGTAACAAAAGTGCAAGAAAGTCAGTTACAGCAAGAGTAAGTTCAATAACAGGTGGAATAGTAGTATTAGATTTTGACATTGTAAGCGATGATCCAAATGGTTATATTTATTATGGAGATGTTGTCCATTTTGTAGCTACTATAAATGGATATGAGAACTATGTATACAAAATAAGATGGGAATATAGTTTAGATAAACATCATTGGACTACTATAAGTTCAGAAAATTGGGTAGTTTCATCAGCAGTAGATGAATCAACATTAGATATTAAAGTAACTCAAGAAAATGCAAATTATTGGTACAGATTAGTACTTTATGATTTTAAAAAAATAGTTACTCTTCCATAGGAGGTTAATATGAAATATAAGAAAGTATTATTAATTATAATGATTTTTACGATGCTTTTAGTAACTGGATGTGGCTCTAAAAATAAAGAAAATGAAGTAGACAACAATACAATTACAGAGCAGACAAGTGAAACAGAAAAACAAATAAATGTTACTGCAAGATAGGAAAGAGCTTTTTGCTCTTTTTTATTTACTATTAACGTAAAAAGTGTTAAAATATAATGCAATAGTTAGGAGGCGATTAGCATGAGTGATAACGTTAATAACACAAATGAAGAACAAAAAATTGACATTGATACTGTTAATTCTATTTTTAATGCGGTAATGCCTTCTATAAGCAAATACAAAGAGTATTTTGAAGCTTTAGGACTTTCGAAAGATGATTTTGCCACTGTTGTTAAACAAATAATAGGTAAGACGGAATTGGGCGAGAATAGTGAAGCTGACTATATTGATTCCATAGAATCAAAAATAGTTGATACTTTAAGAGATGTAGTAAAAAATATTCCACCTGAAAAACATGAGAAGATATTTGGAAATTATATAAATAGAATATTTCAATCTACTAATGAATATAAAAAGTGTATTGCAGCATTTAAGCAATTAGATTCTCTATTTGAAACACTTGATTATTTCCCTAGTAAAAACTTAATAACTTCTTTATTAACTAATAATCAAAAATTAGGAGAAGCTACTAAAAAAATATTTAAACAAAATGAAAAGAATATAATATCAGGTAAAGTGGACTTAGTTACTAACGATAATTTTCTTCAATTAGTAATTGAAACATATTGCGAAATGAATGGTATTAAAATAGAAGAACCAACTTTAGAAGAGTTTGATTATGATAAAGATTATTATTCAACTGATCCAGTATTCGCATATATGAAAGAGTTTATTCATCTTCCACTTCTTACAAGAGAAGAAGAAATAGAACTTGATAGAAGAAATAAAGCAGGAGATGAAGAAGCCAAAGAAAAGCTTATTACACATAACTTAAGACTTGTTGTAAGTATAGCTAAAAGATGGAGATTTCATACTAAAAAATTGACGTTTTTGGATTTGATCCAAGAAGGTAATATCGGACTTATAAAAGCAGTTGAGAAGTTTGATTCATCAAAGGGATTTAAGTTTTCAACATATGCAACATGGTGGATTAGACAATCTGTTACAAGAGCAATAGCAGATATGGATAGAGAAATAAGACTACCAGTTCATATAATAGAGAAGATTAGTAAGTTAAATGGAGTAATGAAAGATTTATCTACACAAAAAGGAAGAGCACTTACCGATAAAGATATGAGCGAAGTTGCTGAAATCATGAAAATGCCTATTGAAAAAGTTGAAGAATTACAAGAGATTGCTGAAGAACCAGTAAGTTTAAATACAACAGTAAGAAATGGTACTGATCCAGAGGACACAGAACTTCAATATTTTATTGAATCAGATACAAACGTTGAAGAATCAGTTATGTACGGACCAGCGCTTAGAGAAACTTTTGAAAAAGTGTTTGATAGTGGATACTTAAGACCAAGAGAAGTTGAAGTAATTAAAAGAAGATCAGGATGGTATACTGGAGGACGTCCAGAAACGCTTGAAGAAATAGGACAATACTTTAATGTAACAAGAGAAAGAGTAAGGCAAATTGAAGCAAAAGCACTAAGAAAACTAAGAAATCCTAGATGTTCAAAAGAATTAGAAGAATATGGATATACTCCATCTTGGAGAGGTTTAAAATCTAGTACTGCATCAATTAGTAAAAGTTCTGGTAGAAGAAATATAGTAGTTTCCAAGAGCGCAGCACAAATGCCATCAGATAAACGTGAAATACTTAGGTTAAGATTAGGACTAACAAATCAAGAATCATATATTTTAGAGATGGAATATGGCCTTGTTGATGGAATCCCTAAAAATGTTATTACAATAGCTAATATATTAGGATTTTCATCAAAAGACATTGAAAAAATATCTCAAAAATATCATGAAAAAATTAATAATAATGTTGAAGCAAGAAGATATTTAAATAGAATAATAGTAGATACTGATTATTCTTCTGCAGCACACGAAGAAGGAAAACAAATTGCTAAAAAAATTAGTTTAATGCTTAATTTATCTAATCTTGAAGAGCTTATACTTACAAAATTCTATGGTTTAGATTCACAAAGAAGGTCAACAGAGGATGAGATTTGTTCATTTTTTGGACTTACTAAACCAACTGTTAGAAAAGCAATTGAAAAGATAAAAAATGAAGCAACAAAAGAAGGAAATGAGTTTGCTAACATAATATATAGAAAACATACAGGAGCTAGTTTATTAGGGGAAACAAAAGCTATACCTGTAACTATGAATGCACCAGGAAATAATGAACCTGCATCGCTTACACAAAATGCACAAAAGGGTATGTTATTAGAAAAAAGAATAGATCAAGGGAAAAATTAAATAACCAATTAAGAGGAGGTACGAATGAAAATAAGATTAGAAGATTTTGAAAACACAAAATCATCTTTTCTATATAAACTTGTATTTCCTCTTTTTAAAAGGATTTATAAGTATTTCAAATATATAGGTATATCAGAAACAGAATTTGAATCTATTGCTTATCAAATAATTGAAGATTCAAGAGAAACTTATAAAAATGATTTAGATTATGAAGAATTCTTTGAAATTAAGATATTGGAATATTTAAAGAATGTCTTTAGAGAAAAATATAGAGAAGAAACAAAAGTTAAAAATTTAATAACAACGATTTTAAGTGATGAATTTAGGATAAAAGATTATAAAAACAGTTGTAAGATTGTAACACTATTTAATGATTTAACAGATCTTTATGGAATTCAAGATTCACAAGACTTATTATTTAGTCTTTTGGATTCACCAAACGCCTTTAACAATGCACTAGAGATAATATTTAATGAAAAGAAAAATAGTATTGTTAATGGACAAATAGAAAAAGTAATCAAAGATCCTGCTGTTATTTCTTCAGTTGAAGCATATTGCTTAAAAAATAATATTGAAATAAAAGAAGAACAAGAAGACATCTTTTCCTATCATTTTCCTAGTGAAATGGCTCTTTTGATAGCGGACATGAAACAGTTTCCACTTCTTAAAAAAGAAGAAGAACAAGAATTAGGAAGAAAAATAAAAGAAGGGGACGAAGAAGCAAAAGAAAAACTAATAAATAGCAATCTAAGATTGGTATTAAGTATTGCCAAAAGATATCAAGGAAGAGGCTTAGAATTACTTGATTTATTCCAACAAGGATCTTTAGGACTTATAAAAGCAGCTAATAAGTTTGATATAGATAAAGGGTTTAAATTTTCAACATATGCAACATGGTGGATAAGACAATCAATACAAAGAGGAACTCAAGATTTAGGAAGATCTATTAGGCTTCCTGTTAATTTACAAGATAGAATATCTGATTTTAATTCTAAAGTACAAGCATTAACCTCAGAGTTAGGAAGAACTCCTACTATTCGTGAAATAGCAATGCATTTAAAAATGTCTCCACAAAAAATTAAAGAATATTACGATTATCAAATAAAAACAGTTAGCTTAAATGAACCAATAAAAAAAGATGAAGCAGATGGAAGTGAGCTTGGACATTTTATTCCATCTAAGGAAAAAGTAGAAGAAACTGTTGTTACAAAGCAAATAATACCAGCAATAATGCAAATACTTGATAATTATCCAAAATTGGATAAACGAGCAACAGTAATAATAACTAAAAGATTTGGTTTAGATGGTGAAGGAGAAAAAACTCTTGAAGAAATAGGACAATACTTTAATGTAACAAGAGAAAGAATTAGACAAATAGAAGATAATACTTTAAGAATACTAAGACAACCACATAATAAGAAAAAACTTGAAGATTTTTGGACTGTTCCTAATGAAAATAAAGTACCAAAGGTGTCAAGTATAAACAATTTTTCATTGGCTCTTCAACCAAAATCAAATGAAACAGAAACAATGGATGATATAGTCAATAAAATTGTAGATTATTTTGATAGTAGTAATTCTAAAGAATATGATTCTGATAATATATCAATATACATAAATGGATTAGGTGTATATGATGGCATTCCAAAGACATATGAACAGTTAAGTAAAATATATGGTATATCAAAAGAAACAATTAAAAAGATAGGTTATGGCTTATCTTCATGTAGAAATTATGATGAAGTGTTTAATGATTTTTGTAGACAACTTTTTGCTAAAAGATCAGAAGAAAATGCAATTAAATATGAAGAAATTGAAAGTGATTTTAGAGCAGCGGGGTCAAAATTAAATGCCAAAAATACAATGCTTGCTAGAGTTGACTCGGTTTGTAAATTAAACAAAAAAGAAAGAAGTTATTTAGCATTAAGATATGGGCTTGTAGATGACAAAGCAAGAAGTATTTTAGATATTGCAATTTATTATAATACTCAATATCCAAATGTTAAAAAAGTACTAGATACTGTTGAAGAAAAATTAAGAGGTCATGAAGAGTTAAAAGACATAGTAGAAAGAATTGAGCGTATAAAGGAGGAAGATAATATGCCAAAGAAAGTAAAACCAATGTGCGAAATTTTAGGTTGCACAAAAGATCAATTAATTAATGCAATACAAATATTAGATGAACGTGAAAAAAGATTATTTGATAGGAGAAATGGTGATGATTTAGATAATCCAGTATCTATTTTAACAACTGAAGAGTCAAGTCAATTTTTTGAAGTAGTAAGAATATTAAAATGTGCTGTTAAAAATCCTAACTTCAAAAGAAGAAAGAAAAGAAAACAAGCTGACGATGGAGCAAGAGAAGAAACTAAAACACCAACAACTGACAAAGCACCACAAGATCATTCGAATAATCCTAATAGAGGAATAGTATTAAGGCCAGTTATAGTAGAAGAACCAATAAAAAATGAATTAGTAGCTGAGCAAGTACAAGGAGCAAAAACAGACGAGTTACCAAAAGAAGTATATTTAAGTATCTTAGCAGCATTAAAAACTACTACAATGAAAGAAATGTTAGAAACACTTCCAGAAGATAAAGCAATAATAACAATGTTAAGACTAGGATATTTCAATGGTAAATACTTTACTACAGAAGCAATATCTAACTTTTTAGGTGTAGATGAAGAATATGTTAGAGAAGCAGTAAAAGATTCATTAGTATTATATAGAGAGAAGGTTAACAGTGTTATTGACACTGCAGTTTCTTTTGTAGACAAAAAAGATGAAAGCCCACAAAAACCAATAAAATCAACAGAAAAAGGGCAAACAAAAGAACGTAGATTTCCAATTTTTGATCAACATACGCATATTTAATTTGAATTCACATATTTTTGACAATTATCCCAAAATTCTACCACAATCTTTTTGTATACTTAAATTACAAAAGGAGATGAAGCATATAGAAGAAAATGTTGTTTGACAATTAAATACGTTAAATCATAGCAGTGATGCTATTTAAGATTTATAAAAATAAATTGATTATTGCCATAGAGCAATAAACTTGTTCGTTCGGAAACAAAAATATAATAGTAAAGGAGGATTAGCCTATAAGGTTTAAATAGATAAAAAATAAACACGAGAGGATGATGCATCGAAGTATAATTTTTGAAAACTAGCGCAAGCTAGTTTTTTTTATTTGAATTTATAAATAAAGATTGAAAAATAATTGATTTGATATATAATATCTTTGTAATAGGAGGTGCGTATGAATAATCAAAATAATATAAATGATATTAGAAGTAAAATTAATATTGTTGATTTAATTAGTGAATATGTTCCTCTTACTAAAAAAGGGCAATATTACTGGGGAATATGTCCTTTTCATAATGACAAAAATCCATCAATGAGTGTTGATGAAAAAAGGCAAACTTACACTTGCTGGAGTTGTCATAATAGTGGTAATGTTTTTAATTTTGTAGAACAAATAGAAAATATTTCATTTAAGGAAGCTTTAAAGAAACTTGCTGATAGAGTTGGAGTTAAACTAGAAGGATATCAAAGTGACTTCAGTAGTAAGTATACAAAGTACTATGATATTTATGAGTTAACAGCTAAATATTATCAATTAATGATCAATACTGATAAAGGTAAAAAAGCTATTGAATACCTAGAAAAAAGAGGCATTGATAGTGAAACAATTAAAGAATTTGGTATAGGTTTAGCACTTGATGAGAAAGATAAATTAATAAAATATTTAAAAGAAAGAAAATATGATATTAATACATTAAATGATTTGGGTCTTGCTAATAATGATATAGATACATTTATAAATAGAATTATATTTCCACTTGATGATAGAAATGGAAGAATAGTAGGATTCTCTGGAAGAATATATGATAATTCTAAGATGAGTAAATATATGAATACTAAAGAGACTCCTATATTCAGAAAAGGAACTTGTCTATATCACTATAATGCATCAAAAGAACATGTAAGAGTTTCAAAATATGTTATCGTAATGGAAGGATTCATGGATGTCATAAGAGCAAGTACAATTGGTATTAAAAACACAGTGGCATTAATGGGTACTGCCTTAACAGAAGAACAAATTTCATTGATAAAGAAATTGTCATTAAATGTATATTTATGTCTTGATGGAGATAATCCAGGACAAGATGCTGATATACATAATGGTGAGTTATTAGAAAAAGCTGGATTAAACGTTAAAGTAGTATGTTTGACTGATGATGAAGATCCAGATTCATATATCTTAAAATATGGAGAAGCAAAATTTAAAGCCCTTATCGATGGCGCTTTAAACTATAGTGATTTCAAAATAGAACGATTAAAGAATAACGTTAATTTTGATAGTGATTTAGAGCTATCAAACTATGTTAATAAAGTTATTAAAGAAATATCATCAATAAATGATGAAATAAGATGTGAAATAATGCTCAAAAAACTTGCAAATGAGACTAATTTGAGTTATAATACACTAGAAAAAAAATTTAATGAGTACAAAAATCTGAACGAACAAGAACGAACTAAAATTGAAGATAATACTATCAAAAGAAAAGATTTAAAGAAAGATAAGTATGAAAGAGCTAGTCATGAATTCATTTACTATATGCTTATTAACCCAAAAGTTATAAAAGTATATGATAGTAAAAAGTTATATTTCATTGATGCCAATACGAGAAATCTTGCTGCTGAGATTAGTTATTATTACCATGAGTATGGAGATATAAATATTGCAGATTTTTATACGTATTTAAATGATAAGAAAGAATTGTTAGGAGTATTTAACGAAGTACAAAGTTTAGATCTAAATGAAGAAATATCAGACAGTACAATAGAAGAATATATAAGTGTCATTAGTGATTATAATACTAGACAAGAGATAAAGCGTTTAGAGCAATTAATGAAAAAAGTACCTGATGAAAATGAAAAGATAGAGCTTTTGGAAAGAATAAGGAAACTAAGAATTGGGGAGTGAAATCATGATTGGAGAAATAAAAACTATCGAAGAAAGAAAGAAATCCTTAATTGAAGTAGGTAAGAAACAAGGATATGTTACTTACGAACAATTGGTTGAAGAATTAAAAGGATTAGATGTAGATAGTGATACACTTGATGATTTATATAACACACTTGTTGAAAACAACATTGAAATAATAAGTGAGACTGCAGATAACTCTACAGATGATGAAGATCCATCTGGATTAGTAGTTGAAGACTTAACAATGTCAAAAGACATTAAAATAAATGACCCAGTTAGGATGTATTTAAAGGAAATAGGTCGAATAAACCTATTAACAACAGATGAAGAATTTGAATATGCAAAACTAGCTGAGCAAGGGGATGAGTATGCTAAGAAAATGTTAGCAGAATCAAACCTAAGACTTGTTGTAAGTATAGCTAAAAGATACGTAGGACGTGGAATGTTATTCCTAGACTTAATTCAAGAAGGAAATATTGGTCTTATGAAAGCTGTTGATAAATTTGATCCATCAAAAGGATATAAATTCTCAACATATGCAACATGGTGGATTAGACAAGCTATAACAAGAGCAATTGCTGACCAAGCAAGAACAATTCGTGTACCAGTACATATGGTAGAAACAATCAACAAATTAGCAAGAGTTCAAAGACAATTAACTCAAGAGTTAAATCGTGAGCCAACAGAAGAAGAACTTGCTAAAAAACTTGGTGTAACTGTTGATAAAGTAAGAGAAGTTTATAAAATATCTCAAGATCCAGTTTCTTTAGAAACTCCAATTGGAGAAGAAGATGACTCTCATTTAGGAGATTTCATTAAAGATGAAAGAACAATGTCTCCTGAAGAATATGCAACAGTCGAAATGTTAAAAGAAGAACTTGCAAGTGTTTTATTAACACTTACTGATAGAGAAGAAAAAGTTTTAAGACTTAGATTTGGTCTTGATGATGGACAATGTAGAACACTAGAAGAAGTTGGACAAATCTTCGGTGTTACTCGTGAAAGAATAAGACAAATTGAAGCTAAAGCTTTAAGAAAACTAAGACATCCATCTCGTTCAAGAAAACTAAAGGATTTCTTAATTGATTAATATTAGTAATAGACTTAAAACAGTAGCCTCTATAGTATTAAAACAACAAACAGAAGGAATAATCGACGTCGGATGTGATCATGCATTACTTGATATCTACTTATTACAGAATAATGAAGATTTAAAAATAGTCGCATCAGATTTAAGAGAACAACCATTAAAGAGTGCTAAAAAGAATATTGAAAAATATTCTTTTTTAAATAAAATTGAATTAAAGTTGCAAGATGGATTAGGAAGATTAGATGATTATATTGATACTGTTGTAATATCAGGTATGGGTGAAGAAACTATAATTGATATATTAAATAGTGGTAAAGAAAACTTAAAACAAGTAAATAGATTAATTATTTCATCAAATAATAAATTTCCAAGATTAAGAAAAGAAATAAATGAAATGGGATTTGTTATAAACGATGAAAGAATTGTTTATGAAGAAGATAAATATTATATAATAATGGAATTTATCAAAGGAAATAAAAAGTACAATAAAAAAGAATTGTTTTTTGGACCATTTCTCCTTAAAAATAAAAATGATTTATTCTATCAATATTTTAATTATTTAAAAGATGTTGATAGCAATATTTTAAAGGATATCCCCAAAGATAGTAAGAGGGCCAAAGAAATAATTAACGAAATTAAAATACTAGATGAAGAAATCTAGTATTTTTTGTTATAAAAATATTATTTATGCATATATTCTAACTGAAGGGAATGATTATATGAATGAAATAGTATCTTTCAAAAAAGAAATAGAATTTAAAACAATGATTAATAACATTACATCAATATCTTTAGAACATACCTTGATGCAATCTGGTGATAATTCCATCGGTGGAGATTTAATTGTAACAGGGACATACAAGCAGACTGAAGCAAGTCAAATTGAAAATCCTTTTTCCTATAAAATACCTGTAGATATTGAAATAGATAATAAATATAATTTAGATGAAATGAAGATAGATATTGATGATTTTACTTACGATTTTGATGGTGATAAATTAAATATCAATGTTGATATATTACTAGATAATCTAAAACTTAATAAGCCTAAAAAGGAAGAAAAAGAAGAACTAGAGACTCTTAATGATTTATTTTTAGAAATGGATAATGAAGAAGAACTGAATATTCAAGAAGAGAAAAAAGAACAAGTTGAATTACCACTAGAAGAATCAACAGATAATAGTGAATCTTTATTTACAAATCTTGATAAATCTAAAGAAACATATAAAACATATAGAGTATACATTTTAAGAGAAAATGACACTTTGGATTACGTACTTAATAAATATAATGTAAGTAGGGAAGCACTTGAAGAATATAATGAATTAAATGATATTCACATTGGCTCTAAATTAATAATACCTAATACATGTGATGAATAAGTTATTTAAAGATGAAAGAATTAGAAAAATAGAAAAGATAGATAATTTAACTATTATTGCTACAGAAAACAATACATATTGTGTAAAAAAGAATAAAAATAAAAATATTATCGAATTATTCAATTATTTAAAAGCAAAGGATTTCAACAATTACTTAAATATAAAGTTAATTGATGATTATGAAATATCAAATTATATTAAGCAGGTAAATGGTAATGATAACGAAAAATTAACAGAACTTGCATATATACTTGCAATGCTGCATGCTAAGACTACATATTATTCAATCTTTTCAATAGATGAAATAAAAGGCAAATATGAAAAATTAACAGATCAAATAATAGATACTAAAGCATACTATGAAAAACTATTTGATGATAACGTAATATTAAATTATCCACATCCAAGCATGTTTTTATTAATAAGAAATATATCATTAATACTAATTTCGCTTGATAAAAGTAAAAATTATCTTGATAAATGGTATGAACTTATTAAGAACAAAAACAGCATAAGGAAAGTAATTAATCATAACTACTTAAAAGTATCAAACCTTTTAACAGGAGATAATTCATATTTAATAAATTGGTATAAGTCAATTAAAGATAGTCCTATATATGATATTGAGAGTTTATTTAAAGAGAACTTTAAAATAATAGATATGGTAGATATATTTGATATTTATAGATCAAAATATCAACTTCTCGAAGAAGAAATATATTTATTAGCAACAAGACTATTATTAATTGATAAACTAAATCCTATAAAGAGTGATTATATTAATACAATCGAAGTAAGAAAGAAAATAGATTATCTAAGTAAAGTAAATAGTTTTTTAAAACACTATATGAAAGATTAAATAAACAAATGCTATTAATTCAAGAAAAAGAATAATAGCATTTATTCTTGTTGTGACAAATATCAAAATAAATGATTGATAAAATATAACAACCATTAAAAAAATTAATAAGAATAAATATAAAATATTGTGTCTTCTTTTTGATTTACAAAATTCACATCTACAAAAGAAATTATGTCTCATCGGTTTAAACAAAACAATCACCTAAAATATTATATGTGATACTTTACATCTAGATATAAAAAAATATTATATATACGTTATTTTATGGTATAATTTTAATATATGATAGGTGAGGTTAGCATGAATAAAAATAAAGGATTTACTTTAATTGAATTAATAGCAGTAGTAGTAATGATGGGATTAATACTTTTGATTGTTTTCCCAGCAACATCAAGACTAATGCGTGATAATGAAGAAAAAGAATATGAGACATATTATGATCTCGTTGAAAAATCAATTGAATTATATTCAAGATCAAGAAGAGATGATGTAGGAGGAGTAGGAGCATCAGGTTGTGTTGATGATACAACTATTGGTGAATTGATAGAGCAAAACTATATTAAAGAATTTGAAAATGATAATGATGTGGTTTGTAAATCACCTGGAGATTTTTCTGAAGCTGAACTTGCACAAATAGATGTTGATCCTTCTGAATATGTTAACGTTAGAATAGAAAATAAAAACGGAGTTGTAAGCACTAAATTTAGTATGATATGTAAAAAGCAAGACTCTAAAAAAGTATACTTTACGAAGTTAATTAAAAAGGAAGGAACTTGTGACAAATATGTTGCAGAAGTATCTAACTCTTTAATTAAAGCCATTTCTGATCCTAGCAGTGCAACAAAACTTAATGCACAAGTGCTATCAGGAAATGATTATATTGTAAATGGGTCTGTTACAAATAACTACGTTTGGTATTCTGGTAAGATGTGGAGAATTGTTGAATATAATACAAACGATAGAACAGTTAAATTAGTAACTGATGATATTCAATCTTTAGTAACATATGACACTTCTTCAACAGATTATCGTTCAAGTAACATAAGTGTTTGGTTAAATAATCATTTCTTAAAAACATTAAATAATCCAAATAGATACATATTAGATTCTGAATGGAACTATACAGCGCTTAGCAATGGTAATACCGCACCAGCTAGAACAAATTTAATGACTGCTAAAGTAGGTATGTTAAATTTATACGAATACACTAAAATAAAAGGGTTCTTAGATAAAGGTAATAATTACTGGTTATTATCTAAGAAAGATAACAATAATGTATGGTATGTAGGTCAAGATGCTACAACTAAATCAGGTGTAGTAAATGAGTTCTATGGTGTAAGACCATCTATCGTTTTAAGACCTAGTGTTTCAATTGTATCAGGAGGACAAGGAACTATATCTAATCCGTATAAATTATTAGGAGACACAGCAGGAAATATTGGAGCTGGTTTAAATACAAGATACCCTGGTGAATATGTAACAATTAATAATACAAAATTTAGAATAATTTCTAAAACAAGTAAGTATACAAGATTGGTTGCAGTAGATGCATTGAATATTGCAGATCTACAATTCCACTACTTTAATAAAGTATATTCAGATGATACTTATATAGGTGATTACTTAAATAATACATGGGCAGTACCAATTCAAGATAAACTAGTAAGTGCCGATTTCTGTCGTGACTTAATGGATAAAACAAAGCCACAAACAACAGCATGTCAAACAACTGATATCCATAGTATGAAAATAGCACTTCCAAGAATTGGTGAAATGTATACAATACCTGCAAATAAAGAGTATTGGACTTTAAATAACTACGATGAGACAACATTAAATGTAATAACACCAACAGGAACAACTTATATAGCTACAAAAGGAATTGAAGATTACTCTGGTGTAAGACCAGTAATCAACTTAAGTAGTACAGTAACTATTTCCGGTGGTAATGGAACAATTGATCATCCATATACAGTACAATAGAATAGTTAAAAAGGATTAAAGAAATGTTTGTTAACATTTCTTTTCATTTGTAGAAACTTATATTATAATTAATGCTAGATGGTAATGAATAATTATCAATTTAGCAAATATAATTTAAATCAGTTGCATAACTGAAATAGTATAGAGGTGATATTATGAAAGATTTAAAAGTTGTATTTATGGGAACTCCAGATTTTAGCGTGCCTGTATTACAAGGTTTAATAGATACTTGCAATGTAATTGGTGTAGTAACTCAGCCAGATAAAGAAGTAGGAAGAAAAAAGGAAATAGAGTTTTCACCAATTAAAAAGTTAGCGATTGCAAACAATATAAAAGTACTACAACCCGAAAAGATTAGAACAGATTTTCAATGTGTGTTAGATTTAAATCCAGATATAATTATCACATGCGCTTACGGGCAAATAATTCCAGTAGAAATATTAGAATATCCAAAATATAAGTGCATTAATGTTCATGCGTCTTTACTACCAAAATATAGAGGTGGTGCACCAATTCATAGGGCAATCATAAATGGTGAAAAGGAAACAGGAATAACTATAATGTATATGGCACCCGGAATGGATGATGGTGATATAATTTCACAAGAAAAAATAAGCATTGGTGAAAATGAAACTGTAGGAGAGCTACATGATAAACTATCAATAATGGGAAAAGAATTACTTTTGAAAACATTACCAAGTATTATAGATGGAACTAATGAAAGAATTAAACAAGATGAAACAAAAGTATCTCTTGCTAAGATTATTAAAAAAGAAGATGAAGTAATTGATTTTAATGATAGTGCGATAAATGTTCACAACAAGATAAGAGGATTAAGTCCATTTCCTGGAGGGTATGCTTTATTAGAAGATAAAAGAGTAAAGTTTTATAAGAGCAAAGTAGAAAAAACAAATATAGCTGCACTTCCTGGAACGATAGTAAAAGTTGACAAGACTGGAATGTATGTTAAAACAAATGATGAATTAGTTGTTATAGAAGAATTAAAGATTGAGGGTAAAAAGAGACTAACTATTCAAGATTTATTAAATGGAATGAATAAAGAAGAATTATTAAATAAAATATTTAGAAAAGAGTAAAAAAGTATGGATTATAATGAATATAATAACAATGGTAATAAAAAGAAGTTTAATATTGATCTAAGTGATAAGAAACAAAGAGCAAGAGCAATTCTTGTTGCATATGGAATAGTATTCATAATATTAATTATAGTAATTAGAACTTCTGGAATAGCAAAAAATGTAAGTAACAACAGAACTAATCAAAACAATACTAATACAAACTCAACAACAAATACGACTTTGACTGAACAAAATGGCGATTTTGCTTTTGTAAATAATAATAACTACGAATTTATAGTTACATTAAAGTACAATAAAAATGAATTTGTATCAAAATGTAAAAGATATGGTGATAAATATGAAGTTATTTATAGCTATAATGGAATAGATTACAAGTATATTGGAACACTTGATAATATTCATGTTATAAACTCTACCACAAATGAATATATACAAGCAGAACTACCATATTTAGTTGTTAACTATTACGATATAAAAGTATTAGAAGAAATAATTAATAACTCTACGTTAGTAGATGATAAATATCAAATAACAAACGAAAACCTAGCAAAAATAGGAAATAGTTCTTCGAAAAAAAATAAAGAAGCTTTAAATTATATCACACTTACGAAGAAAAATAATAAAATAGTAGGTGTGGAACTTGATATGACAAATATGATAAAGAGCATGTCAAATATAAGCACTGCTACAACAGTAAATATTGAATATTCAAACTTTGGTTTAGTTGAAGATTTTAATATAGAAATTGAATAAAAAAAAGCAAAAAATTCTTGCAATATTTGATAACTTAGTATATACTTATGAAGTACGGCTGAAAAAAGCCTGTCAAGTGGGCTTGTAGCTCAGGTGGTTAGAGCGCACGCCTGATAAGCGTGAGGTCGGAGGTTCAAGTCCCCCCAGGCCCACCAGTTTGCCTCAATAGCTCAGTCGGTTAGAGCACTTGACTGTTAATCAAGGGGTCCTAGGTTCAAGTCCTAGTTGGGGCGCCATATGGCCAGTTGGTGAAGTGGCTTAACACACCGCCCTTTCACGGCGGCATTCATGGATTCGAATTCCATACTGGTCACCATATGAAATAAACATACGAAAGTATGTTTTTTTTGTTTATATAAACAAATTATTATGCTATAATTATTCTATACGAGGTGTGATATGAGAAGAATAATAACATTTTTAGTATTAGTATTAGTTATGATATCAATTGTTACTGTCAATGTTAATAAACAAATGGCTCAAGGCGCAAAAAAATATGCTGAAACTAAACTAACTCTTTCAAATAAATCGATAAGTTGTGATGGTATATTAACAGATGATGGAATGAAAATGGTACAAGAAATTTTGGGATATATTAGAATCGCAGGACCAATTTTATTAGTATTACTAACTGCGCTAGACTTTGCACAGGCAGTTTTGCACGATGACAATGATGCATTGAAAAAAGCTACTGGAAAAATAACGAAACGAGCTATAGCAACGGTTGCATTATTCTTTATACCAACAATTATAAGAGCAATATTCAATCTAAGAGGTGTAAGAGACGTTCTTGTAATACCTAATGATCCACTTTGTGGAACAATGGAGAGCATTCCAGACACTAATCAATATAGGGTGGGATAAAAATGGTTTATTTAGATTATTCAGCAACAACTCCAACTTCGCCTGAAGTATTGGAGTCTTTTAATAAAGCAACAATTAATTACTTTGCAAATCCTAATTCGCTTCATAAGTTGGGTACAAAAGCTAATGAATTAATCAATGCTTCAACAGAACAAATAGCAAATATATTAAAAGTAAAAAAGGAAGAAATAATATATACAAGTGGTGCAAGTGAATCAAATAACTTAGCCATTAAAGGTGTTTTTGATAAATTTGAAAACAGAGGAAAGCACATTATAACTACAGAGTTTGAGCATTCATCAATATATGGACCACTAGGATATTTACAAAAATATAAGAATGCTGAAGTTGATTTTGTAGAAACTGATGAATACGGAAGAGTTAAATTAGACTCTTTAGAAAAACTAATTAGAGATGATACAATTTTAGTATCTATTTGTAGTGTTAACAGTGAAATAGGAATAAGACAACCAATCGAAGAAATTGCCAAAATTGTAAAAAAACATCCAAAATGCCTTTTCCATGTTGATATGACACAAAGCATCGGTAAAGATTTTGTAAGTTTAGAAAATGTTGATTTGGCTAGCTTTTCAGGGCACAAGATTTTTGGAATAAAAGGAATTGGAGTGTTAATAAAGAAAGATAATATAGTTATTGAACCACTAATACACGGTGGTAAAAGTACCACTATATATAGAAGCGGTACACCAGCACTTCCACTTATCGTCTCACTAGCAAAGGCATTAAGACTTGCAACTGACGGCTTAGAAGATAAAGTTAAAAAGATTAAGGAACTAAACGATTATTTAAAAGAAAACATAATTAAATATGAAAAAGTAAAAATAAACAGCAATGAACATTCAATTCCACAGATTTTAAATCTAAGTGTTGTTGGATGTAAACCTGAAACAATGCAACATGCACTAGAAGAGTATGATATTTATATATCTACCCAAACTGCATGTTCAAAAGGCGGAGAGATGTCTAAAGCAGTTTATGCTCTAACAAAAGACGAAGAAAGAGCAAAATCAAGCATTAGAATAAGCATTTCTTACGTTACAACAAAAGAAGAAATTGATGAGTTCTTAAAGAGTTTTGCATTATGTTATAAAAAATTATTAGGATAGGTGATCTTATGAAGATTATTAAAGTAGGAGCAATGTGGTGTCCTGCATGTATCAAAATGAATAAGTTTTGGAAATCAATAAAAGAAAGTTACTCTAATATTGAATTTACAGAATTAGATCTTGATATGGATGAGGATGAAGTTAAAAAATTAAATATAGGAAGCATTCTCCCTGAAATAATTGTTTATAATAATGATCAAGAAATATCTAGAATAATTGGAGAAAAAACACAAGAACAATTAGAAAAAGAATTAGGTGAGTTAATTGATAAAGAATGTTAAAAAAATAGCATTTCTTTTTCTATTATTAGTATTATTATGGCCAATAAGCACAAACGCCTTATCGGATAAATATGAAGACAAGTTGTCAGAACTTGTTGGAATAGAAAAAGAGAAAGAAAAAGTTCATATATATTTTTTCCATGGAGACGGATGTCCTCATTGCGCAGATGAAGAAGAGTTTTTAGAACTTTTAAAAGAAAGATATGATGGTAAATATACTATATATTCTTATGAAACATGGAACAGTTCAAAAAATAAGAAATTAATGTTAGAAGCTAAAAAAATTATGGGAGATCAAGAGAATGTATCTGTACCATATTTAGTAATTGGTAATGAGTCATTTATTGGGTATTCAGATTCAACTGGGGAAAAAATAGAGTTAACACTTAAAAATTATTTGGAAATAATAAGTGATGAAGAATATCTTGTTAATAAAAATAAAGAGAACATACCACTGCTTGGGGAAGTAGATATTAAAGACGTATCAATAGGATTAGTAGCAATTGTTCTTGGTTTTATTGATGGATTTAATCCATGTGCCATGTGGGTATTGTTGTTCCTTATTAACATGTTAATTGGAATGAATGATAGAAAAAAAATGTTGATCATAGGCTTCGTATTCTTATTAACATCCGGATTAATGTATTTCTTATTTATGCTAGGAATTACAAATATATTAACTTATATTTCGCTACCATTAATTAGAAGTATTATAGGAATTGTGGCTTTAGTAGTCGGTAGTTATAACATTTATAGATTTTTTAAAGAAAGAAAAGAAGATGCTGGATGCCATGTAGTTGATGAAAAGAAAAGAAAAAAGATATTCACAAGAATAAAGAAGTTTACTCAAGAAAAAAATATGTTATTGGCGCTTGGTGGAGTAGTTATACTTGCTATTTCAGTAAATATTGTTGAGCTTGCTTGTTCAAGTGTTTTTCCAGCAACATTTGCAGAAATTCTAGCAGTTAATAATGTAACTGGTATTATGAAAATAATATACTTATTAATTTACACATTATTTTATATGATTGACGATTTAGTAGTATTTACAATAGCAGTAGCAACATCACAATTAAGTACTGCAAGTTCAAAATATGGAAAGTATTCAAGTATTGTTGGTGGAATTATAATGCTTCTTGTAGGTTTATTATTAATTTTCAAACCGGCATGGTTAATGTTAAACTTTTAAACAAACTAGTAATAGTTTGTTTTTTTTCGACAAAATATTACCAAATTAAGTGTTAACTTATAATTGGTGATAATATGAAAGGTAAATTTATAATATATCTATCTTTAGCATTATTTTTTGGTTTTATAACTGCCCATGCATTTTATACTGAATATCAAAAGAGCATCAATAATACCAAATATAATGCTTACTTAATTCAAATTGGTAGTTATAAAGGTGATGATTTAGAAATAAATACCGATAAATATCTTGTTCTAAAAGAAGATGGCGTTTATAACGTTTATGCTGGAATTACGACAAACTTAAGTAATGCAAGCAAAATAAAAAAACTATATGAAGATCAACAAATACATAGTTACATAAAACCAACTGTTATAGATAATATAGAGTTTATAAGTAACTTAGAACAATATGACATATTACTTTCAGAAGTAGATGATGAGGACAACTTAATCTCTATTAATGATGTAATAATATCAAGCTATGAAGAAATGGTTTTAGAAAAATAATATAAGGAAATTATTAGTGTATGGATAATAATATAATTGGTGATATATGTGTTAATAAAAGAACTTCCAAAGGAAGAAAGACCAAGAGAAAGAATAGCAAAATATGGAGCAAGTAAATTATCTAATGAAGAACTGCTATCAATTATTTTAAGATGTGGTACTAAGAATAAATCAGTTAAAGATTTATCAAGAGATATATTAAAAGAATTCAATGGGCTTGGCAATTTAAAGAATTCTACCATAAACAGATTAAACAATATTAGTGGTATGGGTAGTTCTAAATCATCAATAATTTTAGCCACAGTTGAGTTAGGTAAAAGAATGTATTTAGAAGAACTTTCGAAGAAACCAAAGTTAAAGAATCCTAGAAGTATTTTTGAATATACTAAATATTTATTCAATGATAAGAAACAAGAATTATTTTATTGTTTGTATTTCAATAACAAGCAAGAACTAGTAGGAGAGGAACTGTTGTTTATAGGAACTGTTAATAGAAGTCTTACACATCCACGAGAAGTGTTTAAAACAGCATACCTATATTCAGCATCGAGTATAGTATGCCTTCATAATCATCCATCTGGTGATGTAACTCCTTCGCAAGATGATATATTATTTACTAAAGCACTGGTAGAAATAGGATTAATTCAAAAAATACCGATTATTGATCATATAATTGTTTCAAATAATAATTATTATAGTTTTCAAGATAATGGGAAAATTAATATTAGGTGATAATATGAAAAACAAAGTATTATACTTAATATTTTTTTTATTTGTAATGTCTTATATTGAATTAAACGATGACAGTAGATTTGGTGGTATTTTAAGAGATATTATTTATAAGCCAATTGTTATAGAAAATAATGCATTAATAGATAATCTAAATGAAGAAGTAAAGAAAGAAAACGAAGAGTTAAAAAGAATGTTAAAAGTGTCTTCTCTAACTGATTTTGAGATTGTATATGCAACAGTTGTAGAAAGGAATATGACATACTTTTTAAATGAACTTACTATAAACAAAGGAGCTAATGATGGACTTAAAAAAAATATGATTGTAGTAACAAATGAAGGTGTAGTAGGAAAGATAAAAGATGTTAATGAAAATACATCGAAAGTTAAACTTTTAACATCAGATAGTGACATTATGCAAGTAAGAATAAATAACAAAAATATGATAATGAAAAGCAAGAACAACAAATTAATTATTAAAGCAAATAAAGAAGATAAGATTAAAATTGGAGATAAGGTTATTACTAGTGGATTGTTAGATAAGACACCACAAGGAGTATTAATTGGAATAGTTGATAATATTAATTATGAAAATGTTGGGCTATCACTTGAAATTAAAATGGCTGCTCATACAGACGATTTGAGATTCGTAGCAGTTTTAAAAAGGAAAGATAATTGATGTTTGTAGTACCAATACTTTTAGATTTAGTGTTCTCAAATTACTTAAATTATGAATTATCAAACATTTCCATATTTCCAATGTTTACAATTACTTATATCATTTATGAATTGTTAATTAATAAGGACACTAAAAATATAATAATAGCAGCTCTTATCTATTCGATGCTTTCAGGTGTAATATATATAAATTTATCATTTATTCTAATAACCAATGAAATTATTAATAAAATTAAAAACAAAAATTATCTTTTAATAACTTTAATAGCATTGATTTTATACGATACTATGTTTTTTATGATTGTAGGCAAATATTCGCTTAATTATTTAGTAATTAAAATTGTAAGAACTCTTCCAATAAACATGTTATATTTTCTTTTACTTTTATACAATTATGGTTCTAAAAATAATGAAAAAAAGTATAAATTAAATGAGATGATAACATGGCAACAAAGTACAAAGAGAAAAAAGAAGGTAAAGTAGTTAGAAACACGTTAATTAAAATATTGATATCTTTAATTCTATTTTTATCTTTTTTGATTGGAATTAAAAAAAATGAAAATTTTAAACCAAAAATATATGAAAATGTTTATGAAAAAAGCCTATTTTTTGCTGGGATAAACTCATGGTATAACAAAACATTTGGATCAATTTTGCCGCTTAATAATGTCTTTGATAGTGAAGTAATGGTTTTTGATGAGAAACTTGATTATAATACCATTAACAAATATAAAGATGGTTTTTCACTTGAGTTAGATAATAATTTTGACCCAATTATTAAAGATGGAATAATAATATATATTGGAGAAAAAGAAGGATATGGTAAAACAATAGTTGTAGAAAGTGATGATAAAACAGAAATATGGTATTCAAATATAGATTATAACAATGTTAATTTATACGATTATGTTAAAAAAAATGACTATATTGGAGAACCAATAGATAATAAATTAATATTAGTTTTTCAAAGAAATGGAGATTTTTTAGATTATAAAGAGTTCATTTAAAATAAGCACGCTTACTTATATATTCTTACTAATCTCTTTTTTTCTTGGCCTTTTTAAGAGAGTGCTATTATATTTGTTATTAATAATAGTTCATGAATTAGGTCATTTTTTTACTGCGAAATATTTTAATTGGGAAATCGATAAAATATATATTTATCCACTTGGTGGGCTAACTAAATTTAAGACATTAATTAACAAGCCATTAAAAGAAGAATTGTTAGTAACCATAATGGGACCAATATTCCAAATATTATTTTTTAATCTTATAAAAGATTATGATGATTCATTATATTACTTTAATAACTTGCTGCTAATATTTAATTTATTGCCTGTGGTGCCGCTTGATGGAGGGAAGTTATTAAATATCTTTACATCAACAATAATAAGTTTTAAAAAGACTCTTAAGTTAGGAATATTAATTTCATATGCATTTTATCCTTTGATAATAATATTCTTTGTAACAAATATTAATTCAGTATTCATGACAATAGTGACAATTCTATTAATATTTAAAATAATTGATGAGAGTAAGAATACAGATTACATATTTAATAAGTTTTTGTTAGAAAGATATTTAAGGAAATTTAAATATCGAAAAGATATAATAGTTAAAAAAGTAGATAACTATTATAAGTATAAGAACAATATAATTATCAAGAATAAGCAAATGTTAAGCGAAAAAGATGCCTTAAGAATTTACTATAAATAACACTAATATATTAAAAGCATAAATTATATTGGTGAAATATGAAAAGTATATATAATTTATATAAAATTAATTTGAATATTGAAAATATAAAAACAAATTCAAAAGAAATAGAAGAAGGTGATATCTTTGCTTGTGTTAAAGGAAACAGCAATAGACATGATTTTGTTAATGAAGCAATAGAAAAGGGTGCTAGACTTTTAATTGTATCAAAAAAAGATAATTATAAAATTCCTTATATAAAAGTAAAAAATGTAGATAAGGAATTAATTAAAATACTTAAATTTTTTTATAATGACTATCTAAACATTAATTTGATTGGTGTAACAGGAACTGATGGCAAGACAACGACAGCGACTATAATAAGGGATATGCTAGAAAATACTGCATATATAGGAACAAATGGCGTTATATCTGATAGGATGAATGAGCCACTTAATAACACAACTCCTTCTATAGAAAAAACATATTACTATTTAAATAGGTTGTATAAGGAAGGAATTAAAAACGTAGCTATTGAGGCATCTAGTGAAGGTTTGTTGAACAACAGACTAGAAGGACTAAAGTTTAAAAGAGCAATTTTAACAAATATTACTGAAGATCACCTAAATGTACATAAAACAATTGATAATTATATTAAATGTAAAAGAAAATTATTTAATAAACTTTCTAATGATGGAATAGCAATACTTAATAGAGATGATATTTATTACAATAGATTTAAAACAATAAAAAATAAAAAATTAACATATGGCAAAAATAGATATAGTACACTAAGAATAATAAATTTTAAAGAAAAGGAAAATCAAACAATAATAAAGTATAGGTACAAACACAAAGAGTATGAAGTCGTTAGTCCTCTTCTTGGCGAATTTAATGTATATAACTTATCAGCAGCGATTTTAACATTACTTTCTTATAGCATAGATTTTAACAACATTAAGTCTTTAGTAAATAAAGTTAAAACTCCTAGTGGGAGAGTAGAATTTTTAGATTATAATCAGGATTACAAAATAATAATAGATTATGCACATACGGAAAATGGAATAAAAAATATACTAACTTTCTTAAATAAAATAAAGAGAAATAGAATTATAACTGTTACTGGTGCAGCAGGTGGTAGAGAAGTTGAGAATAGAAGTAAGAAGGGTAAAGTGCTACAATCTTTATCTGACATTGTTATTTATACAATGGATGATCCAAGATATGAAAAAGTATTAGATATTATAGATATGATGGTAGATAAAAGAAGAGATAACTATATTATTGAAGAAAATAGAGAAATAGCTATACAGAAAGCACTTGATATAGCAAAGACAGAAGATATAGTAGCAATCCTAGGAAAAGGAAGGGATAAATATATGGCAATAAAAGATTATAAGATATATTATTCAGATATTAACGTATTAGATAAATACTTTAAAGAGTTGTAAAAAAGCATTAAAAATGATATATTATAGCAAGTAAGGAAGATGATTAATGAAAAGTAAAGTTAGATATTGTGATTTGTGCGGTGAAAGATTAGATGCAAATGATAAATTTTGCAAAGGATGTGGAAACGTAAATATTAAGGATAAGGATGCACCAGATGCTATAATAGAAGATCCAAAAGGTGGAAGTAATACAACACACGAAGTAAATAATAACTTAATAATTGCACTATTAACTATATTGGCAATTGTCATTGCTTTCTTCTTAATATTTTAAATAAATAAAATCTAAAACATATAATTCTAATGGAGGAGTTATATGTTTTTTAAATTAATAAAAAAAATAAAAGAATTATTTATATTTACTGCAAGTTATTCTAATAATGTTTTTTTAGATCCTTTGTCTAAAGAAGAAGAGGAAGAATTACTAAAAAGACTTAAAAATAATGACTTAGAAGCAAGAAATAAACTTATTGAACACAATTTAAGGTTGGTTGCACACATAGTTAAAAAATTTGATTGTCAGGGTATTGACCAAGATGATTTGATAAGTATTGGAACCATTGGGTTAATTAAAGGAATTGATACATATAAGCAAAATGAAGGAACTAGAATAACAACCTATTGTGCCAGATGTATCGAAAACGAAATACTAATGTATTTTAGGAGCAATAATAAAACAAGTAAGAATATATCAATTAACGAATCTATAGGGTATGACAAGGAAGGTAACGAAATAACTATATTGGATATTTTAAAAATTCCGAGTGAAGATTATGTAGAGAAAATAACAGAGAAAGAAAATATTAAATTACTTAAAAAGTATTTTGAAGTATTAACTGATAGAGAAAAAGAAATAATAACAAAAAGATATGGACTTAATAATACAGAAGAATTAACTCAAAAAGAAATAGCTAAAGAATTTAAAATATCTAGAAGTTATGTGTCTAGAATAGAAAAAAGAGCTCTTATGAAAATGTTAAGGGAATTTATGAAAAATAATCCAGAATAAAGGTTCATTTTTATGGACTTTTAATTGATTTTTAAGTATAATTATAGTTATAAGGTAGAGGTTATACTTATGAAAGAAAAAACAGACAAAGAAAATACAATTGAAGAAGAAAAAGATATTGTAGAAGAAAAAACTAAAAACAAAAAAACTAAGACAAAAAAGAAATTAAATAAGAAAAACTTATCAATTTTAGGTATCGTTTTAGGATCTTTTATTCTACTTATTATAGTGTTCTTTATCTTCTTTGTTCCAAAGCTAAGTTTACTAGGTGATAAAGTAGTAAAAGTAGAATATGGTGAAAAATATAAAGAACCAGGATACAAGGCATCTTATTTAGGAAAAGACCTAACTGAAAAAGTATGGATAGAAGGAAAAGTAGATGAGTCGAAGCTTGGTACTTATGTATTAAAGTATAAAGTTAGAAAAAATAAGATAACTGCTACTAAAGAAAGAAAAGTAGAAATTGTTGATACTGTAAAACCAGAATTAACTCTTACTGGAGAAACAGAAAAAAAACTTTGCCCTAAAGAAGAGTATAAAGAGGAAGGCTTTACAGCAACAGACAACTATGATGGTGAACTAACAGAAAAAGTTACAACTAATGTAACTGATGAAAAAATAGATTATGTTGTAAGTGATTCAAGTGGAAATAAAGCTACTGCAACAAGAACATTTATTAGAGAAGATACTGAAGGACCAGTAATTACTTTAAAAGGTGATGGAACAATATATGTTGTTGTAAATAGTAAGTATAATGAACCAGGATACACTGCTAAAGATAAATGTGAAGGCGATTTAACTAGTTCAGTTAAGGTTACTGGAACTGTCAATACTGGGACAATAGGAACATATAAATTAACATATACTGCAGCAGATAGTTTAAACAATACAACAACAAAGACAAGAAATGTAGTAGTACAAAATAGCTATTCCAAAGTTTCTTCAAACTATACATGTGGTAAGGCAGGAGTAATATATTTAACATTCGATGATGGACCAAATCCAACTTACACAAAAAAAATCTTAGATGTATTAAAAAAGTATAAAGTTAAAGCAACGTTCTTTGTATTAGGATCAAAAGTAAACTCATACAAAGATTTAATTAAAAGAGAAGTAAATGAAGGACATGCCGTAGGTATTCATACATGGAGCCACGAGTACAGTCAAGTATATAAATCAAGCGAAGCCTTCTGGGATGAAGTAACAAGAACAAGAAACGCAATTAAAAATGTTTCAGGTTATGATAGTAAGTTACTAAGATTTCCTGGAGGAGTATCAAATACAGTAAGTAGACATTATAGTACAGGAATTATGACAAGATTAGCAAATGAAGCTCTTGCCAAAGGATATTCTTACTTCGATTGGAATATATCAAGTGGAGATGCAGGTGGAACAACAGATCCTAATGTAGAATATAGAAACGTAATATATTCACTATCTAAATCAAGAGGAAACGTAGTATTAATGCATGATATAAAAGGTCACACAGCAAATGCGATTGAATCAATTGTAAAGTATGGTCTAGATCATGGCTATACATTTGAAGTATTAGATTCTAGTGTAATATGTCGTCAAGGAATAAATAACTAGGAGGGAATATGAAAAGAATAAAAGAATATATATTTTTACTGATATTATTTTTAATTCCAATTAATGTTTTTGCAGAGTCGAAAGCTATAATAAAAGCTCCAACTCAAGCAAGCCCAGATCAAGAAATATCAATTGATATAGTTGCATCGAATGATGTTTCAATTGATAATTTTAAAGCAACATTAACGTATGAAACATCAGTACTTGAGATATTAAGTATCGAAAATCAAAACAATTGGGTAGATAATACTGAATTTAAAGATTCATCACCACTTACTCTTGATTTTTCACATGAAAATGGTCTTAAAGGTAAAACAACTATAGCAACAATAAAATTTAGAGTAAAAAAAGATGTATCTAAATCAAGCACAATTATTTCATTAGAGGCATCAACAAGAACAACATCAGATCAAACAATAAATACACTTGATAAGGTGTCACAAACTATTGCTATTAAATCAACAGATAATACATTAAAAGAGATTAAATTAAATGGAGAGACATTAACTAATTTCTCACCAAAGCAATTTGAATATAGCCTTGTTGTAGAACAAAGTGTTACAACTGCAAGTATTGAATCAACTTTAAATGATAAAACAGCAAAGTTTAAAAATAACACAGGACCAAAGAAATCTTATCCACTAGAATATGGTGATAACAAGATAAAAATTGTGGTAATTGCTGCTAACGGAGAAGAAAAAACATATACATTAAATATAAAAAGAGAAGACAACAGAGGAACAAATAATGATTTAAAGAATATAATCATTAATTCAAATCCTAAACTTCTTGAAGAATTTGATAAAGACTCACTATTGTATACTGTTACAACGCATAAACTAGAAACAATAGATATAGCTGCTGAACCAGTTGATCCAAATGCAACGGTAGTTATAAAAAAGCCAGAGAAGCTTATTACTGGATCAAATGAAGTAATAATTACTGTTACAAGTGAGAAAAAAGAAGAAAAAGTGTATAAAATACTTATTAACAACTTAGATACTGAAATAGATACTACTCTTAAAAATATTGAAATGTTCAATTATAGTGAAAGTCTAAACTTTAAAAAAGATAAGTTTGATTATGAAATAACTTATAAAGCAAGTGATATAGACTCTTTAGTTATTAAACCAATTGTAAATAATCCTGATGAAGCAGTTTACACAATGGATAAAGAAGTATCAAAGCTTAAAGCAGGAGATACTCTTACGATTACAGTAAGTGCTAGAGACGGTACTAAAAACGTTGAAAGTTACTATACAATAACATTTAAAAAGGATAATAGAATTAACTTTTTCTTGATTTTAAGTTTAACAATATTTATAGTATTACTTGTAATCTTTATTAAATTATTTATTGAAAACAAAAAAGAAAAGAAAAAGATTGAAGAGAAGGAAAAAGAAAAAGAAATCGAGAAAACAAAAAGATTAGAAAAAATAAACTTAGAATAATCTAAGTTTTCTCTTTATAAAGGGATGATTTTATGGATAAATATGTTCCAAAAATGTATAAACCAAATATTCAAGAAGTCAATTATGACAAATTAAAAAAGAATAATATCAAATGTTTGATATTTGATCTTGATAATACTTTAATGGAAGTTAATAGTGTAACTCCAACTGAAGATACTTGCAAATTAATCAATAGATTAAAAAAAGACTTCAATATTTATATAATTTCTAATAACTCTCATAAAGAGAGACTTACAAAAGTAGCAGATGCTTTGGGTATTCATTATGTGGGATCTGCTATGAAACCATTTTCTAAAGGATTTAAAAAAGTATTAAAAGAGAATAATTATAAAAAAGAAGACATGTGTATCATTGGAGATCAAATAATGACAGATATTCTAGGTGGTAATAGATTTGGAATATATACAGTTTTGGTTGAACCATTATCAACTGAAGAACTAAAATGTACAGGAATAAATAGATTCTTTGAAAAGAAACATTTAAAACGTTTAGCAAAGCAGAAGAAGTTTAATAAAGGAGAATATTATGATTGAAGATAAGTATTGCATAGGATGTGGTGTAAAACTTCAAGATTCTAATATGTTATATGATGGATATACTCCAGATTTATCAAATGATATTTGTTCAAGATGTTTTAAGTTAAGAAATTATGGCGATTATCAGATAACTACTAAATCAAATGAAGAATACATTGATATATTAAAAAGTGTTAATGAAACTAAAGACTTAGTACTTTATATAGTAGATCTTTTAAATATAGAAAAAGATATTAAAATGATTAGAAACTATATTACTAATAGATTAATACTTGTATTAACCAAAAGAGACGTTCTTCCAAGAAGTGTAAATGACGATAAAATAAAAGAATATTTTAAGAACTTAGGGTTAGATTATCAAGACATAATAATTATTAGTTCAAACAAAAACTATAACATGGATGAACTATTGTTAATGATAAAAAAACATAAGTCTAGTAAGAATGTTTATGTAGTAGGGCATACTAATGTAGGTAAGAGTACATTAATAAATAAGATGGTACAAAATTATGGTGATGAAAAGTATGAATTAACTATTTCACCACTTCCATCTACTACGTTAAATAAAATTGTTATGAAATTAACTGATGATTTAACGTTAATTGATACTCCAGGACTAATAGATAGAGGTAACATAGCTAACTATTTAGACTTTGATACAATCAAAAAAGTTAATCCCAAAAAAGAAATAGATCCTTATACATTCCAAATGAGAGAAGGACAATCAGTTATAGTAGATAATTTATTTAGAATAGATTATCTAGAAGGTGATAAAAACAGTTTTACATTTTTTATGTCAAATGACTTAGAGAAGGATAAGAAAGATACTTCTAGATGTGAAGTGTTAAATGATCTTAATAAAATGACAATAGAAGTAGGATATCATCAAGACTTAGTTATTAATGGACTTGGATTTATAAAGATAACGGAAAAAGCACTTGTTGATGTCTATGTTGAAAGTAACACAGAAGTATTTGTAAGAGACTCATTAATATAGTCTCTTTTTCTTTGTAAAATTATATGTAAATACAGCCTAAAAAATTGAATATGAGCCTAAAAATTGATATAATTAACCTAAGGTGTTAAAGATGATAACTAATATTAAAAATATTGATATAAATTACATACAATATGGTAAAGGTAAGCAAAATGTAGTCTTGTTACATGGTTGGGGACAAAACATTGAAATGATGAATCCAATAGGTAAAAAACTAGAGAATATTGCTACCATTACAATAATTGATTTACCAGGACATGGAGCTTCTAGTGAGCCCAAGGAAGCATTAACAATTTACGATTACTGTGAAGTAGTAAAAGAACTACTTGATAAACTGAAAATAAAAAAACCAATATTAATTGGGCATTCGTTTGGTGGAAGAATATCTATTGTATATGCATCTAAGTATGATACAGAAAAGGTAGTACTTCTTGGAGCACCATGTATTAGAAAAGAAAAGAAAATGAGTGCTAAGACAAAAGTGCTTAAGACGCTTAAGAAAGTTCCAGGACTAAATAAACTAGAAGGTTTTGCTAAGAAGCATATAGGTTCTAGAGATTATAGAGCAGCTTCTCCAATAATGAGAGAAATACTTGTTAATACAGTTAATGAAGATTTAACTCTTTGTGCTAAAAATATTAAATGTCCTACATTACTAATATGGGGAGATAATGATACTGAAGCACCAATAGAAGAAGCAAGAGAACTAGAAACAATAATTAAGGATGCTGGGCTTGTTACATACGAAGGTGGAAGCCATTATACATATATTGAATTTTTAAACCCAGTATGTAATGTAATAAAAACTTTTATTAAGGAGTGATAGTATGAGACTATTAACATATTTTTTATTTTTTGTAGAATATATCTACGTTATTTATGCTAGTAAAAAAGCATTACACATGTTACAGCAAAACTTATACAACGAAAATAATAGATACATAAAATGGGTATTTAAAAACAAAAAGAGAACATTTTTAAATATCAATTTGTATGGAATTTTATTCTCTGTATTACTTTTATTCTCAATGATGGAAGAATTAGATATATTCTTTATCGCTGTATTAGGACTTGTATATCTTGCTAGTTACATGATTGAAAGAGAAAAGAGAAAACAAGATCAAAACAAGAAACCATTAGTAATCACAAAGAGGGTCAAAAGATTAATAGTTACCCTAGTTATATTACATGCAATACCTCTTGGATTCTTCTTATATAATGAACAATATAGAGATGTATCTTTAATTGCTCTTGCAGTATTAATAAGTTTAAATTACTTAATTATATATCTTGCAAATGTAATTAACCACCCAATTGAAAGAATGATATATCATAAGTTTGAACGACAAGCAAAAAATAAACTTAAATCTATGCCTGATTTAAAAATTGTTGGAATTACAGGTAGTTATGGAAAAACAAGTTGTAAAAATGTATTAAATGATGTATTAAACATTAAATATACATCATTAGCTACTCCAAAGAGTATAAATACATTTAACGGATTAATGATAGTTATTAACAATAGTTTAACTAAATTTGAAGATGTATTCATTGCTGAAATGGGTGCTTATGTTAAAGGTGAAATAAGTGGACTATGTAAGTTAGTAACTCCTAAATATGGAATTATTACTTCTATAGGAACTGCTCATCTAGCAACATTTGGAAGTGAACAAAACATTATTGATGGAAAAATGGAATTAATTGAATCTTTACCTGCAGATGGTGTAGGAGTGTTAAATAAAGATGATCCTAAACAAAAAAGTTATAAGATTAAAAATGAAAACCCTTGTAAGATTTTGTGGATAGGAATTGATAGCAAAGATGTTGATGTAAAAGCATCTGACATTAAATGCACGAGTAAGGGAACAAGTTTTGATGTTACTTTTAAAGGTGACAAGAAGAAATATCCTTTTGAAACAAAATTATTAGGAAAGCATAATGTTTATAACATACTATCTGCAATCGCTTTAGGTTATGAATTTGGTCTTTCTATTAAAGAATTACAACAAGGGGTAAAAAGAGTTAAACCAGTAGAACATAGATTGGAAATAAAGAGATTAGGTAACTTCTATCAAATAGATGATGCCTACAATTCAAATCCAGTTGGTGCTAAAGCAGCACTTGATGTTCTTGATATGATGGATGGAACAAAAGTTGTTGTAACTCCAGGAATGATAGAACTTGGTGATAAAGAAGATGAACTTAATAAGGAATTTGGTAAACAAATAGCAGATGTTGCTGATTTTGTTATATTAGTTGGAGAAAAGAAAACTAAGCCAATTAAAGATGGATTATTAGAGAAAAAATTTAAAGAAGATAAACTATTTGTTACAAATGATGTAAGAGAAGCATATACATTAATTAATAAATTAAAAGCAAAGAAAGATTTATATGCATTATTTGAAAACGATTTACCAGATACATATACTGAATAGGAGGATTTTATGATAAAAGTTGGAGTAATTTTTGGTGGAGAATCAGTTGAACATGAAGTAAGCATTATTTCAGCAGTTCAAGCAATGAATAAATTAGATACTGAAAAGTATGATATTGTACCAATATACATTGCTAAAGACGGTGAATGGTATACAGGAGCAGTATTAAGAGAAATAGATACATACAAAGATATGGATTTATTGAAAAGATATACTAAGAATGTTGTTTTATATAAGAAAGGTAATTGTTTTGTATTACAAAGCAAAGGAACATTTAAACGTATAATTAATGAAGTAGACTTAATGCTTCCAGTAGTACATGGTACTAATGTAGAAGATGGAGTATTACAAGGATACTTAAAGACAATTGGAATACCATTTGTTGGAAGTGATGTTATGGCTAGTGCTGTAGCACAAGATAAAGTAATTCAAAAGCAAGTATTTGAAAGTTCAAAACTTCCAATTACTCTATATCATTGGTTCTATGATAGTGATTATACATTAGATAGCGATAAAGTTATTAAGGATATAGAAAAGAAAATAAAATATCCAATGATAGTAAAACCTGCTACATTAGGTAGTAGTGTAGGTATATCATCAGTTGATAATAGAAAACAATTAGAAGATGCTATTGAAGAAGCTATAAACTACGATACAAAAATAGTAGTAGAAGAAAAAGTAGAAAATTTAGTTGAAGTTAATATAAGTGTTTTAGGAAATTATGAAACACAAAAGTTAAGTGAAATTGAAGAAGTGCTTACTGATAATGCATTATTAACGTATGAAGATAAATATATCGGTGGATCTAAAAAGCAAGGGTCTAAAGGAATGGCTAGTGCTTTGAGAAAGATTCCAGCAGATATTGATAAGAAATTAAGAGAAGAAGTAGAAAATACAGCACTTGAAGCATTTAGAGCAGTAGGATTAAGTGGAGTAACAAGAATAGACTTCTTAATCGATAAGAAAAAGAAAAAGGTATATATTAATGAAATTAATTCATGCCCAGGAAGCTTAGCATTCTATCTATGGGATGCTAAAGACAAGAACTTTACTGAGTTGCTTGATGAAATGATTAATATTGCTAAGAAGAATTATAAAATTGAAAAGAATAAAACAAGAAGTTTCAAATCTAACATATTAAGTGGATTTAATGGACTTAAGGGTGCAAAAGGTAAGTTTGGTAAACTAGGTAAGTTAAAGTAAAACAATAGTGGGGAGTGGTTTTATGAATGTTTTGGAAACAAAAGAAGTAAACGATTCATTTAGTTTCGACTACTTTGATGTCCAAAATTTAGTCATAGACCACTCTTTTTCTAGTGAAGAATTAGAGAGTTATAAAGACTTAATATTTTCTCCTAATAGTCTTCAACAAATATACTTTAAAGGAAGTTGTGGTTTAGACACAATTGAACTTGTTAAAAATTTATTAACAATTAGTGAGTATATAGATGATAGAAAAGTAGAGAAATATTTGCTTGTTGATCTTTCACCACAGGATGTTAAAACATTTTTAACATTTTCATTTGAAAATCCATCAACATGGAAAGTACCATATCAGAAAGTTGATGACACATATAAACTTACTGATATACCTAGATTTAGAACATTACAATCATACATTAGAAAATTAGATGACAGAAACTTATCGGCAGTTGAACAAATAATGAAAATATATGATGAAGTCAAATTGATGGAATATGTTGATACAAAGGATATAGATCAACTTCCAGAAATAGTTAGTAAAAGACAAACTAATTCATATGGATTTAATGCTTTGTTTACACACATTTTAAGAACTTTAGGTTACAATGCTTTTGTAGGTAAAACAGAATCAGATGATGGAATATCATATATATCAGTAGTAGAAGTGGTTGATCCAATATATCATTTAGATGGAATTTATTTCTTTGATCCCTCAATGGATTCTCTATCAAAAGAAAAATATGAAGATAATACTGTAAGAAGAATGAATTACAATTTCTTCATGTGTCCATTATCATTGATTAAAAGAAATAAGTTTAATGAAAGATTTGTTGGTGCATTATCACTTCTTGAAATAAGTGATTTAAAATATAGTGAAGAAAAGCGTGATGTTTGTAAAGACAAAAAATCATTAAAAGAATTATCACTTATTTTAAAAGCTTTCAATAGAACTTATGAGAATTTACATAATAGGTTAAAAAGAAGTAAACCTATAAGTATTGATATGATCATAAAAATTGCTGAAAAACTATATGGTGATAAACACTCTGGTGTAGTAAGAGATAACTATATATTAAGGAAAGAAGAACTATTTGATAAAGATACTGAAGAAGAATTAAATGAGTTCTTAGAAGATGAAAATTTTCAAAAAAATTAAGAAATTCTTAGGAATTTCTTTTTAAATGTATAATAATATATAGTGTTGACAAAATATTTAATAATTAGTATAAATAAATAAGAAAAGAAATGGAAGTGGAAGCGTGACTAAAAATTTAGTAATAGTGGAGTCTCCAAGTAAGAGTAAAACAATAGAAAAGTATTTAGGTGCTGGATTTAAAGTTGTTTCATCAAAAGGTCATATAAGGGACTTAGCAACAACTGGAAAATATGGTTTAGGTGTAGATGTAGACAATGATTTTAAGCCTAACTATGTTCCAATTGAAGGTAAGCAAAAGACAATAAATGAATTAAAGAAGCTTACTAAAGATAGTGATAAAATCTATCTTGCAACCGACCCTGACCGTGAAGGAGAAGCAATAAGTTGGCATTTAAAAGAAGCCTTAGGAATAAAAGATAGTGATTATGATAGAGTATTATTTCATGAAATTACTAAGGATAAAGTTTTAGAGGCTTTTAAGGAACCTAGAAAGATCGATTATAATTTAGTAAAAAGCCAAGAGACTCGAAGAATACTTGATAGAATCATTGGATTTAGATTAAGTAAATTAATGCAATCAAAAACAGGTGGTAAGAGTGCAGGACGTGTTCAATCAGTAGCACTTAAACTAATTGTAGATAGAGAAAGAGAAATAGAAGCCTTCAATAGCGAAGAATACTGGACAATTACTGGGGTATTTAAAGACTTTGAAGCAGTTTTATTTAATTATAAAGATGAAGAAATAACTATAAATAATGAACAAGAAGCAGATGATGTACTAAAAGCACTTTCAAATGATTTCAAAGTATTATCAATTGAAGAAAAACAAAAAAATAAAAAAGCAAAAGCTCCATTTATTACTAGTACAATGCAACAAGATGCTTCTAACAAACTAAACTTTAATGCAAAAAAGACAATGTCAATAGCGCAAAAACTATATGAAGGTATAGATATTGGTAGTGAGACAGTCGGACTTATTACATACATGAGAACTGACTCTATTAGATTAAGTGATCAGTTTATTAAAGAAGGATATAAATATATTAATGATACGTATGGTAAAGAGTATGTTGGTTATGTTAAGACTGCTAAAAAGAAAGATAACGTTCAAGATGCTCATGAAGCAATAAGACCAACAAGTGTATTTAGAACACCAGAAAAGATGAAACAATATCTTTCTAAAGATGAATATAAATTGTATGAATTAATATACTATAGAGCATTAGCATCCCTTATGGCTGATGCTAAAGTAAATGCTACTACAATTATATTAAGAAATAATGACTACGATTTTAAAGCAACTGGTCAAACATTAATATATGATGGATATTTAAAAGTTTATAAAGAATTTGAATCAAGTGAAGATAAGATTCTTCCAGATTTAAAACAAGATGAAGTACTAAATGCTGAAAGCGTAGAAAAAGAACAACACTTCACACAACCACCAGCAAGATATACTGAAGCTAAATTAATTAAAGAAATGGAAGAATTAGGTATCGGTAGACCTTCTACATATGCAACAGTTATAGATACAATTAAAGAAAGAGAGTATGTAGAACTTGTTGAAAAGAAGTTTAAACCTACAAATATGGGGATTGAAACAACTGATAAATTACAAGAATTTTTCAGCGATATTATTAATGTTGAATACACAGCTAATATGGAAACAGACTTAGATAAAATTGCTGATGATAAAGAAGATAATATCAAAGTATTACATGAATTCTATGATTCTTTTGAACCATTAGTTAAAAAGGCTTTTGGAGAAATGGACAAAAAAGCTCCTGAACAAACAGGAGAAATATGTCCAGAATGTGGAAGCCCACTTGTAATTAGAAAAGGTAAATATGGAGAATTTACTGCATGTAGCAATTATCCAACTTGTAAGTATATTAAAAAAGAACAAAAAGAAATAAAAGAAATAGTTAAATGTCCAGAATGTGGTGGAATGATTATCGAAAAGAAGAGTAAACGTGGAAAAGTATTCTATGGCTGCAATAATTATCCAAAGTGCAAAGTAGCAACATGGGATATTCCAACTGGAGAGAAATGTCCAGAATGTGGTAAGCCACTAGTAGAAAAAAATAACACAATCAAATGTAGTGAATGTGATTATGTAAAAGAATAATTATCAAATTATTCTTTTTTATTGTATAATATTATTATTGTAAGAGAGGTGAGCTAAATGATAATTCCTAAAGTTCAAGAATTATTTGATATTTATGATCAGTTACATAATAGCTCATCATCTTTAGTTAGTTTTGGTTCTTCCATAAAAGATGCTTTAACAATCCTTAGTGGAATTGATTCTGCTAATGATTATTATGAATCATCATGGCAAGATAAAGTGAAAGACCAAATAAGTGAAAGTTTTGAGAATATAAAAAAATCAATTGAAAAATCACAACAACTTAGTGAATTTATCATTGGAGCAAGCAGTCATATAATTACAATGGTAGAGAGTGCTACTGAATATGTTGATTGTTATAAAGATTACGAAGAACATCTTGCTAATAGACCTTCTATTGAAACAGAAAAAGTGGCTTATGAACAAGATGGAGAAACATTATATAAAACACAAAGGACAAAAGAGTTCGAGGATTGGGAGAAGAATGATGCGACTTTCATGAAGACTGTTTTGTTACTTGAAGGTCAAGCAAACTTAAGCGTTACTAATGTTAAGTTATATTTTTCAGCATACGATAGTAAGACAAATACGATTGATTTCAGCGTTGTAGGATCAATTAACAAAATCAAAATTATAACATATAAAGATCTATATATACAATTGGTAGCAAATCAACAAAAATTTGGTAAATATGGGGATGCTACTGAAGAATTATTAGACTTTATAAAGAATAACTATGCTAATTATTCAGTGTACTTTAATAATGCTAAAAGTATATTAGAAGTAGATGGTGCTGCATTCGTTCAGTATGCTATGAAAAATGGCGCTAGTGATATTGTGAGTAATATGATATTAAATAATTTAATGAATATTGCTGCTATAGATGGACAAGTAAGTAACAGTGGATGTTTCAAAGATTATTCTGATTTTCAGAATATTGCGCTTGCTAATCTAAGCTTCTTAGAATACTTATATTCAGATGGTTCAGTATTAACTGATAAGACAATTAATGAATTATTCTTAGAAAGTTTAAGTGGAACTAATGGATTTACAATAAGCGAGTATTCACAGTTTATTTTTGATCCTAATACAATTATCGATATGTCTATTTATACTGATAACCCTAATTACAGAAATCTGTTATTAGGTAAGCTTGTTAGTTATGGATTTGGTGATTTAAAGATAAAAGAACTTACTAAAGGGGCTAATGGATACGATGTAGTAGTTGTTGAAGATAAGAATAAAGAAATATTGGTTTACTTTCCTTGTACTAATATTTCGGAAGTAGAAGACTTAATCTTTGATGCTTACCCAATGATGAGAAGTGTAGAAGATAATACTATATTAGGTTATATTGATCCATTAAGACCATCAAATGCAGTTGCAGGAATATTCTTAAGTCAACAAGATCAAGCCCTTGATACAGTAAATAAGTATCTTAACTCTGGTGCTAAAGTAAATATTGGTGGAACATCCTTAGGTGGTAATTTGGCAGAATACAGTTATCTTTGCACATATAACGAAAATAACAGTAATCAAGGTGACTTAGTATTATTTAACTCATATCATATTGATAATGATTTCTTTTACGAAGATGTTAATACTGTCTTTAATAGTGCATTTGATAGAGGTTTATTAAAATCATATTCTACTGAAGGTGATGTAGTATCTAACCTTTATAATTTTGATAGTTTTAAAAGCAAAACAATACCAATATATGCAAATTATCAAGAGACTATTAGAGAATGTAAAGAAATAGCAGCTTCATCAAACTCATCAATTAATTCAATATCTAACAGTACTAAAACTAAAATGTTTAATACAGTAATTGAAGCATATGATAGAATCACTGGTGGAAACCCGATATTTGGACTTGGAAGAGATGCTTTAATAACATTGAGAGATGTACCTCTTAATTCGAGTGAATTTAATAATGCATGTACAACTCTTGTAGATACATTTAATAGATATAATCCAACAATATCATTTTATAAATTATTAGGTGTTGATATAGGATTTGATACTAATATGATTAGAGATATTCAATATTTAGAAGTACCTTTCACAGGAGTACATATGCCATATTCAGTTGATATGAATAAAGACGTATCTTTTGATGAGCATGGAAATGTCTTAACGATTGTTGATGGGCATAACGTAGAAAATGTTCCTGCTAATGAATCATTAAAAGAAGTATTTGATTCATATGGATGGGAATGTTTATCTGATTATATATTTGATATAGCAAAATAAAAGAGGTGTTTTATGATAGATTATTTACCAATTGGAAGTATAGTTAAATTAAAAGAAGGGAAAATTGAATTACTTATTATTGGATATTGCAAATTAATAAAACAAGATAAGATAAAAGCAAATGATTATGTAGCTTGCATCTATCCAGCCGGTTTAATAGATATGAAAACTTTAATAGCATTCAAACATAATCAAATAGAAGAAGTTATTCATGAAGGAATGAAAACTGATGATTATCTAAAAATAAAAGAAGCATTAAATAAAGAGAATAATTAATTTATTCTTTTCTTTTGCACTTTTTTTTGATATAATACACGCTCGTGGGGGGGATCAGTGTGAGTACCGAATTACAAGAAGATATAGAAACAGCACAAAAAATAATCACAACAGGTAAAAGAGAAGACGGCTTTGGATTTTCTTCTGTTTCTGGAATATATCGCGGAACAAACGAAGTGATTTCCGCTAAAGGATATAAAGACTTAATAACAGGAAGAGAAAGAATATTATCAATAATTGCATCGGGTGATCAAATACTTAATGCAATATTATTGGGAAGTAAGGATATTGAAGGATTTGATATAAGCAGATTTCCACAATACTATTTGAAACTAAAAATAGCTGCTATTAAAGCTTTAGGAAGAGATGAATTTTTACATTTCTTCTATGGTGGAGAAGAAGTAGAGTTATTCAATAGAGATGTATATAATAAAATTCATCCATTTATGGACTCTGATGCACAAAAATTTTGGAGTACTATATTTGGACAGTTTAGTAATAAGCAAATATTATGTTCACCACTTATTAAGCGTGATAAATATTCAGAACGTATTGGTGAAGTTTTATATAAGAATATATACGTCCATGAAGGACAATATGAGATATTAAAAGAAAAAATAGGTGATATCACACTAAGACTTCACGTAGCAAATCTTATGAACCTTGATACTAGGGGTATGAAAAAATTTAATTTAGTTAATTTATCTAATGTTATGAACCATGTACTTTTTAATAAAGGTGATTACTTACAATTTAAACATATTATTGAATCTATGCCACTTACAAGTGATGGTGTAGTATTAAACTATAATATTGAATATTATACTGCACTTGAAGGAAATGGAATGTTTGAAATCTTGGGTGATAACTTTAGACCAGTTGATCTAGATGATCCACTACTTAAAGAAAGAAATGAACCAGACTGGCTATATGTTTATAAAAAGAAGTGGGGAAAAAATGGAACGAATGGACGTTAAAGAGTTAAAGCTAAGTAGTGATATAAAACTAGTAGATGATGTTCTAAATGGTAAATTAGGAGTTTCTCAAGGGACATATAATGGACATTCTATGATATATAGAACAACGAATGAAACAATAAGTAATCAAATTTACTATGATAAATTAAAAGGGAAAAAGAAAGTTCTTGCAATAACAGGATCAGCAGATCATATAATTAATGCGGTATTGCAAGGAGCAGAATATGTTAAAGGTATAGATATTTGTAGATTTGCAAAATATTATGCACGTCTTAAATTTGCAGCAATTAAAAGTTTAACAAGGGAAGAATTCATTGAATTTATAATAGGAAGCATAACTGATGGACCAAATATGATACTTCCATTTAATAAAAAATATTATGATAAATTAAGAGATAATCTTGATAGTAAATCTCAAAAATTTTGGGATCATATATTTTCAAATTATTCAAGAAAACATTTATATTATTCAAATTTGTTTGGAACATTTAACATTTCACCTGAAAGAGCAGTAAGAAACAATCCATACTTGCAAGGAAATAACTACATGCTAGCAGGAAGAAGATTAGAAAGAGCTTCAATTGAATTAATTGATGGCGATATATTCAATATAGATATGAGAGGCTTTGATAAATTTGATTTAGCCATAATGACTAATATGCTTAGCTGCATCCCATATTCAGGAAATGGTGCCTTTGATAGAGCAAAAATGTATAAAGCATTTTTAAGAACGCTACCATTAAAAGAGAATGGATCTGCTTTAACATATAACTTTATTTTTGATGGATTTTATAGAACATATTTTGAAGATAAAGATTTTAATGTATATAATATTGACGAAAGAATGGTTAACATTAAAATGGAAAATGAATTAATTGAATATGTAAAACCTAGAAGATTAGGATTATCTATGTTTAGAAGAAAGTAATAATTGTTTATTACTTTCTTTTTTTGCTATAATATTAATAGGTGATTATTTATGGAAAAAGTAATATTAATTGATGGAAATAACATTTTATTTAGAAGCTATTATGCAACTGCATATAATGGTAATACAATGAAAAACTCTAAAGGTTTTCCAACAAATGCTTTATATGGTTTAGTTAACATGATGAATAAAATTATAGAAGAAGAAAAACCAACATATATAATGTGTGCATTTGATAAAGGTAAAACATTTAGACATGAGAAGTATGCTGACTATAAAGGTGGAAGGATGGCTACACCTGATGAGTTAAAAATGCAGTTTCCTGAAGCTAAAAAATTAGTTGAGGCAATGGGTATTAATTACTTTGAAATAGATAACTATGAAGCAGACGATATTATTGGAACGTTTGCTAAAAAATGTAATAACAATAAAGACTTCGATGCTGTAATAATAAGTAGTGACAAAGATTTATTACAACTTATTACTGATGAAGTAGAAGTAAAACTATTAAAACAAGTTGGTAATATAAGAATGACACACCAAGAGTTTATTAACACATATGGAATAGAACCACCAAGAATGGTTGATTTAAAAGCATTAATGGGTGATCCATCAGATAATATTCCAGGTGTTAAAGGAGTAGGTGAAAAGACAGCACTTCAATTATTACAAGAATACAAAACACTTGATAATATTTATGAAAACATTGATAACATAAAGGGAAAATTAAAAGATAAATTAATTGAAGGAAAAGAATCTGCATATCAAAGCTATGACCTTGCAACAATATATACTGAAGTACCTATAGATACTGACCTTGAAAAGATAAGATATAAAGGATATGATACTTTAAAATATATTGAATTATTAGAAGACTATGAATTCTATTCTTTAATTAAGAAAATGAATATTAAAAAAGAAGATCAAAGAGAAAATATTAAAATAGAAGAAAAAATAGATTACAAAATAGTAAATAATATAGATGAAGTTAAATTAAATAAAGATTATTCTATTTATTTAGAATTATTAGGATACAATTATCATTCATCTAAACCTCTAGGAGTATCTATTTCTGATGGAGAAAACAATTACTATATTCCTTTTGAAATAGTAAAAGATAATCCAGAAATACTTCTTGAAAACGATTATAAAAAGTATACTTACGATTTGAAGAAACTTTTAGTAGTACTTAAATATAATAATCTTGCAATTAATAATTGTAATTATGATCTTATGATAGCAGCATACTTATTAAACTATAACATTAAAGATGATATTAGTTATTTAATGAAAAATAATGCTATTGATGTAATGTTTTATGAAGAAGAGTTTGGTTCTCTTGCTAAACTTCATGAACCAGATTTAGAAACAATTGCTAAAAATGCTTGTCTAAAAGCTAAATATATTTATGATACTAAAGATGAATACTTAGATAAGTTAAAGGAAGAAGAGGAAGAATATTTATTTAATGAAATAGAAATGCCCTTATCAGTTGTTCTTGCAGATATGGAATATACTGGAATTAACGTAAGCGCTGATTATTTAAGAACAATGGGTGAAGAAATAAAAGAAAAACTAGCTAGTCTTGAAAAAGAAATATATGACTTAGCAGGAAGTGAATTTAATATTATGTCTCCTAAGCAACTTGGAGAAATACTATTTGTTAAAATGGAACTTCCTTATCCAAAGAAAATAAAAGATAATAATTATTCAACAAGTAAGGAAATACTTGATAAAGTAGCACCTTATAGCCCAATAATAGAAAAAATATTAGACTATAGAACTTTATCAAAACTATATAACAACTATGTTGAAGGATTAATAAGCGAAATTAAACCGGACGGAAAAATACATACGCAGTTTAATCAAACATTAACAAGAACTGGAAGATTATCATCAAGTGAACCAAATTTACAAAACATTCCAGCAAGACTTGAGTATGGAAAACTAATTAGAAAAGCTTTTTATCCTGAAAAAGATTCAATAATCCTTTCTAGTGACTATTCACAAATTGAACTAAGAGTATTTGCTGCAATGTCTAATGCAGAAAACTTAATAGAAGCATTCAAACAAGGAAATGACATACATGCAAAAACAGCAAGTGATATATTTGGAGTACCACTAGATAAAGTTACTAAAGACGAAAGAAGACAAGCTAAGGCTGTTAATTTTGGAATTCTTTATGGAATCAGTAGTTTTGGCCTTTCTGAAGATTTGAATATCGATGTATATAAAGCTAAAAACTTTATTGATAATTATCTAAAAACATATCCAAGAATTAGTGAATATATGAAAGAAACAATAGAAGAAGCACATAAAAATGGTTATGTTAAGACACTAATGAATAGAAAAAGAATTATTGAAGAATTAAATAATAAAAATTATATGATTAGAGCAAGTGGTGAAAGAATGGCTCTTAATACACCAATACAAGGAACTAGCGCTGATATTTTAAAGAAAGCAATGGTAGAAATATACAAGGAATTTGAAAAGAGGAACTTAAAGAGTAAGATGCTTATTCAAGTACACGATGAACTTGTATTTAATGTATTAATAGATGAAGAAGAAGTAGTTGAAAATATTGTTAGAGATATAATGGAAAATACATATAAACTATCTGTACCTTTAGTAGTAGATATTAACAAAGGTAAAGATTGGTATGATGCGAAGTAGGTGATACTATGCCTGAAAAACCAGAAGTAATAACAGTAGCAAGAAAATTAGAAAAGAAATTGATTAATAGAACAATCACAAGTGTTGAAGTATTCCATAAAAACATGATAGATTATCCATCTGTCGATGATTTTACAAAGAATATTAAAAATCAAACAATACATGAGATAACAACAAGAGGTAAGTGGATTGTTATGACTCTTGATGATTACTATTTATTATTCCATTTAAGAATGGAAGGTAAGTTTTTCTTTAGAACTAAGAAAGATGAAAAAAATAAACATGAACATGTATTCTTTAATTTAGATAATGATGAGCAACTTCGTTTTGCAGATGTAAGAAAGTTTGGAAGAGTAATGCTTATTGAAAAAGATAAGATATATTCAATGAAGCCATATACCGAACTTGGATTAGAACCATGGGATAAAGATTTAACTAGCAATTATCTAAAAGAAAAGTATAATAAAAAAACACTTCCAATCAAAAGTGTATTACTAGATCAATCAATTATCACAGGTATTGGTAATATATATGCTGATGAAATACTTTTCTTATCAAAGATTAATCCACTAACGAAAGCTAAAGATTTAACGGATAAGAATAGAAAAGATATAATAACTAATACTGTTAAAGTATTAGATAAGGCAATAGAAGAAGGTGGAACAACAATTAGAAGTTATACTTCGGAAGAAGGAGTAACCGGAATGTTTCAAAACAATCTATTTGTTCATCAAAGACAAAATGAAGAATGCCGTATATGTAAGAGCAAAATAATTAAAATAAAAGTAGGAGGAAGGGGTACTTACTACTGTCCTAAATGTCAAAAAAACTAAGACTATTGTCTTAGCTTTTTAAATGGTAACTTTTTCTTTTTTCCACCTTTGGAAACTTTTCCTCTGCTGCTTTCTTGCTTTGCTAACTGATAACTACTAACTTTTTGAACCATATCAACAACAGCACGGGAAATATTAGCAGTTTTCTTAGAAAATGGGATACCAGCACGTTTAATAAATGAATGTATTAATGCTTCTTTGTAATGCTTATCTTGACGAACTTCTTTAAATATTCTTTCTGCTGAAGTTTTTAAACTAGCAAGTCTTCTAGTTACATCTACATAATCATTTTCGCTAGGATCACATAATAATTCGTCCATAATTAATTCCGCAAGAATATCTTCTTCACTATATTGAACAAACGCATCGTGCGAATAACGATTTAATGCATCATATAATCCGTCTGAATGTGTTTTTGCAAGTCCAATTGTTGTACCATCACCATATGTATCATCCATTGATAAAATGAATGCTCTTAACTTTTTACTTAATTCTGGTTCTACTATACTTGTTTCTTTTTCTTTTGTGTTTGTGTCCATAATATTTATTCCCCCCAAGAGTACTTCTAGGTTAACACTATAAAATAAAAAAGTCAACAAATTGGGATGTTATGTTATTATATTTATGTGGGTGAGTTTATGAACGGATTAATAGTTATCGACAAAGAAAAAGATTTTACTAGTAGAGATTTAGTAAATATTACAGAAAAAATCTTTGATACAAGAAAAGTAGGTCATGCAGGAACTCTTGATCCAATGGCTACAGGTGTTCTTATTCTTGCAGTTGGAACTGGAGTTAAAGTGCTTGAATATTTAAATGATTCAACAAAAGAATACATTGCAACAGTAAAGATGGGAATACTCACTGATACACTTGATATTACTGGAAATATATTAGAAGAAAATAAAAACTTCAATATAACTAAAGAAAGACTTATAGAAGCATTAAATAGCTTTCATGGTAAATATAATCAAGTAGTGCCTCTTTACTCATCAGTTAAAGTAAGTGGAGAACGTTTATATAAATATGCAAGAAAGAATAAAGAAGTAGAACTACCAAAAAGAGAAGTAGAAATATTTGATATAGAACTAATTGAATTTAACAAAGATGAATTTATTTTTAAAACAACAGTTAGCAAAGGTACATACATAAGAAGTTTGATTAGAGATATTGGTGAAGAATTGAATGTTTGCTGTACTATGAAAGAGTTAAGAAGAACTAGACAAGGAGATTTCTCTTTGGATGATGCAATAAGCGTTGATGATTTAAAAAATGAAAGAATTAAACTAATACCACTTGAGAAAGCTTTAAAAGATATGTTAATTGTAGATGTAGATGACTATATAGAAAATAAAATAAATCATGGAGCAATATTAAGAAACCTATATGATGGGTCACCAATTGCATACAGAAATAAAAACAATGAGATAATTGCAATTTATGAAGTATATTCAAAAGATAATACTAAAGTAAAACCTGTAAAGGTATTTTATGGAGAATAAAATAACACTTGAATATTCTTTGAACTTGTTGTAATATAAAATTGTCTTTTGCAAGAGGAGTAATTAAAGAGTCTTTGTAGAAAGAGTATGGTTGATGAAAATACTTAAGATAAATTAATGAAAGACACTTGTGTTATAAAAGAATCGCTAGAAGCGTTATCACTATAAGCATAAATTAATTATGGAATTAAGGTGGCACCACGGGGAAACTCGTCCTTTACTTGCCACCTTTTTATTTTTAAGGAGGATTATTATGATTACAAAACCAAAGGGATGTCATGATTTAGTAGGGCTTGAAGCAAAGAAATGGAAATATGTTGATAAAGTTATCGATAGTTTAATGGAGAAATATAACTATACATATGCAAGAACTCCAATTTTTGAAAGCAGTGAGTTATTCCATAGAGGAGTAGGAGAAACTACTGATATAGTAACTAAAGAAACTTATGATTTCAAAGATAGAGGAGATAGATCTATTACTTTAAGACCAGAAGGTACTGCAGGTATTGTTAGAAGTTACGTTGAAAATAAAATGTATGGAGAACCAGGACCTGTTAAAGTTTATTACAATGGAACAATGTATAGATATGAAAGACCACAAAGTGGAAGAGATAGAGAATTTACTCAATTCGGAGTAGAAGTTTTAGGATCTAATGATCCACTAGTTGATGCAGAAGTTATATCTATTCCAGTTCTTTTATATAAAATGCTTGGGCTTAAGGGAATTAAAGTTAAAATCAATTCATTAGGAGATAGAGACTCTCGTGATAATTATAGAGAAGCTTTAATTAAATATTTCACTCCTCATATTAAAGACTTATGTGAAGATTGTAATGATAGATTAAATAAGAATCCTCTTAGAATCTTAGATTGTAAGGTTGATAAAGATAGTGAGATATTAAAGAATGCTCCTACTACAATAGAGTATTTAAATGAAGAAAGTAAGAATAGATTTGAAGAGGTAAAATCTTACTTAGAAGAATTAGAAATAGATTATGAAGTAGATCCAAGACTTGTTAGAGGACTTGATTACTATAATCACACTGTATTTGAAATTGAAGCTAGTGTTGAGGGATTTGGATCAAACAATGTTATTGGAGCAGGTGGAAGATATAATGGTCTTGTAGAAACATTAGATGGACCAGAAACTTGTTGTATGGGATTTGCTACAGGGTTAGGAAGACTTGTACAAGCACTTGATCTTGAAGAAGTAAAATTACCAATAATTGATGATATTGAATTATTTGTAATGTATGTATCTGATACAGAAAAGAAATATGCTGCAAGTCTAGTTCAATACTTAAGAGCAAATGGTTATAGAGTAGATACTGAGTATACTGGACGCGGATTAAAAGCTCAATTTAAACAAGCAGATAGATTAAATGCTAAATACTTAATAATTTTAAATGATGAAGATTTAGCAAAAGACGAAATAAAGATTAAGAATAATAAAACTAAAGAAGAAGAAACGATAAGTGTTGATTATCTTTTATATTTCTTAGATGAACATTTATCTGAAGAAGAGTATGATTATGATTTTGATGACGAAGATGAATGCCATTGTGGATGTGGACATCATCATGATGATGAGTGCACATGTGGTGATGAATGTCATTGCCATCACGAAGGAGAAGATGAATAATGAAAAAATATAATAATGGTGAATTCAACATTAAAAATGTTGGAGAAACCGTAGAACTTTATGGATGGGTTCAAAAGAAAAGAGACTTAGGAGGACTTGTATTTATCGACTTAAGAGATAGATCAGGAATAATCCAATTAATAGTAAGACCAGAAAATAAATATTATGATGTAGCAACATCATTAAAAACTGAATCAGTTATTAGAGCAGTAGGAACAATTAACGAAAGAGAAAATAAAAACCCTAAACTTCCTACTGGAGAAATTGAAGTAATAGTAGATGAATTAGAACTTATTAATCAATCAATTGATATACCATTTGAAATAAGTGACAATACAACTGCACTTGAAGATACAAGATTAAAATATAGATTCTTAGACTTAAGAAGAGAAAGCTTAAAGAATAACTTAATTCTTAGACACAAAGTTACTATGATTACAAGAAACTATTTATCAGAAAATGGTTTTGTAGAAGTTGAAACTCCAATCCTATGTGTACCAACACCAGAAGGAGCAAGAGACTACTTAGTACCTTCAAGAATCTATCATGGGCATTTCTATGCACTTCCTCAATCACCACAAATATTTAAACAATTATTGATGATTGGTGGAATGGAAAAATACTTCCAAATTGCAAGATGCTTTAGAGATGAAGACTTAAGAGCAGATAGACAACCAGAATTTACTCAAATAGACATTGAACAAAGCTTTTCAAGTGAAGAAGATATTTGGGCAACTACTGAAGGTTTAATGAAAAAAATATTTAAAGAAATTAAAAATGTTGATTTAGAACCATTTGTAAGAATCCCTTATGATGATTGTATAAATCGCTATGGTAGTGATAAACCAGATACAAGATATGAAATGGAACTTCAAGACATTACAGAAGTGTTTGATAATACTGATTTTGAAATATTTAAAAACATTGTTAGTGATGGTGGAATAATTAATGCTTTAGTACTTAAAAATCATGCTGAAGATTTATCAAGAAAAGATATAGATAAATTAACTGATTTAGTTAAAGTATATAAAGCAAAAGCATTATCATTCTTAAAATATACTGATAATGAATTAAGTGGTTCGATTGCTAAAGTATTAAAAGAAGAAGAGAAAAAAGATTTAATTAGTAAATTAAATCTTGAAAACAACGATATAGTATTTATTGTTGCAGACAAAAAGAAAGTAGTTAAACCATCTTTAGGAGCACTACGAATTAAACTTGCTAAAGACTTTAACTTAATAGATGAATCTAAATATAATTTCTTATGGGTTACTGACTTCCCAATGTTTGAATATTCTGAAGAAGAACAAAGATATGTAGCAGCTCACCATCCATTCACTTCTCCAAGAGTTGAAGATATGGATAAGTTATTAACAGATAAAGAACATTGTTATTCAAGAGCATACGACTTAGTACTTAATGGTTATGAACTATTAAGTGGTTCAGTAAGAATACACGATTCTGAAACTCAAGCTAAAGTGTTTGAAGCAATTGATATGACTGAAGAAGAAGCAAGAGCAAAATTTGGATTCTTTATTGATGCATTCAAATATGGAGCACCTCCTCATTGTGGAGTAGGTATCGGACTTGAAAGATTAATAATGATCTTAGCAGGAACTGATAATATCCGTGATGTAGTAGCATTCCCTAAGACTGCTAGTGCACAAGATTTAATGAATGAAGCTCCAGGAGTTGTAGCACAAAAACAATTAGATGATTTAGGATTACTAATTAAAGAAAAATAAAATAATTTTTAAAATATAAAAGGGATACTCTAAATAAACAAAGTGTGTTCCTTTTTTTATTGTTATTAATCCTGAATTATTAATTCTTTTATTCATCAGTTTGCCATCTTTTAAAGGTGTAGCTGTATCATTTTCTCCCCATATTAATAAAGTAGGATTATAAATATATTTTAAGTACTTTCTTAAGTCAGTATTAACAATATTATTAAAAGTTTTCTTTATATTAATATCTAAATCTTTATAATCACTTGACGAATATTTTTCTCTAAGTTTTTCTATATAATTAAATCTCATCTTTTTAGGAAGTAAACAACTTACTTTCTTTAAAAACTTGTATTTCTTAACTCTTAAATATCTTTTAATACTACGCCTTCTAATACCAGCACCACCAATAATAATTAGTTTATCAACGAGAACTCGATATTTACCAATAAGAAGTAAGGATATTCTACAGCCAAAAGAATGACACAAGATATATGGATTATTAATGTTATGTTCTTCAATAAACTTTTTAATATATAAAGCATAATCATAAATAGTTAAATCATTATCTGGGAAAACACTTTCTCCAAAGCCAGGATAATCAAATATATAGATAGTAAATTTATCTTTTAGATTATTAATATAAAAATCAAAAGTTTTTCTAGTATCACCCCAACCAGGAAGAATTATTAAAACTTTACTTTTATTACCATATTTTTTATATTTAAAACTATTATTCATAAAACACCTATAGTAATTTATGATAAAAATAAAATGATGCTATTATTTACGTAAATATTTTGAATAATATTATCAATATATGGACATTAACTACTTGTAATTTTATAATTATTTTAGTAGCGGAGGATAAAATGGAAGAGAATAATAATATTGTAAATAATGAAAGTAATAAAAATAATTCAAAGAAATTTATTAATACTATACTTGTTGTTGTAGCATTTTTGGTTTGTTTTAGTATTGGCTATTTAATTGGTACTAATGCATTTGGTGGTGATAACGGAAAGAATGAGAATAAGAAAGAAGAAAAGGAAACTAATGATAATGTAGAAAAACCAACATTTGATATTAATGCTTTATATTACAATTTGCACGTAACAAAAGACGAAACTGATATACAAATAGGATTAGAAAAAAGTATTTATAATCATGATGAAGTATATGTTAAAGATTTTACTGGCAAAGAACTATATTTAATTTTAGATAAACAAGCAAGAGAGAAAATTAAGGAATATTATGTTAAAGATAGTGGACCATCTCAAGATGCAAATGGAAATACTGTAGATCCTGGATATGACACTTTAATTGAGTATGAACCAGCACAAAAAATATTTAAAGAGACTTTATATAAAATAGCTGGGGATAATTTAACTTTTAAAGATGACTTATTATATGCTGTAAATGAAGTTAATAATGTTCCTGCAGGTTTTCATTATGATGTAAAAGAAATAGATGGTAAAAAGTATTATGCATTTAGTCAAAGAACAGGATCTGCATCTGGATCTCCATACTATAAATATACTTATGAAAAAACAGAAGAAAAAAATGACGAAGTATATGTATATGAAAAGGTACAAATAGTTGATTATGGAGAAACAAATCCAATTGCAAGCTATACATATAAATGGACTTATAAGATAGGTAATGATAATCAATATCATTTGTATAAAATTAATAGAGAATAGAGTAAATCTATTCTTTTATTCATTGTAAAAAATAGATATGTATAATATAATTTTTATAGTAGGTGGTATAGATGAAAAAAACTAAGATAATATGTAGTATTGGACCAGCAAGTCAAACAGTTGAAGTAATGACTAAAATGGTTCAAAAAGGAATGAATGTTGCAAGAGTTAATTTTTCACATGGTAATTATGAAGAATATACAAATATTTTAAATGTCGTTAAAGAAGTAAGAAAAATAACTAACCAACATGTAGCTGTTTTATACGATACTAAAGGACCTGATTTTAGATGTTGGGAAATTAAAGAAGAAGGTATCAACTTAGTTCCAGGTGGATTTGTTAGAATTGTTAAAAAACAAGAAATTGGAGAAAATGATCATTTTTCCGTAAACCATCCAGAAGTATTAGATAGAATTAATATAGGAAATAGAATTCTTCTTGAAGATGCATTAATGAAGGTAGAAGTAGTTAATAAAGATCAAGAAGGATTAACTTGTAGGGTTATAGATGGAGGAGTTTTAAAATCTAAAAAAGGAATGGCTGTTCCAGGAGTTAAACTTGATATTCCATTTATGAGTGAGCAAGATAGAAATGATATAGAATATGCATGTAAAAATGAAGGAGACTTCATAGCGCTTTCTTTTGTTGAATCAAGAGAAAATATAAAAGAAGTTAAAGAATTATTAAAACAATATCATAGAGAAGATATGAAAATCATTTCTAAAGTTGAAAGTAGAACTGGTGTAGAAAATTTAGAAGAGATAGTTGACGAAAGTGATGGAATAATGGTTGCAAGAGGTGATCTTGGAGTAGAAGTTGAAGTAGAGAAACTTCCTATTATTCAAAAAGAAATGATTAGACTTTGTAGAGAAAAAGAAAAATTTGTTATTGTTGCAACAGAAATGCTTGCATCAATGTATGAATCATCTCGTCCTACAAGAGCAGAAGTAACTGACATATCAAATGCAGTATTAGATGGTGCTGATGCAGTTATGCTAAGTGGTGAGACAACCGTTGGGAAACATCCAGTTGATGCAGTTGATTATATGGCTAAGATTTGTAAAGAATCAGAAAAGAACAATATATATGAAACTAAGTTTAATAATGTAAGAAATGATGATATAACTGAAGCTTTAGCAAAATCAGTAATTGATTCTGCTAAGTCACTTAAAGTAAAAGCAATAGTTGTACCAACAACAGGAGGTCATAGTGCTAGAGTAATTAGTAACTTAAGACCACATACATTAATACTTGCACTTTGCCCAACAGAAGAAGTTGCAAGACAATTACTTCTTAACTATGGTGTATATCCAATAGTTACAAGATTAGTAAAAGATGATGATATGGATGATACAGTTAATAATGCTCGTGAAGAAGCAATTAAATTCTTAAATCTAGAACAAGATGATATAATAATCATTACAGGAGGAATTCATCATAATAGAGCTATAAAGCAAACAAACTTTATGAAGATAGAAGAAATATAATGAACGCAGATGATTTTAACAATAAATTTAAAGAGATAAATGGATATGATTATCATAACAATATAGTATTTGATGAAGTAAGTGAAGATGAAGTAGTAGCACATGTAGATGCTTTAGATATTTCACTTAATCCATGGGGAATAATGCATGGTGGATTAATATTTGGACTTGCAGATATAGCGATTGGAACATTGTGCTATATGAATAAAATAGAAGGGGTAACAATAGATTCAAATATTAATTATTTAAAGCCATGCAAGAATAAAGCTAAAGTAATCGCAAAAAAAATAAAAATAGGTAAAAGAATAAGTTTATTTTATGCGGAAATCTATAATGAAAAAGATGAACTATCTGCAGTTGTTTCAATGAATTATTGTAGTAAAAACTAATTATTATAATTAGTTTTTTTGTTTACTTCTTTTACACTAGATTTATAACAATTAATTGACTAGTTAATATATACAATTTTATAATTAAAATATAAACTGGAGAGTATTTATGAATAATAAAAAAGGTTTTACATTAATTGAACTACTAGCAGTTATCATTATATTAGGAATATTATTAATAATAGCAGTACCTTCTGTTACAAAATATATTAGTGATTCAAGAAAGAGCACATATATTCAAACAGCAAAAGAGGTAATTGGTGGAGTTAGGACATTAGTTAATAATGGTAAACTTGAAATGTTTGATTCCGATGCAACATATTATATGGATATTAAATGCGTACCTACAGAAAATGCATTAAAAAGTCCATATGGTGAATTTGATAAAGCATATGTAATAGTAACATATAATGGAAGTGGATATGATTACTATTGGGTAAGTGTAGATGAAACTGGTCAAGGAATTAAAAATATAACTAAATACGATGATTTAGACTCTGAGCTTATTGAATCTGATTTAAAGATAGAAGATTTTGATGAATTAAAAGGAATAGATGGAAGAAAGAAAATTATAGTAATTGATAAAACAAACAACTGCGCTAAAGGTGAAGCAACAACAGCTAATACTGTAATTGATATTTCAACAGGAGAAGAAATAGTGCCTGTTTGTAAAAGAGCAAAAACGTTACACACTGCTACATGTGGAGGAGGAGCATGCACTGCTTTCAATATATCACATGGCACATCAATGACATTTGGACATATTGGGAACGCAGGATCGCTTAGTGCAGGTGATGCCTTCGATTGTGATGTTAATGATGATGGTGTATTTGATGCGGCAACAGAGAGATTTTACTATTTAGGTTCAAATGGTGAAAATGCAATTTTGATTTATTATAAAAATATAACTGGGCAAACTACTGTTGCATATAGTACTAATAACAGTAATAGAAATGGGCCAACAAAGGCAGCAACTTATTTACCAACGTCTAGTACATGGAAGAATGAAAAAATAGTAAGTCCCGGTACAAAAACAATAAAAAACGATAAAAGCGAGAATGTAGTTAATTTTAATTATTCAGCATATGTTGCGAGACTTCCTGAATATCAAGATATATCAGGAGTATGTAATGCAACTTACAATAATTATGGTGGACTAAAGAATTGTTCTTTCTTAGTTGAAGAAACAATATTTGTTGATGCATCATCTTATCCAACTAAAGGTTTCTGGTTAGGAACGATGGCAAAGAATAATTCAACAGTAGCATATGGTGCCCATGCTGGTGGAATGATAATAGAAGCCGGAGGAAATTATGGCGTAGTTAACAGTAGCGCCAACTATGGTGTAAAGCCTGTTATTGAAGTAAAAAAGTCAGATATGAATTACTAATTTTTGTATCAAAAATATAAAATAAAAAATGTTAAAAAAAAGCACTGTAAAAAAGTGTCTTTTTTATTGCATTTTATATTTTAGGTAGTTATAATAAAAAGCATATTTTCAAGGAGGCGAGATACATATGAAAAGCAATCTTCCAGTACTTCTATTAAAGAATATGGTCTTGTTCCCTTATAACGAAATCAGAATAGAATTAGATTCTTCTGAAGATAAGAAAATAATATCTTTAGCAGAATCTTGTTATGATAATAAAATCTTAATTGTAAATCCAAAAGATACTCTTGAGATAAGCCCAGAAATAGATGAATTACCTAACTATGGAATAGTAGGTAAGATAAAAATGAAACTTGATATGCCTAATGGTAAAACAAGAATAATAATACTAGGTGAATCACGTGTAAAAGTATTTGCATATTCTAAAGACGATGGAATATATGAAGCATTGTTTAGTTATCTTGCAACTGAAGAATTATCACCTAAAGAAGAAATGGCTTATGTAAGAGCACTTAATAAACATATAGATGTGTATGTACATGAAGTACCATATATGTCTAATACAATACTTTCACAAACGGCAGGAATAAATGATATTGATAAACTAACAGATATTGTTGTTTTATATTTACCAATTAACTATGAAAGAAAACAAGAATATCTAAAAGAAACTTCAAGTACTTCAAGAGTTAAAATGATTCTTGATGATATTAGTAGTGATATTGAAATATTAAAACTAGAACAAGATATTGAACTTTCAGTAGCAAATGGACTTGAAGAGTCACAAAAAGAGTTTGTTTTAAGAGAAAAAATTAAAGCTATTAAGAAAGAACTTGGAGAAGAATCACAAAGCGAAATAGAGATTTTAAGAGATAAAATCGATGCTTTAGATTGCCCTAAGAAAGTAAAAGAAAAACTAAATGTTGAATTAAATAAATATGAGATGAGTAATTCTATGTCACCTGAGACTGGAATGATTAGAACATATATTGATTGGTTACTTAATCTTCCATGGACAAAGACAACTGAAGATAGAAAAGATTTAAAGAAAGTAAGAGAGATACTTGATAGTACTCATTATGGACTTGAGAATGTTAAAGATAGAGTTATTGAATACTTAGCAGTAAAACAAAAAACTGATAACTTAAGAAGCCCAATTATTTGTTTAGTTGGACCTCCAGGTGTTGGTAAAACAACATTTGCTAAGAATGTTGCTAAAAGTATCAATAGAAAAGTAACAAAGATATCTGTTGGTGGAATTAACGATGAAGCTGAAATTATTGGACATAGAAGGGCATATGTAGGATCAGCTCCAGGATTAATCATTCAAGGGATGAAGAAAGCAGGAGTTAAAAACCCAGTATTTATAATAGATGAAATTGATAAAATGACTAAAGATATAAAAGGTGATCCAGCATCAAGTTTACTAGAAGTACTTGATAAAGAGCAAAATAAATACTTTACAGATCACTACTTAGAAGAAGAGTTTGACTTATCTAGCGTTATGTTTATTGCAACAGCAAACTATTTATCACAAATTCCAGAAGAATTAAGAGATAGACTTGAAATAATAGAAGTATCATCTTATACAGAATTTGAAAAACTTGATATAGCAAAACGTCATTTGATAATTGATCAATTAAAAGAGCACGGATTAAAAGATAGTGAAGTAGAATTCACTGATGAAGCTATACTTACACTTGTTAGAAACTATACAAAAGAATCAGGTGTAAGAGAACTTGATAGATTAATAGCAACAATACTTAGAAAGATTGTTAAGAAGATTGTTGTAGATAAAGAAAAGAAAAAATATATTATTGACAGTGATGATTTAGAAGAATACTTAGGAATCAAGAAATTCTTATATAATGACAATATTGAAGAAGATAGAGTAGGTATCGTTAATGGTCTTGCTTATACTATTTATGGTGGAGATATTTTACCTATTGAAGCTACAATATTCGATGGTACTGAAGAATTGATATTAACTGGTTCACTAGGAGAAGTAATGCAAGAATCTGCTAAGATTGCACTTGATTACGTTAAGTCTAATCATGATATATTTAATATTAACTTAAATGATTTGAAGGGTAAAACAATACATATTCACGTACCTGAAGGTGCAATTCAAAAAGAAGGTCCATCAGCAGGTGTTGCAATTACTACTGTATTGATAAGCTTATTAACAAAACTAAGCGTATCTTCAAAAACAAGTATGACAGGAGAAATAACATTAACAGGAAGAGTATTACCAATTGGTGGATTGAAAGAAAAAGTAATTGGTGCATACCGTGCGATGGTTAATAAGATATTTATTCCAAGAGAAAATGAAAAAGACTTAAAAGAAATTCCAGATGAAATAAAAGATAAGATTGAATTTATCCTAGTAGATAATTATTTAGATATATTCAAAAATTTAGGAGGAAAGAAAGATGAAAGCAGGGCAAATAAAAGAAGCAAGAATAGTAAACGAAGCAAATAGATTTACTATAGATGAACTAGAAGAATTAAGATTAATTGATGATATAAATAGACTATCTATAGATGAATTAGAAGAAATTTATTTAAAAACAAAAGAAGCATTTGTTGATTTTGTACAAAAATACACTAAAATGTTTAGTGAAAGACTTAGCTATCAAGTAAGAGCTGTAGATAAATACGAAACTGTTTATACATTATTAAGTGATGGACTTGTTGAATATCCAGATACTAAGCAAGAAGTAGTTGACAAGATTGCAACACTTATTAATACAATGGCTTTTGTAAGAGAGCAATATGAAGTAGGAATTACTCCAGGTGGAAATTATAAAAAGGCTGATGACAAAGAACAAGCTCATGACATACTTAAAACTCAATTAGGAATGGATGGATTAAGATATACAAAATACAACTATGAAAGAGCAGTACAAGATTTAGCAGCAGGATGTGAAGCATATGCCAATAGAGACGATGCTTTTGAAATGGACTTTTATAGAAGACAAATAACTTCAACATTAAATTCAACTAATGATCCAGTAGAAATTAAAAGAGCAATAGATGGTTATAAGTCAGAACATCCATTCTGTAAACAATGTAATAAAATGTCATTCTTGTTCTATGTTAATTATATGATAAATAATAATCCAAGCATGGTTGATGAAGAACTTTTAACTCTTGCAGAGCAAGTAATTGAGATGAGTAATATTACAAAAGATTTAGATGGTGTTTCAAAAGAACAATATCAAGACTATAAAAAATTAGCAGCATATACTAAGCAATGTATTACAGATTATAGAAAAAAACAAAAACAAGATGTAACAAAAGAACAATCAATGCAAAGAAATAAACTAAAGCAATTGTTTGCTAGAAAGAACATATAATGTTATAATTATATGGAAAGAATAATGAGGTGTATATGATAGCAATAATAATATTAGCATTTATTCAGGGGATAGCAGAGTTTTTACCAATCTCATCATCTGCTCATTTAATAATATTTAGAGATTTGTTTGGAATTGGAAAAGATGTAATTACTGAAAATATGGATCTTACATTTGATGTTGCACTACACTTAGGTACATCACTAGCCATATTAATATTCTTCTTTAAAGACTTCTGGAATATGTTTATCAAAGGTGTTACAAAAGGACCTAAAGATAAAGAAGGAAAGATGATGTGGTATATCATTGCCGCTACAATACCAGCAGCCCTTGTTGGTGTATTATTTGAGGATACAATTGATGAAAATATAAGAGATAAATTCTGGCTTATTGCTGTAGCTCTTATCGTAATGGGTATAATAATTTATATCGTCGATAAGAAGATGGCAAGAACTAGAAATCTAGAAAAAATGACATTAAAAGATGCAATCATAATTGGTTGCAGTCAAATATTTGCACTTATCCCAGGATTTTCTAGAAGTGGTACAACAATAGCAGCTGCAAGAGGATTAAAGCTAGATAGAGAAGATGCAGCTAAGTTTTCATTCTATTTAGCAGAACCCGTAGTATTAGGTGCAGTTGTATTACAACTAATTAAGATAGACTTTTCAATAATTGCTGATAATTTAGCAATATTTGGAGTAGGAATTTTAGTATCATTTGTAGTAGGACTAATTTGTATTAAATATCTACTTAAGTATTTGAAGAAGAATAGTTTCAATGTATTTATGTGGTATAGAGTAGCATTTGGACTATTTGTACTAGGATATTTATTAATAAAATAGCAAGAAAATTGCTGTTTTTTTATATTTATACTTTTCTTTTTGTGAAATTTATGGTATAACTAAATAGCAATGTTTATGGGGCGTTAGCTCAGTTGGTAGAGCAACTGACTCTTAATCAGTGGGTCTAGGGTTCGAATCCCTAACGCCCCACCATTTTTATTTAATATTGTAAAATAACTTAAGCTGGAGACATACTCAAGAGGCTGAAGAGGCGCCCCTGCTAAGGGTGTAGACCGGGCAACTGGTGCGAGAGTTCAAATCTCTCTGTCTCCGCCAGAGATAATTAAAGACTTATATAAGTCTTTTTTTATTGTTCTTGAAAATATCAATTATATTTTATATAATTATATTAGGATAGGTGATTTCAATGAAGATTAAAAAATCTAAAAAAGAAATTGAAGAAGAAAAACTACTTAAAAAAGCAGAAAGAAAGAAAGAAAAAATGGAAAAACTAAGGGAATACAGTTTAAAGAAAACTTTATTAGTTTCTTTTGCTATAGTATTCTTAATAGTAATGCTAGTGTTCTTCTGCAATAGAACGTTCTTTAAAACTACATATAAGACTAGTAAAATAGAAATTGATATACCACGTTTAATGTTCTTTATTAAAGATGATGGTAATGAAATAGTGTTTAAAACATATAGAAAGTCAAAATATGTTAAAGATTTCTTTGATAATCACCTAAACAATTATTCATATTATAGATGCCAAGGAAATGACTTCTTCTATGATGAGAACTCACAAGCCGCAATTTATTCAGTAGAAGTCGAAAAAGGTTTCGCAATGAAAACCGTAACAATTAAATATGCTCATGGTGACGCAGATTGCCTTTGTTTATCAGGATATACTGGTAAAAAAGCTGAAGAAGCATGTGCTAAGAAATAAGCCAATGGCTTATTTTTTTGTGCCTCTAATTTGACTTTTTTGTCATTTTTTGGTAGAATAACAAACTGTCACGTGTGAAAGAGGTGTATAACGTGTTTTACGATGAGACAAAGACAATCAATGCTTGTGATGCTGATCCGTCCCTGATATTTGAACTATTAAAAGAAGAACATATTGAGTTAATAGACAAAATATTATCAAGAAAAACATTTGATATTAATGTTGTGGATGAGCAAGGGAACAATATTTTAGCAAAGCTACTTAAGAAAGGATACTTTGAAATTGTTCTTAAACACATAAAGGATAAAAGATGGGATATTAATCATCAAAATAATGATGGAGACACTTTTGCCCACATACTAGTAACTATCAAAGGATTAAATACTTTAGATATTTACAAAGAAATTAAAAGAAATAAAAAATTTATTCCAAATATAAGAAATAATAAGGGAGAAACTATTCTAGATAAATCATTAATGAATAGTTCAACATATATGACTGCTAAAATACTTGAAGATTCAAGATTTAGTGAAGTTGGTGTATTATCATTCAAAAGATTATATGATACATACATAAAAAATAGTAGTTATGGACAATATTCAAAAATAAACAACTTAGAAATGATAATTTGTGGACTTGAGGATAAAGAAGTAGCTCCAAAAGTTAAAATGATAATTAATTATCTAAAAGAAAATTTTGATGAAATAATAGAAGAAGTTAAAAATAATAAAACAAGAAGAATGGATTCGTTCTTAAATAGAGTTTTATTTGATTAGAAGAATACTTCTTCTTTTTTTTAACTATTTATGATAAAATTAACAAATGGAAGTGATAAGTATGCAATTACCTGATTACAAAGAAGCAAGAAAAAGAAATAAGGAAGTTGTAGAAAAAGAATATTACAGTATTGATGATTCAATAATAAATATAGGACTTAATAAGAAATATTATGTTAAGACTTATGGATGCCAAATGAATGAACATGATACTGAAAATATTAAAGCAATGTTAGAACAACTTAATTTCACAGAAGCACTAGATCAAGAAGATGCTGATGTAGTAATATTAAATACTTGTAGCATTAGAGAAAATGCCCATAATAAAGCTTTTGGTATGCTAGGAAGATTAAAGCATTTAAAAGAAGAAAAAAACAAAGACTTAATTATTGGGGTATGTGGATGTATGGCACAAGAAGAAAAAGTAGTTGAAGAAATAATGAAAAAATATAAATACGTTAACTTCGTATTTGGAACACATAATCTTCATCATCTTCCATATATTTTAAATGAAGCTTTGAAGACTAAGAAACAAGTTATAGAAGTATTTAGTAAAGAAGGTAATATTACTGAAGATATTCCAGTTAAAAGAGCTAATAGATATAAAGCCTTTGTTAATATAATGTATGGTTGTGATAAGTTCTGTACTTACTGTATAGTACCTTACACAAGAGGAAAACAAAGAAGTAGAGATAAAGATGATATTATAAAAGAAGTTAATAAACTTGTTAAAGATGGATATCAAGAAGTAACACTTCTTGGACAAAACGTTAATGCATATGGTAAAGATTTTAATAATGATTATAATATGGAAAATTTACTTGAAGATGTTGCTAAGACAGGTATTCCAAGAGTAAGATTTATGACTAGCCATCCATGGGACTTTACTGATGGAATGATTGAAGTCATAAAGAAATATCCAAATATAATGCCAAGTATTCATCTACCTGTACAATCAGGATCATCAAAAGTATTAAAACTTATGGGTAGAAGATATACAAAAGAAGATTATATAAAATTATTTGATAAGATTAAAACTATCCCAAATGTAACTGTTTCAACTGATATTATTGTAGGATTTCCTAGTGAAGAGGAAGAAGACTTTGAAGAAACATTAGAACTTGTTAATTATTGTAAGTTTGATAATGCTTATACCTTTATTTTTTCACCAAGAAAAGGAACTCCTGCAGAAAAGTTAGAAGATAAATCTACTTTGAAAGAAAAAGAAGATAGATTACATAGATTAAATGAAATCGTAAATAAATATTTCTTAGAAAGCAATCAAAAAATGCTTGGAAAAGTTGTTGATGTTTTAGTAGATGGACCAAGTGAAAAAGAAGGTTTACTATGTGGATATACTGATACTAATAAATTAATCAATTTTGAAGGAGATTCTTCATTAATTGGTAAGATAGTTAAAGTAGAAGTAACTGATGCTAAAACTTGGAGTTTAGATGGAAAAGCAAAATAAAGAATTAATTATTAAAAAAATAGATGAATTAATCTCTATTGTTAAAAGCAGTGCTGATTATCAAAGATATATTTATTTAGCAAACGAAATGAAAAAGAATAACTCTATTATGTCTTTAGTTAAGGATATTAAAAAGCTTGAACAAAAAAGAGTTAATTTAGAATATAACAAGGAAAATACTGATGATATTGATAAAGAAATAGACAATAAAAGAAAAGAATTAGATTCTTTTCCTACTTATCAAGAATATTCTTATTTAAAAGAAGATTTAAATAATACATTTCAATCAATTAAAAGTATTTTAGAACAAAATATAAATTAATAGCAATGCTATTAATTTTTTTAATAACTTCTTTATTCTAGATGCATAAACTATGATAGAGGAGGTTAACATGGCTAGCTATAAAGAGATTGTTACTAAGGCTGTTGTAGGTAAAGGAAAGCTTGCAACTACCACAACTCATACTCTTAAAACTTTAGAAGAACCTGCTGTAATATTAGGATGTTGGGTAATTAATCATACATTCAAAGGAACTAAAGATCAAGAAAAGGTAATAGTAAAAGGGAAGTATGATGTGAATATTTGGTATTCTACTAACAATAATACTAAAACGGAAGTTGCTAAAGATGTTGTAGAATACACAGATACTATAGATGTTGTTTTAAATGATGATTATGATGGTCAAGATGAAATAATTGTAAGAGCAATAAAACAACCAACATGCATTAAAGCAGAAATAAAAGACAATGAAATTGTCTATACAATTGAAAAAGAATTAGCATCTGAAATTGTTGGAGACACTAAAATAAGAATTGGTGTTGAAAGCGATAGAGAAGAAGATGCAATTGATGGCGAAATAAAAGAAGACTTTTTAAATTAGTCTTCTTTTTAAATTTTTCTATATAGTCCAACAGCTTTTCCTAAAATAGTAACACTATCTAGAATTATTGGAGCCATTGTATCATTTTCAGGTTGTAATCTAAAATGACCTTGTTCTTTATAAAATGTCTTTAATGTAACTTCATTTTCCCCAGTCATTGCTGCAACAATTTCACCATTGTTAGCAACCTTTTTCTTTTCAATTAAAACTATATCCCCATCTCTTATTCCTTTATTAATCATAGAAGTTCCTTTAACATTTAAAGCGAACACTTCGCTTTTTCTTGGAATTAAGCTCACAGGTATTGAAAAGTATTCATCAGGGTTTTCTATTGCTTCGATAGGACTTCCTGCAGTTATTGTACCTATTAGAGCAACATTTGCAACCTCACTGTTATCGTCTAAATATTCATTTGGAACTAAAAGTTCAATAGTTCTATTCTTAGATTTATTCTTTTTGATATATCCTTTGCTTTCTAATTTAGAAAGATGAAAGTGTGTAGTTGCTGGTGAACTTAAATTTAGTTCATGTCCTATTTCTCTAACAGTAGGAGGGAAACCATTCTTAGCAATATATTTTTTGATAGTATCTAATATAATTTTTTGTTTATCAGTTAACTTTTCCATGAGGCACTTCCTTTCACTTAAATATTAGCATATAAAAAAAGTAGTGTCAAACAATTGTTTTATATTGACAAATTATGCCATATTTGATATCCTAACATCTTGCCTTAATATTAGATAGTTAATAAAGAGGTGGTTACATGAATAAAGCAACACTAAATTATGTAATCAATGTTGGCAATAAAGAAAAGATTCTAAGATTAGAAACAGAACCACTTTATTCAATGGATAGGCACACTTCGCCATATCGCGATGAAAAAGATTTTATTGCACATTATTACAATAAGGACAAGATTTTAAATTTTATAAGAGACAATGGAAATGTTGAAGGTCATCTTGCAATAACTTATGCCAAAAGTGTAGTAAGCAAAGAAGAAATCCCAATACTTTTTAATATAAAAGAAGATTTGGTTTTTGAAGATGATCCATACGAAGGAAAAATAACTGAAGTAGAAAAAGCAAGAAAGCTATTATTTAATAGTAAGAATCAATTATTTACAAGATTAGTTCTATCACTAGGAATATTAAGCGAATTCTTAAATAAATTGATTGATTTAACAGAGAAAGAAGCTTCTTTCGTAAGAAAACAAGGAATAAATATCATCAATTACAATGATAAGTTTTATATAAGATTTAGAGATTTATTTAAATATAGATTAAAAACAAGAAAACTTGGATATTTAAGACTAGTATATGAAGATATGCTTGCAGAAATAAAAAGAGAAATAACAGAACTTGATGATAATGATTTCTATTATTACAGTAGACAAATGAAGTATGCTATGACTAGATATAATGGTTTAATTGGTGAATTATCAGTTAAAAACTTGAAATTGAGAAGAATGAAAAATACAAGTTATAGACTAATAAAAAAGAATAGATATTTAGGATATTAAAATAGAAACTTATATGGTGTTAAGTTTCTATTTTTTGTGGTAAAATATTCTTATAGTAGGGTGGCAATATGAAATATTTGGAAGAATACTTAAAATACTTAAAATATGAAAAGAACTATTCACAAGAAACTATTGATAGTTATGAAGAAGATTTAGTAGAGTTTTATGATTTTATAAAACAAGAAGGATTGGAACTTTTAACTATTAAATATGAGGATGTTCGTTTTTTTTTGATGGAGTTAGACAAAAAGAAGAATAAAGCCACTACAGTATCAAGAAAGTTAAGTTCATTAAGGGGATTTTATAAGTTCTTAATAAATAGAGAATATACTACTAATAATCCATTTATATTAATTAAATCACCAAAAAAGGAAAAGAAACTTCCTAGATTTTTCTATTACAATGAACTTGAAGAAATGTTTGATTCAATTGATTTATCAGAACCATTGGGACAAAGAAATAGATTAATACTAGAAGTGTTATATGCTTCAGGGGTTCGTGTTAGCGAACTTGTTAATATGAAGACGAAAGATTTTAATGGCGAAGAGATTAAAGTTTTGGGAAAAGGTAATAAAGAAAGAATTACACGAATAGGTGATTATGCTAAAGAGGTACTTGATTTATATTTAAGTGATGGTTATAAAGAATTAAATAAAAATAATAGTGATTATCTCTTTTTAAATAAGAATGGTGGGAAACTAACAACTAGAGGAGTTAGATATATTCTTGATGAAGTAATTAAGAATACAAATGTTAAAAAGAAAATTTCACCACATATGTTAAGACACAGTTTTGCAACACATTTATTGAATGAAGGTTGCGATATATTGTCAGTACAAGAATTATTAGGACATGAAAGTTTAACTGCAACAGCAATATATACTCATGTCACAACAGATAGATTAAAAGATGTATATTTTAAAACACATCCAAGAGCAAAGAAATAGGAGGCAACATGGCTAAATTATATTTTAGATACGGAGCAATGAATTGTGGTAAAACGACACTTTTATTGCAAACATATCATAACTATGAAGAAAATGGTTTAAAAGCAGTAATAGCAAAACCATCTATTGATACTAAAGGTAATACCAAAATAGTATCGAGGATAGGCCTTGAAAGAGAAGTAGATTTGTTATTAAAAGCTGATGATAATATATTTGATATAGTAAAAAAGAAATATAAGAAAGTAGATTGTGTATTAGTAGATGAAGCACAATTTTTAAAGAAAGAACAAGTTAATCAATGCATGGAAATAGTAGTTAAACTAAATATACCTGTAATGTGCTTTGGACTTAGAACAGACTTTTTAACAAATGGTTTTGAAGGAGCTACAAGACTTCTTGAAATTGCGGATTCAATTGATGAGATGAGAACAATATGCAGATGTGGTAAAAAAGCTTCTTTTAATGCAAGATTTGTTAATGATAAATTCACTTTAAGTGGTGAACAAGTAGCTATTGATGGAAAGGATAATGTAACCTATAAACCAATGTGTGCTAAATGTTATGCTGAAGAAAAAAATAAAATTGATAAGAAGTGAGTAATGTGATATTATTATCTTATAATAAAAGGTGATTTGTATGAGAGTAAATGACAAAGAAATGGCAAAAATCAAGAGTGGTGAAATTAAAAGACTTGAACAAACTTTAGAACTTATTGATGTCGAAGAAAATGCACTTTTGCAAGAATTTGATAGCAATATAGCTAGCATTCTTGGAGAACTTTTAGTTCCAATACTAAAAGAAATAAACCAAAAAAGAGTAGTAGTTAATGGTAGACTAGTACATTTTGTTGATACCATAAATTGCTCAAGAATAGTAAAAACATCTACAGGTGACTTAAAAGTGCCTGATGATTTCTTACAAATAGTACATAAATCATATTTATCACCAAAATTAATGAATCAATATGAAGCAATTTTAAAGAGATGGTTTTCTGAAAGAACAGAAGCAATAAGAGATAATATAAAAGATGTAAATTCTTATGATGATGTTAATAAAGAACTTCCAAGAGCATATGCTTTAGCATCTCTTGCTTTAACAGCATTTCATAAAAGACCTAACATGATTCTACGTGATGTTCAAAAACTTACTGGTATTGCTATTAGTGAAGGTGATATAGCAGAACTTGGAACAGGTGAAGGTAAAACTTTATCAGCAGTACTTCCAGTTTTCTTGCAAGCATTAAGAGGAAAAGGTGCACATGTAATAACTGCAAACTCATATCTTGCACGCCGTGACTACGAAGAAACTTTACCAATTTTTGAAGGATTGGGATTAACTTCTGGATATATACCAGAAAATGAAGAAGAACTTGCCGTATCATTAGGAAGAGATCCTAAAAAACTTACTCCTAATGAAAGAGTACAATTATATAAAAGATTAAACAAAATGAAACAAATTGCATATAGAAGAGATATTACATATGGAGCTAAAGCTACTTTCGCTTTCGATTATCTACGTGATAATGGAATAAAAAGAAGAGATGAAATGGTTCAAAGAGTTGATAAACCAGGTTTTGCATTAATTGATGAAGTTGATGATGCGTTAGTTGATGCAGCACAAGTTCCATATAGAATTTCAGAGAACACTCCAACATATATGCCAGGAATGTCATTAAGAGATTTATGCATAGCATTTAATGTTCCAGTAGATCCAATAATACCTAAAGTAACAAGACTAGGACTACCAACAGAAAATCTTACATTCCAAGAAGCAAGTCACATTGCTAAAATGTTCTTAAATAAAGAATTATTACCTGATCAAAGCCAATATCAAGAACTTGCACAAGCATTTTTTCAAAGACAAAGAGTTCTTGTATGTGAAGACCAATTATATGGTTTTAAAACAGGTAAAGATTTATATAACGAAATGGTATCAGAGAAACATTATGATTTTTCTCAAATAAAAGCAAAATATGGAGTTGTTTATTGTAGAGAAAAAAGAGAATTCATGATATCAGATCATGCTTATGAAGGATTCTTAAAATTCTGTTATTTTGCACTTCATATTAATACAGATATACTTTATTATCAGAAAAGATTATTAGCAGATCCTAAATATAAACTAGGAGTAGATTATAACGTCGTAAGAGGATCAGTAGTACTTACATCAACAGGTGCTAATAAAATAATCTATGATAAAAATTATCCAAGAATTCATACTAATTATGAAGAATACCTTACTGGTATGTCACATGAAGCTTCAGTAATGGCTCATTACTTACAACAAGCAGCAATGGCAAACTTAGTAATGGTTAAAAATCAAGATTACACTATAGATGGTGGAAAAGTAAAAGTTATGAAGAATGGTAGAATTCAAGAAGGTTCTACATATTCAAATGGATTACACCAAGCAATAGAAATAAAAGAAGGAATTCCAAGAAGTGGAAGAGCAAAAGAGATGACAGCATCATCTTCTATAACTCAAAAAGATTTCTACCAAAGATATGATATGTTTAGTGGAATGACTGGTACTTCTGCAAAGAAATTATTCTATGAAGTATATGGAAAAGCAACTATTGAAATTCCTAAGCATGCTTTCTATAGTTATTATGGACGAAGAAGATTAGAAGGTGCGAAGAAACCTATTGGTGTAGATAGAAAAGATACACAATTTGCACTTACACTAGAAGATAAAGTTAGATTAATAGTTAAATCTATTTTAGAAGCAAGAAATAAAAGACCTCCACAACCAGTGTTGTTGGTAGTATCAAATGTTGAAGAATTAGGTTATATTCAAGCAGCATTAAGATTAAATGGTATTTCATTTAATACACTTACTGGAAATACAGATAAAGAAAAAGAAGCAGAGATAATAGCTCTTGCTGGAAGACCTGGAATGGTTACACTTTCAACTGAAATGGCTGGACGTGGTACTGATATTAAAGTAGGTGGAGATAGAGAGACAATAATTGATATTGCTCTAAGAGCACATTTAAGAAAAATAGAGCAAAGAGTTGGACATGTTGAATATACAACTGGTGAAATGGCTCTTTTAAGATCAAAAGTAGAAAAGGCCTTAATGAATTCAGAAAGAGTTAGATTATGGTCTAAAGAAGATGAACAAAAACGTGCAAAGCAACTTGAAAATACAGGTTTAAAAGTAATATCAAGTGGATACTTCAGAATGTCTAGAGTAGATAGACAGTTAGAAGGAAGAACAGGAAGAAATGGTATTTCTGGAGAATGTGAAAGATATGTTTATCCAGATGATTTAAAACGTATAGGTATCGGATCAATTGATGGTAAGAACTCTGTTACATCATACTTTAAAAAATTCAAGAGAAGAAAAGATGGTTCATTAAGAATTAGTGGAATGGGATATTCTGCAATAACTGGTAAAGTTAGATCAATGCAAGAAGCATATGAAGATGCAGTAAAAGAAAACATAAAAAATACACAAGCTCTTGATAGCCATGCAACTAAATTGGTTGAAGACTATAGAGAAAAAAGAAGACAAATTATTTGTGATCAAGTTGATATAAGAAGCGAAGCTATTCAATTAATAGAGAATGCGATAGATGCCATCTTAGCTTCATTTATTGATAAAGAACATATTAGTAAAAATGATTTATTAACACCTCTTCAAGATACAAATATTGGTATTAACTTATCAGCAATATGTTTAGAAGTTAGAAAATCTTTAGGTGTAACATTTGATCCACAAGAAGTATTAAATGCTAATATTAATGTATTAGAATTAAGAAAAGCAATAGTTGAAACAGCTGTAGATAGATTGAATAGATGTAGACCTGCTGAAATTAAACAAGCACTATTAATGAAATATGATTATATGATTAAGAATCTTCCAGTACTTCTAGAACACAGCTTTATTGTAAAGAGATTAACATCAATGTCTGCAGGAATGGAAAACCAAGCAGATGCAAATGCTGCAATAGAATTCCATGAACAAAGACAAAAAGCAATCCTAGAAGCTTCTAAAACTGCTACAAAGCATCTAATGGGATTACCATTAACTATGGATCAAGATAAACGTCTTGAACAATTAAAAGAAAAAAGATTTGGACTAAGATATTCTAAAGATCAAGTAACAGGAAATCTTGATGCTTATGAATCAGACAAACAAGAAAACAATTTAACAATTGCAAAAAGATTAAGGGAGATTAAGTATAAAGTTGAAAAAAGAGAACAATCAAAACTAGATAGGATTGATAGAAAAATAGATAGAGTTACTAGCAAAGGTAAGAGTGTCTCTTTGAGTAATTTATACAAAAATTTAAATGTAAGACCTATGAAATTTATAAGCTCAATGATTGATGGAAAGAAGACTACTAGATTAGTTCTTACAAGACAAAGAAAAGAAATAATTGATGAAGAAGAAAAGAAACTGTAAATGTTTCTTTTTTCTTATAAAATATGTTGATTTTACTCGACAATATTTGATATAATATCACTCGAAAGAAAGGATGATTATTTAATGAAATATGTTTATACCTTCAAAGAAGGAAACGCTGATATGAGAAACCTTTTAGGTGGAAAAGGTGCTAACTTAGCAGAAATGACTAACATTGGTTTACCAGTACCTCAAGGTTTTACTATCACTACAGAAGCATGTACTAAGTATTATGAAGATGGTAGAGAAATTAATGAAGAAATTCAAAGCCAAATCAATGAGTACATAGAAAAAATGGAAAAAATGACTGGAAAGAAATTTGGAGATAAAGAAAATCCTCTTTTAGTTTCAGTAAGAAGTGGTGCTAGAGCTTCAATGCCAGGAATGATGGATACAATTCTTAACTTAGGACTTAACGAAGAAGTAGTTGATGTACTTGCTAAGAAAAGTAACAATCCAAGATGGGCTTGGGACTGCTATAGAAGATTTATTCAAATGTATTCTGACGTAGTAATGGAAGTTGGTAAAAAATACTTTGAAGAATTAATAGACAAAATGAAAGCTAAGAAGAAAGTTACTCAAGACGTTGAGTTAACTGCAGATGATTTAAAAGAATTAGCTGGACAATTCAAAGCTGAATATAAAAAGAAAATTGGAAAGGAATTTCCTAGTGATCCAAAAGAACAATTAATGGGAGCTATTAAAGCTGTATTCCGTTCATGGGATAACCCAAGAGCTAACGTTTATAGAAGAGATAATGACATTCCTTATTCTTGGGGAACTGCTGTAAACGTTCAATCAATGGCTTTTGGTAATATGGGAGATGACTGTGGAACTGGTGTTGCATTTACTCGTGACCCAGCAACAGGAGAAAAAGGATTATTTGGAGAATTCTTAACAAATGCACAAGGTGAAGACGTTGTTGCAGGTGTTCGTACTCCAATGAAGATTGCTGAGATGGAAGAAAAATTCCCAGAGGCATTCAAACAATTTAAAGAAGTTTGTAGAATTCTTGAAGAACATTATAGAGACATGCAAGACATGGAATTTACTGTTGAACATGGAAAACTTTATATGTTACAAACAAGAAATGGTAAGAGAACTGCAAAAGCTGCTTTAAAAATCGCATGTGACTTAGTTGATGAGGGAATGCGTACTGAAGAAGAAGCAGTAGCAATGATCGACCCAAGAAACTTAGATACATTATTACACCCACAATTTGATGCAAAAGCATTAAAAGAAGCTAAACCAGTAGGAAAAGGTTTAGGAGCATCTCCAGGTGCTGCTTGTGGTCAAATCGTATTCTCAGCTGAGGATGCAGAAAAATGGGCTGCTAATGGAAAGAAAGTTGTATTAGTAAGACTTGAAACTTCACCAGAAGATATTACAGGAATGAAAGTTTCACAAGGAATCTTAACAGTTCGTGGAGGAATGACTTCACATGCTGCTGTTGTAGCTCGTGGAATGGGAACTTGCTGTGTATCTGGATGTGGAGATATCAAGATGGATGAAGCTAATAAGAAATTTGAACTAGCTGGTAAGACATACAAAGAAGGAGATGTAATCTCTATCGATGGTTCTACTGGTAATATCTATGACGGAGCAATTAAGACAGTTGATGCAACAATCGCTGGAGAATTTGGTCGTGTTATGGAATGGGCAGACAAATATAGAAAATTAGGTGTTAGAACTAATGCAGATACTCCAAGAGACACTAAGAAAGCTATTGAACTTGGAGCAGAAGGTATCGGACTTTGCCGTACAGAGCATATGTTCTTTGATGAAGAAAGAATTTTCAACTTAAGAAGAATGATTTTATCTGAAACAGTTGAAGATAGAGAAAAATATCTTAACTTATTAATTCCTTATCAAAAAGGTGACTTCAAAGCTATGTACAAAGAGTTAAAGGGAAAACCAATGACTGTTAGATACATTGACCCACCTCTTCATGAGTTTGTACCAAAGACAGAAAAAGAAATGAAAGACCTTGCTAAAGCAATGGGAATGACTGTTGAGCATATTGAAAAAGTATGTGATGAACTTCATGAATTTAACCCAATGATGGGACACAGAGGATGCCGTTTAGCTGTTACTTATCCAGAAATAGCTAGAATGCAAACAAGAGCATTAATGGAAGCTGCTATCGAAGTTAAGGAAGAAGATGGATACGATATCGTTCCTGAAATCATGATCCCACTTGTTGGAGAAGTTAAAGAATTAAAATTTGTTAAAGATGTAGTTGTAGAAACTGCTGAACAAGTTAAGAAAGAAAAGAAATCTAATATGGAATACCATATTGGTACAATGATCGAAATTCCAAGAGCTGCACTTCTTGCAGATGAAATTGCTAAAGAAGCTGAATTCTTCTCATTTGGAACTAATGACTTAACTCAAATGACATTTGGATTCTCAAGAGATGATGCAGGTAAGTTCTTAGGATCTTACTATGAAAATAAGATTTATGAACAAGATCCATTTGCTAAAGTTGACCAAAAAGGTGTTGGAAAACTTATTAAGATGGCTGCTGAACTTGGAAGAAGCGAAAGACCAAATCTTAAGTTAGGTGTTTGTGGAGAACATGGTGGAGACCCTGCATCTGTTGAATTCTTCAATAGTGTTGGATTAACTTATGTATCATGCTCACCATTTAGAGTACCTATAGCTAGACTTGCTGCTGCACAAGCCACAATCAAAGGACGCAAAAATTAGTATGTGAGGACATACGAAAGATAATAAAACACAAAAGAGTCGAAAGACTCTTTTTTAGTGCTATAAAGAGGATTATTGATTTATATAAAAAGAATAAAGGGGAGTTTACTAGTGGTTTTACCTAGTCTTATAAGAATAAAAAAATATAGTTGCAATCAATCTAGGATAGCAACTCTTGGGGCGCAAAGGAGGTGACTGCCAAGTACAATTTAATTAAAGGAATAATAAGGGATATTTATTAAGAGTCTAAAGTGACTCTTTTTTTGTTGAAAAAAATAATTGAAGGAGGTTTTGATTTATGAATGATTATTTTTTTAGACCAAAATTAAGAGATTTAACAAAGGGAGCTAGATTAGAGTTTATTAGAGTATTTAGATGTATGGAAAGAGATGAAGTAACTGAATATTTTGGATTTGGAGGTAAAGATCCAAATAGAACGATTAGAAATTATGAAGATAATAGTGTTAATCCGCTTCCACCAAGAATGAAAGAACTTATAGAATTATATCATGTAAGTATTGATGCTATTAGAGATTATGATTTAACAGATCCAATTGATTTAGTATATATTGCTATGTGGGAAGAAGAATTAATGCCATTCTTTGATATAAATATAGATAATATTGCATCTAAATTATCTGATTATGGTAAATGTGTATTAGAAGGCCTTAAAGAATGGAAGGAAATGAAAGAAAAAAGAGAAAATGGTGAAATATCAACACATGATTATATTGAGTGGAAATTGAATTTTGAAATTAACAATAATTTTGTCGATTAAGCACAAAAAATATTGTTTTTATGATATAATTATTTTTAGAAAGTGTAGGTGATAATAATATGAGACGTAAAAAGAATTTGATTCTTCAACCAGTATTGAAATGGGCTGGTGGTAAAAGACAATTATTATCACAATTAGAAAAATTTTTCCCTAAAAAATATACAAGCTATTATGAACCTTTTGTTGGTGGTGGTGCGGTATTGTTTCATCTGCAACCTAAAAAGGCTATTATCAATGATTATAATGAAGATTTGATCAATTTATATAGATGTATTAAAGATAATTTAGAAGAGTTAATTGAAAAATTAAAATATTATGAAACAAAAAATGATTCTGAAAGTTTTTATGAAATCAGAGGAGTAGATAGAACTGATGAATATAAAAAGTGGACTCCAGTAGAGCGCGCTGCAAGATTAATATATTTAAATAGAACTTGTTATAATGGATTGTTTAGAATGAATAGCGCTGGTCAATTTAATTCACCATATGGTTCTTATAAGAATCCTTGCATATGTAATGAACCTGTTTTAAGAGCTATGAGTAAATACTTTAATGAAAATGAAATTGAGTTTAGATCAGGCGATTTTGAAGATGCTTGTAAGGATGCACCAAAGGGATCGTTTATTTATTTAGATCCTCCATATGATCAATATGATGAACAAATGAATTTTGTTGGATATACAAAAGATGGTTTTACAAGGGAAGATCAAACAAGACTTAAATTAATGTGTGATAAATTAATTGAAAAAGGCTGCTATGTTATGATTAGTAATTCTAAAACTCCTTTTATTGTTGAATTATATAGTGATAAAACAAAATATGTCACATATACAATAAATACAGTTAATGCTAGAAGAAATATTAATAGTAATGCAAAAAAAAGGGGAGAAGTAGAGGAGGTTTTGATTGTTGGAAAACTGGATATCGAAAAATAATGAAGCTTGGAATTCACTATTTAAAAAATTTGATATATTAAAAGAAATCAATGATAATGGATTTTATGAAATATCAGCTGATGATATAAAATTATCAGGTAGAGAACCTCGTTTAATGACTAAATTTGATAGTAGTGAAAATTTGCCAGACATTTTTAAAGATAATGATTTGGCTATTTTACCTGTTAAAAGAGGAACATATATTATTGGAAAATTTCAAAATTATCAGTCTATTAATATCGATAATAATATTGATGTAGAAACAAAAAAATTACCAGATTATATTACTACCATTGATTATAAAAATATAACGAGCGAAGCTATTTCTCTTAATGCTGCTTATATTTCTGGAATGTTAGAAGATATAATTGGAGAATCAGTAGTTCCTACCATTTCTGGAAGGATGGGTACTGGAGAATTTAATTATAAAATATTACTTAATGATCAAAACACATTTGATGTTAATGTAGAAAACTCTCAAATGGAAATAGATGCTAGTTATGAAGGAATTTCAAAATTTGTTATTTTAGAAGCAAAAAATCATTACATGAAGGATTTTATTATTAGGCAACTATATTATCCATATAAAGTTTGGAAATCTAATACTAACAAAGAAATAATTCCTATAATGTTAATAAAACATGATAATATTTTTAACTTCTTTGTTTATTCATTTGAAAATGAAAATGATTACAATAGCATTTGTCTAAAAGAAATTAAAAGATATATATTAGATGAACCATATAATCCAATAGAATTATCGGATATTATGGATATAATGGGCAATGTTGAGTTTGTAGATGAAGATGAAAGTATACCATTTCCACAAGCAAATACATTCAATATTGTTTTAGATTTACTTGGAGAATTGAATTCTCAAGATATGACTCCAGATGATATAACTAATTTTTTAGAATATGACCCAAGGCAAACAAATTATTATATTGATGCTGCAAAATATCTGGGTTTTGTTAAAAAAGATAAGAAATATACTTTAACAGAATATGGCAAAAAGATTATGAAAATGAATCATAAGGATAGAACATTAGAAATAGTAAGATCTATTTTATCTCATAAACCTTTTTATCTAGCCATGAAACAACAAATTGAGAATTATTCATTTGATACAGATGAAATAGCTAAATCCATTGATGAATGTAGAAATGAAATCAATAAAATAAGTACAGCCAGAAGAAGAACTAGTACCGTTACCGCATGGATTAAATGGATACTAGATATAACAACATATTTTGATGTCGTTAATTTATAAGCCAGAAATGGCTTTTTTTAGTAAGTAATATATAATAATTAACAAATATTGTTAAAATATTGTTCAATTATTATTGACTTTTTGCATTCAAAATGATATTTTATCTTTGAAAGGGAGAGGTTATTTATGAATGCAAAACAAGAAAATTTCAAGCGTATTGCTGAAAATAGAGTTAATAAAATTATAGATATGATCTCTAAATTAGAAAACTTAAATAATACATCTTTTTATGAATATTCAGATGAACAAATGGAAAATATTTTTAAGGCAATTCAAAAAGAACTAGATAAACAAAAAGAATTGTTTAAAAAGACAAAGAAAAGTAAAAAGAGATTTGAGTTGTAAGGAGGATAGTTATGGGTTTATTTAATAGCTTATTAGGAAGTAAAGACTATAAATGGAAATTTATAGAAAATGGTTATGGAAACGAATCTGGCTTGGATTCTACTGATGTTGAAACTTTCAAAAAGGATCCTATTGCTTCAATTGCAAGGGAGTTATGTCAAAATTCAGTAGATGCTAGAAGAGCAGAGGAACCAGTGAAAGTTGAATTTAAATCATTTTATTTAAACACAAAAGATTTACCCGGTATAAATGAGTTAAAGAATGAAATGATTTGTTGTAGAAATTCTTATGATACAGGGACAAAATATTATAAGAAATTTGATAGTATGGTATCTCACCTAGAAAGAGATCAAATATTATGTCTTAGAGTTAGTGATTTTAATACTAAAGGTCTTGAAGGCGTTGCTACTAATGATAGAAATAAAGCTTTTTATTATCTTACTAAGGGAAATGGATTAACTACTAAAGATAATGCAACAAGTGGTGGCTCTAAGGGAATTGGAAAATTTGCATCATTTGTCGCAAGTGATTTGCAAACAGTCTTTTATTCAACTTTAAATGAAAATAATGAAGAAGGATATTTAGGAATAACTAAATTAGCTTCAAGATTACTAAATGAAGAAACGGGAATGTGTACGACTGGATATGGTTATTACTGTTCAACAGAAAAAGTTCTTCCTATATTAAACAAATTAGTGTTGGATAAAAGTTTCAAAAGAGAAGAATTTGGAACTGATGTATATATTATTGATTTTAGAGCTGAAGATAATTGGAAGTTTGGTATTATTACTAAAGTACTTGATAGTTTCATGGTCGCAATAGATAATGGAGATTTAATTGTAAATGTTGATGGTACTGAAATTAGCAAAGAAACATTGCGTGATGTTGTATACAGCAACGAAATAAGTGAATCTGAAAAAAGAAATATTATTGGACAATATATATTATTAAATGATGCGACAGTTTTTAAGAAAGAAATTGGTATCAAGGACTATGGTTCTATTAAGATTTTGTTAAAAGACTTTAATAAACAAGAAGAACAATTAGCTACAAATAAATGTATTATGGTTAGATACCCATATATGAAAATAACTGATATGAAAATACCTTTTGCTAAGCCTTGTTCGGCAATGTGTATAATTGAAAGAAATGAATTGAATAGTATATTAAGATCTGTAGAAAATCCTCAACATACAGATTGGGAACCAAATAGAATTCAAGATGATGTTGAATTTAGACGAGAGATAAAGAGAATTATTAAAACAATAAGGAATGAGGTTCAATTATTTGCTAATGAATGTTTATTATCAGGTGACGATAAAGAATTAGATATTGATGGTGCTAGTGATTATCTTGCTGATGGTGAATTTGGAGATACAACTGGAGAATCTGAAATTGAAAAAACTGAAAAGCCAAAAATTATTAACAGTAGAAAAGCCGTATTAACAAATAATGTTGGAGATAAATCAAATGTAGATGATATAAGTAATATTCTAGATGTTGGTACTAGAACAGAAGAAGGAGACGAAACTAATACTACTGAAGGCCACAATCAAGGAAGTAGTGGGCAAATTCATGAAGGAGAAAACAATACCCAAGGTTTTGATGAAAATGGAACAGATGAGATCCTTAAAACAGTTAATTTAAGTGGAATTAAAGCAAAAACACTTATATTAGATAGAGAACTTGGAAAATATCTTATTAGTTTTGTTTCAATATATGATGAACCAAATTGTGAAATGGAATTATTTTATCTAGATGATAATGGTTCAAAGTATAAAACAAAAATAAATAAATGTATTTTAAATGGACAAGATTATCAAGTTGATAATAATTTAGTTAAAAATATTAAATTAGAAAAGAATAAAATGTATAAATTTGAATTGGATACAGATTTAGATGATATTTACGTTTGTGAGGTGAAGTTATATGCAAATAGGTAAAAAAGGATACCCATATCCAGTACTTAATAATGCTAAAAACTTTAACTGTTATAAAAACGAAACGTATTCGTTAGAATTAGAAGAAATAGAAGATGGGAATAATTACATTCTTAAGAATACACGAATTGAAACTAATAGTAATCTATTAAAAGGATTATTAAATAGTGGAAAAGTTAAAGCCATGATAATGATCGAGTGTTCTGCAACATTATTTAAACATTCAGAACAAATATCTTTAGAACCAAAAGATGTAATTATACCAATTAGTCAATTGTCTGGTAGGGTTGAAATATCAAGTATTACGTATGCTACTGAAACAATAACTGATTTTAGTAGCCAAGATTTTATTGATGAATATTCAGGATATAAATTCAAAATTGAAAAATATTGTCCAGTTGCCTTGGATGATGGAATTATTTCCAAAATTGAGTATGATGATTTAGAAGATAAAAAAGTATCATCTATATTTTCCGTTGTTAAAAGTTTTGACTCTGATAAAAAAATAATGACAGTTATAAATGATGATAAAAAGATAAAAATTGAATTACCAGAACATGAATATGAAAACTTTGATAGATTAAATGGTCAATCTATATTTCAACATATTTTCTTTTCAATTATTATCATCCCTGCATTATCAATGTGTCTAAAAGAATTACAAGATGAATTAAGATATCAAAATAAAATGATTGAAGACATAGTTGATGTTCACACTTGGTTTATTTCTGTTCAAAATGCATATAAGCGTTTAACAGGTACGACTTTAACAGAAGAAATTTTTATGGCACTTGATGTCCTAGAACTATCACAAATGATTATGGATGATTGTATAGTAAATTCAATAGATGATTTTCATGATATTATAACAAGAACAAGTGATATGGAAGAGGAGGAACTATAATGGATAATAATATAATTAATATTTCTTTTATGAATGAAAAACTATATGACACTTTAAATAGTAATCCTAAAAAGATCACCGAAATTATTAAGAATAATCCATATGACTCAAAATGGTTGAGAGATGTTTTAGATGAGCCATCATTTGAACAAAGAAAACAAAAGATAATAGATTTTGACTTAAAATTATCAAATGATGGAAAGTATAAAAATGTTGAAATAGAAAATGCAATTACCTTATATGAACACATAAAAGATCTACCTAGGTATGTGTTGGTAGATCCTAGATTTTGGTTGTGGTTAGAGTTTGATAAATTCTATAGAGTTGCTTTGCAAGCTATGCCATTAACTACTGAAACAAGACTTGAATATAGCTGGCTATTTAAAGAAGGAAAAAGAGGTATTTGGAGAAATACGTTAGCAAGAGATTATTTTTGGGTTGAATTTACAGTTGATGAATCAAGAGAAGATAAATACGAATTGGCTAGATTTGTATTAGATAAAAATGAGAGAGTAAGAAATCTTACTTTTGATAACAAATATAGAAATATTGTTTTAAGTACAATTAGAGCTGAAAAAGACATATATGATAAATATATTTCTGATCCAAATTATAAAGAAACGATCGAACAATGTGAAAGAGGCATTGAAACATACAATATATATACTTTTATTAGAAAAGCCTTGTCTTTATATGGTTCAGCTAGAATACTTGATTTTATGGCAGAAGAAGATTTGTATAACATTATATATGAAAAATTAGAAAAAGCAGTTCAAGAGGTACATAAAGGCAATTTAGAATATTTAAAAAAATAAACTAAAGAATTAAAAATTGTAATAGTAATTATATAAGAAGTCAAATGTGCGATGAAGAAGTAGAAATACTTCTTTTTCTTTTGAAATTAAAATTTGCACATTGATTTGAGTAAGTCGTACATTAAAACTTTTCTAATAAAAATGGTAAAAACTTAGTAGAGGTGAGAAAAATGAAAAGAATGGTAGCAATATATGCTCGTGTATCTACTGAACATGAAGCACAATTATCAGCATTAGATAATCAAGTTCAGTATTATGATGAGATATTAGCAAAACATCCTGACTGGATTCTATATGATAAATATATAGATGAAGGTATTACAGGAACTTCTACTAAGAAGAGAAAAAATTTTATGCGAATGATGGAGGATGCAGAGGAAGGAAAGTTTGATTTAATAATAACTCGTGAAGTATCAAGATTTGCAAGAAATACAGTTGATACACTTCAAGAAACAAGAAAATTGAAAAAGATAGGAGTTGAAGTATATTTTACAGAAGATAATATATGGACATTTAATGATGAAGATGGTGAGTTGAAATTAACATTAATGGCTACATTAGCTCAAAATGAAAGTAAGAAAACATCTACTAGAGTAAAGGCTGGAATGCAAATTGCATTTCAAAACGGAGTCATAATGGGAACTGGAAATATTCTTGGCTACTATAAAGTAGATAAGAATAAGATAGTAGTAGACGAGGATCAAGCAGAAGTAGTTCGATTTATATTTAGAGAATATATAAATGGAAAAGGTACGACTGCTATAGCAAATGAACTTGAGAAAAGAGGTATGGTAACTGCAACAGGTTTAACTAGATGGAGTGCATCTTATATTACAAGAGTTCTAAGAAATCCATTTTATTGTGGAACTATTATTTATAGAAAACAATATGTTCCAGATTATCTGGAACAAAAAAGAGTAAAAAATAATGGAAATGTAGAACAAGTAATAGTTGAAGGAGATTATGAACCAATAATATCTAAAGAAGACTTTGAGAAAGCACAAATGATATTGGATAGTCATTCTAAAGCTGTAAAAGAGGGATTAAGACAAGGTAAAGGTGTTCCGAAAAACATGTGGAGTAAAAAATTGCGTTGTGAATGTGGATCTACATTTAATAGAAGAACATACCATAAAAATAAGTATGGTACTACATATTGTTATGATTGTTATAGAAGAAAGAATAGTAGAGATAAATTATGCGAAGTTAAAGGAGTACAGGAATGGAAGCTTGAATGTATGGCAGAACATATTTTTACTTGTTTAACTCATGATAAAGGGAACAGAGAAGAATTAACAAAAATATTAATGGAAGGAGTAAAGATCGAAGAACGTGAAGAAAAAAACATAAACAATGAAATCAAAAGGTATAAAAAACTTATTGAAGATGAGAATACTAAACAAAATAGATTATTAGATATGTATCTAGAAGGAACAATAGATGCATCTACTTTTGAAGGTTATCATAGAAAAACAGAATCAAAAATAGAAACATATAAAACAGAAATTTTAGAATTAGAAATAAAACTTAAACACTTAGAACCAATACAAGTTAGGAAAGAAAAAGCTATGAAATCAGTTAAAAAGATTTTAGATATTGGTTATAATGGTGTTGATGAAAGATTAATAGAAGAAGTAGTTGAAAAAATTATAGTTCATAAAGATTATTTTGAATGGCAACTTAATTTTTTAGATGAAACATTAAAATTAAAAATTAGTGGGAAAGGACAAAAGGATTTTTTTATAGAAGAATATAAATAAAAAAACATGGCATTTTAGTTATCTTAGTCATTATTAGTATATGGTCGCATACGGTTTGGTTTACTAATTTGTTTGTAGTGACAAGCTGCAATCAAAGAAAAACAAGCTGAAAAAGAAGCAAAGAAATCTAAAAAGTAACAATATAAAAGACTAGAGAAATCTAGTCTTTTTTATTGCAAAATAATTCACTATTAGTGTGATATAATACTTGTGTATTGAGAGGATGTGACAATCATGATTTTAAATATAAGCGGTAGAACAGATATTGTTGCATTCTATTCAGATTGGTTAATGAATAGATTATATGAAGGATTTGTTGATGTTAGAAATCCATTTAATCCTAAGATGGTTAGTAGAATAATGATTGACGACGTTGATTTATTATTCTTTTGTACCAAGAATCCAATACCTATATTAGATAAATTAAAAGATATAAAAAAGAAGATGTATTTCCATATTACTTTAACACCATATAAGAAAGATATAGAGCCTAATTTGCCACCTAAAAATGATATTATAGAAGCTATAAAAAAAGTATCAAAGATTATTGGAAAAGATAATCTAGTAATTAGATATGATCCTGTGTTTATCAATGATAAATACACTTTAGAATACCATGTAAGAGCATTTGATAAATTGTGTAGTTTATTAGATGGCTATGTTGAAAAGATACTAATATCATTTATTGATGATTACAAGAATGTAAGAAATAATTATAAAGTATTAAATTATCGCCAGTTAACTGAAAATGATTATAAAGTTATTGGAACAAGTTTTAGTGAAAGTGCTAAAAAAAATCATATGGTTGTTCATACATGTGCAGAAGTTCATGATTTAACAGAATATGGTTTTATTAAAGATGAATGTATGTCTAAAGAACTTGCTTTAAAATTAACAGGTAAAAAATATAGGAAATGGAATGCTAGAAAAAATGTTCCATGTCAATGTGTAGAAATGGTTGATATAGGAGTATATAATTCCTGTAAGCATTTTTGTAAATATTGTTATGCAAACTACGATGAAAAGCAAGTGCATGATAACTACAATAACCATAATCCTAAATCATCATTGCTAATTGGTGAATTAAAAGAAGATGACATTATAAAGGTCAGAAGGGATCCAAATGATTCAAAGGCTAGATAAAACTAGTCCTTTTTTATGATATAATTTATTTAGGTGATATATAGTGAAAGATGTATTAATTAATAGTTTTATTAGAATTTCAAGCATTCCTAGAATGTCAGGTAATGAGAAAAGAATATCAGATTTTTTTGTTTCAATCGCTAAAAATAATAATTTAGAGTTTTATCAAGATGAAAATTATAATGTTCTAATTAAGAAAAAGGGAAACATAAATGGTGAACCTATTGCATTTCAAGCACATTTAGATATGGTGTGTGTCAAAAAAGCTGATAGTAATCATGATTTTAACGTTGATGGGATAGATGTTATTATAGATGGTGATGAAGTTACAGCTAAAGACACATCACTTGGAGCAGATCAGGGAGTAGGCCTTGCTTTAATGCTTACTTTAATCGAAGACAATTCTATTAAACATCCAGATTTAGAATTTTTATTTACAACAGAAGAAGAAACAACATTTAAAGGAGCAATAACATTCCCATATGATAAGGTAGCAAGTAGAAAAATGATAAATCTTGATTATTGTATGGATAATGCTATAGTAATTGGTTCTGCTGGTGATATAGTTAATGAGTACACTTACGAAGGAAATTTAAGTAAGAAAGATTTAAAAAGTTATAAACTTTCGATAAAAGGTCTAAAAGGTGGCAATTCTGGTGAAAATATCGAAGCATCAGAAAATAATGCAATAATTACTTTAGTTAAAGAATTATTAAATAAAAATGTATTTCTTAGAAGTATAAATGGTGGAACATATGAAAATGATATAGCAACAGATTGTGATATTGAATTAGAGACTGAGATTGATTTGTTAAATGAATTTAATAATTCAAATATTAAGGTAGAGCAAATAGAAGGTGGTGAATCATTTTCCACTTCTGATACAAAGAATATTCTAAATCAGATTTTAGAATTAAAAAGTGGTTATATTTCTAAAATGGCATCAGGTAATTTGGGAATGATAAGAACTAATAAGAACAAAGTTGCTATAACATATTTGTTTAGAACTACAAGTGAAGCTGAATTTAATAATTTTACTAGCAATAACAACAATAATTTTAAGGTAGCTGAACTATATCGTGATAGAATATGGAACCTTGATAAAGATTCATTTATGTTTAAAAAATATAAAGAAGTATATAAAAATATGTTTAATGAAAATCCTTTAGAGATTACTGCTCAAGGTGGTTTAGAAATAGCATCAATTCAAAAAAGAATTAGTGGGTTAGATATAATCTCCATTGGGGCAAATATGGAAAATATACATACAGTAAATGAAATTACTCATATTAGTTCATGGGAAAAACTGTACAACATAATTATTAATATGCTTAAATAATTTTTAATTAAGGAATAAAACTAGAGAAATCTAGTTTTTTTTTGTATAATAAAAAAGAGGTGTTAAAATGAAAGACAGCCGCGAAAGAGTAGTAATTAAAACAAGTATAATAAGTCTAGTTTTTAATATTATACTTGCTGGATTTAAAGCGTTTGTAGGACTATTAGCCAATTCAATTGCGATAATTTCTGATGCCGTAAATAATTTAAGTGATGCTTTATCAAGTATTATTACTATAGTAGGAACAAAATTAGCAGGAAAAGCACCAGATAAAAAACATCCATATGGTTATGGAAGAATTGAGTATATGACATCTTTGATAGTTTCTGCAATCGTTTTGTATGCAGGTATTACGGCTTTAGTGGAATCCATTAAGAAAATAATTAATCCAGAAGTAGCAGATTATAGCACTATAACATTAATCATATTAATTGCTGGTATTATAGTAAAATTCATTTTGGGATTGTATGTAAAGAAAAAGGGTAAAGATGTTAACTCTGACTCGTTAGTAGCAAGTGGATCAGATGCATTTAACGATGCAATATTATCAATTTCAGTATTGCTATCTGCAATCGTTTACATGATATTTGATATTAGTTTAGAAGCATATGTTGGTGCATTGTTAGCGCTATTTATAATTAAAGCAGGTTTTGAATTAATAAAAGAATCAGTTGATAATATGCTAGGTGTAAGAGTTGAAAGCAGTTTAGCTAAGTCTATAAAAAAAGAAATTACAAAGGAAAAAGATATACAAGGAGCATATGATTTAGTATTGAATGACTATGGACCAGATAAATATTCGGGATCAGTTCATATAGAAGTCGCTGACACTTTATCAGTAGCAGATATAGATAGAATATCAAGAAGAATTACTAAAACAATTCTAAAAAAATATGGAGTAATATTACACACTATTGGTGTTTATTCAGTAAATACGAAAGATAAAAAAACAATAGAAATAAAAAAAGAAATAATTAAAATAGTATTCTCTCATAAAGGAATATTACAAATGCATGGATTTTATTTAGATGAAGAAGATAAAAGTATCAGCTTTGATATAATTATTGATTTTAAGATAAAGAATAGAGAAGAAGTATATAAAGAAATATATGAAGAAATTCAAAATAAATACAAAGATTATAAAATCGATATAGCATTAGATATAGATGTAAGTGATTAAAGGAGGTATGTATGTCAATATTTAATTATTCTATAGTAGATAGAAATGGAAAAGAAGTAAGCTTAAAAGAATACAAAGGAAAAGTATTAATAGTTGTTAATACAGCAACAGGTTGTGGATTTACTCCTCAATATGAAGGATTAGAAAAACTATATAGGGAATATCATGAAAAAGGATTAGAAGTTATTGATGTTCCATGTAATCAATTTGGTAATCAAGCACCTGGAACAGATGATGAAATACATGAATTCTGTGCATTAAAATATAACACATCATTTGATCAGTTTGCCAAAGCAGATGTTAATGGAGAAAACGAACTACCTTTATATACTTACTTAAAAGAACAAATAAAAGATGACCAAATTAGTGGTATGAAAAATAAAATGGCTATGAAAGCAATATCAAAAATAAGTAAGACAACTAAAAAAGAAGGAGACATTAAATGGAACTTTACTAAATTTTTAGTTGATAAAGAAGGAAATGTAGTTGGAAGATATTCTCCAACATATAAACCTGAAGACATGGAAGAAAAAATTAAAGAACTACTTTAATCTTTGGTGATGAACGATATGAAAAAAATTAAACTCATTTTAATACTGCTATTGTTATTTGCAACTATAGGGTGTAGCTTTAATAAAGAAAGTGATAATCAAAACAGTAGTGAGACAACTAATTCAAATGAGGTGATTAAATCTGTGAAAGCAATAATAAATGGAAAAGAATATATAATCAGTTTAGAAAATAATGAAACATCTAAAAGTTTTGTAAATTATCTTCCTCAAGAGTTAAAAATGAATGAATTAAATGGTAATGAGAAATATGTTTATTTAGATAAATCATTACCAACAAATGCATCTAATCCTAAAAGAATTAATGCTGGAGATGTGATGTTATATGGTGATAACTGTTTAGTAATATTTTACAAATCATTTGATACATCATATAGTTATACCAAAATAGGGCATATAGATAACTTACCTGACTTAGGTAGTGACAATATAACAGTAAAGTTTGAACAATTAAAAGACTAACGTAAGTTAATCTTTTTTTATGCTATAATATAATTGGTGATGGTTATGTATTCAATGAAGAACGAAGATGATATTAAATATATTTTAAAATATCATCGCGCTAATGACATGGTTAATATTTTTAAATTTTTTCCAGATTTAAGTCCTGTTAAAGATTTAGTAGTAATACTTGATGAAGAAGATTATTTAAAAAATAAAAATAAAGTATCTAATCTAACTAGCATTAGAAATGGTAATCCAATAATACAGCCTTGTATGAAATCAATACCAGTTAAAGAAAAAGATGCTGATATTATAGATACAATAAGAAAAATTAAAAAAGAAAATAAAGATGGTGTATTAATATTATTTAATCTTGAAACTAAGCCAACAGAAAGATACGAGAGATATGCAGGAATTAGTGTAGCCATATCACTTGGTCAAAGAATATATATAGAAGCCGTAGGTAAAGGCTTTGATGGAAGAGAAGTATTAAAAGGAATAAGTTGCCATGAAAGATATTTAATACCATGGGAAGACATAATAAAAGTAAATATTTCTAATTTTGATAGTTATAGAACATATCTTATCTCTCAAGAAGAATATATAGAAAGTAGAAAAGAAAGAATAAAATATTTAACGTCATGTGGAATAGATAAAAAAGTATTAGAAGATAATATTCCCAAAGAATACACTAAGATACCAGACTTTATTTGGCTTGATATAATTAGAAATATAATAAAAGAATTAATTGAAGAAGAAGATTATTTAAGAGAAAGCGGATATTTAGAATTTAATTTGAGTGGTCATACAGATGGCGAAAGATTTAGACCATGGCAAATGGTAAATGATAAAAGAATGTAAGGTGGTAAAATGAGTAGTTATGATGATGAAAAAGTATTTGAAGAATATTTAAATAGTAGAATTGATAGTGATAGTCCTCATAATAAAACAATAAGACAATTATTATTAGATACAGTTGGAGATTATACTGATAAGACAATTTTAGATCTTGGATGCGGAATAGGATGTTTTACTTGTGAACTAGCAAGTAAAGCTAAAAAGGTAGTAGGAATTGATATTTCACAAAAAGTTATTGATTATGCCATAAAAAATAATTCAAAGGAAAATATTCAGTATTTTGTGCAAAATATTGAAAATTTAAATGAAATAAACGAATCATTTGATATAGTCTTTAGTGATATGGTTTTTAATTATATTGAAAACTATGACAAATTATTAAATGACATATATAATCATTTAAATGAAAATGGCTTATTAGTTTTTTCACAAGTACATCCAATTTCTACTGCATCATTAGGTGAAAGTAGTTGGGTAAATGAAGATAATAAATTAAAATTCCAATTGGATAATTATGGTAATTTATCAAAAAGAAGCCGTACTTATTTTAATGGCACATTTGATTTTTATCATCGTAGATTTGAAGAATTAATAAATGGTGCCATAAAACATGGTTTTATTATAGAAGGGCTATACGAACCATATATTACTGATAAAGAATTTAATAGACCTTCATTCCTTGTTATGAAAATGAGGAAGAAATAGTAAATAAAAAGCTAGAGAAGTCTAGCTTTTTTTGATACAATTAGTCTGGAAGGAATGATTATATGAATAACAAAGTTGCATTAATAACAGGAAGTTCAAGAGGAATAGGACGAGCAACCATTACAGAATTTGCTAAAAAGGGATATAACGTAGTAATAAATTATAAGAATAGTGAAAAAGAAGCAACAGAACTTAAAGAACAATTGCAAAATGATTACAATATTAAAGCATTAGCAATAAGGGCAGATGTTTCAAATGAAGAAGAAGTAAAGGAAATGGTTAATATAATTATTTCTGAATTTGGTCATATAGATGTTTTAGTTAATAATGCAGGTATTGCAATTGATAAAGACTTTGAAGAAAGAACTGTAGATGATTGGCAAAAAACATTAAATACAAATTTAATTGGACCTTTTGTTGTAAGTAAATGTGTAGGGGAAGTAATGCTAAACCAAAAGAAAGGTAAGATAATTAATATATCAAGTACAAATGGAATTAATTCCTTTTTCCCTACGAGTATAGATTACGATGCTTCTAAAGCAGGAGTTATTAACTTGACACATAATCTTGCTATTCAATATGCGCCATATATAAATGTTAATTGTGTAGCACCAGGATGGGTTAATACTGAGATGAATAAAGAATTACCAAAAGAACTAATTGAAGAAGAAACAGAAAAAATTTATAAAAAGCGATTTGCTGAACCTAGCGAAATAGGTAAAGTGGTTTGTTTCCTAGCAAGCGATGATGCTGATTTCATAAATGATGAAGTAATAAAAATAGATGGTGGATATTAAAAAAACTAGAAAAAAATCTAGTTTTTTTGTTGAAAATAACTAGATATATTAACTATAATTTGACTTTTTTAAGAAAATGTTGTATAATAGCGCATGTTTTTAAGGGGAAGTGTGATTATTATGGAAAAGAATGAGATTTTAGAAGCAAGAGATCATCTTTTAAAACAGATTAGAGAGGCTAACGATAAAGCTGATGCAGTTGTATCATCTAATGTATTACAAGACTTAGTTGATCATCAAGATATTGCAGTTGGTAAAAGTTATGTAAAATATTATCCATTAAATAATAGGGATGTATATGATTTTATTATTAGTTCTTTACCAGCAAATTGTTTAATATCAGGACATTTTCTTGAACCATATCCAATGAATTTATCAACTGGAGAAAGTCAAGGAAATGATCATACAATGAACTTTGCTATGCTTGATGATAATACTATTGTAGAATTTATCTTACATGAATCTCTTGGAGAAGAAGTTAATAAATATAGAATTGGTGTTATGATATGTAAAGTAGCAAGCCCAATTACATTACAAGCTAAAAAGGCAAAATATAACTCAAAAGATAAATATGATGTTGATATTTTATTAAACGGATTCTTTCCAGAAGAACTTACTACAAATGTAGATTATACAGCAGTTAATGGTCTTCCATTAGCACAAGTTCTTGGTACTGTAGATATTTCAAATCTACCTACAGTTGTAGAAAGAAAATATGGGATTGTAGAAGCAAATCCAAAACAAATGAAAATGACTAGTCAAAGCTAGTCTTTTTTTATATAATAATATTGGTGATAATATGTCAAAGTATAATAATGGTCCTATGATAAAACTAGATAGTATTCCTAGAAATGAAATAGATAAAGCTTTGGATGAATTTTCAGAAGGATCAGAAGGATTAAGATTTTGTTTAAGTATTATGTGGAGTAATGGCTTAAAAACTGCTGCATGTTGTTCAGGACATGAAAGTAGTTTTCAAGAAGCATATATATTAATGGACGATAATGTTGATATTTATTCGTACTTATCAGATGAATTATTAACAAGTGATATGGTTTCAATAAGTCTTAATAAAGACAACAATCAAGCCATACATTTTGTTGGAACTAGAAAGGACAAAGAACATTTTTTCTTTACTTTAGCAAAAGATATTGCAACAGGCAAAAAGCAAAATGCTAACCTAGTTAGAAACAAAATAGGAAGACCAATAAATCAAGAATGGCTTGTTCATGGTTTTGTTTATAGCATGTTAAGAGATAATCTTCAAAAGGTTGGACCTATTAAAAGAATAAAATTGGCTACTTTGTGCAAGCAATTAAATGAAGGTAGTATGGAACAACAACGAAGAGTAATAGGTGATTGTTATAAAGAACTAGCATCAGTTCAAACAGAATCAAAAGGTTTCTGGAAATAATAATATAATTATAGGAGCGATAAAATGGAAAAATTACTAGGATTTGGATGTATGAGGCTTCCAATGAAAGAAAATGAAGTAGACTATGAAGAATTTAACAAAATGATTGATTACTTCATGGATAATGGATTTAATTATTTTGATACAGCACATGGATATATTAATGGTAAAAGTGAAATAGCCATTGGAAAATGCTTATCTAAAAGATATGATAGAAGTAAATTCATATTAACAAATAAATTAACTGATGTATATTTTAAAAAAGAAGAAGATATTGAGCCTTTCTTTAACAAACAATTAGAGGCATGTGGTGTTGATTACTTTGATTATTATTTGATGCATGCTCAAAATCGTGAGAACTATAAACATTTTATGAAATGTAATGCATATGAAGTAGCTAAAAGATTTAAAGAAGAAGGAAAAATTAAACATTTAGGTATTTCTTTTCATGATACTAGTGATGTGCTAGAAAATATTTTAAAAGAACATGATGAAATAGAAATAGTACAAATACAATTCAACTATGTTGATTTTAAAGATCCAAGTGTTCAAAGCGAAAAATGCTATGAAGTTTGTAGAAAATATAATAAACAAGTATTGATAATGGAACCTGTAAAAGGTGGAGGATTAGTAAGACTTCCAGAAGAGGCTAAGGAAGAATTTGATAAATTGAATAATAATTTATCTTATGCAAGTTATGCTATTAGATTCGCTGCAAGTTTTGATGGAGTTTATAAAGTATTATCTGGAATGAGTGACTTAGAGCAAATGAAAGATAATGTAAGTTATATGAAAGAGTTTAAAAAGATAACTCCAGAAGAAAAAGAAGCAATAGAAAAAGTAGCAATAATACTAAAAAATCTTGGAGGAATACCTTGTACTGCATGTAGATATTGTGTTGAAGGTTGCCCAATGAATATTAAAATACCAGATTTGTTTGCATGTTATAATGCTAAAAAACAATTTAAAGATTGGAACTCATCAATGTATTATGGAGTATCAACAAGAGATAGTGGTAAAGCATCAGATTGCATTAAATGTGGTAAATGTGAAAGAATTTGTCCACAACATATAAAAATAAGAGAAAAGCTAGAAGAAGTAGCTAAAATGTTTGAATAAAAGACTAGAACAATCTAGTCTTTTTCTATTTAAATAAACAAAAATTAATTAAATGGTGATTAAAAAAACTTTATTCATGATATAATACTCATGAGGTGATAATGTGATTTACTCAAAAGAAGTAGAGAATATGTGCCCAGTAAAGGGTATAAGTCATGGTGCTGCACCTATTCCTGAAGAAGGTAAATGGGTACAAGCCAAAGAAATTAAAGATATATCAGGCTTAACACACGGTATTGGATGGTGTGCTCCACAACAAGGAGCTTGTAAGCTTACTTTAAATATCAAGGAAGGAATAATTCAAGAAGCATTAGTTGAAACAATCGGATGTAGTGGTATGACACATAGTGCTGCTATGGCTGGTGAAATATTAGTTGGTAAAACTATATTAGAAGCATTAAATACTGACTTAGTATGTGATGCAATTAACACTGCTATGAGAGAATTATTCTTACAAATAGTATATGGACGTTCACAATCAGCATTTAGTGAAGGTGGACTTGCTATTGGAGCAGGACTTGAAGATTTAGGAAAAGGAACAAGAAGCCAAGTTGGTACTATTTATTCAACTTTAGCAAAAGGTCCTAGATATCTTGAAGTTGCTGAAGGTTATATTGTAGAAATTGGTTTAGATAAAGATGACCAAATTATTGGATACAAATATGTTAATCTTGGTAAGATGATGGAAAATATTAAAAAAGGAATTGAACCTATGGAAGCTATTGAAAAGGCTAGCGGACAATATGGAAGATTCGATGAAGCGGTTAAGAAAATTGACCCTAGAAAGGAATAGTTTATGGCATTATTTGAAAGTTATGATAGAAGAATTAAACAAATCGAACCTGTAATGAAGAAATATGGTATCAAAGATTTTGATGATGCTAGAAAAATATGTACTGATTTAGGGTTTGACCCATATGAAATAGTAAAAGGAGTTCAACCAATTTGTTTTGAAAATGCATGCTGGGCTTATACATTAGGAGCAGCAATTGCAATTAAATCTGGAAGAACTAAAGCAGCAGATGCAGCAGTTGCAATAGGTGAAGGATTACAAGCATTTTGTATTCCAGGAAGTGTTGCTGATGACCGTAAAGTTGGTTTAGGACATGGTAATCTTGCATCAATGCTATTAAGTGATAGTACTAAATGTTTTGCTTTCCTAGCAGGACATGAATCATTCGCAGCAGCAGAAGGTGCAATTGGTATTGCTAAGAATGCTAATAAAGTTAGAAAAGAACCATTAAAGGTAATTTTAAATGGTTTAGGAAAAGACGCTGCTCAAATTATTTCACGTATTAATGGATTTACTTATGTTAAAACAGAATTTGATTACTATACAAGTAAATTAAAAATAGTTGAAGAAATCAAATACTCTGATGGAGAAAGAGGAAAAGTAAGATGTTATGGTGCTAACGATGTTAGAGAAGGTGTAGCAATCATGACTTATGAAGATGTTGATGTATCAATTACTGGTAACTCAACAAATCCTACTAGATTCCAACATCCAGTTGCTGGAACATATAAGAAAGAATGCGTTGAAAAAGGTAAGAAGTACTTCTCAGTTGCATCAGGTGGTGGAACAGGAAGAACATTACACCCAGATAATATGGCAGCAGGACCTGCTTCATATGGTATGACAGATACAATGGGAAGAATGCATAGTGACGCACAATTTGCTGGATCATCATCAGTTCCTGCACACGTAGAAATGATGGGATTAATTGGTATGGGTAACAACCCAATGGTTGGTGCTACAGTATCGGTTGCAGTTGCAATTGAAGAAGCAACTAAATAATTAATTAAAAGACTAGAGAAAACTAGTCTTTTTTATTTGATTAGTATATAATTATATAGTATGGAGTGATTATATGGATAAATATAACGAGTTTAGAAATTTATATCCTGATTTTTATTATCATGGATTTAATGTTGAGGATAAGATAGATCATATCTTTGTAACTTATGATTTTGAAATAAAGGGATTGATGAGATTTAATCCTACATTAAAAGTGCCAAAGACAGTTAAAGAATATGATAAGAATCTACTTAACAAGATGATATTCTCATTAGGACTTTGTGAACTTCCTAGTTATTGGAAACCAACTTGTTCTCCTAATATATTTATTGAATGTGGACATCTTGATGATAAGCAAATAGCATGGGTTAAGAAACTTATGCTTAATGGTTTAGGGGAATTTTTCTACACTAATGGAATTACTCCAGAAGAAAATTTTGTAAATATTACAACAACAAAAGATGATTATTCATTTACTGATAATAATGAATACAAAGGATATTTAATAGCAGTAGGTGGAGGAAAAGATTCTATTGTATCACTCGAAATACTTAAAAATGAGAATGATAAACATGCATTTATTATGAACAATCGTAAAGTATGTTTTGAAAGTGCTGAAATAGCAGGAATTAAAGATATTATTAATCCAACAAGATTATTTGATAAAAATATAATTGAATTAAATAATAGAGGATTTCTAAATGGTCATACACCAATATCATCATGTATTGCTTTCATCGCATACATCTCAGCATACTTAAATGGAATAAAATACATAGTACTTTCTAATGAATCATCAAGTAATGAAGCAAGCGTTAAAGGTACTAATATAAATCATCAATACTCAAAGAGCTTTGAATTTGAACAAGATTTTAGATGGTATGTTAAAAACTATTTAACAGACAAAATAGAATATTTTAGTTTATTAAGGCCACTTAGTGAGATTGAAATTATGAAAATATTTACTAAATATCCAAAATATTTTAAACATTTCATAAGCTGTAATAATGGTGGTAAAAGAAAGAATATTGGTGTTACTGATGGATGGTGTCTATCTTGTCCAAAATGTTTATTCATATATATCATAATGAGTTACTTTGTAGATGAAAAGACAATGATAGATGTATTTGGAGAAAATATGCTGGATGACGAAAATATGCTACAGTATTTCCTAGAACTTTTAGGGAAAACTGAGAACAAACCATTCGAATGTGTAGGAACAATTGAAGAAGTAAGTTATGTTGTTAATAATTTAATTCTAAGAGGATATGATAAACCATATTTGCTTGATTATTATAAAAATCATTATGACGTTGTAAAACCAGATGATAAGATTTTAACTGAGTTAAATAATGAACATAATGTAAATGATTATTTACTTAATCTACTAAAGGAGGAATTCTATAATGATTAACAGTATTATTTCTGAAATAGATTCTTTTGATAAAGTATTAATACTTGGATATGGTAGAGAAGGTAAATCAACATATAATTTCATAAGAAAAAGTTTGAAAGATAAACACTTATATATTGCTGATGGTAATGAAGAATTAATAAATAAGAATCCTGAATTAACTAGTGATAAGAATATTACTTTGATATTAGGTAAAAATTATTTAGATAATTTAGATGACTATGATTTAATTATTAAATCTCCTGGAGTTAATTTTAAATTCATAGATTATTCTTCATTTGAAAACAAAATAACGTCTCAAATAGATTTATTTTTAAGACATAGTATTTGTAAAACTATAGGAGTAACAGGTACTAAAGGAAAGAGTACAACTTCTTCACTTATATATCATGTTATTTCAAATATGCACGAGAATACTTTGTTCGCGGGTAATATTGGAATACCAGTATTTGAGAAAATAGAAGAAATAAATGAAGATACAATATTTGTATTAGAGTTAAGTTGTCATCAGTTAAAATTTGTTAAAGCATCTCCTAATATAAGTATTTTACTTAACTTATATGAAGAACATTTAGATCTATATAAATCATATGAAGATTATATATTTGCTAAGTTAAATATCTTTAAGTATCAAAAAGAAAATGACTATAAGATATGGGGACTTGATTCAAAAGATTCAGTAAAGTATTTTAAAGATTCTAAAAATACTTATACTTATAGTACAGAAGAAACAAATAAAGGTGTAACTATAAAAGAAGATGGTTTATATTTAAATGATAAATTAGTATATTTAAAAAATAGAAAAAGAAATATTTTGGGTGAACATAACTATTACAATATTGCACCAGTACTTATTGTTGCAGATATACTTAAACTTGATTTAGATAAAGTATGTGATTTAGTAGATACATTTAAGCCTTTAGAACACAGGCTAGAACTTGTAGGTAATTACAAAGGAATAGATTTCTATAATGATTCAATATCAACTATTCCAATGACTGCTATTAACTGTGTTAATGCGATTGAAAATGCTTATACAATTATAATTGGAGGGCTTGATAGGGGAATTGATTATGGTGATTTAATCGATTATCTATATAATAGCAACAAGATAAAAGTAATTATTTGTCTTAAAGATACTGGATATACTATTGCAGATCTATTAGAAAAAAAAGAATGTAATAAAAAGATATTCAAAGCAATAGATATGAAAGATGCAGTAAGACTTGCATACGAAAATACTGAAGAAGGTAAAGCATGTATGCTATCACCTGCAGCAGCAAGTTACAATACTTATAAAAACTTCGAAGAACGTGGTAAAGATTATAAAAATGAAATATTAAAACAGGCTAGGTAATACTAGTCTTTTTTATGCTATAATTAGATAGGTGATTAAAATGAAATTATTTATAGGAGCATCATCAAGCGAGATGATACCAAGTAAGTACGTAGAAGATTGTACAAAACTTTTAGAGATATTATTAAAAGATAACGATTTAGTTTTTGGAGCATATGATAAAGGATTAATGGGAGTATCATATAATATTGCTAAGAAGAACAATAGAAAAGTTACAGGTATGTGTTCTGAATTTTATATAGAAAGTTTTAAAACATTAGAATGTGATAAAGAACTTATCACAAAAACAATGTTAGATAGTACCATGAAAATATATCAAGAAAGTGATGCAATAATATTACTTCCAGGAGGATTCGGATCATTATATGAATTCTTTACTGCTAACTATAGTAAAATATGTAATGAAATTAATATTCCAATTATTCTTTATAATTCATGTGGATATTATGATAAATTAATATCGTTTATCGATGATATTTTTAAAGAAAAATTTGTAAAAGAAAGTGAAAAGAATAAGTACTATGTTGCAAACAACATAGATGAAGTTGTTAATTATTTAAACAATTGTAAATAGAATAGTGAGGTAATTATGAGTATTCAAAATAAAAAAACATTAGAAGCTTATCAAAAGGCTGCAAAGAATTATTTAGAAAGTTCTAAGATAGTTGCTAAAGAATATAAAGAAAGCGCTAAAGAATATAAAAAGAAAGTAAATTTGTTTATTAAAGAAACTTTTAAAGAATTACCTAAAGGAAGTAAAATCTTAGAAGTCGGTTCAGCCGATGGAGAAAATGCTAAATACATAGAGAAACTTGGATACAATGTAACAGCAAGTGATGTGGCTGATGATTTCTTAAAAGCCATAAAAGATAATGGATTAGAGCCAATAAAGTTTAATTTATTAACAGATAAATTTAAAGATAAATATAATGCTATTTTCTGTTGGAGAGTATTTGTTCACTTTACAAAAGAAGATTCATTAAAAGCATTAAAGAGAAGTTATGATGCATTAAATGATG
>JAFXTH010000022.1 GCA_017525035.1 Bacilli bacterium | reverse complement strand
TTTTCTTCTTGTTTTTTCTCTTCTTTTGGTTGTTCTTTAACTTCTTCAACAACTTCATCTATCTGTGGTTCTTCTTCAATAACCTTTTCAACTTTTTCTTCTTGTTCATTAATAACTTCTTCATTATTATCTTTTTTGAACATACTTTTAATTTTGCTAAATAAACCCATTATTAATCACCATTATAAGTATATCAAAAAAAAGATGATAAATCATCTTTTTATTTTATTTCTTTTAATAATGTTTTTGTTCTATAAACTTGTTTTGTAAGAAGTTTCATGTCTTTTTCTTTATTTACTGCAAATGGTGTTGATATTCTCGTATTTTCTCTTACATAGAATTCATGAATAAATGTGTTTTTTGATATGTATTCAGGAAGCATTACTTTTTCACCTTTTTTGTAGTTATATATAGTGCCATTATCGTTTGTGTCAGACTCTTGTTCATCTTGCCACTCTCCTACTTCGTACACCATATATGTTTTACCTTGTACTCCTTCAACAATATAATCTCCACAAGTTAAATATACTTTTTTATTATTAGGCTCTGGTACTTCTACATATGAGTCATATACGTCACATTCTTGTGTAGTTTTTAATGGATTTTTTAATTCATCAATATACCCTTTAGCCTGCACTTCATATAAATAATAAATATTAGAGTCTTTTGGATATCTATCTTTATATTTACTTACTGCGTTTGCAAGGTTATTTGCAACTGTTTTAAAATTCCCGTAGTTCTTACCAGTATTATCTAATACAATTTTTGATCCTACTGCCAATAATATTGCTATTAAGGCTAGCATAGCCATTAGTTCAACTTTCCCAAATCCCTTATTACTTATTTTTTTCATATATTTCTGTCACCTTTTTTCTTATGTTTTTATCTATTCTTTCTATTGTAGAAAGAGTAACTTCCAATGATTTCTTATAGTTTCCTTTATAGAATAACATTTGGGCTTGGTTAAGTCCACTATCAATATTAATGTTTTCACTTCTATATCTATTACCATATACAATTGAATACTCTGCTATCTTAGCAGTTTTAATCATTTCATTTGTCGTATTAAATAATTTTAATACTAAATCTCTTGATGTATCTACTCTTGTGTTTAAAGTTTTAATAACTATTGGTTTTCTTTCTAATTCTTTAATTATTTCAAGAATAGATTCATTAGCTTCTTGTAGTTGAACAAAGTAAGCATCTGATACAATTGGAAGCTTATAACTTCTAATTCTAGCCTTAGATTGTTTTAATAACTCTTGTATTTCATCTAGTTGCTCTCTTGCTCTTACTTCATCATCATACAAATGTCCCAAATTCTTTAATGAAACATCTAATTCATCTTCAATTATTTTTAGCTTATCAAGATATTCTTTTATGCTTACAGAAAGTTCAGAATATGGTGTTTTCTTTCTAGAAGCACCTTTAATTAAAGTTTTATATTCTGTATTTAACTCTTTTGTTTTTTCATTAACTGCATCTATTGCTTTTATATCTTCATCTTTTAAATCATACATGCTCTTAATATCATCCATTTGAGCATATATATCATTTACTTCACCAGTTGTTTTTTCAAGTCTCTTATCAAATACTTCTTTTGATTCTTCGTATTCTTTCTTAGCTTGTTTTTCAATTTCAAACTCATCAAATAAAGAATCTAAATATTCAAGCATTGTCTTTAACTCAAACATACAGTTTTCTAAGTTAAGAACTTTAATTCTATCTAATATCTTATTAACATTCTTAAGTGACTCTTCAACATTATATTCAATCTTTAAATGTTTTAATGGATATTTTTTATTCTTTAAATCAGAATACGTTTCAGTAATTTGTTCAATCCTCTTTGGAATAATTCTGTTAGCAAGAAGAACCAAATCTGGAACTTCTTCAATTACTATTCCCATATGATCAATCATTATATCTATACCTTTAACAATATGATATACTTCTTGATAATCATTTTGATCCATATAGTATTCAAAGTCTTGGAATCTTTTCTCTATGTTTTCAAATTGAAGTTCAATTGGATTAGCAATTTCTTCATATTCATTTCTTTTGGCTTCAAAAGCATCATTTAATTCTCTATATTTTGTTTTAAGTTTAGTAATTATTCTTCTATATTTCTCTTCGCTTAAGTTTACTTCTTTTATTTCATCAAGTAAGTAATCTGTTGCATTTCTTGCTTTATATATTGCAAGTTCTGTTTTAGCAACATTGATATGATATTCTTTATACTGTTTTTTATCTAAGTAAGCATCAAGATCAATAATCATATCATTAATCTTAGGAATATCATTATTTTTAATATCTTCAAATGTATTAAACCACTCTTTATATTTTTCTTCTATCTTGTCATTTTTAACAAGTGTTTCAAGCTTAGCAAGTTCTGATACAATTGGAGCACTTTCTATCTCATTTTTCTTTTTATCTAGAAGTTCTAGTTCTCTTCTATATTCTTTTAATTTCTTTCTTTTAATAAGTGATATAACGATAAAAATAAGCAAAACAAAAATTGCTACATAACTTAATATTACTAGCATTGTTGTTCCCATTATATCACCTCTATTCTATATACTTATTTTAACACATATCTAGCTTATTTTCATTATTTTTTTATTTTTTGCTTATTATTAAAGAAAATGTTGACTAAAACACCATTTTAATATATAATCTTTATTGCATATTCAAACAGCGATTATTTACTTATTTTTAATGTGTCTATTAAGTTTATTAGTAACTTTTTCGTGAAATGCTGTTTAAGTGAAAATATTAAAATAGACTCCCTATAAATAAGAAGTATGTAGTCTTTTGTTTATGTTAATAAATAAAGGAGGAAAGAATTATGGCAAGATATACTGGATCTAGTTACAAACAAGCTCGTAGAGTTGGTATGAGTTTATTAGAAAACGGTAAAGAAATTGCAAAGCGTCCTTATGGTCCTGGTCAACATGGAGCAGACAGACGTGGAAAATTATCTGACTATGGTATCCAATTAAAGGAAAAACAAAAAGTTAGATTTATGTACGGATTAACTGAAAAGCAATTCCGTAAAACATTTGATGAAGCTGGAAAAATGAAAGGTATTCATGGTGAAAACTTCTTAAAAATGCTTGAATCTCGTTTAGATAATTTAGTATACCGTATCGGATTTGCTAGTACTAGACGTGGAGCTAGACAACTTGTTAATCATGGTCACGTTTTAGTTAACGGACAAAAAGTTGATATCCCATCATTCAGAGTTAAAGTTGGTTCTGTAATCACTTTAAAAGATAAGGATAAAGATTTAAAAGTAGTTAACGAAAGCTTAGAAAAAGTTGTTTCTCGTGTTGAATACATCACTTATGATGAAAACAAAAAAGAAGCTACTTATGTAAGATTACCAGAAAGACAAGAATTAAATGCTGATATCGACGAATCATTAATCGTTGAATTCTACAACAGATAAAAAAATAAAAGTTCGGAAAATCCGAACTTTTTTATTTGCATTCAATTAAGAAGTATTTTTTCTTTCCTCTTCTTAAAATAATATATTTCCCTTCTATAGCATCCTTTTTAGATACTAGCTTTTCAAGGTCAGTTATTTTATCTCCATTAATTGAGATAGTACCACCAGTGATAAATTCTCTTGCTTCTCTTTTACTTCCACAGATTTGTTTATCAACTAATAAATCAACAAGATTCAATTCACTTTCTAATTCTTTCTTTTCAGCATCTTTGAATATTAAATCAATATCTTTAACAGTTAAATCTTTAACATCGCCACTAAATAATGCTTCACTCATCTTTAAAGCTTTTTGATATTCTTCTTCTCCATGAAGATCTCTAATTATCTCATGTGCTAAAGTCTTTTGACCTATTCTTGATTCTGGATGTTCATTTTGCTCTTTAATAATTGCTTCTATTTCTTCTTTGTTTAAGAATGTGAATACTTTTAAGTAATGTTCTACCATAGTATCATCTGTATTGATTAGGTATTGATACAATTCATAAGATGATGTTTTGTTCTTATCAAGCCACAAAGCATTACCTTCACTCTTTCCAAATTTATTTCCAAATTTGTCTAAGATTAATGGCATTGTAAATCCATATGCTTCTTTACCTAATTTCTTTTTGATTAATTCAATACCTGTTGTGATATTACCCCATTGATCACTACCTTCACATTGTAATACACAGTTCTTTCTTTCAAATAATTCTAAGAAATCATTACCTTGAATTAATGTATATGAAAATTCTGCGTAAGTAATACCTGTTTCTAATCTTCTTGAAATAATATCTTTATTAAGCATATAGTTAACATTTATATATTTACCAATATCTCTTAAGAAATCTAAAAACGAAATGTCTTTTGTCCAATCGTAGTTGTTAACAATTTCTGCCTTACCTTCAAATATGTCACTAACTTGTTTTTGAATACCCGCAATATTTTTTTCAATTGTTTCTTTAGCAATTATTTCACGCTCTGCAGTTGGTCTTGGATCCCCAATTAATCCAGTTGCTCCTCCTACAAGAAGAATTGGATTATGTCCAGCTTTAGCAAGACGTTTTGCAGTTATTAATGATGAGTAATGACCCAAATGTAATGAATCTGCTGTTGGATCAGTTCCCCAGTAAAAAGTAACCTTTTGATTGTTCAACAAATTCTTAATTTCTGGACTAGATTCATCTTTAATAAGTCCACGCCACACTAATTCTTCATATAAATTCATAATTTCCTCCTAAAAAAAGATGCTATAAATGTAAGAACGAATTATCGCGGTACCATCTTACTTTATAACATCTGTTATACACTCTACTCTTTAACGCAAGTATGCGATTTAACTCCGAATATGTAACTTCATTATTAACCTCTTAAGTATTTCCATCCTCTACTCTTTCTAGAAAGAAAATTAATAACTACTTTTATTCCTCAACGTTAAATATACATATAGTTTAACACATTTTATAAATAAATCAATAACCTAACATTTGAAATTTTTAAGAATTTGTGGTATAATAACCAATGTTATTTAAGGGGTGTACCTATGTTAAAAAATAAAATTGTCGAAGGGTTTGTTGAAAACTTAAAAGACACTGACAATATTGGCACTACTTTGATGTATTCTAAAAGAGATTATTTAGAGTTATATAAAGTTGTTATGGATGTATTAAAACGTAATAAAGATGCTGATATTAGTGAAATACGAGAAGAATTATATAAAAGATCAGGCGTAGAAGAAATTGTTAGAAAAGTTTACTTAGAGCAACTAAAAGCACCTGGTGCTGTTATGAGTTTTGGTACTTGTAACCATCAAGAAAGAATTATAGTCGGAAATAAACAAGAAATCGTTATGAACAATGGTAAAGTAAGTATCGATCTTCAGGAAATGGATGAAGATACAATATTTGACCTTGCATCATGTACAAAATTATTTACCGCTGTTGCAATGTTAAAGTTAGCACTTAGACCAGATGTTGAATTGAAAGATCAAGTTACTAAATATGTTCCAGAATTCAAAAACCTTCAAGGTGTTACATTACATGATTTATTAATGTATCTACCACTTATTACAGAAGGAAGAATTGACAACGCCAAAGATAAAGAAGAAGCTGAAAAGATATTATTAACAGCAAGAGTTAAAACGCCTGAAGAAATGTATCAAAAAAGTAGATACAACGACATTGCACCAATGGTTTTAAAATATGTTATTGAAAAGATAACTGGAATGAATTTATATGATTATATTTCACAAACAATTCTTCAGCCTACAGCTATGACAAGTACATATGTTAAAGTACCTGGTTATGCACTTGAAAGAGTTGCTAATAACAACTATGCAATTCACCTACTTCCTAATGGAAGTACTTATATTGATCAATCTGCTCCTATTGGAACAGTAACTGATAAAAAAGCTGCAATATTAGGGCAACCTGAAGGTAACTTATCAGGGCATGCTGGATTATTCTCAACTGTTAAAGATATGGTTAATTTCTCACAAGGAATGATTCATGGATTAATAATTCATCCTGCAATGTATCGTGAGATGGCTAAAAACAGAACACAAAATGACAGAGTTAAATATGATGGTTTCATATATACTCCATCATATGGATATTTATGTAATGTTAAAAATAATGATCCTAAGTACACTGCTATATATCCAGGTCTTAGTGGTCAAAGTGTTTGTCAAACTGGATGGAGTGGTTCATTCGTTGGTGTAGATAAATTAAATGGAATAAATGTTACATTATTAAGTAACAGAACTCACAACAGGGTTTTATCTTATCCTGATGGTGGAGCACAAAGAGTAAAACAACTTGGTTTAGTAGATGCAAGTAATTACTATTTTGATAGAAAATTAGTTACTGATATATGCTCAAGACTTGCACTTCAAGAGCGAATGCTTGAAGAAATAATTGGTGACGAAATTAAAAATACAAAAACTGAAAAAGTTAGAATATTGAAATAAAAAAAAGAAGCTTATGCTTCTTTTTCTTTTTTTGCTTTTCTTTCTTCTAATTTAGCAACAACATCTTTTGTTACTTCTTGTGCTTTTGCTTTTAATTCTTTAGCAGTTTTCTCTACTGCAGGAATTCCTTTTTCTTTTGCAAATGCTATTAAGTCTTCGCATTTTTCTTTTAAAAGAGCTCCTTTTTCTTTTGCTATTTCAATAATTTTTTCTTTATCTAATTCAGATAAGCTCTTTTTAATATCAGCAATTTTATTTGCAACTGCTTCTTTAACTTCTTCTAAATCGATATCTCTAATCTTGTTCATTAATTCTTCGAATAATTCTTTTAAGTCTTCTCTTGTTTCACTACCTTTTTTAGGTGCATATAAAACTCCAAGTGCTGCTCCTACAGCAAGACCTGCTACAAATGTTTTTGTTTTACTCATCGTCCTCTACCTCCTCTTTGTTTGACTTTTTATTTTTTCTTTTTTGCTTAAATACTGTAGTTACTAATTTTGCAACTAATCCGCTTACTTTACTATTTGCAGACTTAATTGTATCCCCTACTTTTTCAATGGCATCAAATAAACCATTTAGCTTTTGTGATTTACCTTCAACATCATCAAGTAAAATATTTACTTTTTCAACAGTACTAATTAATTTTGTAATTAATATAATAATTACAAATAGCAATACTGCTACTAAAAAATAAATTATAATTGGGAAAATATCATTTAATAATTCCATAGCCTACTCCTTATCTTCATACATTGAATCTATCAAATCAAAGATGTTTTTATCATCTTCAGATTCTTCTATATCAATCTTATTTTCTTCTTTCTTTTCTTCTTTGTCTTCTATATCTACAATTTCGTCATCATCTTTTTCTTCTTTTGTAGGTTCATCTTTTTCTACTTTATAATCTACATTATATTCTAACCCTAAATCATTATAATATTCTTCAGCATCTCCAACTGTTACAACTTTTACTGTAGGAGATTCATCATTCAAGTCATATAGTAGATCTTCTTTTGTTTCAGCTTCAGGATCCTTATCTTTAGCCTTTTCTCCTTCTTCTATTGATGCAGAGATATCTCCAGCTAAATCTCCATATGCTTTTTCTCTTATAATATCAAGATCTGCTTTCTTTGCAGAAGTTTGTGATAATCTAATTTCTTTTTTTGTTACTATTTCTTCTTTTTTATAGTTCTTATTTAAGATTCCATAAATTGGAGAAATAATTGGTGAAGGTGTAAATGATGCTTTTGGCTCATTCTTTGTTGTTCCTTCATATAATCCTTGATATGGAGCTGCTCTATCTTCTCTTCTTGGAAGTGGTGCTTCTTCATATCTAACTTCTTCGTAATGATATTCTTCTACTTGAGGTTCTTCTTTTTCTTCAAAGATTTCTTCCTCTTCCTTTTCAGCTATTTCTCTAATAGGAGCTTCAAGGTCCATAGTCTTTTCAACTTCAAAATCTTTATCATCAAAACTTGGAAAGAACTCTTTTTCTCTTTTGAATTCTTCTGTGTTACCACTTTCTAAGTCAAATTCTTTATCCTTATCATTAAATACAAGCTCCTCTTTTTTTTCTGGAGTTTCTATTTTTTTAGCTACTGCTACTTTATCTTTAGATTCTTTTTCGTTTTCTTTTTCGTCTTCTTCTACTTCAACTTCTTCTTCCTCAAAGAAAACTCCTTTTAATTTATTTAATAATCCCATAATAGCACCTTCCTATTCGCTAGTATCCAAAAGATCCTCATCTTTGATCTTTTCATTTTCTTCATCATATACATCATATTCTTCAATATAATCCAAGAAATTTCCATCTTCTCTTTTTGATTCAAATAAACTATATGCTTCTTCTTTATAGTCTAATGTTTTTTCTCCGATTAATGTATCAAGTATTATATCGTTATACTGAATAGAAGCAAGAAGTCTTATTGAGTTTTTTATTGCATACTCTAAGTTTTCTTTTTTAACATATGCTTCTATCTTAGAATAATTATATGACAATTCTATATAATAAATATCATTGACTGGATTACCTATTTTAATATATCCATCAACATTATTATAAGATATTTTCTTAAAAAAGTATAGTTCATTATCATAAGTGATTGGTTCTTGTTTTTTATGAAAGTAAGAAACAATATCTACATATAAATAATAGTAATCACCATTTGATAATAATACATGATTATTTTCCTTCTTATTAACAAGACCAAACCCTTGTGGCAAATAGTATTTATATCCTGAAAAGTTTCTATTTGCTCTTTGTGTTTCTAAAGAAGTAGTTTCTTCAATCAACTTATTGATATCTTCATTTGTTACTTCTTTTATTTCACATCCTGTAAATAATATAAGCAAGGCTAAGAAAACAACTAGTTTTTTCATATTACACCTACTTTATATAAATTATATCAAACAAATTAAATCTATAATAATATTTTAACACTTTTTTTATTTATTAGACACCTTTTTTATGGCTACTAAATAATTAATTTTAATGTTTTTTTCAACAAATTTTTTCTCATACTCTGTCATTATATTTGATTCTACATCACTATTATGTAAATCTAGTGAAACTTTATCAAAATGGTAACCATTAGTACTTAATGTAACAAGTGAGTATTCAAATAAATTTGTATTGTCTGTTTTCATTATTATTTCATTGTCATTTTTAAATATTTTTTCATATTTATCTAAAAAAGTTTTAGAAGTTAATCTTCTTTCGCTATGTCTATTTTTAGGCCATGGATCTGAAAAATTAAGATATATTCTATCTACTTCTTTTGAAAACACTTCATCAATTACTTTAGCATCCATTCTAAGTAGTTTTAAGTTAGATGGTATATCATCTCTTCCTTCAATCTTTTGAATGGCTCTTGCAACGATACTATCGTATTTTTCAATACCTATAAAATTGATATTTGGATATGTTAAGGCATTTTCTAAAATGAAGTCACCTTTACCCATTCCTATTTCTATATATATTGGATTATCATTATTAAATATTGTCTTCCAATTACCTTTTAAATCTTTAAGATCAGTAATTAGTAAAGTTGAATTTGATAAGATATCTTGTTTGTTTTTTACGTTTCTTAACCTCACTTGAATCACCAAAAATATTATATCACAATTAGCATATATTGCATATAATAAAACGAATAAGGAGGATTTATGAACAATCAAATGCCATATGGTTTTATGCCTAACTTTATGCCTGGTATGAACGATGATCGTGAGCTTAGAATGATGAATGAACGAATAGATAGAATTGAAAAGCAAGTTAAAAAGTTAGAGAAAAAAATATCTATGTTAGAAGGTAATTTCCCACAACCTTACAATCCAAATTTTAGTGGAATGTCAAATAATTATTCAATATAAAAAAAGTTGTATTAAACAACTTTTTTATATTTTATGAACAAATGATATTAGGAATGCTAATACACATATTACACATGCTGCTAGTATTGCATAATAGATAGCAAGATATATATAGTATGCAATATTTTTTAATGCATTAGAATCATAAATCTTTTGTAATTTTTTAGTTCTATCTACTAGTAATAATAAGATAAGTCCAATTACTGTAAGTATTAAACCTGGAATAATTCCTTTAGGTGTATAACTAAGTTCAAATATATTTGTACCATAGTTAAGTGAAATAGCTAAGAAGTTTCCAAATGCACTTTTAATAGTTGTACCTTTGACATTATATCCAATGTTTGGAATTGGTATGAATAATGTGGTTGGTGCTACTGCAGTTGTTTTAATATTAATAGTATTATCTTCTATTACAAGTTCAACTGTACCATATTTTTCATTAATGAACTTGTCATATTTTGCTAAGTCTAATAAACCAACTGTGGCATTTCTAACAGTTACATTTTTTAATACTTCTATCTTAATATTTAATTTAGTATTTTCATAAATACCTAAATCTAATGTACCATTACCCTTATCACTTGGATATTCTTCACGGAATAATTTACCATTTACATAAATATTAAATGACCTATATGCATTAGTTTTCTTATTACTTTCGTATTCTGTAAATAATTCCAAATAAACATTTTGCTTATTTTTAACTTCTATTTCCTTTTCTATAACAGTGTCTTTTTCTAACTCTTTTGTATCTGTTAATTCAACTATATTAAAGATATTTTCTTCTCCAGAGATAGCATTATAAATAATGTTACTTGCTTCAAAGCTACTTGAAACATCTGTTAATGGTTTTTCTACATCTTCATCTTTTCTTAGTATATAACCATAAGGCATATCGTATTTATATTTGTATACTTTAATATTTTCATATTCTTTATATAGTTCATAATATGGGCTTTCATAAGCGTCTTTTGTAACTATATATTTGTATCCTAATACTGTATCAATAAACAAATTACCACCAATTGATTCAGTATCCATCCAATATGAATCATACCCTAAAGCTTGTAATGTGTTGAAGTTATTTTCTGCAGTCAATGAAGTAAAGTTAGCGAATGTTCTAAGTCCAGTAACCATACCATAGTTGCTAATTAAATCTCTTTTAACTTCTTTTACATTATAATATTCTGTTTCATCTTTTAATTCATACAATTCATTCATTGTATCATATTGTTCTTTTAATTTAGAATCGTAGTTATAAAATCCAATGTATAGATAAGTATTGAATATTATTATTAGTAAAGTTATTGAACATATTATTTGTCTATTTCTTTTACTTTTCCTAATTTCTAATAAAAGTACTGCAGCAATTGTAAATATTAACAATGCTAACATTATTAAGAATGCTAACTTCCCTTTTGTGAAAGATAATTTGTATATAGCAATTCTAATTGATCTTCTTTTTAATAATGCTACTATCAAAATAGCCAATGTACCAACTGATGCAATAATACCAAGTAGATTTGACTTTTTAATATCAAACTTATTATCAACTTTTTCTAAATAATATGCTGCTGCTATTACTAATAAGAATATAAGTATAAATCCATATCTATAAGTAAAATATACATAACTTCCAAGATGGAATAATTTATTCATTGGTTCTACCAATATTGGAAGTCCCAATAATATTAATAATGGGAATACAAATCCTGAGAACTTTTTATGTTTTTTATAGTTAAGTCCTAAAAGAATTGTTAAGGCTATTAGTGGTCCACTTGTAAATAATATTGATATTTTATCTACTAATGGTCCTTTATTAGAATTTAATAATACTTTTAAATCAAGCCCTGCTCTTTCAGAACCAATTGTTTGAAGTATTGCAGGTATTACTATAACAGCTGATAAAAGTACTGAAATTAAAGTACATATACCAAGCGTTAATATAGCTTTTTTCATATTCTTTTTATTGTAATTATATAGATATATTCCTGATCCTATAAGTACAAAAAGTAATACAATGATTGTTAAATAATAGTTTAATATTAGTGATAAAGCTAGAATTATTATATATAGTTTCTTGTCTTTTAATTCTAATAATTCTTTTAATCCTACCATTAAAAGTGGGAATAAATAAACTACGTCCATCCATCCAGTTATTACATGCATTATTAAACTATAGCTTGAGAATGCATATAAAAGTGATAGCAATACTTTTTCATAATTTTTAAGTTTATTGAAGTATCTGTCAACGAAGAATAAGCATGTTACTGCTGATAATATTACTTTTAAAGCAACAATTATAGATACTGCTTCAGGTATCATGTCTCTTGGAAATAATAAAATGATTGCAGTAAATGGACTTAATATGTAATAAGCCATTATGCCAATAAAGTTAACAGCACCTCCTGAATTGAAGTTAACTAGCAATGATCCACCATAAACTGCATCTCGCAAATGATAATAAATTGCAGTTACTTGTTCATGCATGTCACTCCATATTACTGAGTTATTCCCAAATGGAAATATTCCTTTAACAATAAATATCAAAGATATTATCAATAAAGAAATCATACTTGTTAAAAAGTATTTGTTTTTTAATAGTTTCATAATTACTCCTTTCATGTAGAAAAGAACTGATTATTCAGTTCTTAATGCCTCTACTGGATCTTTCTTACTAGCTATCTTAGCTGGTATTAATCCTCCTATAACAGTTAAAGTTAAGCTTACTACTACTAATGCAATTGCATGTAATGGATTTAATCTTGCTACATTTGATAGTTCAGTTAAATCATAAAGCACTATATTTATTGGTATTGTTAATAGTAATGCAATTATTATTCCTAGTAAACCAGATGTGATTCCTATTATGAATGTCTCGGCATTAAATACTCTAGTTATATCTTTCTTTCTAGCACCTAACGCCCTTAATATTCCTATTTCTTTTGTTCTTTCAAGAACACTTATATATGTTATTATACCAATCATTATTGAAGATACGATAAGTGAAATTGAAGAGAATCCTATTAGTACATATGTAATAGCATCCATTATTGATCCTGATAAAGCAACTATTGTTTCAGCAAGATCTGTATATGTTACACCACCATTAGTACTCTTTATTTCATTGTTTTCAATAACAAATTCTACTCCTTCGAAGTTAAGCTGTCCGTTTAGTTTGCCTTCTGAGTAAGTTAAATTAACAAGTATTGGAGATACTTCTTGAATTGTTTTATCAACATTTCTTAACCTTACATCATTATTATCTTTTACATTCTTAATTAAATATTCAAGATATGATTTAGCATGTGGCTCAATTTCATTTATTACTTTATTATTGTATTTATCTAAATAATCAATAACATTGTTCTTAGCATCAAAATCAGTTGTATAAATACAAATGATATATGGTACTGCATCTCCTCCAAGATATTGAAGTAAAACGTTCTTTAATTCTTTTCCTTCTGGTGTGGTTGGATCTATTTTTTCACCAGTTAATACATTATAATCAACTTGTTTTTGAAGTTTTACTATACCAGAATCTTTATTTTTTTCTAATACATATTCTACTAAATCTTCTGTGTAACCAATGTTTGCTCCTTGTTGATATAATTTACTTTCTTCTTTAGCACGGATGATACCAACTATTTTTAATGTTACTGCTTTGTTGCTATTATATAATGAATCAAAATCCATATTAACTGTGTATACATTACCTAAAGATTTATAGAAGTCTTCATTAAGAATTAATTTGAATTCTTTTCCTATAATGTCTTCGAATGCTATTTCATTTTGATTTTCATTTAGTCCTAAGAAGCTAATTAATTTCTTATCAACTTTATTGCAGTTATCTACAACAAGAACTAATTCTTCTTTAGATTCTGGAAGTCTTCCACTTAAGATATCATAATGTCTTTCTATTACACCTTCTTTAGTTTTATCTAGTTTTGCTGGCAATGGTTGGAAATATGATGATGCATACATTGTTGAAACACTTGTACTTTGGCTTGAAACCATTGTAGGTATCAATGTCACCCTTCCATTAACCTTTCCTAAAATGTTCATTGATAAAAGTCTAATATTAGCAATACCTAAAATATCTTTTTTGTCTAATTTGCTTAAATAATCCATGTATTCATCAGAGAAATTATTAACATGTGTTAATTGATCTACAATTGCATCTCTTGGAAATACGACTTTTTTATCAGTAAATTTATTTTCATCGTTTTTATTTGATAGTGATTGCATATTGTCAGAGTTTAAGCTCATCGCTTCTTTTGAAATAAGTATTGGAAGTGATGATAATGTATCTGTTTCAAACTTATCTATTTGAATATTAAATCCATTCGATAAAGATAATACTAAAGCTATTCCAATAATACCTATACTTGATGCAAAGGAAGTTAAAATTGTTCTTCCTTTTTTAGTTTTTATATTATTAAAAGATAGTTTTAATGCTGTCCAGAAATTCATTGCTGTTTTTCTAATTATATAAGCATTATCTATATTTTCTTCGTCATTTACTGGGTTAGAATCATCTACTACTTCACCATCTTTAAACTCTACTATTCTATTTGCATAACTATAAGCAAGTTCGCTATTGTGAGTTACCATAATTACTAATTTATCTTTAGCAATTTCTTTTATTAACTCCATTATTTGAACTGAAGTTACTGAATCAAGTGCTCCAGTTGGTTCATCAGCTAAAATAATATCAGGATCGTTTGCTAAAGCTCTTGCTATTGCAACTCTTTGCATTTGACCACCAGACAATTGATTTGGTTTTTTATGAGCATGATCCTTTAATCCTACTCTATCTAAAACTTCAAGTGCTCTTTTCTTTCTTTCTCTTGCGCTTATTCCACTTAAAGTCATTCCAATTTCAATGTTTTCTGCAACTGATAGATGTGTTATTAAGTTGTAGTTTTGGAATACGAAACCTATACAGTTATTTCTATAAGCATCCCATTCTTTACCATTAAACTCTTTTGTTGACTTACCATTTATGATTAAATCTCCTGAATCATATCTATCTAGTCCTCCAACTATGTTTAACATAGTAGTTTTACCACTTCCACTAGGACCTAGAATAGCTACGAATTCATTTTTTCTAAATTTTAAACTAATATTTTTTAAGGCTCTTTGAGTAAAATTTCCAGTTGTATAGCTCTTATTTATTTTTCTTAATTCTAGCATAAAGCACCTCATTTTCTAAGCTATATTCATTATATGATAAATGTATTCCAAAGTAAACGAATATTTTTAATAAAAAAGACTTATTAAAGTCCTAGTTATTTTGATTTTTTATCTTATTTTATTCCCACTCATTATCTATAAATAATCATAGCTGAAAAACAAAATATTTGTTCTTCGCTGTAAATTGAGGTTGATACCTGATATTTAATATCTATTACATCAATTTCCTCAAATTCATCTAGAAAATTATTAATATCTTCTTCTAAGTCTTCTTCACTTTCTTCATCAAATATTTTAACTTGCATATTATCACCAAAAGTATATTACCAACTTTTTGTGTCAAAAAAAGAAGAATTATTTAATTCTTCTTAATATATCTCTTGCTGCTACTAAGCCAGTTGCTGCTGCTGCAACTATATTACCAGCTTTACCTGCCCCATCTCCAATGAAATAGATATCTTCATTTTCAATTTTCATATTATTATCTGTTGTTATTTCATTACTGAAGAACTTAATTTCAGGACCATATAATAATGTTTCATCATTATTAACACCTGGAATTATTTTATCCAAGACTTCTAATCCTTCAAGAATATTCAAAATTATTCTATGTGGAAGAACTAAAGACAAATCTCCTGCAACACAATCTTTAAGTGTTGGCTCAATGAAACCTTTTTCAATTCTGTGCCATTCACTACGTCTTCCTTGCTTTAAGTCTTTTAGTGATTGAATAATAGGCTTTCCTGCTCCTAAAACATTAGCAATTCTTGCAATTGATTCTCCATATTGTCTTGTGTTAGTTGTTGGATGTGTAAGTGTTACTTTAGAAATAAATGCAAAGTTACTATTGTTTGATTTTATTTCTTTTAATGAGTGTCCATTAACACATATATATCCTTCATAATTTTCTTTTGCAACAAATCCACCTGGGTTAGTACAAAATGTTCTAATTTCATCACCATATGTTTTTGTCTTAATAAATATTGTTGGATCATATATAACACTTGTAATATCACTTAAGATCTCTTTTCTAACTTCTACTCTTACACCTATTTCAATACTTTGAGAAACATATGGAATATTGTACTTATCGGCAAGTTCTTGAATCCATTTAGCTCCAGTTCTTCCTGGTGCTACTACAACATATTTTGAAGTTAGTGTTTCTTCTTTTTTTCCTACACGATAAGTAGTCTTGTAACCGTTTTTCTCTTTTGCAATATCTATTACATCTGCTCTTTCAAACAACTTGGCATTTTTATTTTCAAGGTAGTTTGAGATGTCATTAATATATGTTGGTAGTTTATCACTACCTAAATGTTTTTGTTTAATTATTAATAAACTTGCACCATGTTTAGATATTTCATGTTTAATTTTTTCAGCTTCATCCATATTAGTTGGATATACCTTGCTGTCCATATTAAACTTATTAAAAATATCTTCCGTGTCATTTATTAAATCTTCAGCTTCTTTGCGTCCCATGTATTTATATAAATCTGTTTTACCTAATTTTGGGACAAAATTAAGTTTTCCATCTGAGAATGTTCCTGCTCCACCATATCCAGAAAGAATTCCACATGGCTTACAATTTTTACATTCTGTTTTGTCTCTATTCATTGGACATACTCTTTTGTCTGCTTTTAATCCCCTGTCCAGTAATGCTACTTTCAGCTTTGGATTTTTTTCTAAAAGTTCATATGCCGTAAATAATCCTGCTGGACCTGCTCCAACAATTACTACGTCGTACATAAAACTCCTTCTTTCTATTTAACTACTATGTTAACTATTCTTCCTTGAATAACTATTACTTTTACTATTTCTTTTCCTTCAATGTTTTTAATAACATTTTCCTGTTGTAATGCTTTTTCTTTAATAACTTCTTCGCTATCATCAATATTGATTTTGATTGTTGCTCTTACTTTACCATTTACTTGAACTGCTATTTCTTTTTCTTGTTCAATAGTTTTTGATTCATCATAAACTGGCCATGATGATTCACAAATTGGTTTATATCCAATTGCTTCATTTAACTCCTCAGTTATATGAGGTGCTACTGGATTTAATAATGTTAATAATAAGTTGTAATCAGCTTTTGTGATTGTATCTTTTTCATCAAACGCATTAGATAAAATCATTAATTGAGATATTGCAGTGTTAAATCCTAAATTCATTAAGTCTGTTTCAACTTTCTTAATAGATTTATGGATAATTGGCTCTAAATCTTTTGTAAATTCATCACCATCTACTACTTTATCTTTTAATCTTGTAACTTTATCTAAGAATCTCTTACAACCTTTTAATGAATCTGTACTCCATGGAGCATCTTGTGTATAATCTCCCATAAACATTTCATATACTCTTAATGTATCAGCACCATATTCATTTACTATATCATCCGGATTAATTACGTTTCCTTTTGATTTACTCATTTTTTGATTGTCTGATCCTAAAACCATTCCATGGCTTACTCTTTTCCAAATCATTTCTTTAGATGGTACTAAGCCAATATTATATAAGAATTGTACCCAGAATCTTGCATATAATAAGTGTCTTGCTGTATGTTCCATTCCACCATTATACCAATCAACTCTTTTCCAATACTTCATAGCATCCATGCTTGCAAAAGCTTTATCATTTTTGGCATCCATAAATCTTAAGAAATACCAAGAAGATCCAGCCCAGTTAGGCATTGTATCTGTTTCTCTTTTTGCAGGCCCACCACAATTTGGACAAGTTGTATTTACCCAGTCAGTAATTTTTGCTAATGGACTTTCACCAGTATCTGTTGGTTCATATTCTGCTACATCTGGTAATAATAATGGCAAGTCTTCTTCTTTCATTGGTACCCATCCGCAGTGCTCACAATAAACCATTGGAATTGGTTCACCCCAGAATCTTTGACGTGAGAATATCCAGTCTCTCATTTTATAGTTATTAACTCTTCTTGCAATTTTCTTTTCTTCTAACATCTTTGTAATTGCTTCTTTAGCTTCTTCTACTGTCATTCCAGTAAACTCATTAGAATTAATTAACTTACATCCTTTTCCTAAGTAATCATATTTTTCAAATGCTTTTTCTTCTATGTTTCCACCCTCGATTACTTCAACGATATCAAGATTGTGTTCTTTAGCATACTCCCAGTCTCTTTGATCATGTGCAGGAACTGCCATAACAGCACCTGTTCCATAATCTCCTAAAACGAAGTCTCCTAAGAAGATAGGAACTTCTTTACCATTAATTGGATTAATAGCTTTAATTCCTTTTACTTCTACTCCTGTCTTACCTTTATTTAATTCAGTTCTATCCATTGAAGATTTCTTTTTAGTGTCTTCAATATATTTTAAAACTTCTTCTTTATTTTCAACTCTTGGCATTAATTCTTTAATTAATTTACCATCTGGTGCGATAACAAAGAATGTAATTCCAAATACAGTTTCAATACATGTTGTGAATATTTGGAAAGATCCTCCTCCTACTATTTCAACATCCATCTCAACTCCAGTTGATTTACCAATCCAGTTAATTTGACCTAACTTAACACGATCAGCGAAGTCAGTGTCATCAAGACCATTTAATAAGTCTTCAGCATAACTGCTCATTTTTAACATCCATTGTGATTTTTCTTTTTGTTCAACTTCTGTTCCACAACGTTCGCATACTCCACCAGCTGCATCCTCGTTTGACAATACTGTCTTACATTTTGGACACCAGTTTACTGGTATTGTATCTTTATAAGCCATTCCATGTTTATAAAATTGTAAGAATTGCCATTGTGTCCATTTATAGTAATCTGGATCTGTTGTTGAAAACTCTCTATCCCAATCAAAAGAGAACCCAATAGTTTTCATTTGTCTTTTGAAAGTTTTAATATTTTCTCCAACTGCTTCTTTTGGATGAATATGATTCTTTATTGCATATTCTTCTGCTGGAGCTCCAAAAGCATCCCATCCCATTGGGAATAATACGTTATACCCTTGCATTCTTTTCATTCTTGCTATGGCATCATGCGCTGTATAACTTCTAACATGTCCTACATGTAATCCTGCTCCGCTAGGATATGGGAATTCTACTAAAACATAAAAAGATTTTTTCTTGCTATCATTTAAAGCCTTAAATGTTTTATGTTCATCCCAATAATTTTGCCATTTTTTCTCTATTTCATTTATTTTATTCATCTTTAACAAGTCCCTTCTTTTTAAAATATTTTCCTGCTATTTTTAAACTAAGCAAATATACTGGAAATAACAGTACTACTGCCGCTACTATCTGTAATATTTCATTTTTAATGAGTAGTATTACTGGTATCAGTACTAGTGCTATATCAAGTCCTAGTATAAGTGCAACAAGTTTTAAAACTCCTCTGTAATTTACTTTTTCTTCATCAACTTTGTACTTCCATACGAAGTATTTTACTTCTGATGGGAGGGCTTCATAATCACTTACACCTTTCTTTTTGGTGTGCCCTATTTTATCAAATCTTGATATAGAAATAATATAATACAGTATATATACAATTAATACAATTATTAATGTCGATATCATATTTACCTCCTATAAAATAAAAAACTATTCATCCATAAGGACGAATAGTTTCGCGGTACCACCTTAATTTAGAGATTGCTCTCTACACTTTGTTCTTTTATCGCAAGAATTACGTTTGCTTTTTTATAAGACAAGTTCATAAATTCTTTGTTACTAATTTACACCATCCATTAGCTCTCTTCAAACATTGAAAATATTACTACTTCTTAAGCAAATTACAAAGAATATTATATTAAATTTCTTCTAGATATTCAAGCAATTTTATAAATAATTTAATGAAAGAACCATCTAGGTTATATTTCTTTAATTTCCTTATTTTTAAAGACTTCTCATTAAATGATTCGTCACTAAATAGGATAGCTGCAATCTTTTCTTTTAATACAGTTTCAATTTGTAAATCAGATAATATTAAATCAATATCATCATTTAATACACGTACTGCATCAATTTCAATATCTTTTCCTTTACAGTTAATAGTTAACTGTCCTACTGTAGATACATTTTCTATTTCTACAATAAAGTCATTATCATCAATATATGTTTTAGAAGCTTGTATTTGAGCAGAATCAAAGTAAACGATTACATCCTCTGCTTGCTTTGTATTTCTAAATCTGATTTTATAATTTCTTTTATCTGGTACTATACCACTCTTTCCTTCAACAGATCTAATAATAAGTGTATAGTTATTTGGTAAATAGTTATAATCTATTTCTGTTATTAAGAAGAATCCTTCTTTATATAAACTACTTATACCATCATCTTCATATAATCTATATGTATTATTTTGTCCTGGGAATACATGTATCTCAATATCTGTTGGGTTAGAAGTATTATTAATATTACTCTTGTTAGAAAGAGGTATTATACTTCCCTTTTTAGCAAATACTGGATAGTCTTCTTCTTTGTAGAAAGAAATATATTTTTTATTTCCAAGATATTTCTTACCTGTTGTAAATTCATACCAAGTACCTTCTGGTAGATAGAATCTATGAATAGTTCTATTCATAATTGGATTCATTTTATTAACTATTGGTGCAACTAAAAGTTCACTACCAAAGTAATATTCATTTCTATATAACGTATCGTCATAAACTTTTGGCAAGTAATAATATAGTGGTTGGAATATCATTGAACCAGTTTTATGATACTTATAAGCTTCAGTATATAAATAAGATGTTAATCTATGTCTTAGTTTTAAATAATCACTAACAATCTTAGATGTTTTCGTATCCCATTTCCATGGCTCTCTTTTATAATATTTACCACCAGCAGAATGGAATCTTAAGATTGGTGAAAATACTCCAAGTTCAACTGATCTTATGTATAATTCTGGATCTTCAATTCCATCATTGAATCCTCCGATATCATGACTCCACCAACATGCACCAATATTTGATGCTGATAAATCAAAAAATGGTGTAGACATAAAGTTTTCCCAACTTACTTTAGATTCACCTGCATATAATACTGGGAATTTATGAGCTGCTCTTAAAGAGTTTCTTGCAAGTATCATTCCACGTTTAGCAGGATTTCTTGATAAGTTATTAAAAATATAATAATTATATATCCATAATTTATGTAAGTCGCTTGTATCTTTCAAATCATTCCAGAAGAAATCTATTCCCATATCTTCAAGTCTAGATAAAGGAAATTTAAGCAATGCATCAAGAACCTTTGGATTTAATGGATCAATTGAAATGATACCATCACTTTTATATTCTAAGAAATTCTTAACATCTGCATAACTATCTTCATGTGGATATATTCCTTCTGATGGATCTATGCTTAATCCTACACGAATACCTTTTTTATGAAGTGTATTAATAAGCTCTTTTGAATCAGGTATTAATTTTTTATTAAATGTAAATCCTGTCCTAATGTCTTTTTTGTTTCCACTTTCTCTAATATGCCAATCTTTATCAAGTACAAATACAGATAAAGGTATTTCTCTTTTTTCAAATTTTTCAACAAGCGTTGTCATCTCTTCTTGTGTATATGCTTTATCTCTACTCCACCAGTTACCTAGGGCATAACGTGGAATAAGTGCTGGAAGTCCTGTAAGTTTAAAGTAGTCTTGAACACAAAGTCCAAAATCTACTTTATATATAAATACATAAATATCTATGTTCCCTTTAATTGGTTCCTCAATACTTCCTTTTTCACTAATTCTGTAATTGTTACTGTCATCGAATGAAACCATTCCATCAAGTGAATATAAACCTTTGTTTTCAGGGTTCTTTTTAATTTTAGTTTCAGTACTTACATTAGAACCATAATAGTTTTTAGCTTCAGCACAACCATAGTACCAAACAGCATTAGTACCTTTAACTTCAATCTTTAAGTTTTTAGTTGGACTAAACATTGTACCTTTAAATGGTTGTTCTTTAGAATAAGATAGTTTGAAATAATCAGTTTCAATTTCTAGATAAGTTTCATCTTCTCTTTTATCAAATTTTGGTACATCAAAATTACGGAAAGAAACAAATTCCGTTTTTAAATCATTATAAACAAAAGATGGGCTATACTCTAATCTAATTAATCTTTCAGTAAGTACAGTAAACCTATACTTCTGTCCTAATATTATTGCATCATCTTTTGCTTTTAAATCGTCCAATTTGATATGAAAATTATTACCAAAATCATACATCTGCCATCACCCTATTCTATATATTAATATAACATAAAATAAATATTAAATGAATAGCAAAATAAAAAAAGTGTTATTTAACACTCTTTGCTTTTTTGAAATAAAGACACATTGATTTAAATATGCATAGTAGCACTATTGCAATAATTAAATATACAAAATAAATTATGAATTCTCTATCGATGTATTTCATTATTTTTTCATTTATTAAAAGATCACGTTCTATAGGTTCTGTAATATGATTAATATAATCATGTCTTTGTATTTTAAACATAAAATTAGAAAATATAAACATTGCCGTACTATATACTGCACATTCACTTATTAGCGAATATGTATAATACTTTTTATATTTAGTATTTTTTTTATACTTAGCGTTAGAGTCTTTTAAAATAAAATAATTAATATATCTAGCAATACCAATCATTATTATTATACACATGAAAACAGCTTTCGATAACTCGGCATTGAATAAGTAAAAACTCAAATCAGACATTACGGAGCTTTTACTTGTGGCAATTGAAAACTCTATCCAAAAAATGAAAAAAAGGCCTGCAAAAAACATTGCTTTTGATTTTAATTTCTTTGCTTTCTCCATGGCATCACCTTCTTATTATAATTAAATCTTACATCTTGCTATTGTTACTGTCAATTTGTGATATAATACAAATCGGTGATATTATGTCAAGTTTTATATATAGTGATTCAAACAAAAGATATCATACACTTGATTATTATTATAAAAATAAATATGGTTGTAAAATTGCCAAGATAAGTTTAAATTTAGGTCTTACCTGTCCTAACAAAGATGGTACAGTTGGATATGGTGGATGTATATATTGTTCTAAGCTTGGAAGTGGCGAATATGGTGGAGATCCAGTTAAGCCATTAAAAGAACAATTTGAATCAGTTAAAAAAGTGATGATAAGAAAATGGCCTGAATGTAAGTTTATTGCTTATTTCCAGGCTAATACAAATACTTATGGTAACTTAGACTATTTAGTAAAAAATTGGGAAGAAGCTATAAGTTATCCTAATGTTGTAGGAATAAATATATCAACAAGACCAGATTCAATTACAGATGAATGTTATGATTACCTAGAAAAATTAAATAAAAAAACAGACTTAATTGTGGAATTAGGTCTTCAAACAATACATGATAAGACATCTAAATTAATAAATAGATGCTGCAGTTTGGAAACATTTAATAATTGTGTAAAAGAATTAAACAAAAGAAATATTAAAGTACTTGTTCATATCATAAATGGTCTTCCATATGAAACTAAAGAAGATATGATAGAAACAGTTAAATATTTAAATAAACTTGATATATGGGGTATTAAAATACATATGCTTCATATACTTAAAGATACTGCTTTAGAGCAACTATATAACAAAGAACATTTCCATGTTTTAGACAAAAAAGAATATGTTGATATTGTTTGTGATCAATTAGAATTATTAAGAGAAGAAATAGTTATTAACAGAATTACTGGGGACCCTAGTATTGATGATTTAGTTGAACCATTCTGGTTAACTAAAAAGTTCTGTGTATTAAATGATATAGATAAAGAAATGGTACGAAGGGATTCATATCAAGGCATTAAAAAAGAGGCTTAGGCCTCTTTTTGTTTTACTAGTTTTTTAACATAAATAGTTTCAAGTTTGCTGTTTTCGTTTCCAGTACTAGAAATTGATCTATATGGTATTTCATTATGTACACCTTCATTAGCATATAATACCATTGGGTTTTCAAAATCTTCACTATCTTCGCTAACTATTTCAATACCTTTTTGATATCTTCTAAACGTTAAAAAATCAATACGATTGTTAGTATTTACATTCCATACGGAATAACTACGGTTATTGTTTTCATCCATATAAGACATAAATTTAAGTGATGGTACACAATCTATTACTTGCTTTAATTTGCTTAAATGCTCACTATTAACTAAAACAAGATCAGTACTCCCCATACCTACTATACTTTCACCATCTTCAATCATTTCACCGATTGGAGTTATATGATAATAATCAAAGCCACCAAAACTTAATACGTTAAATAAATCGAAGAATTCAAGCATTTGGTTTTCATTAGCACTATTTTCAATTATGCTCATTTCAGTTGCTTTTTTAAATTCTTCCACCATAGTTTTATCTGTTTTTCTTCTTAATAGCTTGCGTCCTTCTTCATATCTTAATTCTTTTAGTTTAGAATAAGACAAATGTAGATTTCCTGTTTTTTTTCTTTCTTCCATTTCGCTACGTGCTTTTGTATAATTTCTAAGTTGAAACTTTACAAAGTCTCTATTATTTAATTGCAATCCTCTTAATGCTCCTGCTCCTATCATTATTCTAGACATACTCATTCCCCTTTAACTGATTGCATATTATATCACAAAAAGAAAAAAAAAGCAAGTTTTGCTCTTATTTTACTTCAGCTTTCCACAATCCATGTTTATTGCAGTATGCATATAGTACCATTCCTTCAGCACATTTGCATACTAATTTTGGCTCTTCACCTGGTGCAAAGTATTTAATTACTTCATAATCACCAGTTGCTGCGCTAATCCATTCAATATAATGATCATCTTCCATAACATGATTTACTCTAATTGTTATTTCATCACCATTAATTTCATATGTTGGCACATGTTTTTCAACTGCTCCATCAGTTGAATTAGCCTTTAATGCCACCATGTTTTCTCCGCAGCATACAATACCACAATTATCACAATTACAATCTTCAATTACTTTAACTATTGCACCACATTTGTTGCATTTTTTAATTATAAATTCTTTCATAAATACTTCCTTTTCTTAATTTTATTATAACACATTATTTGTACTTATTCATTATTTCATTTAATCTATACATCTTAGCATCTAACTGTTTTACTTCGTAAGAACAATTGTATATTTCTTGTTTAACTTCTTCAGGCATTTCACCTTCAAATTTATATTTTATTTTATGATCCAAACTAGCCCAGAAATCCATTGCCATTGTTCTAATTTGTATTTCTGCTTCAACCATTTCTACTCTACCATTTAAATGAATAGGTACTAAAACATTTAAGTGATAACTTGAGTATCCTGATTCTTTTGGATTCTTAATAAAATCATCTTCTTTTTTAATTTGATATAGATTAGAGTTTTTAATAATCTTTACTATATCATAAACATCCGACAAAAATGAACATACTATTCTTACACCAACCATATCATGTATATGATTAATCAAGTTTTCCTTATCTACTGGATAACCCTTTCTAATTAGTTTTTTAACAATACTATCTCTTGTTTTAATTCTTGATTTTATATGCTCTACAGGGTTAACTTTATTTTTAAATTCATATTCTTTAATAAGAACATTTAACTCCGTAAGTAATGTTTGTAAAGCAAAATCACATTTCAATTGAATTTCAGTGATATCACCTAATTCATCTTTCAATATTTCACCTTCTTCTTATTGTTGGGAAAAAAAAGCCACCTCAGTGACTTCTATTCTTCTTCATCGTTTTGTTTTCTTCTTTTGATTAAACCAAAAGTAATTATTGATAAAACTGCAATAATTGCTGCTCCTATTCCTGCAACTTTAGCTTTCTTTTTCATATTAATCCTCCTTTTTAATATATACTCTTCCTAAATTAATTATAATATGCATTTTGTGTATAATCAATGTAATAACAAGTAAATTTTCAAAACTTTACAAAAAAAATAATCAGGTTTACTGATTATTTTACGATATCTATTGTTTTATACTCATAACTTTTATATTTCTTTCTAGTGTAGTTTCCTTTGATAACTGTTGCAGTTCTAATTGTATTTTCATCAATTCTAACTTTGATTTTTTGACCTTCAACTAATATTGTATCTTCAGGTACTACATAGATAAATATTCTATCTGATCTATAAAATTTAATTTTAGTATAAGTTTCATAGTTTTTATTTGTTTTGGTTTAGCAGCAACTATTTTTGTTGCTTCTGTTTGTTTTTCTTCTTTTTCAATCTTTTTATTTTCTTGTTTTTGACGACGTTTTGATTTCTTTTCTTTTCTAGTAATACGATTGTCATCTTCAACTTTGAACTTGATAAGACGTTCTTCTTCGTTTTCTTCTACTCTTATAATACGAATGTCTCCAAGTTCTTGTTTCTTTTTAGCTTTTTCTCTTGCTTTTCTTGCTTGTTCTTTTTTCTTTTCTTTTT
>JAFXTH010000021.1 GCA_017525035.1 Bacilli bacterium | reverse complement strand
TATGGAAAGAGGACTAGATAGCATGAATTCTACTTTATCAAACTTGACTGGTAAATTAAGCACATTATCAAGTGCTTGTACATCAGCTCAAAGTGGTTTTAGTTCATACTATAATAGTGCAAATAAAGCAACAGTATTAAGCAAATTTTCAGAACTATCCGATACAATAAAGAAAATAAGTGACAGTTTATCAAATGATATGCAGTCAATATTATCAAAAGCAGCTAACATAAAAACTAAAGTGGATAGAATGGAAGAGCTTGCTGATGAAGTTGCAGAGCAAGAAAAAATAATAAATACAGAAAATGCTAAAGCAAATGATGGTAATGATGATACTAATCCAAATTATACATTGTTATCAACAGCAAGAAGCGTTAAATATAATGATGAACAAGAATTCAGTAAAATTAATAATGAAGTAACAAGTGAGCTTAGTGCAATAAAAGCAATGAACCCAACACTTACAGTTGCTGATGCAGCTCAAGAATTAGTAAAAGATCCTACAACAGGTGAATATAGAGTAGATTTATTAAATCTTGAAGAAGGAAAAGCAAATCCAGTATATTATACAGGTAAGAATGGAAGAAAGATTTTAGCATATGTTTATCTTCCAATAGGAGGAAAAGGTAAAACAGGGCTTTCTGTATCTGTAAGTATGGGTGGAGATGGAGCACGAAAGATAAGTGGAGGAGCATTAACAGCTGGTGTTGGAAAACAACTTTCCCAGGCACATGCTCAATATTCTGGAATTATTATTATTCCAGAGGCTGAAGATGATTTATCTTACAGTGATCCAAAATATCTTGATACAACTAAAGAATTAACTGATAACATTGTAACTACATATAAAGCAGATCCAAATAAGATATCTATTAATGGGTATAGTTATGGAGTATATGGTTCAACTCACATGATAGAAAGATTCCCAGGTTACTTTTCTCAAGCCGTTCTTATCGGTGGGGGAAATGGAGCTGTTGGTAAAGAATCAGGTGGAAATAGAGAAGAAGCCATTAAGAAAATTGCCAAAACTAAAGTTCACTTCATCTGCGGTACAAATGATAGTGGAAGATATGAATCTGCTGTTAAATTCTATAATGAATTAGCAAATGCAGGATGTCACGTAACTAGTGATTGGAGAAAAGGTGCTGATCATGGTACTAATACATTCTATCCAACTACAATAGACGGAGTAAAATATGATAACTACGTTGAATTCTGTCTTGCACAATCAAAATAAACAATAGAAGGGAGTTTTTGGGGTGAAAGTTCCAGATGAATTAACTTCTTTTAAAGATAGCGTAGGTGAATATTTAGGAAATATAAATTCGACAATAAAAACGTTATCTGAAGAATTAATAGAATTAAAAAATTATACAACAACAGCTCAGAATGGATTTAATGAAAATTATAAAAGTAAGAATAAAGATACAATTATAAGTACATTCTCGAGTTTAATTACTGCAACTGACACTGTTTCAAATAGTATTACATCCGATGCACAATCAATCATATCAGGAGCAGAAAATTTAGTAGATAAAATAAGTACCCTAGAAGGGTACGTTTCAACATATAATACACAACAAGATATAATTTTAAGTGAAAATAGAAAAGAAAAACCAGATAATAGTGTTTTATATAGGGCAAGTACAAAAGCAAGAGAAGCATTAAATGATTATAATGATGAATTGCCTGAAGCACAGAAATTATTAGAAACACTTAAGGGTATGGATAGTAATTTAATTTCAGAGGACGTTACAACTACGGATCCTGGTACTAATTTTGCAGGAATATCTTTAGAGGATTTAAAAAATCTTACACCTGGAAGCTATACACTACATTCTTATATTGGAAAAAACGGAAAAGAAGTAAAATATTGGTTATACGTTCCAGAAAACATAAATAAAGTAGATGGACTACCAGTTACTGCATATATGTGTGGTGGTTGTGAAAGAGGAAATAATTGTAATGATAACTCTCTTCCTTTGTATATCAAGGAAGGAAGATTAAAACCTGATGGAATAGTAATAACATTAGTTACAGATGAGAACTATGAATACACAGACCCTAATTATTTATCTACTTGTAAAGAAATAATAGACAACACAGCAACAACATTCAATGCTGATACAAATAGAATATCAATTAGTGGACACAGTAATGGAGGAAAGGGAGTTCTCGCATTAGCCGGAAGATATCCAGATTATTTCTCTGTTTGTGTTCCTGTATGTGGATTTTCTAATGGAATTCAAACAGCTGTTGATTCAGGGAATTCTAAAGAAATATTGAGTAATTTAGAAAGAACTCATATAGTTGGAGTAACTGGAACAGGAGACGAAAGATCTAGATCAAGCATAAATAATTTATTTCAGTTAGTTAAGGGAAATAATAATATGTCTATTGAAATGATAAGTGGATATGATCACACAACAACATTTCATAAATATTATGAGCCTGTTACTATAGAGGGTAAACAATATAATAATCTATTAGAATTTTTGTTTACATCTACTAAAGTTTAATAACTTGAAAAAAATGAATAATTTATTATAATATATATGTAATCGGCGATTACATATGTTTTTTGCCCCTTAGCCAAGCGGTAAGGCAGGAGACTCTGAATCTTCTATGCACTAGTTCGAATCTAGTAGGGGCAGCCAATTTTAAAAGAAAGAAGGAGAAAATATGACAGATAAAGAACTTGCAGATTTAATATTTCCAAACATAACAAAAACACCAGAAGACTACGAGAAACTTTATCCACAGAGAAATTTAAAAGAAGGAGCAGTAGTATCACGTTTTGCGCCATCTCCAACTGGATTTGTTCATATGGGAAGCCTTCTTACTACATTGATAGAAAGAAAGATACCAGATGAGACAGATGGAGTATTCTATTTAAGAATAGAAGATACAGACCAAAAAAGAAGTGTTGAAAATGGTATCAGTGGTATCGTTCAAGATTTAAAGAACTTTGACATTAAAATTGATGAAGGTGCAATTAGTGAAACTGAATCAATTGGTGACTATGGACCATACATTCAAAGTCAAAGAAAAGAAATCTATGAATGTTTTGCCAAGAGTTTAATTGAAAGAGGTCTTGCATATCCATGTTTCTGTTCTGCAGAAGACCTAGATGAAACAAGAAAGATTCAAGAGTTAAACAAAGAAAGAATAGGATATTATGGTTCTTTTGCTAAATGTCGTGATTTATCAAACGAAGAAAGAGCTGAAAGAATCAAAAGAGGAGACCCATATATCATAAGATTAAAATCTCCAGGAGTATATGAAAACAAAGTAGTATTTAACGACTTAGTTCGTGGAAAAATAGTATTTCCAGAAAATGACTTAGACGTTGTATTAATCAAAAGTGACGGACTTCCAATCTATCACTTTGCACATGCAATCGATGATCATCTAATGAGAACAACACATGTACTTCGTGGTGAAGAATGGTTATCAAGTGTTCCAGTACATATCCAATTATTCGATATTCTTGGATTTGAACTTCCAAAATATGCTCATTTAGGACTTGTTATGAAAGTTGATGAAGAAACTGGACAAAAGAGAAAACTATCTAAAAGAAAAGATAAAGAAGCAGCAGTTAGCTATTACCATGAGCAAGGAATTCCTGTAGAGGCAGTAAAGCTTTACTTGATGACTATTGGTAATTCTAACTTTGAAGAATGGTTAAATCAAAATCCTGGAAGAGACTATAATGAATTCAAATTTGATTTCAAGAAGATGAGTGCTTCAGGATCATTATTCGACTTAGAAAAATTAATAAATATTTCGAGAAACTATATAAGCAGATTAACTGCAGAAGAAGTTTATGAAAACGCCTTAAAATATACTGATGAGTATGACAAAGAATATCATGACTTGCTTGTTAAATATAAAGACTATGCAATTAATATGTTTAATATAGAAAGAAATCAAAAGAAGCCAAGAAAAGATTATGCTAAATATGCTGATATAAGAAATTATACTTGGTATATGTTTGATGAATTATTTGACAAAGAATCTAATAAAGAATATGAATTCCAAGGGATTACAGATAAAGATGAAATTAAGAAAATTTTATCTTTATACTTAGAAAAGTATTATCATGAAGATGATGACGAACAAACATGGTTTGAAAGATTAAAAGATTTATCAGAAGAGTTAGGATATGCCCGTGAAGTAAAAGATTATAAAGAAAACCCAGATAATTATAAAGGTCATGTTGGAGATGTAAGTATGGTACTTCGTGTAGGAGTAACTACTAAAGCACAAACTCCAAATCTATATCAAATTATTAAACTATTTGGTAAAGAAAGACTAGAAAAGAGATTAAATGAAGTAATTAACAAATAATTACTTCTTTTCTTTTTAATGTTTATTTGATATAATAACGTTGAAATGGAGGGACTATTATGTCATATCTTGATAAAACTATCATGTATGTAAATAAATAGTCATGTCTCTTTTATTAAAAAAATAATAAAACAGGCATGACGTTTTCGCTGTGCCTGTATTCATAAATCATATGGATATGGGTCTATATGATTTTTTTAATGGAGGAGATAAATATGTTAGAAATAAATTTTAATAAAGTATATAAAAATTTTGGATTCGGTAATGTTTTAGATGGCATCAGTTTTGAAATTAAAACAGGTGAAATAGTTGCTTTAATTGGTAATAACGGAGCAGGCAAATCAACAATACTGAACATAATAAGTAAAGATGAAAATGTAACTAGTGGGCTTGTAACAACAAGAAACGGAGCTAAAATAGGTTACTTAAAACAAATAGTAGAGGAAAATGATGAAAAAACAGTAAGGGAAGTTTTGAATAGTAGTTTACAAGACATATTTGATATGGAAGAAAAACTATTAGAATTAGAACTTAAAATGGAAAATGCAAACGAAATAGAATTAAATAAGTTAATTGTTAAATACACTAATTTACAAGATAGATTTATTGCAAAAGATGGTTATGCTGTATCTAAAAGATTAGGCAAGATAGTTAAAGGATTTAAATTAGAAAAACTTTTAGATAGCAAGTACAATAATCTATCGGGAGGAGAAAAAAGAATAGTATCACTGGCAACTTTAATACTTGAAAATCCAGATATCTTGTTACTAGATGAGCCAACAAACCACTTGGATATTGATACGCTTGAATGGTTTGAAGAATATCTAAAAAGCATTAAGAAAACGGTATTAATCGTATCACATGATAGATATTTTTTAGATAAAGTTGCAAATAAAATATTATTCTTAGAAAGAGGAAACTGTGAAGTATATCATGGTAACTATTCTTATTTTGAAGAAGAACATGAAAAAAGAATAATGATAGAATTTGAAAACTATAAGACCCAAGAAAAAAAGATAACTGCTATGAAAGCAGCCATCAAAAGATTAAAAGAATGGGGACATCTTGCTGCTCCAGAAGGTGGAATGTTCTTTAGACGTGCTGCAGCAATTCAAAAAAGATTAGATAGAATGGAACTAATCGATAAACCACAAGAAACCAAAGAGCTTAATTTGGAATTTAATGTTGAAGCAAGAAGTGGAAAAGATGTAGTAATTATCAAAAAGAAAGACCTTTATATAGGGGATAGACTACTAATTAAAAGAATGTTTATGGATATCTTTTATGGAGAAAAAGTATGCATTATTGGTAAGAATGGAACAGGTAAGACTACTTTAATAAAATATATTATAAGTTTAATAGAAAGCAGTAATACTGATGAACAAATTAAGATTGGATCAAATATAAAACTAGGATATATTCCACAAGAAATAAAATTTGATAATCCAAAACAAACTGTATATGAATATGCAAGAAGCTTTTATGTTGGAGAAGATAATCATTTAAGAAGTGCATTATTCAAGTTCCATTTTTTTGATGATGACATCAAGAAAAGAATAGAAAAATTATCAGGTGGAGAAAAAGTAAGATTAAAATTGTTTGAATTAATTCTTAAAAACTCTAACTTTTTGATATTAGATGAACCAACAAACCATATAGATATTGAAACAAGAACAGTTCTTGAAGATGCTTTGAAAAAATATAAGGGAACTCTTTTATGTATTTCACATGATAGATATTTTATTAACAAAATTGTTGATAAAATATATGAAATTAATAATGAACAATTAAATTGTTATGTTGGAAATTATGATTATTATAAATCAAAAATATAGTATAATAAGTATGGTGATAGTATGAATAAAAAGATAGTTGTATTAATTATATCTTTGATTGCAGTTTTAATAGGAATGTTAGCAATTATATTGATGATTAATAATACTCCAAAAGAAGAAATTAAAACGTATACTGTTGAAGTATATGATTGGGTTAGAATTAAAGATTTAACTGGTGATGATAACGAAGAGAAAATTGATACTACAAAAATAGGAAAACAAATAATTAAATATGATGATAAAGAAATAATTGTGGAAGTGAAAGATACAACACCACCATACATTGGATTAAAGACTGCTTATAATCATATTAAAGATACTAACTTTACATTTGAAAAAGATGTTATATGTACAGATAATTATGATAGAAATATCAAGTGTGAAATAATTGGTGAATATGATTTAACAACTTTGGGTGAGTATGATGTAAAAGTTGTTGCAAAAGATTCAAGTAATAATAAAACAGAAAAAGATATTATATTTAGAGTAATAGATAAATCATCTGTTAATAATACAGTTAATCATATTACTATAAAAGAAGCTAAAAAGAATATGCCAGAAGGTGCAGCTTTGATGATTGATGTTTCTAAATGGGAACAAGTAATAGATTGGAAAAAAGTAAAAGAAGCAGGTATTGATTACGCTATGATCCGTCTTGGTACTCAAAAGGCAATTGATGAAGGTTCAGTACTTGATGAATATTTCGAAAGAAATATAACAGAAGCACAAAAGAATGGAGTAAAAGTAGGAGTTTACTATTATTCTTATGCCAATGATGTGGAAGATGCTAAAGTACAAGCAGAATGGGTGTTAGAGCATTTAAAAGGTCATAAACTAGATCTTCCAGTAGCATTCGATTGGGAGTGCTGGTTCTTCTTTAATTCATTTGATATAAGCCTTCATGATATAAATGAAATAGCAAGAACTTTCTTAAGCATTATACAAGAGAAGGGGTATGATGTAGTCAATTATGGAAGTAAAAACTATATGGAAAATGTTTGGGACTTAGACGAATATGGAGTATGGTTAGCACATTACACGGATAAGACTAATTATGAAGGAAAATATATTATGTGGCAGTTCACTGATGCTGGGCGCGTAGATGGTGTAAATAAAAATGTCGACATGGATTATTACTTTGTAAATACTGTTGAATAAACAATATACGAAATATATAATTAGTTTGATATGAGGTGAAATAATGGACGGTAAGAAAAAAAGTTCAAGTATTAGTATATTAATTATAATTTTAGGTGTAGTTTTAATCGTTGGCGGATTAATGGCAGCATTTTTCTTAAATGGTGGAAACAAAGATGGACTTAAAAATGATATGACACCTAAAACAAGTAATATTACACCTTTAATGTATGAAATAACAAAAGAAGGTAGCAATACTAAGATTTACTTATTTGGAAGTATTCATGCAACTAATGCTGATGATTCACAATTACCAGAATACGTAATGAACGCTTACAAAAATAGTGGCTATGTAGCATGCGAATATGATATGGTAGCAAAACAAACAGATGTTGAAGCACAACAATTAACTCTTGAATTACTTAGATATTCTGATGGTACAACTATTAAAGATCATTTAAGTAAAGATACATATGAGCGTTTAATTAAATTTTTAGAAGAAAACAATTCATACAGTGATGTCTATGAAGAATTTAAACCAGTAATGTTTTACGAACTTGTTGAACAAGCAATTGCAGCTAAGGCTAATATAAACTTTCTAAATGGAATTGATATGAGAATAGTTAGAAAAGCAAAAGAAGATAATAAGACTATATTAGAAGTAGAAACATATGAATTCCAAATGAATTTACTACTAAATATGTCTGATAGGTTATATGAAATACTTATAAATAATATGATCAACGATCCTGAAGGTACTGCTACTGAGTTAAAAAACTTATATGAGGCATGGAAAAAGGGAGATCCTGATAAAATATTAGAAGTAGAAAGTTCTGAATCTAAAACAGAGGATTATACTGAAGAAGATTTAAAACTAATTTCTGAATATAATAAGAGTTTAATTACTGATAGAAATATAACTATGACTGATAAATTAGAAGAATATTTTAATTCTGGTTATAATACTTTCTTTATGGTTGGTGCTGGTCATTTAGTTGGGGAAGATGGTATTGCTAATTTACTAGTACAAAGAGGATATACAGTAAAACAAGTTAATAAATAAACTAGATTTAATATCTAGTTTTTTTCTTTATAATGTGATAATATAATAGTGTTCTAAAGAAAAGGACATTATTTATGGCTCGTTGGTGAAGTGGCTTAACACATTGCCCTCTCAAGGCAACATTCATGGATTCGAATTCCATACGAGTCACCATATTAGTAATGAAAAGCTCTTAAGGAGCTTTTTTTATTTGACTTTTAAACGTTTTTTTGGTATAATAACCAATCAGTGAAAAGAGGGGGAATAAATTATGAGCGATAACGCAGTTGAAAAAGATTTTGAAGACGAACAAAAATATTTAGATGGTACTTTAGCTGCAATACATAGACTAATAGACAAGTCAGAAGTTGCACGTGATAAAAGATACACTGAAGCTACAAAACTAGGTGAGTATCTATGGGAAGAACAAAGTGGATTTGATCCTGGAGAATATGCTGAAAGCTATCATAGTATAGAAAGACATGCAGACCTTTCAAACCAAGCAGTTAAACAATTAAGAAGTTTGTACAAAGCTTTAGATAATGCTTATGTTGGAAGTATAACATTAGATATTGATGGTGAAAAAGAAACATATCATATCGGAATAACATCTGTAGTAGAAGATTATGATTTTTATGTTAACGACTGGAGAAGTCCAATAGCATCTATTTTCTATAACTCTTCATTAGGACCTACACAATTTGAAGCACCAGCAGGTTTCATATCTTGTAATCTTGAACAAAGAAAACAAATTAAAGTTAAAGGTGACAAAGTATTAAAAATGACTCGTAGTACTTCACATATCACTGATGAAGAACTTCAAGATGTATTAAATCAAACATCAACAGGAAAAATGCAAAATATTGTTTATACAATTCAAGAAGAACAAAATAAAGTTATAAGAAACTTAAAAGATAAAAAGATGATAGTACAAGGATGCGCTGGAAGTGGTAAAACTTCAGTTGCACTTCACAGATTAGCATACCTTTTATATAATGATAAATATTCTAATTCAAATAATATGTTAATTCTATCTCCAAATGACGTATTCTCAAGTTACATTTCAAATGTACTTCCATCATTAGGAGAAAGTAATGCATTACAAACAACATTCTCAAGATTTGCGAAATCTTTTGTAAAAGGTTTCGATAAGATTGAGTCTTATACAGAGTTTGTTTCAAGATATCGTGAAAAAGAAAATAGCGAAGAACAAAATAAATTAAATGCTTTTAAATTTTCAAACGAATATAAAGAGGCATTAGATAGATTTATTAAAAGAAAATCAGATTCATATAGATTTCAAGAAGACTTTTCATACTCAGGTATAAATATACCAATGTCATATTTAAATAAGGTTGCCGAAAATTTAACAGGTGTACCTTTAAAAGAAAAAATTGATATTTTATCTGATGAAATTTATAGATTAATTAAAGTTGGTGGAATAAATAAAGGAGTAATAAGAACTAAAGTTGCAAAAGAATTTATAAAACCTGCATTTAATCCAAAAGCTTTATATAACGAATTCTTAACATCAGAAGAATTTGTTAGTGCATATGGAAAACCAGCAGAAAAGGTTTCAAAAAAACTTGGAGAATATCCAGATGTAATCGGAATATTATATTTGAACTTTGAAATGCTTGGATATCCAAAGAACAATTTGATACATCATTTAGTAATAGATGAAGTACAAGATTACACTCCATTACAAATAGAAATGCTTACAAAGATATTCTCTGGAGCTACAATGACTGTATTTGGAGATGCAAACCAAACTATTAATCCATACTTCAAATATGAATCTTTAGAGGAAATGAAACCAGTTTTAGGTGCTGGTACTCAATATGTTGAACTAAATAAAGCATATAGATCTAGTAGACCAATCATGGAGTATGCAAAAGATATTATTGGAGATACAAAAATAGAACCAGTAAGAGAAGCTACAGACAATCCTGTTGTAGTTAAAACAGTAACAAGAGATCAATTATTCTTTGAAATAATTAAAGACGTTTTAGACTTTAAAGATAAAGGATTAGAAAGAATTTGTATTACTACAAAGAATGAAAAAGAAGCTCGTGCAATATATGAAACATTAAAAGGATTTATAGATAACTTAACTATCTTAACTAATGATTCTAAAGAAGATTCTAGTTTCTTAGTAGCACCTGCATATATGACTAAAGGACTAGAATTTGATGCAGTAATAAACTACAACAGTCTAGAAGACGAATATGGAGAAGAAGATAGATATACATATTATGTAGCATGTACAAGAGCACAACATGAGTTAGTTGTATATAACGAACCAAAAATGAAAAAGAAAGTTATGACACAACAACCAAAAAAAGAAGAAGAATAATGAAAATTTTTAGGGGGTTAAAAAATGAAAGCCAAAAATGTAAAAGTAAATGAATCAAAAATAGTAAGTGAATTAAAAACTTGTGGTAAGTTAGTTCTTAACCATGGAGTTCACGCAGTTGCAGCGATTGGAGCTGTAAACTATACTGTTAGACATTTGAATATAGCAACAATAATACTTACACCAATCGTATTAGTAGCATTAGGAGTAAGTTGCTATAGATTTGGAACAAAGATTGCAAGACAATCAAGAAAAGATGGTACATTTATATCAAGATTTTTAACAGCACCAACACTTATGTCTGCAATAAAAAATACTGTTCCAACAGATGCAAAGAAAAAGCAAAAAACTATTAGAAGCGCAAGCTAATAAATTATAAAAGTATTTCGATAAAAGTCGAAATATTTTTTTATTTTGTATTTAGCACTTAAAGTTGACAAGTGCTAAAAATGGTGCTAGTATTAAACTTGTAGTAAGAAAGAAGGAAGACAAAATGAAAAAGAAACAATTCAAAGCAGAATCAAAAAGACTACTAGATTTAATGATTAATTCTATTTATACAAACAAAGAAATATTTTTAAGAGAACTAATATCTAATGCAAGTGATGCAATTGATAAATTATATTACATGTCACTTACAGATAGAAAAGTAAAACTAGAAAAAGATGACTTCTATATAAAAATAGATGTTGATAAAGATAAGAATACACTTACTATTAGAGATAATGGTATAGGTATGAGTGAAGAAGAATTAGAAGATAACTTAGGAACAATTGCCCAATCAGGAACTTTACTATTTAAAGAAGAAAATAAAAATAAAGAAACTGAGTGTATTGGACAATTTGGAGTAGGATTCTATTCAGCATTCATGGTAAGTGATGAAATTGAAGTATTAAGTAAAAAATATGGAGAAAAGAAAGCACATATTTGGAAATCAAGTGGCGCTGATGGATATACAATAGATGAAGCAGAAAAAGAAGACTATGGAACAGAAATAACATTACATTTAAAAGAAGATACTGATGATGAAAAATATTCTAAATACGCCGATGAATTTACTGTAGAAAGCTTAATTAAGAAATATTCTGACTATATAAAATATCCAATTAAAATGGATTTGACTCATGAACATGAAAACGAAGAAACAAAAGAGAAAGAAGTTCATACTCATGAAGAAACAATCAACAGTATGGTCCCTTTGTGGAAGAAAAACAAAAACGAAGTAAGTGATGAAGACTATGATAGATTTTATATGGATAAATTCTATGATTATGAAAAACCACTTGCAACAATTCATAGTAGTGTAGAAGGAAAATGTAGCTACAATGCACTATTATATATACCTGCAAAAGCTCCATATGATTTTTATACAAAAGAATTTGAAAAAGGATTAGAGTTATACTCTAATGGAGTAATGATAATGGAGAAGTGTGGAGACCTATTACCAGACTACTTCAGCTTTGTAAGAGGACTTGTAGATACACCAGATGTATCTCTTAACATATCTCGTGAAATGTTACAACAAGATGCACAAGTTAAAACAATTGCTAAAAGTATTGAAACAAAAATCAAAAAAGAACTTGAATCAATGCTTGAAGAGCGAAGAGAAGACTACGAAAAATTCTTCAAAACATTTGGTATCAATATCAAATTTGGAATATACAATAGTTTTGGTGCAAATAATGAGACACTTAAAGATTTAATTATGTTCTATTCTTCAACAGAAAAGAAATTAACAACATTAAAAGAGTATGTTGAAAGAATGAAAGAAGATCAAGATTGTATATATTATGCTTGTGGTGAGACAGTAGATAAGATTGATTTACTTCCTCAAACAGATCAAGCAAAAGAAAAAGGATATGAAGTATTATATTTAACTGAATACGTAGATGAATTTGCATTACAAATGTTAAAGGAATATGACAAGAAGAAATTCATAAATGTTTCAAGTAAAGAATTTGATCTAGATACAAAAGAAGAAAAAGAAGAACTTGAAAAACATAATGAAGATAGCAAAGATATGTTCTCTATTATGAAAGAAGGCCTTGATGTAAAAGACATTAGGTTCACTAAGAAACTTAAGAATCATCCAGTATGTTTAACTACTGAAGGTAATGTTTCAACAGAGATGGAAAAAGTTATTAATGCTATGCCTACTGATGAAACAATTAAAGCAGAGAAAATACTTGAAATAAATGAGTCACATCCAATTGTGGAAAAATTACAAAAATTATATAAAGAAGACAAAGAAGAACTTAAGAAATATTCTAAAGTTTTATATGCTCAAGCAAGATTAATTGAAGGTCTTCCAATAGATAATCCAACTGAGATAACAAATCTTATTTGCGATATCATAACTAAATAAAATGGTAGTCATTTGACTACCTTTTTTATTTTATAAATATTAAATATATGGTATTCTATATATAGAGGTAATAATTATGAAAAATATAGTTTATAATAGCAATAACTTACAAGAAAAGGACATTAATAAAGTAACAAGAAGAGCTAAAGCCATAATTGTTAATGATAAGCATGAAATACTTTTAGCGTGTGTAAATCATAATCATCATCTTCCAGGTGGACATTTAGAGGAAAATGAAAGTTATGATGAATGCTTAGTAAGAGAAATAAAAGAAGAACTAGGAGTAGATATTCCTTTAGAAAAAAGGGAACCATTAATTGTAATAACTTATTACAACAAGGATTACCCAGAAAAAGGTGATAATACAAAAACAGTTGTGCAGTTCTATGAAGTAAAAGAAAATATTACACCTAATTTAAATAATATTAATTTAACTGAAGATGAAAAAGAAGGTAATTTCGAATTAAAATATATTAAAGAAGATGAAGTGCTTGATTTCTTAAAAGATAGTTTAAAACTTTGTACTAGAAAACCAGTAGTACTAGATACTATTGCAGTATTAGAAGAATATTTAAGCATTAAGAGGTAATTATGAGATTTGGAATATTAAATGAAGAAGATAAACATTCTATATTGGAATTAATAAACAAAGTATTTGAAAAATCTGCAGTTGATATTGATTTAGCAAGTAATAACTACAAGTTTGTTGGAATTAAAGACAACGAATTGCTAGCAGTATCTATGCTAACTTATATAATTGATCCCATTAAGAATTTAAAAAAGATGCACATTGACTATTTCTGCGTAAATGAAAACTATAGAGGAAAAGGTATTGGAAGAATGCTTTTTGATGAAATAGAAAAACTAGCAATTAGTGAGGGAATAGATGTTTTAGAATTAACTTCTAATCCAAGAAGAGAAAGTGCAAGAAGATTATATATTGATAAAGGAATGATTTTATTAGATACAAATGTATTTATTAAAAACATAAGGCAGTAGTATGAAAGTATATAAAAGTAATAGAAAAGAAAATAGTTATTTTAAAAAAATAAACTGGTTTAGATTAATAATATCTATGGTATTAGTATTTGCTTTCTCAGCTGGCTTTTTAAGCTTGCTTGCACAGGCAAAAGATATGGGATATACAATTAAAATATCTTTAATAATAACAATCATCGTAGGAATAACATTAATATTAGATGATATATTGGAAAATAGAGATAGAGTATATTTCTATGATAAAAAGAAACTTACATTCATAGAAATTCATGAAGATAAAATAGGAAAACTTCTTTCGTACAAGGAATATAAAAAAATACTAGAAGAAAATACTTTGGAAGATATTAACAAAGATATAAAAAAGTATGAAGGAGTAGATCAAGGAACAGTTAAAAAAGTATTATCAATAAAACAAAAATGTAATAGAACTAAAGTAAAAGTACTTGCTGATATGAATGAATGGGAAGCAATAGGAAGATTTACAATATCAAAGTTAACACTTAACAATGTGGAAAAAGAAAAAACATTTATTATTATGAACGATTATGAGAACTATGAAGAATTAATCGATATTATAAAGAAAATAAAAGAATAAATCTTTTTTAATATATCTAAATATGATATAATTATAGATAGAATAAGGAGAATAGAATATGTATGATACAAATATACTTATAGAAAATGGGGTAAATCTAAATAAGAGCTTAGAATTGTTTGGAGATATCGCTACATATAATGACAACTTAGATGAATTCTTAGACGACGTTGAAGATAAGCTAAGTAAATTAGAAAAGTATAAACAATATGCTGATATGGCTAATTATGCTATACTTGTTCACTCAATTAAAAGTGATGCTAAATACTTTGGGTTTGATAAATTAGCAGAAATGGCTTTAGAACATGAACAAGAAAGTAAAAATAACAATATGTATTATATATATGATCACTATGACGAATTAGTAAAAGAAATTAATAGAATAACTAATTTAGTAAAGCAATATTTGGGACTTGATTATGAAAAAGTTGAACTTCTTGAAGAAAATAATATTCATCCGAATAATGCAATATTAGTTGTAGATGATTCTAACGTAATATCTGGATTTATTTCTAAAATATTTAATAACACATATGAAGTAATCATAGCAAAAGATGGTCAAGAAGCTATCGATAAACTATCTGTTATGAGTGGTGGAATAAGAGCTATGTTACTTGATTTAAATATGCCAAATGTAGACGGATATGAAGTGCTAAAGTTTATGAAAACAAATGATTTCTTTAAAACAATCAATGTTGCAATAATTTCTGGTACTGAATCATCTAAGATAGTAGAAACAACAAGAGATTATCCAATAAAAGCAATACTTGAAAAACCATTTAATGAGACTAACGTAAAAAGAGTAGTAGAAATGGTTATTAGTAGATAAATAGTTTATTCAAGCATTTGTTAATTCAAATGCTTTTTATTTTTCTGGAGGAAATATGGACAATAATAAAATAGTAAATAGAGTATCAGTGATTACAATAATATCTAATACAGTGCTTGCAGTAATTAAGTTTGTCGCAGGATTTGTTGCAAATAGTAAGGCCATGATAAGTGATGCCATTCATACTTTATCAGATATAATTACTACTATTATTGCGCTAATTGGTGTAAGACTAGCAAATAGGGATGACGATGATACGCATAGATACGGACATGAAAGATTTGAGTGTATTGCTTCAATTTTACTTGCAATGTTACTTTTTATAACAGGTTTTGAAATTGGCCTATCTGGTATTAAAACAATAATGGGTGGATCATATAAGGAATTGACAACACCTGGACTTTTGGCATTAGTAGCAGCAATTATATCAATACTTGGAAAAGAGCTTATGTTTCAATACACAATAAGAGCAGCTAAGAAAATTAAATCAGATGCCTTAAAAGCAGACGCATGGCATCATAGAAGTGACGCAATATCATCGCTAGGAGCATTAATTGGTATTGCCTTATCAATGGTAGGATTTAAAATATTCGATTCAATTGCAAGTATCATAATTGCCATTTTAATATGCAAAGTAGCAGTAGATATTTTCTTTGATGCAACTGATAAATTGGTTGACAAATCATGTGATGAAAAAACTGTTGAGGAAATAAAAAACGTAATAAAAAAAGAAAATGGTGTTTTAGGAATAGATGATATAAAAACTAGAATTTTTGGATCTAAAATATATGTTGATGTTGAAATATCAGCGGACGGAAATAAAACACTAAAACAGACACATTTGATTGCAGAAAAAGTTCATGATAAGATAGAAATGAAGTTTCCTGATGTGAAACATTGTATGGTACATGTAAATCCATACGAAGGAGATAAAAATGAAAAGAAATAGAATTCTAATTTGTTTATTACTTCTACTATTTTTAGTAGGTTGTAGTTCTTCTAAGGAGAAAAAGAATATGGATAATTTAACAGGTATTGATAAAAAGGTTGAAGAGCAATTAAATAAAATGACACTTGATGAAAAGATAGGACAAATGATGATTGTCTTCTATCACTCAACAAGTATGGATAATACGTTAAAAAAATCTTTAGAAGAAGTACAACCTGGAGGGTTTATCTTATTCGCAGATAATATAACTAATTATGAAAACACATTAAAGTTTATAAAAGATGTAAAAAGTACAGCAAAAATTCCTATGTTCATGTCAATTGATGAAGAAGGAGGAAATGTTCAAAGATTATATTATCTAAAAGAAGATGATATAACTTACATACCTTATATGCAGGAAGTAGGAAATAAAAACGATTTAGAATTAACCAAAAACGTTGGTAAAGTATTAGCAGAAGAATTAAGAGTATTTGGCATTAACATGGATTTTGCACCGGTAATAGATGTATACTCTAATCCAAATAATACAGTAATAGGAAAACGTGCTTTTGGAAGCGATAAAGAGTTGGTTGCAAAACATGGTATGGCACTTGCAAATGGCCTTGAAGAAAATGGTGTAATACCTGTTTATAAGCATTTTCCAGGACATGGCAACACAGCAGTAGATTCACATTTTGCTTTACCTGTTGTTGATAAAACAAAAGAAGAATTGTTAGATTTAGATTTATATCCATTTAAAGAAGTTATTAAAAACGGAGCTAAAATTATAATGATAGGGCACTTAGCAGTACCTAGTATAACAGGTGATAATACACCAGCATCTTTATCTAAAAAACTAATCACAAACTTTTTAAAAGAAGAATTAGGTTATAATGGATTAGTTATCACAGATGCATTAAATATGGGTGCACTTACTAATTACTATAGCAGTGATGAGATATGTGCAAAAGCAGTAGAAGCAGGAGTAGATATTTTACTTATGCCAACAGCATCTAGAAAATGTTTAGCATCAGTTAAAAGTGCGATTGCCAAAGGTGACATCGATGAAGAAAGAATAGATGAATCAGTAAGAAAAATATTAAAACTAAAATATGAATATCTTGAAAAAGGTTATGAAGAGTATTTACCAAAAGAATATCTAAATAGCAAAGAACATCAAGAAATAATTAGTGAGGTATCTAAATGAAACAATTGGAAAACACAATATTAAATAAATTATCTGAAATATATATATTCTTAATATTAATTGTTTTTCCATTAGTTGTTGACCATACAGGTTATTTCCATATATTAGAATTTAAATGGAATGTATTCACTTTATTTACGGTATCTTATATATTTATAACAATATTGGTATTTCTATATTTCCTTATTGCAAAAAAAATAAATTTCTTTAAGGGAAAGAAATTATCTATATTTCAAAAGTTAATGATTATATTCTTGATAATAAATGCTTTATCGTGTTTCTTATCACCATATTTTTCTACACATAATCTTATAATTGGATCAGGTAGATTAGAAGGTTTATTAGTTCAAGTATTGTATATATTATCATTTTTGTTTCTTACTTTCTTTGCAAAGCTTGAAAAAAGATACTTATTATACTTTTCTATTTCATCGATATTATTTAGTTTAATATGTATATTACAATATATTGGATTTAATCCATTCAATATATATCATGATGGTATTGGAACATATAATACAAGCTTTATTGGAACAATAGGTAATGTAGACTTTGTTTCAGCATACTACGTAGTTTTCTTAACAATATCTTTTTCTTGTTTTATCTTTTTAGAAGAAGAATTTTGGAAGAAAATAATTCATTATTTATCATTTATTTTAGGATTCTTTATCTTTGGTGTTATAAGTGTTAAAAGTGGAGTAGTAGGTTTTGCAGGAACATTAATACTTATCCTTCCTTTATTGTTTGCAAATAACAAATACGCTTATAGATTTGTACTTATAATAGCAGCTGTAATTTTTGCATATGCTTTCAATATATTTATGAATCCAGTTTATTATTATAAGTATGCAAAATTAGTTTTGGAATGGAACTTCAATATGAAGTTTGCCATAATGCTTTTCTTAGTAATAATAATTGTTATATTAGGATTAATTATTAAGAATACTAAGTTTGATTTTTCAAAACGCAAAGATTTACTTAAAAAGTATTACATATTTTTAGGATCTTCAATTATCCTTGCATTACTATTCTTGTTTATTGTTGATTTCAAAAGTGGATTCTTACATGAAATACATGAATTGTTGCATGGTAATTTCGATGATAATTATGGAACATACAGAGTGTTTTTGTGGAAAAGAACATTAAAGATGATTACAAGACCAATATTAGGTATTGGCCCTGATGCCTTTGTAATACCATTTATGGAAAGATATACGGAAGACATCATTAGTATAGGCCCATATGCGATAAATGATACTGCAGCTAATATATATCTTACTATGTTAATAAATATTGGACTTTCTGGATTAATCGTTTATCTTGCATTTCTATTTAATCATGTAAAAACATTTATCAAGAATTGTAATGATATAAGCAAAGTATTGATAGTTGCAATAATAGCATATTCAATACAAGCATTCTTTAATTTGTCAGTTGTCTTAGTAACGCCATTTATATATGTATTATTTGCACTGCATAGTATAAGTTATATTGACAATAAAAAGAAAAAAAATTAAAATTAATTTATAGATAATAGGAGAGTAGTAGTATGTCGTACTTAAAATCAGTAATAAAAAATTGGAAGATCTCATTATTTTGTTTAACATTGTTTATTTTTGGGTCAATTTTTGGTGCAAATATAAACAGAACAGTAACATTTATTGGCGATCTTTTTGGACCTTCAAGAGCATCAAACTCAAATTATTCAAGCGGTTCAAATTATGCTAGCGGATCAAATTATGCATCAGGAAGTGATTATGCAACATGGGCAAATTATCAATACGCATCTTGGGCAAATTATGCATCAGGAGCAAACTATGCATCAGGTGCAAATTTTGATATTTCATCATTAGATAATGTAATGGATTTGTTGCACTTTGAATTATCATCAAATAAAGCACATATTGGTGGAACACTAGATGTAAGTTTAGTAACTTATGGTGCTGAATTAAGTTATGGTGAGATTGTTTTAAAATCATCAACAGGAGTTGACTATTCAGTTCCAATTGAGAATATCAATTCTTACAGCCCATATATAACATTGCCAAGCAATTTGTTAAAAGGAACTTATAAAATTTCATATTTATATTTAATAGCTACTAATAGTGATGGTACAAGTTTCGTTAAAGTATTTAGAGATAGCGATGTTTGTAAAGATCATTTTTTAAATGAAGTAGTAACATCATTTGATTATACATTAACTGTTACAGCAAAGAATACTAATAACAATCTTGAAATAAAAAATTTTGCATTAAGCAAGAATTCTATGTCACAAGGTACAAATGTATTCCTTTCATTTAATTCAAAAGAAAAACCAACAGCAGTAAATCTAATAATTAAAAAGTTAGATGACAACAATACATCTGTACTTGCTGTTAAAGATTTAGATAGTGATCCATATATATTCATTGATTATAGTTTTACACCAGGAGAATATGCAATTGTTGAATATTCAGCTTCATTAGGTAGTGATTACTATTCAAAAGCAGGATTGAATTATACATTCATGGTAGAAAAGAATAATAGTAAGACAGCATACTTTGAAAACTCTAACAATATAGTAAATTCATTAAATGATAACTATGATGAAATAGTTGTTTATACAACAACTAACTCAATTGTAGATTCAAGCTTATTTGAATATATTAAGAACAAAGATAAGACACTTACTTTAGTATATTCAGATGGTGAAATGTCATTTGATGGAAATGATATTAAGACTGTAAAATCTATTGTATTTAAATACGAAGTGCATAGCCTAGATTACAATATAAGTATTCAAGAAGATTTAAAAGAGGGAGCTCTTGTAATATTCCCATCTAATGGAGAATTACCAGGAAAGGCAACTATTAGAATTAAGAAAACAGAAGAGATGTCTAATCTTGGAGATAAAATTTATATCTACTCATATAGCAACACAACAAATAAATATTCAGAAGAAGCAATTGCAACTTTAAAAGATGGATATTATGAGTATGAAATTGATCACAATTCAACATTTGTCCTTGTCAATGAAAAGATTCCTAAGAGCTTAATTGATGAAGGAAGTGTAGTTGTTTTCCAAGAAAGCAATAGAGTACATATTTTATTAATTGTATTAGGTGTAGTTGTAGTTATTGGTTTAATTGTATTCATTATTCTTATGAAAAAGAAAAATAACAAAGCAATAGACAACATGTTTGAAGAACCAAAGAATGAGGAACCAAAAGTAGAGAATCCTATAGTTAACGAACCTGTTACTGAGGTACCAACAGAAGAAAATAAATTAGAATAAAATAAAAGATGCTAACAAGCATCTTTTATTATTGAAATAATATAGTCATCATTTTTAATAGACTTTATTTCTATATTTTTATTTGATTTAATTCCTTCGTTAGTGATATAAAACTCTATGTCTTTAAAATTACCTAAACCAGTTCCAATCATTTTGTAATAAGCTTCTTTTAAAGTATAAAGGAAAGTATAGTCTTCATCTGACTTAATATTTTCTTTTTCAGTTGCAATAAACCTTAATACTTTATTATCTGTTTCTTTAATTTTCTCTATATCTATTCCAACCTTTTTTGAAGAAATAATACACACAGAATAATCATCTTTATGACTTATATTGTAATAAATATCATAATTATCAATTAAAGGCTTTCCATGTTCATTATATTTTATTAATACATCATTATAATCAATATCAATCTCTTTAAGAAGATCATAGAATAAATATTCCCCAAGAATCTTTCTTTTTTTTTCATCTTCTTTAATGACTTTTTTAATCTTTTCTTTTTTCTCATCTTTTATTGTATTCAAAAAATCATTATAGAATTTATCATCATAATCATGTATATTTTTAATATTTATTAAATCTTCCATAATACGTCCTTTTAGTCAATTATACCATGTTTTAAAAAAATTATATGTATGTTATAATGTTTATAGGGTAAGAGGTAAAAAAAATATGAGGAAATTGTTTTGTGAATTAAATCCAACATGCTATAAAATTTCTTTAAAAAAAGAGAGATTTAAAAGAAGACTAAAAAACACTTTCTCTCATCAAAAGATAGCAAAAGAAAAATCTGATAAAGAATTAAAATACATTATCAAAGGACACTTTTCAATTATCGTTAGAAAATTATATGGAGTAGATATAGAACTTCAGAAGAATAAGGTGACTAACATTGAACTAGCATGCAAGAAAATAAATGGATTAATTATTCATCCTAATGAAGTTTTTTCTTTTTGGACTACTATTGGCTCTCCAACTAAAAGAAAAGGGTATAAAGAAGGATTAGTAATTAGAAAAAATAAAGTATTAGATAAGTCATATGGTGGAGGCCTTTGTCAAATGGCCAATATGATTCATTATCTAGTACTTAACAGTCCTTTAGAAGTAGTAGAACTACATCATCATACTGATGCATTATTTCCAGATGAAAGAAGAAGAGTACCATTTGGAACAGGTACATCTGTTATGTATAACTATGTAGATTATAGATTTAAAAATAATTTAGATTTTGATATTCAACTATTAACTTGGGTTGAAGATGGAATGGTTTATGGTGAATTAAGGGCAGCTAAAGACATTCCATATAGATATAAACTTGTAGAAGAAGATCATCACTTCAAAAAAGAAGGAGATAAGTATTATAGAATTTCTAAAGTTTACAAAATAACTATTAATAAAAAGAAAAATAAAGAAATAAAAAAAGAATTAATTCTTAATAATCATTCTCTTGTTTTATACGATTATAAACTAATACCAAAAGAGGAAATTAGAAATGATTGATATTGCTAAAGAAATACTAAAGTTTGAAGATAGTGATAACAATTGTTATGTAAATGAAGAGAATAAGATAACATATAAAGAGTTAATCAGAAAAGCAAGAGAGTATGCAAGTTATTTAAAAGATGGTAATACACCAGTAATTATTTATGGACATAAAAGTGTTGATATGTTGGTATCAATCATATCATGTGTTCTTGCTAAAAGGTGTTATGTTCCTGTAGATACTTTTATGCCGTTAAAAAGACTTAGTCAAATAATAGAAGAAACAAAAGCATCTATAATTATAAATAATAGTGAAAATAAAATTGATAATTCTATTAAGTTAGATGAATTGTCAATTAATAGTGATATAGATAAATTATATAAAGATATTTGTTATATTATATTTACTTCAGGTAGTTCTGGCAAGCAAAAGGGTGCATTACTAAAGAGAAAGAACTTAAACAATTTTACTGATTACATGATTAAGTTTAATAGCAAATATAAAGGAAGTAATGTATTAAATACTGCAAGCTTTAGCTTTGATTTATCTGTAGCAGACATTTATTTTACGTTATGCACAGGCGGAACACTATATTCGTATAATGATTCAAATGATTTAGATTATGCATTTAAGTTTATTAAGAAAAATAACATAGAGTATATAGTAGCCACTCCAACATATATGAAGATGTTGATACTTGATAAAGATTTTTGTGAAAAGAATTTCCCAAGTTTAAAGTGCATTTATTTCTGTGGAGAAGTATTATCATGTAATCTTACTGATAAGATATTTGATAGATTTCCTAAAATAGAAATAATTAATGCATATGGACCTACTGAAGCATGTTGTGCTGTATCAATGATTAATGTTAATAAAAAGTATAATGATCCATTACCTGTAGGTATAATGAATAATTTAGCAACTAAAGTTGAAATAGTTGATGATGAAATAATATTATCTGGTGATAGCATCTTTCATGGATACATTAATAAAGAGTGCACTGATGGAGTATATAAAACAGGTGATATAGGTTATATCAAAGATGGACTATTATACTGCATAGGAAGAAAAGATCTTCAAATTAAATATAAAGGTTATAGAATAGAATTATCTGATATAGAAAATAATCTAAAGAAATGTGATGGAGTAGTGGACTCTGTTGTAATAGTTAAAAAAAGTGAAGATACAGTTAAATACATAAAAGCTTTTGTGGTAACAAATAAAAAAGACTTTGATGAAGAACAAATTAAAAAAGAACTTAAAGATTATTTACCACAATATATGATTCCTAAAATAATTAAAAAGATAGATGAAATTCCAGTTACAGATAATAACAAAATAGATAGGAGAGCTTTAGAAGATGATTAATGCTAAAGAATTGTTAATGGAAATATGTGAAGATGAAAGAGTTCTAGATGATAACCAAGAATTGATAGAAAGTGGTATTCTTGATTCTTATGCATATATAATGTTGTTTTCTAAACTAGATGATTTAGGTTTAGAAATACAACCAACAAGGTTAGATAAAAGCTTACTTAAAACTCCCGCTGGAATTCAAGAATTAATAAATAGAGCAACAAAAAAGTAGTTAACAATTAACTACTTTTTTATATACAAATTATCATCTTTAACATCTATTACTACTTGTGAATTATATTCTACATCTCCATTGATGATTGCTTTAGCAAGAAGTGTTTCAATGTTTCTTGATACAAATCTTTTAATTGGTCTTGCACCATACTTCTCATCATAAGAGTTTTCCACAATATAGTTTTTAGCAGCATCAGTAAGAGATATAACAATCTTTTTATCATCAAGTCTATTATTAATGTCAGATATGATTTTATCAAGTATTTGATATATTGTATTTTTCTTTAATGAATCGAATATGATTATTTCATCAATTCTGTTTAAGAATTCTGGTTTGAATGTAGCTCTTAACTCACTCATAACTAAGTTATTAGCATCTATATTGTTATCAAGAATATATTCACTACCTAAATTAGATGTCATTATAATGATTGTGTTTTTGAAATCTACTGTTCTTCCTTGAGAATCAGTAATTCTACCATCATCAAGAATTTGTAATAAAATGTTAAATACGTCTTTATGTGCTTTTTCTATTTCATCAAATAGAACAATACTATAAGGATTACGTCTTACTGCTTCAGTTAATTGACCACCATCATCGTATCCGACATAACCAGGAGGTGATCCAATTAATCTTGCAACAGAGTGACTTTCCATATACTCAGACATATCAATTCTTATCATATGACGTTCATCATCAAATAACTCGTATGCCAAAGTTCTAGCCACCTCTGTTTTACCAACTCCAGTAGGTCCTAGAAATATGAATGATCCAATTGGTCTATTAGGATCTTTTATACCACTTCGTGCACGTATAATTGCATCACTAACAAGCTCAATAGCATTATCTTGACCCATAACACGTTTTTTCATATTATCTTGCAAATGAAGTAATTTATCTTTTTCTTCGTTTACAAGTTTGCTTACCGGAATATTAGTCCATTTAGAAATTATTTCAGCAATATTTTCTTCATCAATTGTATCACTTAATATTTCATTTTTATTTTGTAATTGTAATTCTTTTAATTCTTTTTCAAGTTGTGGAATAGTACCATGTTTTAATATGGCAGCATTTTCAAGATCGTAATTATCCTCAGCATTTTCTAACTCACGCTTTGCTTTTTCAATTTCTTCCTTTTTCTTACTAATCTTATTATTTATTTCTTTTTCACTTTCCCAATCACTTCTAAGTTTAGATTCTTTTTCTTTTAATTTAGCAATTTCAGAATCAAGTTCTTCTTTTCTATGATTTGAGAATTCATCTTTTTCTTTAGTAAGCGCATGCTTTTCAACTTCAAGCTGCATTATCTTTCTTGTTAAAGTATCAAGTTCAGTAGGAACAGATTCCATCTGAACTTTAACTGTAGCACAAGCTTCATCAACTAAATCAATTGCTTT
>JAFXTH010000020.1 GCA_017525035.1 Bacilli bacterium | reverse complement strand
TCTTCATATTTGAAAAAGCAATACCAGAATTACAAGAACAAGCAAATACATGGGTAGATCAAGTAAAGGCATATTTTTCAGCATATGATTTTGCAAAGAATGAAGTAGATTCGAATATATATAAACCAATAACAGATCCTTTGGTATTTTTTGGAGATTTAAAAACTAAGTACGAAGGAGACTTTGTAGAAAAGCCACTAGAAGAAAACGAAGTAGCAAAAGAAAAAGAAGAAGAAAAGATAGATGAAACAGAAGAAGCTGTAGCAGCAGCAAGAAAGAAAGAGATTGAAAGTAAGACTAATGCCGCTATCGGTGATTTAGCAGTGGAAGGAGTAGACCCTGATTCAGATGAATTTACTAAGAAATTGGCAGAGAAATTAAAAGAACAAGGGTTAACAGAGACTGAAATAACAGCAGCAGTTGAAGCATATACTAAGAAACGTAAAGAAAGCCGTGAAAGTGTAGATGCAGTTGCTGCGGGAAAGAGAAATGAGAAAGTTGTTCAAGCTGTCCAAGAAGTAATGCAAGATGGAGAATCTTTAGATACTGAAGAAGGAGAAAAGGCTTTAAGAAAGAAATTGAAGGATGCTGGATTTACTAAAGATCAAATAGAAGAGGCAATAAATAATTATAAAAATAATGATCCTACAATTGTAGCAAGCGTTACAACAACACCAATTGAAGATATGGATGGTAATACTATTGGTAGCGAAGAAGTAAAAGTATTGACTGATGGTACTGAGGTAGTTACATCTGTAATGGATGACAAAACTGGTCCGGATGATAATTACTACCACAAAACTGTAGCAATAAACGGAAATACCGTAAAGGAAACTATGGTAACAACTTCTAAGAACACGGGAGAAGTAATAACAAGCGAAGAAACTACTAATAAATATGATGGTGATAGAATAACTGAATCACATACTGTTAAAACTGATCAGACTAAAACAGTTACTACTGATAGCGTTTATTATAAGGGTGAAGTTGCCACTCAGCAGGTTGTTGAAAAAGATAAAGCAGGAACATATGCAAAATCTACTAAAACTACATATGATAATCGTGGTGCAGCTACTAAAGAAGAAGAAAAGGTTCACCATTTAGATACTGGATATGTATCAACTAAAACAACAACTTATCATGATACAGGAAGAACAGTGGATGTTACTGATGAAACAAATGAATTTACTTTGAAAAAAACTACAGTTTATAATACTTCTGGAGATCCTGTTGAAGATAAGGAAAGAAGAAATTATAAAGATGGTACATATATAGACACAACTAGTAAAATGGAGAATGGTGTAAAAACAACCGATGAAACTAGAAAACAAAATGATGGTAGTTTGTGGAAAACACATACAGTAAAACGTGGAACAAAAGAAACTGTAGATCAAACTGCAACATATAAAGATGGAAGTACATATGAAAGTCACAGTGAGTCAAATGGTAAAGTTAAAACTGAAACATTCAAACAATCAACAGCTGGTACTGATACTAAAGAGCCTTACTATATAGAAGGAACAAATAGATATGAGGATGATGGATTAGTAGCTAGTAGTAAATCAAAGTATAATGCTAACCATGAACTTGAGTTAACTAAAGACGTTGAAATATCAAAAAATGGTACTACTACAACGTCAACTGTTAAATATGAAAATAATAAAGCTGTAAAAGGGAAATGTATAGTTGTTGATAAAGATGGCAATGAAAAAATGCAATCAGAATCAATGTATACTTATGAGGATGATGAATTAGTATCAGAATTAGTTACTGGAAAGAATAGTGATGATACTGCATTTGTTACCGAACATACATATACTGATGGAAAAATAGAAAAATCACATACAACAGCTACTCGCACAGACGGAAGCTTGGAAATTACTGATAGAGAATATGTTGATGGTGATAAAGGTACTTATACTGAAAGTGGAAAAGTAATGTATGATACAGCAACAGTAGAATATGAAAAAGAATATCAAGATGGATATTTAATCACTAAAAGTGAAAAATATGATAATGGTGGTTATTCAGATTATAATGCAACATATGATGGAGAAAAAATTACTGATACATATGAGTACATTGAACTTGTAGATGAAAACAATAATTCAACAACAATTCATGAAATACGTACTGAATATCAATATAATGATAAGGGTGAAGTAATTAGTGCTACAGTAGAGGATAAAGTAAATAATGATAAAGTAAGATATTATAGAGAATATATAAGAGATGCACGTGGTGAAATTGACCATGTTCACGTTGTTGCAGTATATGAAGATGGCAGCAGACAAGAATATGATGAGCCATTAAGCAGTAATAATTATTTTATTTAAACATCAATTTTTTCTTGAATTGAAAAGGAATTTATTATAAACTATAATTGTATAGTAGAGCGTAAGAGGTGACTATTATGGCAGATTACAAAACCATAGAAAAGAAGGATTATACTACAGTTAATTTTGAAACTGCGTATGCACTTACTGATGAATGGAATAAAACAATTAGTGAGTTTCAAGGTGCAGTACCAAAAGCAGCTGATGAGCCTACTTTAAAAGCTTTAGAAGAAATAGATAGATTAAGTAGCGGTTTTCCTCCTAAATTTGATACTTCTATGGAGGAATTAGTTACTAGCATAAAGACTGCTGTTACTAATGCTAATAACTATTTTGATGATTTAAAGAAAACTGATGAAACAATATTAGGTCTTTTACCTGGTAAAGAGAAAGATACTGAAGCTACTACTGAAAAACCTCCTGGAACAGGAACATACCCTCCTGGTGGTACTCATCATGATGATGAAAAGAAAACAGAAGCACCTACAGAAGTTCAAACTGATCCTGAAACAGAGCCAGCTACAGAACCTCTTCCAGATAATTCTGAAGATCAAGCTGCTAAGTTTAAGACAATGTCTATGAGTGATTTATCAGAAGTTGTTTCTACATTAAATACATTAGCAACAGCTAATAATACAACAATTGATGGATTACTTTCAAACGATGCATTTAAAGATAAGATTAAAGAAGCTCTATTAAAAAATATGAATATTCCTAAAGAAGTTAGAACACTTATTGAACAAGGTTCAAGTGAAGCTCTTGTTATAGCTCTTAAGAAATTATTAAATGGTCAAATACCTGATGCTTGGGGAATTGATCAAGATACATCAGAAGTATTAAAGACTTACTTAACAAGTATTGCATCTAAGAATAATACAACACTTACTGATTTGATTTCTAAAGAGACTTACAGCAAAGTATTAAAGGAAAGTTTAACTGCGTTAAAAGTTATTCCTACTATAACAGCTAAGTTCACAGAAGGAAATGTTCAAACTAAGATATTAGATATATATGATGGTGCAGATACTGAAATAGATGATTTAAGTATGGATGTAATAAGAGATCAAGTTGATACAATTTCTGATTTAACTGATATACCATATAACGAATTATTAACTGAAAAAGCTTATGCTGGTGAGATGTTAAAGAGTGCTGATAGATTGGCAAGAACTGCTACATATGCAGAACTTCTTGCAAGTTGTTCTCAAGGCACATTGACATCAGTGTTAAGTTCAATATTGAAATAGGGTGGTGAGCATATGGCAAATTTAAAAGTAAATTGGCTTGAAGTTTCAAACTTAAGTAAAAGAACATTAAACAACTCAGAAGATTTTGAAAATGCTAGACAAAAATATCAAGACATTATTAATTCATTATCTAGATGTTGGAAAGGAACTGACGCTGAAACCTTTATAATAAATGCTAACCATTTTCTAGATTATTTGAAGAATGAAACTGAGTATTTAGGCAGAATGGGTGAATTCTTTGATAAAGGTTCAAAGATGTACAATGGCGTAGTAAGTGATCATGAAGAAAAGATGATTAGATTTAATCAGGTTCTTCAAGAAGATCAAGATCCTGATGCAGATAGGAGAGTAGCATAATGAGTACTTTATATATGGATGAATCTACAATGCGTACTAAAATAGAGCTATTAAGAATTCAAAAAACTAAAATAGACGAAGTTTTAGAAAAAGTAAAAGGTGATACTTTACAAATTAAAGATTACTGGACTGGTGAAACAGGTGATGCTGTATCAGAAGAATTAAATTCAAATATTAATGAATTTGATTATATAAGCAGTAAGCTAGAAAAGCAAATAACAACACTTGAAGAAGCAGTAGATAGATATCACAATATGAATATAGCTGTTAATAAACATATTGATCAAAATACTGAAACAGCTGCAATATAAAAAAATAGAAAGTTTACACTTTCTTTTTTTATTTAATATACCAAAATAAATATTATGTGATATTATTTATATAGAATAGGAAGGATTCATATGAAAAGAGTATCATTTATAATGATGTTTGCAGGTCTATTGATGTGCTTGAGTGGTTTATATATGATTTTAGGTACTAGTGATGTAGTAGAAGAGGAAATATTTGACTTTTCTGTTACAGAAAAAGAAAAAAGTGACTTATTATCATATTTAAGTAATAAATATAGATATGAATTTGAAGTTATTGATCGTGTATCTAGATATTGTATTGTTCAAAAAGAAGATCAACATATGAATTATTCAGTAGATAAAAATTGTAACAATAATGATATAATCGATGATATTTTTAAAGTAAAAGATAAAGATGGAATAACTTTCTATGTTAAGAAAGTATCTGTAAAAGAAGGCATAGATTTATTAGATAGTATAAAAAATATTCAATCTAAAGGATTTTATGATAATTACTTAATGGTTTATTTAACTAAAAAGCTAAGTAGTAGTTTAACTACTAAATTTGAATATTTAGGTAAAATATCAAATGAAGAAATATTCTATGGATTAGGTATTGAAAATGATTTAGAACTTGCAAATAGCAAGAATTTAGATATTTATAAAGAATTAAATAAGGATGTACAAAATATATTTACTAAAGATATGTCCAATGATACATTTATTGCTAACGCTTTAGAGCATGGTTTAAGCTTTAGCATTGGATTTTACATTAAAGTGGATATGGATATAACTGCTAAAAATATTAAAACTATTGTAAGTGATTTAAAAGAAAAAGATGTATATAATTTAGGATATGACTTAAAAGGTAATGACATTATAATTGAATTTAATAATAAAAGATTTATTAAATATAAAGATGGTTATTTAGTTACTATTAACGAATATGATAAAGATGTATTTGAAAGTAATCCTAAGATGTTATATAAAAATGCAATATTATTAAATAATGATTCTTTTTCAGAAGAAGGGATTACATTAAATAATTTTATGAATTTAAGAGAGGCTGGTTTTAATTTTTAGTCTCTTTTTATGTTATAATTATAAGAGGTGATTAAAATGACATTAAAAGAAAAAATAGATGTACCTAAATATTCTTTAGGTGAAGAAATAATGAGTGCTATAGTGCATGGTATTGGAGCGTTATTATCACTAGTTGCTCTTATTACTTGTGTTGTAGTAAGTGCAAGTCACGGAAGTACAGTAGGCGTATTTTCAAGTGTTGTGTATGGAGTAACATTGATTATTTTATACACTATGTCTACGTTATATCATTCACTTGCTGTTAATAATGCTAAAAGAGTATTTAGAATAATAGATCATTGTAGTATATTTTTGCTTATTGCAGGTACGTATACACCATTTACCTTGATATCATTAGAATATCCATTAGGAATAACATTATTCTTAATAATATGGTCAGTTGCTATATTAGGAATAGTTTTAAACGCTATTAACTTAAAGAAATATAAAGTAATATCTATAATTAGTTATTTAGTATTAGGATGGATTATAATATTCTGTTATCAACCTTTAAAAGAAGCAGTACCTTTTAGTGGAATATTACTTCTAATAGCAGGTGGAGTTGTATATACAATTGGTGCAATATTCTATGGTGTTGGGAAGAAGATAAAATATTTTCATTCAATATTTCATATGTTTGTACTAGCTGCATCAATACTTCATTTTTTATCAATTGTTTTATATGTTTTATAAGATACGCAAGTATCTTTTTTTATTTTATGATATAATTTTTATAGGATGTGATTACATGAAAAAGAAAAATATATTATATAATGTATTAGTATTTATATCTTTTGCTGTTATAGCATATATAATACCTAAATTATTCTTTCAAAATGATACTTTTTATTCAATTAAAATAGGAGAATCAATTACTAAATATGGTGTTGATATGATTGATCATTTTTCATTTATTGCTAATCTTTCGTATACTTATCCACATTGGTTATTTGATTTAATTATTTATGGTATATATAATTTGTTTGGTAATTTTGGTATTTATATTTTTGTCTTACTATTATATTTTTTACTATTATATTTAATGTATTATATAAGTAGTAAGTATACTAATAATAAATATATTTCTTTTTTAATGACATTTGTAGTAGGTCTTACATTAAGAGATTTTATTGCAGCTAGAGCACAGCTTTCTACATATATTCTTTTATTAATTGTTTTATATTTTATTAATAAGTTAAGGGAAAGTGAAAATAAAAAATATTTAATAGGTTTATTTATTACATCTTTGCTTGTTGCTAATATGCATCTTGCAATATGGCCATTTATATTTGTGTTATTTCTTCCATATTTAGTGTCTGATTTAATATATTTAATTTCCAATAAATTACATTATGATTTTAATAAACATTTTTTATTAACTATTGAAAAAAGTAAACTTAAGATAACATCTATGGGAATAGCATCTTGTTTCGTAACTGGTTTTATGACACCAAACTTTTTAGTGCCTTTTACGTATTTAATTAAGACTCAAAAAGGTATATCTTTAAAGAATATATCTGAGCACTTGCCAATTACTATTAATGATAATGCAATAGTATTTTCTTTAGTATTTATTGTTATTGTATTATTAATGTCTCATAATACCAAAAAGAATTTAAGTGACTTTTTCTTGTTAGCAGGATTATTTCTTATGGGATTTTTGGCAAGAAGAAATTATGCATTGCTTGCTATACTTGGAATTATTCCTATATCAAGAATTATGGGTGGTTTTAAATTCAAATATTTAGAGCCAGTATTTAAAAATGCTATATTTTGTTTGGCATTTATGCTTATAGTATTGGTAGCGTTTGTTATGACTTTTAAAAATAGAACTACTTATAGTTTTATTGATGAAAGTTATTATCCTAAAGGAGCATGTGACTATATACTTGAAAACGTTGATTTAGATAAAGCAAGGATCTTTAACGAATATAATTATGGTAGTTACATAATGTTAAGAGGAATACCAGTGTTTGTGGACTCAAGGGCAGATCTTTATTTAGAAGAATTCAATAAAGATATACATATATTTGAAGATTTCATACATATCGATGATAATTATTATTCTGTATTTGAAGCTTATGATATAACACATGTTTTATTAAGTAGAGGTCATAAAGTAAATAAGTATTTAGAAAATGATTCAAGATTTAAAGTAATATATAGTGATTTATCATTTACTCTATATGAGATTGTGGTATAATACATTAGATTTTAGGAGTTATTATGGATAAATTCGTTGTATTAAAAGAAGAAGAATTATATAGTTTTTTAAGAAATAATTATAAAGGAAGTAAGAACAATATTAAGTCTTTATTAACTAAAGAATTAGTATCTGTTAATGAAAAGATTGTTACCAAATATAATTATTTATTGAAACCCAATGATATTGTTACAATTGGAGCTAAAAAGGTTCTTAGTAATATTGGAAGAGTAAATATTATTTATGAAGACGATAATTATTTAGTTGTAGATAAACCGAGTGGGATGCTTACAATATCAACTGAAGATGATAGCAATAGTACTAGCAATTTATATAGTATTTTATCTAGTTACGTTAAAAAGAAAAATAGTAGTGCTAAAGTATATGTTGTACATAGACTTGATAAAGATACGTCAGGCGTTTTGCTTTTTGCTAAGAATGAAAAACTAAAAGATAAATTACAAGATAATTGGAATGATATTGCAAAAAGAATTTATTATGCAGTTGTAGTAGGTATAACAAAAGATAAAGAAACTTTAAAATCTTATTTAAAAGAAAATGATAAATTAATAACATATGCAAGTAAAGATGGTAAACTTGCAATTACTTCTTATGAAAAAGTTAAGAATAATGATAAATATTCTTTATTAAAAGTTGATATTAAGACAGGAAGAAGAAATCAAATAAGAGTACAGTTAAAAGATATTAATCATCCAATCGCAGGAGATACTAAATATGGTATTAAAGATAAAACTGTTAAAAGAATGATGCTTCATGCTGCATGTTTAGAAATAATTGATCCAATAACTAAAAAGAAGTTAAAGTTTGAAGCTAAATATGATAAAAGTTTTACAAAGATGGTGGAATAATGAAGAAAACAATTTTAGTCATATTAGTTGTTATATGGATGGGTGTAATATTTATGTTTTCTAATCAAAAAGCAGAAGAATCAGGTAAAAATAGTAAATCTATTATTAGAGTAACAATAGTTAATATATATAAATTATTTCATGGTGATGCTTCCGAAGAAGAACTTGATAAGATTGTAGAAAAGTATCAATATCCAGTAAGAAAGATAGCTCACTTTACTGAGTATTTTATATTAGGAATATTAATATTTTTATGTTTTAAAGAATATAATAATAAAAATATATATTTGATGATTTTAATATGCTTCTTGTATGCAGTAAGTGACGAGTTGCATCAACTTATTGTTCCAGGTAGAGATTGCAATATTACGGATGTATTAATAGATACTTTTGGAAGTTGCTTTTCTATACTGACATTTAAAAAGATTTTTAAATTAGATAAAAATAAATAAGGTAGGTAAATATATGAAGTGTGTTAATTGTGGAAAAGATTTAGTAGAAGGTAATAAATTTTGTGATGGTTGTGGAGCTAAAGTAGAAACACCAATAGTTCAAGAAAATCAAGGCGTATATACACCAACACCACAAAAAAATTATACTGGTTTAAAAGTTATTGCAATAATAATGGCAGTGATTATTTTGGCAGGAGTTGGTTTTGGACTTTTGTATTTTGTATTTAGAGATAGTAATTCAAACAATGAAAATAATGCAGTAGAGAATAATAATATAAATACGAATACAAATACAAATACAAACAACAATGTTGTTCCTCCAGTTGGTGATAATAAAGTAACCTGTTCAGCTAAAGATGACAGTGGTGAGGTAGAAGTAGAAGAAATTATTATTGCAACATTTACAGATGATAAAGTTTCAAATCTAAAAGCAGAAATGCATTTTGAAGATGAAGAAACTGCAAAACAATATTATAATTTTGTACAGTTATATGATGAATATACAGAAGATGATAGCAAGAAAGTAAATGCAAAACTTAATGGGACTATAATTATTATAGAAAATTTTGAAAATATGCTTGGTGAAGAAACTAACGAAGAAGAGGATGAAGAGCCTGTTGATTATGTAGATGTTCTTTCATTAAATAAAGAAGAATTTGTTAAGTATATGCAAGAAAATGGATTAATATGTAAATAAAAGAACTAAAAGAGTTCTTTTTTTTCTTTTTTGTGTTAGAATTATATTAGAAAGTAGGTAAGATATATGTTATGTCCATATTGCGGAAAGAATTTAATGGAAGGTAGTACATATTGTGATGGATGTGGTGGAACATTTAATGTTCAACAACCAATGCCACAACAACCTATGAATAATATGTACAATAATGGCTATGGTTATGGTTATCCACAACCACCAAAGAAAAATAATAATGTAATGATAATAGTTATTATTTCTATTTTAATTATAGTTGGTTTAATCGTAGGTATCGTGTTGTTAACAGGTAATAGTGGTGATGAAAATAATAATGTAAACACAAATACAAATACAAACACGAATGTAAATACTAACACAAATACAAACACAAATACAAATACGAATACAAATACGAACACAGTGCAACCACCAACACCAGCATCAACTGTGTCATTCTTAGGTTATACTCTAACAGTACCTAATGGATTTGTTTTCGGTGAATATGATGGAAATAGTTATATTCAATCAAATGAATGTTTAATTATGTATATGCCATATGATGCTGATTACAATACAATAGTTCAAAATGAAAGTACATTTTTAAAATCATTTAAAGACAACGGTTTAAATATAAAGAGTAGTGGTTCAAAGACATATAATGGTACAAAGTACTATATAATTATTGGTACATTAAGTGGTGGAGAATATGGATATATGTTCTCACAAATGCCAAATGGTAAAGCATTTTTTGCAACAATTTCATCATTATCTGGTGGGTTAAAAGATGCATATTTCCAACAAGCTGCATATTTCTTTGCTACTGCAAGATAGGTGAAAACATGAACGATATTGTTAAAAGTTGTATAGAAAGTAGAAAAAATGCATTATTTTCTACATATAATATCCAAGATCCAGCAACATTAAGTCAAATAAATGATTATTTTGCTAGACTTGAAGAGTTTGGAAAAGATTTTAATGATGCAATGGAATTTGAAACAAAATTTGCATCTTCTCCGCTTGCACAGGAATATACGGATTTATTTGTTTTAGTTATGAACACTGAAACAGACGTTAATGGTAATGCACCTGCGCCACAAACAGAGGAAAAAGAATACACAGTAGCTGATGAAGTTGCTGATGATGTTGCTAGACTTGCAAGAAGAAAAGCAAGACAAGAAGCGTATGATGTAGCACGTGATATTCCAGGACTTGGGCAGGCAATGACTGCAAAACAACACATGGATTTATTTGGTGGGATATTTAGAAGAAAAAAGGATGATTAATATGAAAAAAGTATTCAGTTTAGTATTAATTCTATTCGTAAGTTTACTTATAGTAGGGTGTTCAAATGATTTCGAAAATAAAATTAGAATCAAATTAAATTCAGATCCATTAAGTGGATATACCTGGGAATATGACTTTTCTGAAGAAGGGATAGCTAGAGTAATTGAAGATAATGACATCGATTGTGATGAAGAAGAAAATACTTGTAAGGGTTATCAAATATATAATGTTGAAGCATTAAGTAAAGGAAAGACTTACTTAAACTTTAAATATACTAATGGTACTGATGTATTATATACTGCAAAGTACGAGTTAGAGGTTAATAAAGATTTAAAAATAAAAGAAGTTAGACATATGGGAACATATTTTAAAAGATAATTTGTCTATCTTTTTTTTATTTATGATATAATTTTTTTGTTTGAGGTATTGATATGAAAAATCGTGAGTATAAAAAAGTATATATTACTACTAAAGGAGAAATTTCACTTAATAATGGACATCCATGGATATATGAAGGTGAAATAGTTAAGAAAGATTCATCTATTAATAATGGTGATATTGTTGATATAACTAATGATAAAGATAAGTATCTTGGAAGTGGATTTTATAATAGTAACTCTAAGATATCAGTTAGATTATTAAGTAGAAATGCAAATGATTTATTTGATGAAGATTTTTTTAGAAGAAGAATTAGTTATGCGATTGATTATAGATTAACTGTTATGGAAAAAGAGCTAAATGCTTTTAGAGTTATATTTGGTGAAGCAGATGAGCTTCCTGGACTTACTGTAGATAAGTTTAATGATATATTAGTGGTTCAAATATTATGCTTAGGAATAGAAATAAGAAAAGATTTAATATTAAGATTATTATTTGAAGAAATGAATAAAAGAGATTTCAATATTAAAGGTATTTATATTAGAAATGATGTTGATATTAGAGTTAAAGAAGGTTTAGAGGAATATAAGGGATGGTTTGACTTAGGACTACCTATACCAGAAAGTACTAAAACTACTATTATTGAAAATGGTATTAAGTATATTGTTGATTTTGAAAATGGTCAAAAAACAGGATTCTTCTTGGATCAAAAATATAATAGACTTGCAATTAGAAAGATTGCAAAAAATAGAGATGTTCTAGATTGTTGTACACATACTGGGTCATTTGCTATGAATGCTTATTTAGGCGGTGCTAAGAGTGTTACTGCTATGGACATATCACAAAAAGCCTTAGATGATGCAGAAGAAAACTTTAAATTAAATAATATGAATATAAATACATTGTGTGGAGATGTGTTTGACGTATTAAAAGATTTATCTGAAAGCAAAAATAAAAAGTATGATTTTATCATACTTGATCCTCCGGCATTTACTAAATCAAGAAAAACAATAGATAAAGCCTTAAAGGGATATCAGGAAATTAATTTTTTAGCATTAAAATCAATCAAGAGAGGTGGCTATTTTGCTACAGCATCGTGTTCACATTTTGCTAGTCCAGAATTATTTTTAAATGCTATATATAAAGCTAGTATTGATGCTAAAGTAAAATTAAAGCAAGTATCATATACAGGAGCTTCTTACGACCATCCAGTACTTCTTGGAGTAGAAGAAACTAGATATTTAAAATTTTATATATTTCAAGTAGTTTAATGATATAATTAAATTAAGAAAGTAGGGTAGATAAAATGAAATGTCCATATTGTGGGAAAGAACTTAATGAAGGTTCAAAAACATGTGATGGTTGCGGATCACAAATAAATAGTCAGCCAGCTAATGATACTTACACGCCAATAGAAATAAAGCGAAATAACAATTTTATAGGAATAGCTATTGCAGTTTTATTTGTAGTAATTGCAGGATTACTTTTATGGCTTTTTGTATTTAGTGGAAATGGTGGCAACGATAATACAAATAGCAATAGTAATGAAAATAGTAATAATACAATTACAGAAGTAAAAAGTTATTTAACAGTTACTAATTTACGATTTGCGTTAGATGAAGCACGTAGAACAATTAATGAAGGTAGACTTTATTTATTTTATGAAACTGATAAATTGCTTTTAATACCAGTTGGTGAGGATACTTATGGTTGTGTTGGAAAAGATAACTTTAAGAGCTCTGATTTAAAATATGCATATATAGGTGTTACATATAGTGGTGAAGGATATGATTATTATGTAATCGCACTTGATAAAAATGGTTATGGTATAAATATGGTAAGTGCAAATAATTTGACTATGGATTCAATTGAAAAGAATGCACTTGAATATGAATTATTAACAAATATTTATAATTCAAGAGCAGATATTAATCATATTTATGAGGATACAGATGAAAACTTCCTTTCAGTATTCAAAGTAAATGACAAAATTAAAACAGTATTTATAACTGCTGAAGTTCAATGTGAATATAAAAATAGATAGGAATAAACAGAAATAAAAAAGACTTCTTAATGAAGTCTTTTTTTAGCTTTGTGAATTTTTATTTTTTTAGCACATGTTTGTAGAATAATCCAGCAAGTGCAGCTCCACCCATAGGTGCAAGTAAGAATACCCATACTTTTTGGATGTAATCCCATCCTTGAAGCATACCAGGAGCAAGACTTCTTGCAGGGTTAACAGATGTACCTGTGAATGCAATTCCAAATAAGTGAACTAGCATTAATGTTAATCCAATTATTAAAGCATTATTTCTATCATCTTTTTCAGTAACCTTTAAGATAACTGCAACAAAGATAAATGTTAATAATACTTCAACAAGTATTGCAATGTACCAGTTTTCCCAAGCAAATGTATTAGCTCCTAAAGCATCAAATCCTTTTACAAATAATGCAAGTAAAAGTGATCCTACAAATGCTCCAGCTATTTGAGCTACGATGTATTTCCATAATTCGCTAACTTTCATTTTTCCAGCTATAAATAATCCAAATGAAACTGCTGGGTTAATATGACATCCTGATACATCACCAATTAAGATAATTGCAAGCATTAATACTGCTCCGAATCCAATTGCTGTTGCAAGTAGGTTACCTGTTGTAACTGCAATACCACATGCGATTAGAGTTAACATTGCTGTTCCTACACCTTCTGCTATATATTTTTTCAAAAAAATTCACCTCCTATAAATACATTATACTATATTTTATGTCATAAATAAAAGAATATTTTTTAACTATTTACTCTAGAATATTATTGTTAAATATAGTAAAATGGTAATAGTAGGATAATTAAGATAGGTGGTATACATATGATGAAGAAAATATTAATAGCTATAATAGTAATGTTTTTATTAATTCCTAGTGTTAATGCTGCTAATATTTGTAATAATAGTAAATACAATGATTTAAAGCAAAAAGCTGGGAAAGTTAAAGCTGAGTGGTCTTTAAAATTTGAAGACGAAGAGACAGATGATTATTATTTTGAAATACAATTATCTAATGTTGATAGCAATTTAATGGTTAAATTTGAAGGTGTTTACTATCAGCCTGTTGATGGTAATATCACTTTGGATGCTAAACTAACTGGTGGTACAACATATGATATTTTATTTTATGGTGGATACGGTCATGTTTGTGTAGAACAATTTATTTATGATAAAAAAGTAAAAGTACCAGTTTATAATAAATACTACAAGATGAAAGAGTGTGAAAAGTATAAAGAATTTCCACTTTGTGACAAATGGTATAGTGGATCAATTGCTAACGAAGAAGACTTCTATGGTCAATTAGATGAATATAAAAGCAAAATTGAAAAAGGTGAAATAGTTGTAGATGAAGAGAAGAATAATGATAGTATTTTACCTATTGTTATTGCAATTGGTGCAGTTGTATTAACTGGTGCTGTTATATTTGTTATAACTAATAATAAAAAGAAGAAAAGAAAGGCAAAGAAGAAATGAAATATTTAAAATATTTAGTCCTTCTTTTGTTATTAGTACCATTTAATGTTAATGCCGCTAATATATGTAATGCCAGTAGACATAATGCTCTAAAAGCAAAGGCATATAAAATAGATTTATCTTATGAATTAAAGTTTGATGAAGAACATAACCCATATTTTGAAATAACAGTTATGAATATGACAGATGAGTTGATGTTAAAGTTTGCTGGAGTTACTTATAAAGCAAGTGAAACAGGAATGTTTGTACTTGATGATAAACTTGAAGGTGGAAATACTTACAAATTCAATTTTTATGGTGGATATGGAAATGTTTGTGTTGAGCAATTTGTATATTCTAAAAGTATAAAACTTCCTAAATATAATATTTATAGTGAAAGAGAAGAATGTATAGAATATGAAGATTTTCCACTATGTAATAAATGGTATCCAAAAGAAATTGGTAGTGATAACGATTTCTTAGAAGCACTAGAAATATATAAGGATAGTTTAGTAGATAATAAACCGGTTGATTTGGATAAAGATGATAGCACTTTTTTTGAAAAAGTAATTGATTTCTATTTAAATCACATAATATTAACTTTACCATTGACTATTATTATTGTTGGTGGATTTATATATCTAATTATTAAGAAAATTGTTAATAAGAAAAAAAGAGTAAAAATTAATAAAGAAGAATTTAAACTATAATGGAGGATAGTATGAAGAAAGCAATATCTAAAACTACAATTATATTATTATTGATAATTGGTATACTTGCCCCTAATATCGTTGGAGCATGGACAGATAATGCTAATGGTGCATGGAAAACGGCATACGCATATCAATTCACAATAATAAAATATGATGGATCTGGAGATATCCAGGTTGTTGGTAAGCCAATTCTTATTTATCATCCAGACTTGTTTCAAGACGTTTATATAACAACGAGCACTCCTTTACCTAAATCTTATAATTCTTTTGTATCTCACGACTGGGGCTTTACGCAGATGATTGATCCTTTTTTGGAGTATAGTGCTGAGGATTATTTCTGGGCTGAAAGTATAGAACAGTTACAAAAAATGGTAGAAGATAAAATCATAGATGACAGTAATGAGGCTGAAGATGGAACATTTTCAAGTATAGAAGATTATAAAATAGCTAAAGATATGATCGAAGATAAGAATTTAAAGGACACCAAAATGATTTATGACATGATGGAACAGAAAGTTGTTACGGGAGATTTTAATCAAAGATATGTCGACGTCAATTATGGAAGTATGAATTTTTCTGTTGGATTTACCAATACAAAATCACCTATAAGCGGTAAAATGGATTGGGATGAATATACTTACAGGTTTTTGACAAAGCAAAAAAGAATAACTTATAAAGGTTCTGAAGTTGGAACACAACAGTATTATAAAATATACAAGGATGCACAATTAACTGAGAACAAAATTAAAAATGGCTATTTAGATACGCTTGCAAGAAAATATGCTGGTGGTGTTGGACAAATAAAACAATACTTCAATATTGATATTGATTATAATGATATAGATAAATATTATTTGAGAGTTGAACCAGTTCAAAGAGTTTTAGATAAAATTACTAAAGAATACGGACATTATTTTATAGATTCAGTTTCTAAAGTACTTAGAAAGCCAGATTCATGGGATGAAAGTGAATGGCATTTTACAACTGGCATTGATTGTTGGGAAGGTGAAAACCTCGATTCTTATTATGTTTATTCTGGCAAAATATCTGATTCAGCATGCGACAAAGATGATGAAACACAAAAAAATGGTTTTACTTATAATGGAAAATGTTATTCTGATAGAGATGAAAAATGTAAAGCTTACTGGTTAGGTCTTCAACAGACTGGAGTTAAAATAATAAAAGAAATGTATGGTAGATATGCATATGGTGCTAGTCATTTAGAATCATCGTGTAAACTAAATTCTGGTGCTGTTTATAAGGAAAGAGCGCTTGATAGATGTAATGAATCAAAAAATATGCATTGTGAATTAAAGTCTGATAATAAAACATGTAAAAGGGATAAAAATGGTGATATTATTTATCAATACTATATTGGGCCAGACTTACAAAAAGGTATAACGGGTAATACTAAAAACAATAAGTATAAACTAGTAGGAGATTGTTATAGTGGTAAAGGAACAACATGCTTTAAGCATTACTATATTCCTGATATACTTACATGTCCAGAAGTATGTGCCAAAGCAGGTTCTAATACTGGAGATGAGTTCTTGAAATGTGCTGAAAATTATTGTGAGGCAGAAATTAATTACGATAGATATGATAAATTTCAAGGAAGTGCACAAAAAGCAAAAGAAGGATGTATATTAACTTGCGGATATAAAGGTAAGGAAACAAATTGTGAAACCGCAAATCTTTATAAAAATACGAATGAAAATTATCTGAAAAACACGTCTTCTTGTACATTCGATAATAGTGGAGTAATAAAGACATGTGTTGGTGATAAGATTAATTCTTTTGATGGCGATGATACTAATGATACCGCATTTGATACAAGAAAATATATATCAATCGATTGCTCTGAGAATAGTAAATTTGATTATAAAGATACAAGTGATTTAGTACTATCAGGTGGAGAAGCACTTGACTATTTCGTTAAATTAGATGGAACAAAAAGATGTCAAGCATATTTTGAATATGATCAGTGGAAATTTGACTATGCAACAATATCTGCAAAAGATCCTGATAGAAGAAAGAGATTAAATTATATAAAAGAAGTATTCAATAATGCACTTAATAGTTCTTATAATAATAAAAAAAGTAAATATTATGATGCTGATTTTGAATCAGAAGGCGATGGAGAAATACCATGGAGTGATTTCTTTTATGACTATAATAAAGTATCTGTTCATGGAAATGTTGTAGAGAATATATTTAAAAAAGCAACGCAAAGTCAATTGGAAGAATTTGAACCATTAGATATAGTTAATAAAGCACCAAAGAATGTCATTGATAATCATGATGTAAAAAAGATTGCAAATAATAAAATCGTAATTGAAACGGTTAATAAATATGAGCAAGTAAGTACAAGTAATGTTACTTATAAGTTTAATAAGCGTTGTGTCAGCATTGATGGTTTTGCAAGTGTAGTTAGAGCCGGTGATAATGACATATGCTATTATGAAAAAAACAACAATAATATAAATACACCAATAAAGGCGTTAAATGTTTATTATACAAATATTAATATTGATGACGGAATTCATAATGTACACGCTTATGCAACTGTTGGAAGAAATAATAAAATAGATGAGTTGTATTATGATAACAGTGCAGTTTGTAGCTTTAATGTTGGAGATAGTGAACCATCTACTCCAAGTTTGTCTTGTGATATTGAAACAACAGCGATTGATCCAACACAAAATTTAGGAAACAACATTTTTGAAGGTGGAAAAGTATTGGCAACAATTGTTCCTCAAAATCACTTGTCACATGATGATTTTATTTCTTCTTATACTTTAACTATAAGGGGTACTTCATATGATGGAAAGAGTAGAGAAATTGGCATATCCGATAAAAAACTTGGTATGGAAACTATAAAAATCTTAGGTGTAGTACGAAGTGCTAAAGGTATTCAGGCACAATGTCCAAAAATTATTCACATAATAGATAATCATGATAATTGTGGTGTTAAGTGTGCTTTAAATAAAAAGACTGAAACACTATATGAAATAAAGTCTACAGGAGTGCAAGATCCAGTTGCATACTATAGAAAAATATCTATAGATTTGACAAAGAGACGCGTGTATAAGAGTGTTGTTGATCAAAAATATTATATAAGTCTTGATAGTAATTTATCTTTACCTGAAAAAGCAAATCTAATATTATTTGGAATCGTTGAAGGAACTATGAAAAATTCATCCGAAAAGTGTGAATTTGTTTGTCATACACCTGCAAAAGATATGCCAAATTGTTTAAAACTCTATAAGCCTGCTCAAACTGTTGAAATTAAAAAATATTGTGATCAAAATTATAGTATTGATATAAATGGATATAGCGATGCAGCTGAGTGTAAGAGATTATGTGGTGAAAGCAAAAAATGTGATGAAGAAATAAGACATGATCTTACAAAAGTTCAAGCATTCTGTAGAACAAACTATAATATTTCCGGATTTGCTAATGAAAGAAGTTGTGTTAATACTTGCTATGATGAAACAAAGGGTAAATACATTTATAGAACAATAAACAACTACAATCCATTCCCTAATTCATACGATAGTGAAGCACCATATGACAAAGGAAAGAGAGTAGTTGGTGACAACTGGGTTGGATTTACTGATTATATTAAACACGACGATGATGATGTTACTAGCATAACTGGTGTATATTCTAATCAACATGTTGAATATATCATTGATTTAACACCTGATGATATTAATAAAATAAGAGAAAATAATAAATCGGCAATTAGAGATGGATATGAACCATATGTAGAGTATATTCCGACAAAATCAAACAAAGATAAAAAGTATGCTCAAAGCTATGAAAGTAAATTTATTCATGAAGACTTTGAAGATTTATTTAGAAAAGATTTAACATAAAATAAAAAGATGTAAGTGTTTGTTTCACTTACATCTTTTTTTGTTTTATTTAAATATATTTTTTAAGATTGAATTAATACCTTTATCTAATACTTTGTTTGTTGTTTTATTAACAACTTTTTTACCAAGTTTGTAACCAACTGAATTCTTTCTTGCTTTTTCTTCTTCTTTTTTCTTCTTTTCAGCAGCTCTTTCAGCTTCTTTTTTAATTCTTTCTTCTTCTTTTCTTTTACGTTCTTCTTCTTTTCTTTGTTTTTCAGCTTCACGTTCTTCTTCTTTACGTTTCTTCTCAGCTTCTTTTTCTTCTTTTTCTTTTTGCTTTGCAGCTTCAGCTTCTTCTTTAGCTTTTTCTTTTGCTAGTCTTTCTTCTTCTTCAATTTTTGCTTCTTCATCTTTAGCAGCTTTTATTTTTTCATGAGCTGATAGGCTATCTATAGCAGTTTCATATTTACCATATAAATAGTTACTTCTAATTAATTCTTTTCTTATGTCATCATCAATTGCTCCCATAGCACTTTGTGGTGGAAGAATAGTAACTTTTTCAACCATTTCAGGCATTCCTTTTTCATCTTGGAAAGAGACTAGGGCAACACCTGTTCCTAAGTTTTTGATTTCTTCTACTGTATCTAATTTTGGATTAATTCTAAATGAGTTAGCTGCTGCTTTAATAGCTTTCTCATCATTTTTTGTATAGTATCTTAATACATGTTGAATTCTGTTACCAAGTTGAGATAATATCTCATCTGGAATATCACTAGGGCTTTGAGATATGAAATATAATCCTATTCCCTTAGATCTAATTAATTTAACTATTTGAGTAATAGATTTTAATAAAGTACTTGAAATGTTATCAAATAATAGATGTGCTTCATCAATAAAGAATACTAATTTTGGTTTAGGTAAGTCTCCAACTTCAGGCATTGAATTATATAAATAAGTTAATAACCATAATAGGAAAGTTGAATATAGGTTTGGTCTTTGGAATAGAGTAGATGCATGTAAAATATTTATTTGACCATTACCAGTATTTCCATCATAATGGATAAAATCTTTAATGTCTAAATCTGGTGTTCCAAAGAAGAAATCTCCACCTTCTTCTTGAAGTGTTAATATATTTCTTTGAATTGATCCAACACTTTGTGTAGTTATGTTACCGTAGTTTAAAGAGTATTCTTTTCTTTTATCTCCAATATAAGTTAATAAGCTTCTTAAGTCTTTTAAATCTACTAATTCAAAGTTTTCATCTTCTGCTATTTTGAAAGCAATAGATAATATTCCTTCTTGAGCATCAGATAAATCTAACATTTTAGAAAGTAATCTAGGTCCAGTCTTAGCAACTGTAGTTCTAATAGGGTGACCATATTCACCATACACATCCCAAAAAGATACTGGATATTTTCTAAATTCAAAATTTTCTAATTTCAAATTTTCAACACGTGATTCTACGTTTGAGTTTGAAACTCCTTTAAATGCAGTACCTGCTAAATCACCTTTAACATCTACTAGAAATACAGGAACTCTTGCATCACTAAAGCTTTCTGCTAAAACTTTAAGTGTTATAGTTTTACCACTACCACTGGCACCGCTTATAATTCCATGACGATTTGCCATTTTTGGTAAGATATATGCTTCTTTAGTATCACTCTTACCAACTAAGATTTTTTCATTTATATACATGTTAACCTCCATCAATAAATGTTTCCACCTAAATTATAAATAAAAATGCCATAAAAGTAAAGAAAGATAAGCGTTTTAAAGTTGTATTGTATCTTAATTTATAATATAATTGAATAGGAATCTGATGTTGATTTTAGAAGGGTTTGACAAGAGTTATGAAGATATCTAATTTTTTTTATGACATTAAAGATGATAAACCTAGAAATAAAAGAATTGTAGTTCTTTCAGATATTCATTATTATAGTAGAAAGAATATTAAGAAGCTTAATAAAATTCTGTCAAAAACAGAAACCTTTAAACCAGATTTTATATGTATGCCTGGAGACATATTTGATGAGAAATATATTTATGATGAAGGTTTATTTTGTGATTGGTTAGAAAAGTTAGGAAATATTTGTCCTGTTATAATGTCCATTGGTAATCATGAATTATATGATAATGTTTATAATGATCATCGTATCAATAAAGATGTTTATGATAAAGTAAGGAAAGTAAAAAATGTTTATGTTTTAGACAATGAACTTGTAAAAATTGATGGCATTAACTTTATCGGACTTTCTTATACATATGAGTATTATGATGTTTTTAATGAGCATAATAAGGATTATTTGATTAAATATATTAATGATAAAATAGATTTTAATCCTAAAGGATATACTGTTTTATTATCTCATTCACCAATTGAATTGATTAAAGAAGAAGTATTTAATAACCTTAAATGTTCAAGATATGTTGATTTGGTGATATCTGGTCATACGCATGGTGGGATTACCCCAAATATATTAAAAAAGGTTATGAGAGGATATGGTTTCTTTTCACCAACTCATGGACATAGACTTGTTTGTAAAAAAAGCTATGGCAAATATAAAATTGATAAAACTAACTTTGTTATATCTAGCGGTATTATGAAGTTATCACATAGAAATAAATTCAGGTGTTTAAACTTTCTTTTTTCGCCTGAAATTACAATAATAGATATTTAGATTATTTGACTTTTCTTATTGAAAATGGAATAATTATATATATACATTAGGTGAGATATGAGAGCAAAAAAAAGTTTAAAAAATTTAATTTTTAACGTTATTCAACAGTTAATAGGGATATTAACTGGTTTTTTGCTTCCACCACTTATTATTTCTAATTATGGATCTAGTATTAATGGACTTATTCAAACAATTAAACAAACGGTTACATATGCTCAAACAACAGGAGCAGGTATTGCTAGTGCTAGTACATATGTTATGTACAAGCCACTTGCAGATAAAAATTATAAAAAGTTAAGTGGAATATTTAATGCTACTAAGAAAATGTTTATAAAAGCAGGTAATTATGCTTCTTTTATAATGCTTATGGTTGCATTTATTTATCCACTTTTTATTAGTAATGATGTTAATCCACTAGTTGCATTTTTATTAGTTGTAATGCTTGGTTTATGTGGAGTATCAGAATTTTACTTTATTGGTAAATATCAAGCATTATTTAGTGCTGATCAAAAAAATTATTTAGTTTCAATTGCTCAGGGGCTAGGTAATATATTTAATATTATAATTTCAATCGTATTGATTAAACTTAAGTGTAATATTGTGCTTGTTGAGTTTGGTGCTATGGCAGTATATATTACACGTGTTCTATTCTTGTGGATTCATTTCAAAAGACATTATGCGTTTATAAATAAAGGCGAAAAGCCGTTATTTAACGCAATATCTCAAAGAAAAGATGCTGTAATTCATGAGATTACTGCATTAGTAGTTAATAATAGTTCGGTACTTTTAGTATCTTTGATATTAGGACTTGCTAATGCTTCAGTATTTTCGGTTTATTTATTAGTGTTCTCAGGCCTTAATATGCTTTCAAGTATTGTATCTAATGGAATCTATGCATCTTTTGGTGATGTTATTGCAAAGAAAGAAACAGATGTTTTACAAAAATCTTATAATGTGTTTGAATGGGGCTTCTTTATTGCTATATTTACCTTATATATTGTTACATTTGTAATGATAATGCCATTTATTTCAATATACACAAGAAATATGACAGATATTAATTATTCACTACCAGTACTTGGATATTTATTTGTTTTAGTAGGTATTTTAAATAATATTAAGGTGCCTGCAAGAATGCTTGTTAATGCTAGCGGTCATTTTAAACAAACAAAAAAATATGCTGTAGTAGAAATGTTACTTAATATTATCGGACAATTAATATTTATACCAATATTTGGTATATATGGTGCATTAATAGGTTGCTTGTTAGCAGTGGTTTATAGAACATGTAACTTTATATGGTATACAAATAAATACTTGTTACAGATAAAACATATACGTGCAATTAGAAGAATTGTAGTGTTTGCAATTACATCTTTAATATTATGTTATTTATCAACATTTATTGATATAAGTACTTCTGGATATCTTGCATGGTTATTGTGGAGTATTTGCATAACAGCTGTAACATTTGTTATATTGTTAATAGTAGGAATAATATTTGATAAGGGTACATTTAAAGATACTATAGATATTTGTAAGAAAGTAGTTAGTCGAGGATAAGAGGTGAAAATATGAAAAAAGTTTTGATAGTAATACCAGCATATAATGAAGAGAAGAGTATTTTAACAACATATAAGTCAATAATGGACTATAACAAAAAAGGTAAAATGAAAGTAGATGTTATAGTTATTAATGATGGAAGTAGTGATAATACTGAAAAGATATTGGATGATAACAATATTCCACATGTTAATTTATTGACTAATTTAGGAATAGGTGGAGCAGTTCAAACTGGTTATAAATATGCTTATATAAATGATTATGACATTGCTGTTCAGTTTGATGGTGATGGTCAACATGACATTAGTTATATTGAAAGTTTAATTGAACCACTAGTTAATGAAAGAGCAGATATGGCTATTGGGTCTAGATTTATAAACAAAAACTTAACAGGGTTTAAATCTTCTGCTACAAGAAGAATAGGAATTAAAATAGTTTCTTTCTTTATTAAATTAAAAACTAGAAAGAAAATATATGATACAACAAGTGGTTATAGGGCTATTAATAAAAAACTTATTAAAAGTTTTTCAAAGGCATATCCTCTTGAATATCCAGAACCTATATCAACAACGGAGGCATTGCTTTCTAAGTATAAAGTAGAGGAAATTCCAGTAGAGATGAACGAAAGAAAACAAGGAAGATCGTCAATACATACATGGAAGAATGCTTACTATATGATAAATGTAATTTTAAATGTAATATTTGCAAAAAAGGGTGATAGAAATGAATAAAAACTTAATGATAACATTAATAGTATTTGGGACATTATTAATCCTTGTTACATTGTTTTGGATTTATAAAAAGAAAATGCCAATTAAATATTCATTATTTTGGTTTTTTGCAGCAATAGTTATTATTCTTGTTGGCACAGCGCCAAGTTTTGTTTCAATTTTTACTAAGTCAATAGGATTTGAAACAACATCCAATTTTATAATTGGAATTATTATGGCCGTTCTTCTTTTAATTACTATGCTATTAACAATAATAATTGCAGAGTTAAAAAGAAGAATAACAATATTAATGCAAGAGGTTAGTATATTAAAAAGTCAGCATAATAGTAAGTAATATTTTAAATAAATATTTAAAGAAAGGAGACATAGCATGATAGTTTTAAAGTTGTTAGTTATTCTAATATTCCTTCTTTTTAGTTCAAAAAGCTTTGGAATACTTATAAATAAGAAAACATCACTTTCACATGAAATATCATTGGGACTAGGGTATATGGCTAATATAGTTATATTCTTTGTGTTAAGTTTTATTCCAATGTATTTTAGATTGTCATCAAATTGGATGATGATATCTGGAACAGTTTATTCGATTATTTGCTTTGCAAGTTTATGGTATTCAATTAAGAATAAACTTTTATTTAAGTTTTCTAAAAAAGAAGTGTTAGCGTTTGTTATTGCAGTAATCTTTACTCTTATTTTTGCATTATTCTTGGATTTTGGATATGCAGACTTATATGATTCATATTTCTATAGTGTTTTAACTAATAGTTCTACAAAGACAGATAAACTTTCAATGATTAATCCTTATACTGGAATATCTGATTTACAGAACTATTATAAATATATGTCCTTTTATTTGCAGTCTAGCTATTTTGCAAACATATTTGAAATAGCACCTGCATATTTAGTGCTTATTTGGCCATTTACTTTTATGGCTTATTATTTCATGGCAATTACTGCACTTGGAATAGTAAGGATTTCAAAGAAGAACTATATAAATAATATGATTAGTATCTTCGTATTAACACTATTCACATATTTCTTTAGAGCACCATTCTGTCATACATTTATAGTTTATGTGTTATTCCCAATTTACTTATTGTATTTTGCTTATAAGGCACTTAAAGATTCTAAAAACTTGTGGCTTTATTATCTTGCATTTGCAGCTGCAGCGGCATGTTCATCAGTTGTTTTATATACATCTGTTGTATTTATAATTTCATTATTTATAGCAAGTTCTTTAAAGAAAAACTACGATAAATTAAAAACAGTCTTTTTACTTGGTATTCCAACATATTTATTGGGATGCTTGTATTTACTTGAAAGCAATAGAAGTATATTGATTGTTTCACTTTCATTATTAATATTATTATTAATATGGTACATAATTAGATTTGATTTTGTTAAAAAGTTATCACGTGTTGTAGCAATATTACTAATTTTTATAATTCCAATTGGTTTAATTTTGCTACCTAGTTATAAAGAAGCGAATGATGATCATCTTGATTCATCTGATGACTTTTCTAAGATTGTATCAAGACCATTTACTGATCAGGATGAAGTTTCTGATTCCAAAATAATGGCAACAGATAATCTTTGTATATCTGAGAAAGTAACAATTAAAGATCTTGAAATAGATAAAGATTATGATATTTTTGGAACAGCAACTAGATATATGGTTGATAAAAAGACATCAGTATTAAATACAGGTGTAGTATTAATTACGCATTCTATATTCATGTATGGTGGATTATTATTCTTTGCTATATATGGATTTAAATATAAAAGAAAAGAAATACATTATATAGTATTTGTAATTTATTTTGTATTGTTTAATAATCCACTTGTTAGTTCTGGATTATCGATTGTAACACTTAATTTAGCACTTAGAGTATATTTATTCTTTAATACATTCTATGCAATATATGGAATAATGTGGTTCTTTGAATGGGTTAAAGGATTTAATATTAAACCAATTAATAAATGCATGAAGTATATAGGAATTCCTTATGCATTACTTCTTTGCGTATCTGTTTATTCTTATGTATCATTATTTAAAACACCAGATTATAAAAACATGGATATACTTTATAAGTTACCTAAGAATATAGTGGCTGCTAATGACGAAGTTAATGAAATTATTGGAACTAAACTAACAGATGAAAAACCAATAGTATACTTCTCTTTAGACACTATTGGATTATCTATGATAGATAAAGATCCAAATGACCTTTATAAGTTAGTAGATCGTAGAGTGTTTGTAAAATATTTAAATGATAACAATACTTTGAAAAATAAAATGTTATTACATGTTTATTTTGAATCATCTGGTAAATATGATTTTGATAGCATAAAGCCATATATTAAAGATGGCGAGTACGACGAAAATTGGTGTGGCATTAGAAAAATGTTAAGTGAATATAAAGTAGATTATATTGTGCTTGGAAGCAAGCATAAAGATGCTTATGATAAGATTAAGGATTCTTATGATATTGTTTATGATAAGAATGATATTCTTGTACTTAGAAGGAGTGGGGAATAATGGAAAACATTTTAATAAGCGTTGTTGTACCTGTTTATAATGTTTATAAAAAAGCTGATTTACTTATTAAATCACTAAAAAAACAAACATATAAAAACTTCGAAGTATTTCTTGTTGATAATAATTCTACTGATAATTCTAGAAAATATATAGAAAAATTAATTAGTGGTGATAGTAGATTTACTATCTTAAGCGAGAAAAGACAAGGACCTAATTATGCAAGAATAAAAGGTTTTGAGAATTCTAAGGGAGAATACATCTATTTTTGTGATGCAGATGATTATCTTGAAAATGATACATTATATAATTTTGTTCAAGAAATATCTAAAAATGATAGTGATGTAGTAATTGGTGATTATATTGAGCATACTGGTGAAGAACAAAAAGTAATGAGAGGAATATATCAAGATTATTCTGGTAATTTAAAAGAACATAAAGATATATTGCTTATTAAACCTGCCATTTGGAATAAGATATTTAGAAAATCTTTTTTGGATAAGAATTCGTTCATCTTCACATTTATTTCTGAAGACATGTTAATAACTATATTAACAATGGCTAGAGCTAATAAAATTACATATATTAATAAAGTAGTTTATCATTATATTCTTGCTGAAGGTGGTTTAACTTCAACAGATTCATACAATAAATTAGTTAATTTGATTGATTCTCAGAAGTTAATTAAGGAAGCTTTTATTAAAGATAATAAGTATGATGAATATAAAGAAGAACTTGATTATATATTTCTAACACATTGTATTTATAGAATGTTTAGAATAACAATGTTGAAGGATAAGAAAGATAAGAAGAAAGCTTATGATGTTTATTCAAAATATATTAAGACACTGAATAGAAAGAATAAATATTTTAAGAAGTCTAGACCTTATAAAATAGCATATAAAGCAGTAGCACATAAATGGTCATTTAAAATGTGTTCACCATTTATAAAGATGCTATTTACTAATAAGAGACTTAATAAGAAATTTAAGAAATTGGATAGGTAGTTTTATGAAAGTACAAATGTTAGTATCTACAATGAAAACAAAAAGTATTAATGATTTAGAGTTACCTAAGAAGAATGTTAAAGATGCAGTTATTGTTAATCAATTTATGCCTAAAGAGAAAATTGATAAGCAAGGAAACTACATAATGTATTCTTATAATGAAAAGGGTGTATCTAAATCACGTAATAGACTTTTAGAACATGCAACTGGGGATATAGAGGTAATTACAGATGATGATATTACCTTCTTTGATGATGCTATTAAAAATATTGAAAAGGCATATGAAGATGATCCTAGTGCTGATATTATTATTTTTAACTTAAAAAGAGGAAATCAAATTTTAGGTAGTAACAAAAGTTTTAAATATAAGAAGTTAGCACTTATGTCAGTTTGTTCATGTCAAATAACTTTTAGAAGAAAAAGTATTGAAGATATTAATTTGCGCTTTGATGAACACTTTGGAATTAAAGCTCCATTTGTTTGTGGAGAAGAGAATATATTTTTAAGCGATGCATATAATAAAGGATTAAAAATAAAACATGTGCCTATTGTGGTAAATAGTCATCCAGAAGAAGAAACTACTGGTGAAATATGGAATGAGATAGGTGTTGTTTCAAGGGGAGCGCTTATGTATCGTTTGTTTCCACATACATATTTTATGTATCTTTGGTACTTTGTAATTACAAAGCATAAATATTATAAAAAGAATTTTACTGTAAGACAGTTTATTAAATTATTTAATAGAGGGGAAAGAGAGTATAAAGCTTTAATAAAAAGCGAGAAGAGGTGATTATATGGACGTTTCAATCATTATTCCAGTGTATAACAACGAAAGTTATGTCAAAGAATGTATTGATAGTCTTATAAATCAGAAAACTAAATATAAGTATGAGATTATAGCAGTTAATGATGGATCTAAAGATAATAGTTTAGAAGTATTAAAAAGCTATGGTGACAAAATTATATTGATAGATAAAGAAAATTCTGGGCCTGGTGATACTAGAAATGTTGCTATAAAAAGAGCTGTTGGTAAATATATTATGTTTGCTGATAGTGATGATTATGCACGTGATGATTTTGTTGAAACAATGGTTGGTACACTTGAAAAAGAAAAAGCAGATATAGTTATTTGCGACTTTATGAGAATTGATCCAGATAAAACATATCATCAACATAAAGGACAAGCTGGAACATACTTAAAAGGTCATATAAATGATGTTTTAATGATGGGATTTCATTCAACTAATAAAGTATTTAAAAAAGAATATTTTAAGAATGATTTGTATCCAAAAGGAATGTTTTTTGAAGATGTAGCACTAATTCCAAAACTTTTATTAAAAGCAAATAAAATAGTTAAAATTGATGATCCTCTTTATTATTATAGAAATAATAATAAAGGTACTACTAATGTTATAAATTATACTAATTATGATTTATATACAGCTATTACTATGATAGATGAAAGTTTTAGAAAAGAAGGATATCTTGAAGAATTAGAATTTATGTATATTGATAGTATTCTTGTAGATTTAATGATTAAGATAGTTAAATCAAGAGATCCTGAAAAGAAGAAAAAATTCTTTGATTTGAAAAATAAAGTGGAAGAAAAATATCCAAAATGGTATAAGAATAAATATATTAAGAAATGTAAATTTACTAAAAGATTATATTTGCATTGCTTAAGAAGAAATTATTGGTGGATAATAAGTAAAGTATTTAGTAGGTAATATTATGTTAATGTTTATTGTTTATGTTTTAATTTTATATATTGCTAGTATTGGATGTGGAAGCTATATTAAGAAGGAGAGTAAGCTCTTTCCTTTGCGTAGTGTTATAGGTTTTTGTACATATTTAGGAATAACACAGTTGGTATACTATCCAATGCAATATTTTAAGGCATCATCAACAGTTGTTAATGTGGCAACTTTTTTGATGTTGTCTTTTGCGTTTGTTTATGGACTTTTCAAATTAAAAAAAGAAGACTTTAAATTTATAAAGTCTTATGAGTTTTGGATAATACTTGTAGTAGTATTTATAGTTATTAAAATAGTGCCTGGATTTGATGCAGGTGATGATATTTTCTACATGAGTTTATTTAAAGACAATTCAAGTCTTTCAAGCATTAACTCAATTAATCCAAGAACTGGTATAGTTGAAGGAGTTCAAAATTATTATTTATTTCAGGGATTTTACTTACTTATGAGTTTCTTGTATATGATACAAAATACTTTATTTAGTGGTGATATCAATAACATATTTATATCTTATAGAACAACAATATCATTACTTATGGTAATTTTCTCATCAAGTATATTTATTTATATAAAAAATGAATATAAAGATAAGAAAAACTTTAAGGTATTTTATTTAATACAATTATTATCATTTTTCTTAGTAGCGGTACTTGAATGGGCACATATATATTGGGGATCATTTATGTTATTTCAAATATTTGTTCCCTTAGCTATGATTCTATTTGATTTATATTTGAAAGATAAAGAAAAATATAAATATATTTTAATGATTGTTAATTTGTGTACACTAACTTTAGCATCTTCAATGTTGTTCTTATTTGGAATACTTGCATTTTCATATTTTTGCTATGAAGTGTTTATTACTAAAAAGGTTAAGTCAAAAGATTACTTTGTAATGCTTATACCATCGCTTGTATATGCATTGTTCTTATTTAACAAGTTTATTTATACACCAATATTACTTATTTTAATATTTATTTTCTATAAATTTAATAAGCAAATAGATGAGTTGGTTATTAAATATTTTAAATATGTAGTTATCTTAATGCTAATACTATTTATTGGCATAGGGTATATGAGGGAACATAAATTTACTACTGAAATATATAGAATAACTAAAGTTACTATACTTTATAATATAGCTATATTGTTATATGGAATATACTTACTTAGAAAAAGAGTTAAGATAAATCCAAACATATTTGTATTTATGATAGTTGTATTAATATTCTTCAATCCAATAACACAACCGTTTGTAACCCATTATTTAACTTCAAGAAGTGTTTACTATAGATTATTTTATATAACTAGAAATCCATTTATAGTAACTATAGTATTCTTAAGTATTTATGATACTTGTAAAAAACATAAATTTGGTAAATATTTAAAGCCATTATTTATATGTGGAATATGTTTGTTGCTTGCCAATTATGGAAAAAACTTCTTGTCTAGTACAGTAATGCTAGATAATTATAATATTAAATATGATTACATACTAAGAGAAGACAATTATTCTAAAGAACTTGGTAAAGTAGTTGCAACACTTCCTGATAATTCTAAGATATATTCAATTTATTTTGCACCAAGAATGTATAATGATAACTTGATTACTGATGTTGTAAGATATCCAGAAAAAAAGAGTTCACAAAAAAGAATAATTGTAAAAATGTTATATACTGATGAAGAAATTACTGATGAAATGTATACTAAATATATAGAAACAATTAAAGAAAGACATTATGATTATTTAATTACTTATAATCATGATAATAGAAGAGTTGTGTACTCTAATGATTTATTTGATATAATATATGAGAATGATATGTTTGTATTAATAAAAACTAGGGAGGAACTATGGGAAAGTTAACAACAAGAATTAAAAGTTCAAAAATAATGAACAAAGGCGTAATAAAGAAAGTAAAAGATAAAATTTATTTTAAGTTTATTAGCCCAAGAGAAGAGAAAAAAACTGATAAATACAGAGTAGAATTAATAAAGGTTGTTGGTGAAATTTGTAAAGATGTTCATTGGCAATTAATGAGTGGATCATTCTTAAAGTTTTATAGAGATAATACTATGGATGGTCAAGATTTAGACTTCTTTGTAGGTAGAAATGATTGGGATAAGGTAAAAGATGGATTTTTGAAGAATAAATTCTTAATTAAACAAGTATTCTTTAATGAAAACAATGAAATAACTGAATACAAATATGAATATAAAGGTTGCGATGTAGATGTATTCATAGTTGATAAAGATAAAAAAGGTTATTCACACAGATTTGTACTTGAAAACATAGGCTCTAAAGATATTAAAAAGAAGATTGTGGGGAATACTTTGATGATAACTGGTAAAGATTACGTTAGTTATGAAAGAAGATTGCCAACATTTAAAGATGCAGTTGATTATGAGTATAAGGGTGTAAAATTCAGAGGACCTAAAGATCCTGAAAAATACTTTTTAGATAGCTATGGAGAAGGTTGGAGGACTCCTGCAAAAAATGAACCAAGAAATGGACCAGCCAATAATATGCCTATATTGCATGAAAATGCCGTTTCATATTTGTTTGAAAAAGCATTAAAAAATTATGAAGAAATGTTTAAAGATATTAAGAACTAGCAATAGTTCTTTTTTTGTAAAAAAAGTGTCGAAATATTGTTGTTTTAAAAAATATTTGTTATAATGATTTATATATAATAGAAGAGGGTAGGAGAGACCTTGCTCGACTTTTATGTATGAGATTTTAGAAGTAAGGAGGTGTTAGCGTGAAAGGAAACAAGAAACTATTAGTTGTTGCTTTATTATTACTTCTAATCACAGTAACTTTCTCTACATATGCTATTTATAGGGAGAGCACAGATACAACAGGAAATATTAAGGCAGCAGCATGGAGTGTAAAAATTAAGAAGGCTGAAGCAAGTGGTGAAGGAACAGCTTTTGCATCAGCTAACTTAACATTTACTGCAGATGATGTTACTTGGACAAAGAATCCAGGTAAGAATGGAACAATTGCTCCAGGAGCAACAGGAACTATTTCATTTGAAGTAGATGCAACAGGTTCTGAAGTAGACGTAGTAGTTGACGCAACTATGGGTACAGCAACATTACCTAATGGATTTACTGCAGCAGTAACATCTGGCGCAAATACAACAATTGCATACAATGCAACATCAATGAAAGCAACAGTTACAGTAACAGTTACTTGGGAAGGTGCACTTACAGATGATACTGCTAAAGATGGAACAGATTTAGCTGTTAAAGGAACTCAATTAACAATTCCTGTAACAGTAACTGCAAGACAAGCATTATAAAATAAAAATGATTAAGAATAATTTTATATTATTCTTTCATTTAAAACCTATAAGCCTATATTGTAGGCTTTAAATGAAAGTATGATGGAGCGTGAATTATGAACGAGAAAACAAAAAAAATATTAGATATAATTTTTAAAGCAATTTTAATCATTATCATTATTGTGCTATTAATTCACAATTGTAGCGCAGGAAAAGAGAAAAAAGAAGAAGATGATGGTGGAAAAATATTAACTCCTACTGGTAACGTTGATGTTATCGAATTGTTATGCGATAAAAAAGACAAATGTGATGTAGATCCAAAAGACGATAAGGATAATAAAGATAACAATAATGGTAACAATAACAATGGTAATGGCAATAATGGTAATAATGGTGGCAACAATACAACACCTGTAAATGGTGATGATACACCAGAGGATCCTGAAGAAGAGGACGAAAATAAGTTAATTGTTAAAGATGATGAAGCAATATGGCATGGAGAAGTAAGCGCTAGAATGTTTACTAATTCAATGTATGTTCTTGATGATGTTATTGCTCCTGAAAGTAGTAATACATATCAATTCGTTGTAAAAAACGGAACAGATTACAAATTGAAATATAATATAACTTTCGTAGAAACTAATCCATACAATATCAATATGAAGTATAAACTAAAGAAAGGTGATACTTACTTAATTGATCATTATGTTAGTGCAAGTGAATTAATTGTTGATGAATCATTAATAAATTCAAAAAGTAATGATACTTACTACTTAGAATGGAAATGGGTAAGCAGTGATAATGATACTGAAATTGGTAAAACTGCTGATGCTAATTATAAGCTTGTAATCAAAGTTGATGCGGAGAGTGTCAATGGCTAGTATTTACAAAAAAACAATGAATGTTTTACTTATAATATTAATCATACTTTTGATAGGATATTATTTACTTAGAATTACAAATGTAATTAACATATATGCTGTTAAAAGTGGTTCGATGGAAAAAAGCATTCATGTTGGTGATTACATCTTAGTTATGAAAAAAAGTGATTATAAAGTAGGGGATATAGTTAGTTATAAAGAAGAAGATCATTTTGTAACACATAGAATTGTTACTGAAGAAAATGATACTTATATAACTAAAGGTGATGCTAACAATGCTGAAGATAAACCAATTAGTAAAAATAGCGTAGTTGGTAAAGTTATTTTATCAGGTGGAATAATAAATTTTGTAGTTAATTATAAATTTGTTTTAGCAGCTATTTTTATAGCACTATATTTATTAAGTTGTTATTTAAATGATAATAAAAAGGAAACAAAAGATAAGGAGTAATGATGTTATGAAAAAAAGGAATATAAAAATGACAATTATAACATTAGGAATATTGATACTTTTTATAGTTCCTATTTCATATGCGATTTTTAGAAACAGTAGTAATGCTACTGGTTCTTTATCTCTTGCAACATGGAGTGTTACTCTTAATCAAGAAGGAGTAAATGATACTTTAGTTGTAATACCTAGTACGCAAACTGATGCAACTTATACTTTGAATATTGAAAGTGATTGTGAAGTTGATATTAAGTATTCAATTATTATAAGTAATTTACCAAGCGGGGTAGAGGTTTCGTTCAATGGTGGAGATTTTGAAGAACAAGATGAAAACAATACGATAACTTTTACTGATGTAGGAACAATCCTTTATACTGATAGTGAAAAAAGTCAAACAAAAACTTTGACATTTAGAGGTAAATCTAATGCAGAGATTGTTGAAAATCAGGAAGTTAATATAGACGTTGTAGTAAGACAAATAGTTTAAAAAAATACATAGTAACTTAGGGAGGTGATAAAATGAAAACATTTAAGAATATAACAAAATTATCTTTAATAATTTTGGTTTTTGTTTTATCATTCTTTTTTATTCAAAACAAAGATTCTTATGGTATTTATCGTGAGACATTAAATGTAACAGTAGATTTAAGTGTTCGAGATCAATCTGATAAGTATACTGTTTCTTTTGTTTCTTATGGTGGCGGGGATTTTGATTCTAGATTAAAATCATATAATGAAGAAATTGGTACTTTACCTGTACCGCATAAAGAAAATTATAACTTCCTTGGATGGTATACAGAATTAATAGGTGGAGTTAAAGTTAGTGCTGATACAAAAGTAACTAGCACTATGACATTACATGCAAGATATGCAAAAATTGTATGTAAAATGGCTACATCGCTTCACAATGTTGGAAGTACATATTTTGGTACAATTCCTAATTCAACTACACTTTCAGCAGGTTTTGCTTATGATTGTGATATGAATGATGATGGAAATTATAATGAAAGATTCTATTATTTAACATATGATGACTATAAACATGCAATTTTAATTTATTATAATAACGTAAATGAAGGAGAAGCTGTATGTAATGCTCCAGGTGTTTTATATAACGAGGCAAGACATAGTTATGAAGCACCTACAAATGCATATACTCACTTACCAGATGCATCTGTTTGGAGCAATGTTCAATTATATAATTTACCAAGACAAATAGTTAACCAAGATGGTGGAACTACTGCTTATGGGCATACAATTGAAACATTCGATTATAGTGGTAAGTCTTCAAGATTTGCGACAACTCAAGAAATTGCAAGAGCATGTAATTTGGAAAGTATAAGTACTACAAATACTAACTTTGGATCAAATTGTAGATTCTTATTAGAAAATACAAGTTATTATGATTATGGACTTTCAGAGGCTTGTAGAACAAATTATTGGCTTGAAAACCCATTAAATAATCCAACATTAAATAAGTTATATCGTATTTCAAAAAATAATAATGGTAATGTTGAAACTGTAGATATAAATGATACTACAAAAGGATTTTCTGGTGTAAGACCAACTATCGAAGTACCACTTATAGCATTAGAAACTTACGATGGCGTTCCTTTAACTAATTATACTGTTACATTTGATTCACAAGAGGGATCTAGTGTTCCTAGTGTTACAAGATTTGAAAATGAAGCAATTGGTGAGTTGCCAACACCAACAAGAACAGGTTATACATTTGGTGGATGGTATACAGATACTAGTTATCAAACTGAAATAACTAGTGCAACTTTAATTAAAAATGATGTTACATTCTATGCAAAATGGAATCAAGTAATAGATCAATTAGATTATGTTTTCCATGTTGAAGGTACTTGTACATTTAATGGTAAACCAACTAGTAATGACAATCGTTATATGACAAGTGCTACTAATGATTGTATTAGTAATATTAATCCGACTGGTGAGCCAATTGATTACATAGCAACTGGACATAATTATATTGATACACAGGTACCATTATTCAACGCAGATAATTATGAAAAAGATTTCGAAATAGGATTTACTATTGAATCATATAATCCAAGTGAACAAGGTGAAAGCCAAGTTTCATTTGTAAATGCAAAGCTTGAAAATAAAAATGAAAAATGGCCTGGTGTTGCATTTAGACGTGTTAATGCAACAAATAGTGTTGAAATATCTGAAAATATTGAAGGTGTTAAACAATTCCAGACTTTTGATTTGAGTTTCCCAAGCACAGTTAGAATTTACCGTAGAAATGGTGTTGTAAGTTATAGTATTAGCACTGTTGATGACGGAGAAGAAAAAATATTACAAGATACAAGTGATACAAGTGATTACTTTAATTTCTATACGTGGTTTGGTGCTTCAGAAGTAGAAACAAATAGAGAAGCTACTACAGCAGGAGCACAACGTTACATCAAAGCGACAATGTCTAATATGTATATTAAATTACAAAGAGATGAAGATGCTACAACACATACTGTTAACTTTGATGCAGATGGTGGTACTTATACAGAATATTCTGATACTAGAACAGTTTCAGATGGTGCTGCTGTTGGACCACTTCCAGTTGTAGAGAAAAACCATTTTACTTTTGTTGGATGGTTTACTGATCCACAAGGTGGAACACAAATTACTGAAGCTACTACAATTACTGCTGATGTAACGTATTATGCACATTACACAGCTGATACATATACAATATCATTTGATGAACAAGGTGGAACTACTGTTAATGATATAACTGGAACTTTCAATCAACCTATTGGTGAGTTACCAACAACATCAAAAACAGGATATACATTTGATGGATGGTATACAGATCCAGAAGGCGGAACAAAAGTTACAAGTCAAACTCTTGTAACTGCAGCAGTTACATATTATGCACATTATACACCAATTGAATATACAATCACATTTAATACACATGGTGGAAGTGCAGTAGATGATATAACAGGAGATTATAATACTGAAATCGGAACTTTACCAACTACAAGTAAGACAGGATTGAGATTTGTTGGTTGGTTCACTGAGGCTGAAGGTGGAACTCAAATTGATGAGCATACACTTATATTAGGAAATGCTACATATCATGCGCATTATACTAATCTTGATTTATATACAATTACATTTGATCCTAATGGTGGAACAGTATCACTTTTAACAAAATCTGTTGAGGAAGGTAGTGCTGTTGGGGAACTTCCAACACCAACATACGAAGGTCATGTATTTGATGCTTGGTATATAGGTGATACTCCAGTTGATGAGACTAGGGTACCTTTAGAAGATGAAACTTATGTAGCTAGGTGGGAATCTGATAGTAAAGTTGCAAAGATTGGTCATGTTTTCTATGATACATTGCAAGAAGCTATAAATGCTGTTCCTACAAATGGCACAGAAACAACAATAACAGTATTAAAAGACATTGATGGAGTAAACGCATCTGTAGCAGCAGGTCAGAATATCGTATTTGACTTACAAGACTATACTTTAAGTGCTTCATCAGGTAAGATTATTGACAACAGTGGAACAATCGAAATTAAAAATGGACATTTGATACGTAATGGTTCAAACGATCAACAACGTGTAATTGCTAATAATCATGCTAATGCAGTTATTAAAATTACAGGTGGAGAGATTTTACATAATAGTTTCCAAGCAATTCAAAATAATAAAGGTACTATTTACATAAGTGGTGGAACTGTTTCAATTGGAACTGGCGTTGAGCAAGGTGTAATCAACAATGAACAAAACGGTAAGATGTATGTTTCTGGTGGTCGTATAACTGCTTACAAAAGACAAGCATTATATAATGATAAAGGAATTTTAGAGATTTCAGGAGATGTAATCCTTGAAAATAATACTACAAACTCTGGAAGAGCTACAGTTCAAAGTACTGGTGGTACTTTAACAATAAAAGGCGGAACAATTATATCAGCATCATACAGCGGAGTTAAAGTTACTGGTGGAACATTCACTATTGGAGAAGAAAATGGTGCACACAATAAAAATACACCAACAATTCGTGGTGCAGGTTCAGCTGGTGAAAAAGGTTATGGTGTATATTCAACAGTTAACTATTCATTCTATGATGGAACTTTAAAAGGAACTGTCGCAGCAGTAAATGATAAAACAAAGATTAATAACGTTGAAGATGGTGCTGTAGAAGTAGAAGAAAATGAAACAATTGGTACTACTACATATCATAATTTATATTACACATTATCAAGTACACCTGATTCATACACAATTTCATTAAATGCTAATCAAGGTACAGTAAGCCCTACATCAATTTCAGTAGAACCTGGAAATGCTGTTAGCGGCTTACCAACACCTGTTAGAAATGGCTTTGTGTTTGATGGGTGGTATTTAGAAAATACATTTGATACATTAGTTGTTGAAGGAGATACTATTCCTGATGGTGATGATGAATATTTTGCTAAATGGACTCCTTCAGTTACATCTGCAACTATAACTAATGAAACAATTGATTTAGTTGTTGGTGAAAATGAAACAATAAATGTTACAAATGTCCTTAGTATCGAACCATTTACATATTCTAGTAGTTCTACTGATGTTGCAACAGTTAGTTCTGTTGGAGTAGTTACTGCAGTTGGTCCTGGACATACAACAGTTGTATTAACAGGTACTAGATCACATGATACGAAGACAGTAACAATCAATGTTCAAGTATCAGCAGATGTTGAAACATTTGATATCATGCCAACGCCTATTAGAACATACTTTAATAATATTGATTCATGGAGTGCAGGTCAAACCGACTCTAGCCATGCTTCATTTGATACAGCAATGACAAATAACTTAAATACAAATAATTGTGTATATTTCACAAATGATAATAGAGACACAGAACTTCCATCGTCTGGTACAAAGGTATATTGTGATCAACCAAATAAATACGATACTGGAGTAACTGGTGATATTACAGTTTACGAATATGATGTTGAAAACAATACAAAAAAAGGTGTAGCAACATATGTTAGCGTAGATAGTGGTAAGATTTATAACGTAATTCCTGGTACAACATATTATTGGGAATTAAATAGTGATACTTCACAAAACGGTAAATTCTATGCATATGGTGAAAGAAGAATTCTATCAATCGACAATGCTGATGGAATATATAAAACACGTAATGTTCGTGATTTAGGTGGTTTAGCAGTATCTTATAAAGACGAAGATAATAATGATGTTACTGGTACTATTAAATATGGAAAACTATACAGAGGTGAAAAAATCTTTGGTGGTAGCGGAAATAGTGTTCAGTACTATACTAAACTTGGAATCACACATGAAATGGATTTACGTGGTCCTTCTGAGGTTCAATCTAATGAGGATAGAGTAGGAACAAATATTACTTCAACAGGTACTACATTTGAAATAATTCATTATGCAATTGATTATGATAGTGATAATGCAAATTATTTATTAGCAAGAAATGCTCTTTTAAGAGTTATGAATGAATTTATTGAAGCAGATGAAAATAATGAAGACTTCTCACTATACTTCCATTGTAGAATTGGTGCTGATAGGACAGGAACACTTGCATACCTTCTTGAAGGATTACTTGGTGTATCTGAAGAAGATAGGTATCGTGATTATGAATTGACTGTATTCTTCGGTCTTCGTGAAAGAACTAGATTCTATCTTGCAAAAGGTAGTAACGATAAGAAATTTATATACTTAAAGCAAGCAATTAGAAATGCAAGTAATGATGGTTCTGAAGATGTAGTTGCGTGGTTCTTAAAAGGAAGCAGCAATCCTACTGAAGATATGGAAACAATCCAAAAGTTTAGAGAGATCATGATTGAAAAAAATAATTAAAAGAACTAGAAATAGTTCTTTTTTTATTGTACAAACATATATTTTAGCGGTGATAAAATGTTTATTAAAAAAATTGATGAAAGAGTAAGAGCTTTTTTCTTAATATTAGTTTTTTTATTAATCGTTATTATTTTAAGAGTTATATATATTCAAATAATTGAATATTCAAAGTTAAATGAAAAAGCTAATGATTTATGGAGTAGAAACCTTCCTTTATCTGCTGATAGAGGGCTTATTTTAGATAGAAATGGAGAAATTCTTGCAGATAACATTACTACTACTAGCTTAGTACTTATTCCGTCACAACTAGAAAATAAAGAAGAAGTATCTTTTAATCTTTCACGTATATTAAATGTTTCTAAAGAAGAGATGGATAAACATGTTTATAAAGAAGTTTCAATAGATAGGGTGCATCCTTTTGGAAGACAGTTATCTTATGAGATTGCAGATAAAATAGAAAAATTAAATTATAAAGGAGTATATCTAGTTAAAGAATCTAAAAGATATTATCCTTATGGAACTATGCTTTCTCATGTTTTGGGATATGTTGGAATTGATAATCAAGGTTTATCGGGACTTGAGGCAGAATATGATAAATATTTAACTGGTGTTGATGGTGCGATAAAGTATTTTAGTGATGCAAAAGGTAATAGTTTAAAACTATCTGATATTTATGTTGCACCACAACAGGGAATGAATATATCATTAACGATTGATATTAGGATACAACAATCACTAGAAAGGGAACTAGATAATATTGTTTCTATGTTTTCTCCAGACATGGCTCTTGCAGTTGTTATGGATCCTAATACGGGTGAAGTATTAGGAATGAGTTCTAGGCCGAATTTTGATTCAAATAATTATCAAGAATATGATATTGAAACAATTAATAGAAATCTTCCAATATGGGCCTCATATGAGCCAGGAAGTACTTTTAAAATAATAACTACGTCGGCAGCAGTAGAAGAGAAAGTTGTCGATTTATTTAAGGATACTTTTTATGATACTGGTAGTGTCAAAATAAATGGTACAAGGATAGGTTGTTGGAAGCCTAGCGGACATGGTCTTCAGACATTTCTTCAGGTACTAGAAAACTCATGTAATCCTGGTTTTGTAAGATTAGGAAATCTCTTAGGAAAAGAAAGATTATTTTCATATATTGATTTATTTGGTTTTGGTCATAAAACAGGAATAGATTTAAATGGTGAAAGTGAAGGTATTATTTTTCCACTTGATAAAGTAGGGGATTTAGAGCTTGCTACAACAGCTTTTGGTCAGGGGGTTAGTGTTACACCTATTCAGCAAGTAACAGCAGTTAGTGCGGTTGTTAATGGTGGTAATTTGTATAAACCATATATTGTTAAAAGTATATTAGAACCACAGACCAATAGTGTTATAAAATCATATGATAAGAAATTTGTAAGAAAGACGATTAGTAAGGAAACAAGTAGTACAATGCGATATGCACTGGAAAGCGTTGTAGCACGTGGTGGAGGAAAATATGCTTATATTGATGGCTATAGAGTAGGAGGTAAAACAGGTACTGCTCAAAAAGTAGAAAATGGTAAGTATTTAGTAAACAATTACATAATGAGTTTTATGGCTGTTGTTCCTGCAAATGCTCCACAGGCAGTTTTATATCTTGCAATTGATAATCCTAAGCATACGGCACTTTTATCAAGTTATACAACAGCGCCAATTGCTAAGAAAATATTACTTGATATTATCGATATATTAAAAATTCCAAAACAAGATGGCGGCATAGAAAAAGTAAGACAATGGGATGATATAACGTACATTACTGTTCCAAATGTTATAGGATTATCTATTAAAGAAGCTAGTAGGCTTTTATATCCTACTGAATTAGAAGTATCAGGAAGTGGAGATAAAATAGTTGAACAATCGCCAAAAGCTGGTGAAAAAATAGATATAAATAGTAAAGTAAGAATATTTTTAGGATAAAAAAAATCAGTTATAAAACTGATTTTTAATTATATATTTCTAGTTTGTTTTCTATTAAGTAAGATGTTATCCAATAACATACTGCAGATATTCCTAAGAATACAGCCCAATATGCATAAATGCTTACTTCTCTTAAATCTACAAATGTATTTGAATAGAAACTTAATATATATATTGTTATTATTGTAAGAATTATTCCAACAATCCAATTGTTACTCTTTGGAAATATACATTTGATTAATACATAGAATAATACAACAGATGACATAAATGTTAATGAAGTAATAAACAATGTAACTGCTAATTTAAGGAATACTACAAGGTCTAGGTTCTCAAATAAAAATTTTAAGCCTTCAAAAGTATTTTCAAGTCCAACACCTTTAATAACAAATATTATTAATGCAAGTAATGCTGTTAAAAGGTAGAATAAATTAATTAATATACCAAATAAATATTTTGCTAAAAGAATCTTTTTAGCAGATATTGGAATCATACTTTCTAATAAAAATGTTTTCTTATTAAATGATTTATTTACTTTATATGTTCCAACAAAATATGATCCAAATAGGGAAGCCATAAATATTAAACTATATAGCAATGTTACAAGTCCTATTAGTGGGTTACTACCACTACTTTTAGCATCAATTGGTAATATTAAGAATAATACAAATATAGCAATTACAAATAAGAATAATTTATATCCTTTTTTTAGAAAATCTTTTAATTCCCATTTAATATAATTAAACATTGCTGAACACCTCCAAATAGTAAGTTTCTAGATCTTTACCTAATTCTTTTAAATTAAACTGTGCAGCTATTTCTCCTCTGTTTAAGAATATTGCATCATCTAATATTGATTCAGTATCTTTAATTAAATGTGTTGAAATAAGTATTATATTCTCTTTATTAGATGCTTCTTTAATTACTGTTAGCATTTCATGTTTAATTAGAGGATCTAAGCTTCCTAGCGGTTCATCCAATAAATAAATAGGTACTTTTCTTGCAAGTGTAAGCATAAGCACTGCTTTTTCTTTATTACCTTTAGATAATTCTTTTATGTTTTCTTCAGGATATAATTTTAACTTGTAACATAATTCTGTAGCATATTCATAGTCAAAATCATTAAACATATCTCTATAATAGTCCATAGCATCTTTAATAGTCATGCTATCATATAGAAATTCTCTATCTGGCATAAAAGATATGTATTTTCTTGTTAAATAACTAGCTTTTTCTCCACAGATGTAAATTTGTCCTTCCTGTTGTTTTATAATTCTCATTATTGTTTTTATTAAAGTAGTTTTACCACTACCATTAGGACCTAATAAACCAATTATTTTTCCTTTTCCAATAGAGATACTAACATTTCTAAGAGCAACTTTTTTTCCATATTTTTTTGTAATATTTTGTAATACGATTAAGTCCTTCAATTTCTTTTCACCTCTTTATTATAGAGTATAATATTAAATAAGCATTGTCAATTAACCAAGAGAGTGCTTATTAATTATTGACTTTATTTTTTAATAAGTTGTATATTTATATTGATGTTTGAATAAATATATAAAAGAAGATGACATTTATTAATATATATGATAAAATTAATTGGCTTGAGGTGAAAAAATGGGAATACTATTATTAACAAAATCAGTATTTGCAATTATGATTGGTTTCTTATTTGCTATAGTATTAGGTTTATTTTTAATCCCTATTCTAAGAAGAAAGAAAATAGGACAAAGAATAAGTGCATTTGTTGGAGAAAATCATAAGAAAAAAGAAGGAACTCCTACAATGGGAGGTTTAATATTTGTTGTACCAACAATAATAATTACGATTGCATTAATATATATGAAAAAACTGGAATTAACACCAGAACTTATTATTATATTATTTGTATTTATGGGATATGCATTTATTGGATTCTTGGATGACTTCTTAAGTATTAAGAAAAATAACAATGAGGGACTTACAACATATCAAAAACTATTTTTACAATTAATAATTGCTTTGGTATTCTTCTATTTGTATATGCAAAGTGGAGGAAAGACAGCATTAATATCATCAACGTTAGGAATCAACATAGAAATGGGTTGGTTCTATGGAGTATTCTTATTGTTTATCTTGATAGGAGCTTCAAATGCAGTTAACTTAACTGATGGACTTGATGGTTTAGCTGGTGGTTTATCAGCAATAGCATTTATAGCATTTGGACTTATTTCAATAGTAGTTGGTTACCAAGAAATTGGAATATTTATATTTATCTTAGTTGGATCATTAATGGGATTCTTGATATTTAATACACATCCAGCAAAGATATTTATGGGTGATACAGGTTCACTTGCTTTAGGAGCAGTAATGGCTGCTGTTGCAATTTTAACACACAGAGAAATAACATTATTAATTGTTGCAAGTGTGTTTGTTGTAGAAACATTAAGTGTAATACTACAAGTATTGTGGATGTTTGCATTCCATAAAAAATTATTCTTAATGACACCACTTCATCACCATTTTGAAAAATTAGGATGGTGTGAAACAGATATAGTTAAGTTGTTCTGGGTAGTAGGATTAATACTTACTATGGCTGGAGTATACTTCGGTGTTTGGCTATAAAAGAACTTTAAGTTCTTTTTTTCTTTTATTAAATATAAAATATATTAGGTGATTTAATGAATAAGAAATATGGTCTTTATTTGTTTATCGTTTCTATAATATTAATATTATTTGGTATAGTAATGATTTATTCTTCATCTAGTGTATGGGCTATGTATAAGTTTGGTAATCCTTTTAAATATGTGATTAATCAAGGTCTATTTTTTATAGTAGGTTTATTTCTTATATATTTAATAAATAAGATTGATATAGGATTCTATTACAAAAATGCTTTTAAGATTTTTATTGTTTGCTTAATATTATTAATACTTGTCTTAATACCAGGAATAGGTAGTGTAAGAAATGGAAGTAGAAGTTGGTTTGGTATTGGATCATTTGGGGTACAACCTAGTGAGTTTGCTAAGATTAGTTTAATAATATTAGTTAGTAAGTATTTATCAAAATCTAATAAGTTTATTAAAGATATTAAAAAAGGAGTATTTCCTGTACTTTTTATTGTTTTCTTAGTTTTTGGACTTATCATGTTACAACCTGATTTCGGAACAGGTATGATTATAGTTGTAAGTATTTTAGCCTTACTATTTATTGCTGGAGTTAGCTATAAATTTTTTGTAACTTTATTTCTAATTGGAATATTTGGAATAGTAGGTCTTATTGTCGCTGCACCATACCGAATGGATAGAATAACATCTTTTATAGATCCATGGAGTGATCCATTAGGAACAGGTTTTCAAATAATTCAAAGTTTGTATGCAATAGGGCCTGGTGAAATTAATCGATGGCGATGATTCTCTATATTTGAGAGCAATTCTCAATATTTGAGATTTACTTTTATTGTCTGCATTTTGTATTCTTATGATAGCGCACTTCTGGTGTGTTTTATTATGTAAGAAAGGAGTAAACGTATGAATGAACATGAATATTTAATTACATCGCTGACGTGTGAAAGAATAAAGAAGTTAATATCAGAATATGATGCTTATAGAAGTAGATTAATATTCAATGAAATACCAATTAGTTATTTAAAAAAGAAAACATGGTTTAATTAATGTTAGCAAAATGTAGACTTTTATAACAAACTTTCTTATTCATAGTATCATTATATCAATATGCCTAGGAAGGTGATAACATGAGCGTTGAAAGAACAGATTTGGTCAAAATGGGACAGCATTTGGTAACATTAAGGAAAAGCAAAAAGATGACTCAAATGAAACTAGCCGAAATATTAGACGTATCCAATAAAACTGTATCAAAATGGGAAACAGGAGATATTGCTCCAGATATTACTTTATTAAGACCACTTGCAGACGTTTTAGACGTCAGTGTTAACGAATTATTAGCTGGATATAATACAGAGGATTCTGATGACGTTGTGAGTTATTATAAGAAGTTTTCTAAGAAAAAGCTAATAAAAGAAACATCCATATTTGCAATTATTATTTTTGCAATGGTCATGTTAATCGCTGCAGTAGAAAGATATTATATGTGGAATGTT
>JAFXTH010000019.1 GCA_017525035.1 Bacilli bacterium | reverse complement strand
GAGAGCTATCCTTAGTACGAGAGGACCGGGATGGACCTACCTCTGGTGTATCTGTTGTAACGCCAGTTGCAGCGCAGAGTAGCTATGTAGGGAATGGATAACCGCTGAAAGCATCTAAGCGGGAAGCCAACTTCAAGATGAGTTTTCCCATTTTTTATAAAGTAAGATCCCAGAAAGACTATCTGGTTGATAGGTTGGAAATGGAAGCATAGTGATATGTTGAGTTGACCAATACTAATAGATCGAGGATTTAATCATATTTGTTTTATATTTGATTAGATCTAAATAAAACACATTATCTAAGTTTTCAGAGAATTATTTCTCAATATTTTGTTGGTAACGATAGCTAAGTGGAAATACCTGTTCCCATCCCGAACACAGAAGTCAAGCACTTATACGCCGAAGATAGTGAATGCGAAAATAGGAAGTTGCCAACAATTTTTTTTTGCAATAAATCCACAGAGTTGTGGATTTTTTTATTTAACAATTATTTAACATATTTTTTAAAACTTTAATATAAAACTATTGTGGTGTTTATTTTATCTTTGATATAATTATTATGGTGATAAATATGGATTATAGAATTACAACAAGAGATGAACGAGAGACAATCAATATCGCTCAAAATCTTGAATCAGAAAAATTTGAAAATATGATTATATGTCTTGAAGGAGATTTGGGAAGTGGTAAAACTATATTTACAAAAGGTTTTGCGCAGGCTTTAGGAATTGAAGAAAATATAACTTCTCCAACATTTAACATTATTAAAGAATATCTAAACGGAGAAATGCCACTATATCACATGGATGTTTATCGCCTTGATGGTAAAGTCGATGGTATAGGCCTTGAAGATTACTTTACAAAGGGTGGAGTAGTAATAATCGAATGGGCAGATATGATTAGAGATTATCTACCTGAAGAAAGATTAGATATCAAGTTTAAAATAGTAGATGAAGAAACTAGAACTTTGATTTTCATACCACATGGACAACAATATGAAGAAATCTGTGAGGCAGTTTTATGAAAACACTATATCTAGATACTTCATCTAGTTTTTTATATACAGCAATTTTAGAAGATAGCAAAATAATTAAAGAAATAAAAGAAAAACTAGATAATAACTTATCCGTATATGCTCTTCCAAGAATAGAAGAAATGCTAAAGGATGCAAATATTAATATAAATGAAATAGAAAAAATTATTGTTGTTAATGGGCCAGGATCATTTACTGGTATAAGAATAGGTCTTACAATTGCTAAGACACTTGCATGGGCGAAAGAAATACCAATTATTCCAATATCAAGTTTAGAAGCTATGTCATTATCAGCTGGTGAAGATTATGACTATGTAGTACCAGCGATAGATGCAAGAAGAGGTTTCGTTTATGCTTCTATTTATGATAATCAAAATGATAAATTTGTAATGCATGAAAAACATATAAGTTTAAATGTTTTATTAGTGGCTTTAGAAAGTATACAAGGAACTACTACATTCATAACTAATGATAATATTGAAGTTGATTATAATATAAAACCATATGACCCAGATATTTCAAAGATTGTAGAAAACGTTATGAATAGAGAAAGTGTTAATCCACATGCAATAGATGCTAACTATTTGAAGTTAACTGAAGCAGAAGAAAATAAACTTAAAGAGGAAGAAAATGATAACGGAAATTAATAAAGAAGACACCTCTTTAATTAATGAATTAGAATCATCTTTTAATTGTAAGAATATAAAGGATGATTTTAATAAAAATATTTTTACAAAATACTTTATTTTAAAAGAAAAAAGTAATATAATAGGCTACGTAAATTATTATGACTTGTATGACCGATTTGAGCTAGCATTTATCGAAGTAAAAGAAGAATATAGAAATAAAAAATATGGTTCTTTTATGTTAGAACATTTAATTAATATCGGGAAAGAGAAAAATATAGAAAATATAACATTAGAAGTTAATGTTAATAATATAAATGCAATAAAATTATATGAGAAATATGATTTTAAACAGGTGGCAATAAGAAAGAGTTACTATGATGGTGTAGATGGCTATTTGATGGAAAGAAAGATGATGTAGATGAAGGATGTATACATACTTGCAATTGAAAGTAGTTGCGATGAAACAAGTTGTGCAATTGTAAAAAATGGTTCAGTTGATATAGCAACTGTAATTGCAACGCAGATAGATATACATACTAACTTTGGTGGAGTAGTTCCAGAAATAGCAAGTAGACAACACTTAAAAAACATTACGATGGTAATTGAAGATTGCCTAAATAAAGCGCATATGACAATGGATGAAATTGATGCAATCGCAGTTACTTATGGTCCAGGATTAATTGGATCCTTACTTGTTGGAGTAGAAGCTGCTAAAACGCTTTCATTAATCTACAACAAACCATTAGTACCAGTTCATCATATAAAGGGTCATATATATGCTAACAATTTAAATAAAACTATGGAGTATCCATTAATTGCTTTAGTAGTAAGTGGTGGACATACTGAACTAGTTTATATGAAAGATGAATATGAGTTTGAAAAACTTGGAGAAACACTAGATGACGCTGTTGGAGAAAGTTACGACAAAGTAGCAAGAGTAATTGGTGTAGGATACCCAGGTGGGCCAGTAATAGATAAAATGGCTAAAACAGGAACTCATGAATATAACTTACCAATACCGCTAAACGATGATTCTTATAATTTTAGTTTCAGTGGATTAAAGAGTGCAGTTATTAATCTTTCTCATAATTATGAGCAAAGAGGAATAGAATTAAACAAAGAAAATTTAGCAAAATCATTCCAAGATGTAGTTGTAGAAACTATATGCAAGAAAACTTTGAAAGCACTACTTGATAAAGATGTTAAGCGTCTTATCATTGCAGGAGGAGTTGCAGCAAATAGTGGAATAAGAGAAGGCTTAAAGAAAGTTTGTGAAGAACATGGTATTGACTGTTCATATCCAGACTTAAAGTATTGTACTGATAACGCAACAATGATTGGAGCAGCAGGATACTTTGCCTATAAGAAAGGCCTAAGAGCAGACTCTACATTAAATGCTAAATCAAGTGTAAGTTTAACATGAAGGGAGGCTTTAGAAGATGGATGAAAAAAAGAAGGTAACTAAAAAGACTACAACAAAAAAGAAAACAGTTAAACCTACTGTTAAGCAAGAAGCAAAAAAAACAGTAGAAGAAGTAATAACAGAAACCAAGGAAGCTGTAAAACAAGAAGAGAAAAAAGTTGTTAAAAAAGCTACTGCAAAAAAATCAATAAATTTAAAAAACAAAAAAGAAGCAACTAAAGCCTTATCAAAAACTACTAAACAATCTGCAAAAGCAAAACAAGCATCAAAGAAAAAAGTAGTTAAAAAAGATCCATTAAAAGATGTAAATATAATTAAGCCAATAAAAGAAGAGGTTAAAACAGAACCTAAAAAAGAAAGTAAGAAAGAACTAAAACGAAAAGATAAAAAACTAAAAAAAGAAGAAAAGAAACGTTCTAAAGAGAAAACTGAAAAAACAAAATTAGTTCTTCCAAAAGAATGGACAAAAGTTAGTGATAAAAAGAAAAGTGAAAAGAAAGAAAAAGAATTCTCTGATACTAATACACTAACTGATATTTTCAAAAGATCTTTATTTGAAGAAGTTGATGAACAACAATATCAAGAACAAAAGAAAGTAAAGAAAAAGAAAAGAAAGAAAAATTTCTTGATCTTTCTTATAATTGTAGCAGCAATATTCGTAATAGGATTAATACTTATCAAATACAATGATACTGTTAAAAAAACTTTAGCAGTTTATGATCCATATAAAATTGGAGATAAAGTAAAATTAAAAGATAAGTCAGTATGGTATGTTATTGAAGATAGCGATGCACATGAAGATACTGTTAGATTACTTAAAGAAGGAGTAATCGACTTCAATGAAGATAAAAAAATAGATAATAAAGATAGAATAAAATATAATGCAAACAATAAAGCTGAATATGATCCTAAAGTAAAAAATTCAGTTGCATATTATCTTGAAAACGAATATAGAAAAAAACTAGAAGATAAAGTAGGTTCAGTTGAAGAAGTAACAATTCTTGAAACAAAAGAATATGTTAGAGTAAGACGTGCAATGAACTTCCCAGATGAATGGAGTCAAGGAAACTGGCTTGCTAGTAGTTCATTAGGATACTGGTGGATAATATCTGAATTAAACTCAAAAGTATTCGTTGTTGCTCCTAATGGAACGTTCAAGTTATATAGTGCAAACTCATATAACAAGGTAAGACCTGTTATTGAAATTAAGAAAGAATCTATTTTAAAAGAAGAAAAACCAAAAGAAGAAACAAAAGAAACACAAAAAAAAGACTAGACAAATCTAGTCTTTTGTTGTATCATTTTTTTTGACGTTTAGTTTTGCTTATATTTTTAATCATGCGGACAAAGATGAAGTTCGCCTTTTTGCGTTTGATGGAGGTGGATATGAATTTAACAGAACATGAGATTACACAAGAAAAGAATTACTTAAACTACAGCTTGAAAATCGTAAGAGACAAAATTTCAGAATTAGGACAGGTATTATACGACAGAGAAGAAAAAGTGATGGAATTCAAAAAATTCATTTGGGACACTAGGCATGATATGGACCCAACTGAAATGAAGACCATGATTAACGCTAGCGACTTAGAAATCACTATGATGTCATACAAAAGTGATTATCTACAAAAACTTTATCGAATACAAAATAATCCATATTTTGGTTCGATAACATTCAAAGATTCAACTGGAGAAAACAAAATATATATTGGTATAACACATGTAGAAGATGAGGAAAATGACAAATATCTAATACATGACTGGAGAGCACCAATATGCTCGATGTTTTATGATTATGAGCTAGGGAAAGCTGAATATTTAGCACCTGAGGGAATAATCAAAGGGGAAATAACTAACAAAAGACAATTCACAATAAAAGATGGAAAACTAGTTAGAGTATTCGATAACAATATAAACATCGATGATGAATTGTTACAACAGGTTTTAACAGAAGAGTCTAATGACAAAATGAAAAACATAGTTAACACAATACAACAAGAACAAAATGCCATAATAAGAAATACAGTTGATCCTAATCTAATAGTACAAGGAATTGCAGGAAGTGGTAAAACATCAGTTGCCTTACACCGAATTGCATTCCTACTATACAAAATCAAAAATCTAAATTCAAACAATGTATTAATTTTTTCACCAAACCAAATATTTACTGAATACATTTCAAATGTACTTCCGGAACTGGGAGAATCAAATACACTACAAACAACATTCAATAGTTTTCTAGAAACAGTACTTGATGAGTTTAACAAAGTTGAGTCATTCACAGAATTTGTGGAAAGATATTACAAGTATCAAGAAAGAAATCCAATGCTTGTTAAATACAAACAAAGTGATGAAATAATTGATGCACTTGAAAAATATATCAAGAATATGTTAAACAAATTGAAGTTTGAGAATGACTTAATTACAAGAGATTTTGAGATATCTGCAGATGAGTTAAACTACTTATTAAAAGACAGATATGAAAAAATATTACTAATTGAAAGACTTGATAAAATAGCAGATAAGATATGTAATGATTACTACAAAGGAAAACATGGTAACAAATTAAAAATCTTATCTATGCTTAACAAGAGTTTAAATATCAAAATTAATTACAAAGAAATATTTAAAGATTTCTTTAGAAGCGAAGAGTTCTTAAATACTTACAAAGGAACAATAACAGAAAAAGAAATAAAAGATTCTGTTGGCACTAGAGAAATAAAATATGAAGATGCTTGTATATTCGTATACATAAAAGGTTTACTTGAAGGATTTACTTACAGAGGTCAAATACAAGAGATAGTAATTGATGAAGCTCAAGATTATAACAGATTACAATATAAATTAATAAGAACAATATTTAAAAAGAGTAACTTCACAATACTAGGAGATATAAACCAAACAGTAAATCCATATTACAGATACAACTCATTAGAAGATTTAAGTGAAATATTTGAAGGAAGTATATATCTAGAACTAAGTAAGACTTATAGATCATCTCCTGAAATAATTGAACATACAAACAAAATTCTAGGTTTAAAACATGTATCTGCTATAAGAAGAGATAACCATAGACCAGTAATCTTTAGAGATGATTGGAACCTAAAAGATAGTCTTATTTCTGATATAAAAGATGCTAAAAAATGTAATTACACTGTAGCAGTCATAACTAAGACTGATGAAGAAGCACAGAAAGTATATGATCTTCTTAAAGATGACATAAAAGACGTTAACTTACTATTATCAACAACAAAAGAGTTTAACAAGAAAATGGTTGTTATCCCATCATATATGGCTAAAGGACTAGAGTTTGATGAAACAATAATATACACTGATTCAAACAACAAATACACGAAAGAAGAAAAATACTTATATTATGTAGCATGCACAAGAGCCCAACATCAACTAATAATATATAACCAAGAAGAAAAGTAGTTTTCTTCTTTTTATTTTACATTTTCACAAAATAACAAACTTTTTTTCACATGTTTTTCATAAATAACCTTTATTATTATGGTATACTTATTTATGGTGATAGTATGAAAGATAAACAATTTAAAAATCTTGATGAACAGGTTGAAATCTTTAGACATAAAGGATTAACCATAACAGATGAAGAGTATACTAAAGACGTTTTATTAAGAGAAAATTATTTCTTTATAAGTGGATATAGACATTTATTCATGCAGAAAGATAATAATAAAACTTATATAGAAGGAGCTACATTTGAAGAACTTTATAGCTTATTCCTTTTTGATAGACAATTTAGAAATATAATCTTCAAGAATTTATTAATCGTTGAGAATAATGCTAAATCTATTTTTTCATATCAACTATCAAAAAAATATGGATACAAAGAAAATGACTACTTAAAGCCAGCTAACTTTGATACCTCACCAGAAAAAAGTAGACAAGTAAATGATCTTATCAGAAAGATGAAAAGACAAGTTAGAGTTAATGGAAGTCAACATACAGCAACAATGCACTACATAAGTAACTATGGTTATATTCCATTATGGGTATTAGTTAAAGTATTATCTTTTGGTATTATAAGTGAATTCTATTCAATATTAAAACCTGAAGATAAACTTGCAATTGCTAAGATTTATAACATCGATGTTAATAACTTATCAAACTATTTATCTATACTTGCTAACTACAGAAATGTTTGTGCTCATGAAGATATTTTATATGAGAATAAAACACAAAAGAGCATAAATGATACTGTTTACCATATACTATTAGGTATAGATAAAGAAAATGGTGAATTCACTAAAGGTAAGAATGATTTATTTGCATTAATAATAATTCTAAGACAAGTATTATCTAATGCGGATGTTAAAAATTTGATTTGTGAGCTAGAAAGATTAGTAGATAATTTAAGTATGAATTTACATTCAATTAGCATAAATAAGGTCTTAGATAGAATGGGATTCCCTTTAAATTGGAAGGAAATTGCCAATATAGAAAAGAGGCCATATAATAGTGAAGAATAAAATAATAACAATAATTGCAATCATATTAGCGTTTTTAGCAGGAGGAGAGCTTACTTATATTCTATTAAATGGAGCAAGTAAGTCTGAAACTGTAGAAAATGGAAGTGAAACATCACAAGTTTATAATAGTTGTTCAAACTGTATGAGTGGAACTACTGTTGTAGAAAATGGTGGCATATCAAGATCAGTAAGCAAGGCTTATGATTCAGTTGTAATGGTAAAAGGTTACAAAAATAATAGATTAACTGGATCAGGAAGCGGATTTGTTTATAAAAAAGATGATAACTACGGTTATATAATGACTAACCAACATGTTGTTGATGGAACTACTTCATTAAAAATAAAATTTGCTAGTGGAGAAGAAGTTGAAGGAACACTTTTAGGTGGAGATAAATACATTGATATAGCTGTTATCAAAGTACCTGTTAAATATGTAATATCAGTTGCTAAAATTGGATCAACTGAGAACCTAGCTTTAGGAGAAACAGTATTTGCAATAGGAACACCAGTATCAGAGGATTACTTTAACTCAGTAACCGGAGGATATGTTTCAGGACTTAATAGACAGGTATCTGTTTCAGTAGATGCAACAGCTGACTGGATTCAAGATGTTATACAAGTAGATGTTTCAATTAACCCTGGAAATTCTGGAGGACCACTACTTAACTTCAATGGAGAAGTTATTGGAGTTACTTCATTAAAACTTATCAACAACAGTATTGAAGGAATGGGATTTGCAATAAAAATTGAAGATGCCATGAAGCATATAGATAAGCTTGAAAAAGGTACAAAAATTGTTAGACCACTTATTGGAATTAACTACGTTGATGTAACTGATTCATATACATTAAGAAGATATGGAATCACTCTTGATAGTAGTATCACTGAAGGTGTTGTAATAGTTAATATTATTGAAAAGTCAGGCGCTGAAAATGCTGGACTTCAAAAAGGTGACGTAATAGTTAAAATTGGAAATGATAAAGTATCTAGCATTGCACACCTAAAATATATATTATTTAAACATGATGTTGGAGAAACAATTAAAGTAACTTATATAAGAGGAAATGCAACAAAGACAACAGAAGTGACATTGACTGCAAACGATGATTAGTATACAATATTTATTAGAAAAGATGTGACTTTATGAAACTTAAAAAGAATACATTTATACAAGGTGCATTCATTGCCACACTTGGAATAGTAATAAGCAAAATATTAGGAATAATTTACGTTATTCCTTTTTATGCTGTTATAGGGGATCAAGGTGGAGCACTTTATGGTTACGCTTATAACATTTATTCAATATTCTTAGGAATATCACAAGCAGGTCTTCCTCTTGCTATGAGTAAATTAATAAGTGAATATAATACACTGGGGTATTACGAAACCAAAGAAAGAGCTTATAAAGTAGGAAGAACATTCTTAAATATAATTGGAGTAGTATGCTTCTTAATATTATTTATATTTGCACCACAAATAGCAGATTTGATAATTGGTGGAGTAAAAGATGGTAATACTCCAGAAGATATAGTATTTGTAATAAGAATAATTTCAACAGCTATATTAGTTGTTCCAATACTTAGCGTTTCAAGAGGATACTTACAAGGACATAAATTTATTTCACCAACTCCAATAAGCCAAGTAATTGAACAAGTAGTAAGAGTTGTAATAATAGTAGCAGGAAGCTTTGTAATGGTAAAAGTATTTAACATGCCTATTACATTAGCAGTTGGATGTGCAGTTTTTGCAGCTACTATTGGGGCAGTATGCTCTTACTTGTACATACATCATAAAATAAAAACAAATAAAGATTTATTGATACAAAAGAGTAAGAAAAAAGAACCATATATACCAACTAAAGAAATATTAAAACAATTAATAATATATGCAGTTCCATTTGTAATGATAGATTTATTTAGATCATTCTATAACTCAGTTGACGTAGTAACACTTGTTAAAACATTAGTATATGATTTTGATTATGTTACTAAAGATGCTGAAACAGTTATGAGTGTTATTTCAACATGGGGATTAAAACTTAACATGATTATCATATCTATCGTATCTGGTATGATGACAAGCTTAATACCTAACTTAACAAGTAGTTTTGTTAAAAATGATATGAAAGATGTATCTAAAAAAATAAATCAAACAATCCAAGTAATACTTTCAATAGCACTTCCATTAACAGTTGGATTAAGTTTTGTAACACCACTTGTATGGAGAACATTCTATGGAGTATCAACTTATGGACCAATAACATATAGATACTTAGTATTCGTAGCATTTGCTACAACACTATTCACATCATTTACAACAATACTTCAATTACTAAAACAATATAAAATGGTATTTGTAACATTAATAGCAGGTTTCTTAACAAAACTATGCTTAAATGTTCCATTAATGCATTTATTTAATAGTATTGGTATATATCCATTCTATGGTGCTATTACTGCAACTATTTTAGGTTTCTTAGTATCAGCATTAATTTCAGCAATATACATTAATAGAAAATTTAAAATTAGTTATAAAGATACATATAAAGAATTATTAAATATCTTTATAGGTGTAGCATTAATGCTAGTAGTACTATTTATGTTAGAACTTATATTACCACTTGATGTTAGAAGCAGATTATTATCATTTGCATTCGCTGGTGTCTATGCTGCAGTAGGTGGAGCAGTATACTTAATATACGCTTACAAATCAGGAACACTTGAAAGAGTATTTGGTAAAGAGTTCTTTGGAAAAATAAAGAACAGATTAAAAAGAAAAAAATAAGGTGATATTATGGAATTCAAAGTAATTACAAAAGAAGAATTTAAAAAGTTTTCAGAACATCATGAACAAGAAAGTTTCTTACAAACAACTGAGTTAGGTGATTTGAAAGAAGAGTTAGGAAACATAGTTCATTATGTTGGAGTAGTTAATAATAAAAAAATTATCGCTGCAACACTTTTACTTGAAGAAAAAAGTTATTTTGGTAAGAAGACTTTTTATGCTCCTCGTGGATTCTTAATTGATTACAATAATTTAGAATTATTAAAGTATTTTACTGAAGAATTAAAAAAATATATTAAAAAGCATAAAGGATTTATGTTAACTATTGATCCAAATGTTATCTATAGAGTAAGATCTAGTGAAGGTGAAATACTAGATGATGATAAAGATAAAAATGATACATTAGTAGATAATCTTAAATCACTAGGATACACTCATTTTGGATTTAACAAATATCTTGAAGCATTACAAGTAAGATGGGAATATAGATTAAAACTAGATAGACCATATGAAGAAATAAGCAAAGACTTTTCTAAAAGTACAAGAAAAAATATCGAAGCTTGTTACAAAAAAGGTTTATTAGTAAGAAGAGGTAAGATAGAAGATCTTCCATCTATGGAAGAAATATTTGAAAGTACTTCTAAAAGAAAAGACTTCTTTTATAGAAGCTTAGAGTATTATCAAAAAATGTATAAACACATGCATGATTTGATGACAATCTATATTGCATACTTAGATCCAGACATCTATTTAAAACACACACAAAGCCTTTTAGACGAAGAAAAGAAGAACAATGAGGAAATAGATGAAAAGTTAAAAACTTGCTGTGTAGGGCCTAAATTACAGCACCAGAAAGAGGTTTCTGATAACTTGGTCGCTAAATATACAGAAGAATTAGAAAAAGCTAAGAAATTTAAAGAAGAAAATCCAAATGGAAAAGATGTTGGAGTACTTCTTTCAATGAAATCAGGAGATGAATACTTAACTTTATCTAGTGGATTACTAGAAGAATATAAAAGTTTTACTCCAAAATATGCAATGTATGACTATCATATAAAAGATGCATATGAAATGGGATTTAAATATGTAGATTTCTATGGTATTACTGGTGACTTTGATAAATCAAATAAATATTATGGAATATATGAATTTAAAAAGGGCTTCAATGGTAACGTAGTAGAATTAGTAGGACAATTCTCATTAAAGATAAGTGGTTTCTATAATGTATATAAATTCTTAAAAAAGATTAAAAATAAAATAAAAAAGTAACGAGTTATTCGTTACTTTCTTTTAATTTCTTTTTAGCTTTTCTTCTAACCTTATTTCTATAAATAGGAACAAGCTTATTAAATACAAAATACATAAACTTCTTAGTTACTAAATCAAATTCTCCCATGAATTCAACATAGTCTCCACCAAACTTCTTTTTAAATTCATGAAGACCAAGACGAGGATTATCTTTTGATAAATCTCCAACTGTACCAAATTGATCATACATTTTAATACCATGTTCATGACAATATTTAATATGTTCTTTATATACTGTATAGTTAGAATAACTATCCATAAGTATATTATGGTTACCCGCATACAATACCCATGCTTTATCACCATATTCCATAATTACATGGCCATTAAGAATAATTTCTTCACCATATTTATCTTGCGCTTCTTGGTATTCTTTAATATATTCAAGAAGTTTTTCTTTTCTTTTATCAAGTTCAGCTTTTTTAGTTTTAGCACTTTTACTT
>JAFXTH010000018.1 GCA_017525035.1 Bacilli bacterium | reverse complement strand
CAGGCAAACGTGTTAACCAGCTGCACTAAGGAACCATGGTTGCGGAGGAAGGACTCGGACCTTCGACCTTCGGGTTATGAGCCCGACGAGCTACCAACTGCTCCACCCCGCGATATGTAAAAAAAATTGGCGGAGGAAAAGGGATTCGAACCCCTGCGCCGATTGCTCGACCTCCCGGTTTTCAAGACCGGTCCCTTCAACCAGACTTGGGTATTCCTCCATAAATATTGGTGCCTAAGGTCGGACTTGAACCGACACGAGCTTTGATACTCGCAGGATTTTAAGTCCTGTGCGTCTACCTATTCCGCCACTCAGGCACATTAGTCCTTTTCGTTAGGACTATTTAATAATATAACAATTTTCTTATTTTTGCAAGACTTTTTTATATTATCTTCATATTTTATTTATTAATAGAAAAAGAAGCACAACGCTTCTTACTTCAAAAATGGTGTCCCGTTGGAGATTCGAACTCCAGACCCTTTGATTAAAAGTCAAATGCTCTACCGACTGAGCTAACGGAACAACTATGGCTGCCTCGGCTAGATTCGAACTAGCGCATGCGAGAGTCAAAGTCTCGTGCCTTACCGCTTGGCTACGAGGCAATCCTGGTGGAGAGAGATGGATTCGAACCATCGAACCCGAAGGAACAGATTTACAGTCTGCCGCGTTTAGCCACTTCGCTACCTCTCCAAAAAATGGTGCCGAAACCAGGACTTGAACCCGGAACCTACTGATTACAAGTCAGTTGCTCTACCAATTGAGCTATTTCGGCACATAAATGGTGGAGGATATAGGACTCGAACCTATGACCCCTTGCTTGTAAGGCAAGTGCTCTAACCAACTGAGCTAATCCTCCAGAAAAAAATACATTGTCTCTCGTCCTATATGACAATCTCCAGTCACATATGACAATATAAAATATAACATCTACATTTATATTTGTCAACAAAAAAATAAAAAATAGTAATTATTTTTTATTACTATTATTTATATCTTCCATGGTATCTTCAATCCAAATTGGGACCATTTTTTTCAAAGTTCCAAACCCTTTTTCAGTTTCTTTTATTTGTCCGCATTTCTCACTTTTATAATTTATATCCTTTATTGATAATTTAATATGATGATTTTTTTCATCTACTTCCAACACCTTCATCTTAATTGCTTCACCAATTGCTGCATAGTCGGAAACATTTTTAACAAAATCACTTGAAATTTCAGATATATGAATCAAACCACTATAATAGTCATCTAAACTTACAAAAATACCATATGGCTCAATACCAGTTACATAACCGGTTACTATTTTATCTTTCTCAAATTTAGTCATTAATACACCTTCTGGTTAGATTATAACAATAATTAAAAAAATAATCAAATATACTTTACATTAATAAAAAGTGCTTATATAATTATTACGGTGATCAAAATGGATATTGAAAAAAGAATAATAGAAGAAATTGATAAATTAAAACCATTTTTACAAAACGACGGTGGTAACATAGAATTTGTAAAATATGAAAATGGAAATGTCTATGTTAAATTAACTGGCGCATGTGCCGGATGTTCACTTATTGACGTCACATTAAAAGAAGGCATTGAGGAAATACTAATAAGCGAAATTCCAGAAATTAAACAAGTAATTAGAATAGATGAATAAAATCAATAGGAACAGGTATGATATTATACCTGTTTTTTATTCTATCAATTAAGCATAAAATCAATTTAAAATACTTGCAAAGATTTTCTAAGATATGTTCATACACTACTCCATTACCATTCTTCTTAAAAAGTTCTATAAAATATGAAGGCCATAACAATTCTGAGAGTAATAAAATATAATCATTCAGATTTAAATCAAAACTGCTTAAATAATTTAAACAATCAAAAGGCGAATTTTCGACAAAGAATGAATACTTAATAAGTTCTGCCAATTCAATAGACAATGGTTTATATTCAACATTACCTAATTCTAGGTAATCAAGTGGACAGTAACATGATTTAATCTTTTTTACAGTAATCCCATATGTAACACTTTTATTACAGATATTCTTGTATAACATAATCGACGCATAACACAAGCAAATATAAAAATCAGCATTATATTTCTCATAATCAAATAATCTATTTCTAAAAAAGGATTCTATTACTGTTATATTATGATATTTTGCATTAAACAAATTAACTTCAACAATACCCATTCGTTTATAATATTTAGAAAGCGTTAAAATGACATCAAAGACGTCTACAAGATATTCATCCTTCAAAATTCTATTTATAACATCATTAATAATATAGTCCATATAATAATATATGAAGACAATTAAAAAGTATCATCAAAAATGATACTTTTATACTTTTATCTAATTATGCTGCTTTGCTCATGCTTACAGTATTATCACTATATCTCAAGAAATCAAATTCTGGTGACTCCTCTAATTGATCTCTTAAGGCAGTTAACATTTCTTTAACATTACTGCTTGTAGTTTTTTGTGAACCACTTGTTGTTCTCAAACTAAGATTTTCCTTTTGATTAGGACGTAACCTTATAGGTCGTGATGGTGCATAAATACTACAAAATCTAGCGTCTGTTTCAACAGGTGTGCAATTCATTGCTTGTAATATTGAATTTGTTCCATTATTTAATTGAACAACATTATTGCTAGTAGTTGTCTTTTTACTACTGAATAATTGCTTTGCTTGTTCAACGCTTCCATTTACAACGAATTGTTTTTCCTCTGCTGCTACTATTGATTGAGCTTGTTCTTGTGCACCACGCTTAATCTTTCTTGTCTCAATATCATTAACGATATTTTGTGCTTGAACAACCGCACCAGTTACTACCATTTTTTTATCTTCAGCATCAACTAATGCCAAAGCTTGATCCTTTGCACCTTTTATAGCCCTTTTAGCATCCTCGGCAGCAATTATTGATTGTGCTTGTTCCCTAGCACCAATATATACTTCTTGATCCTTAACTTTTCCAAATAAGTTTTGAGCCTGTTCTTTTGAACCTTCTACAATTCTTGCAGTTTCTTCAGCAGCTACTATTTCTTTTGCTTGCTCAGCAGCTCCTAATAGCAAATCATCACTTGAAACACTATGATATGCCATTTGTTTAACTAAATCTTCCATAGAACCTGACGGATCATTTATATCAATAATACTATCTGCTACATTTTGTGCTTGGGCAGTTTTTTCAGCTTGCGCAATTATATTTTTTGCCTGTTCCATAGATCCAGCAATTATTCTGTTTCTTTCATCTACAGCAACTAATTCTTTTGCTTGTTCCTCTGAACCTTTAATTATAGCAGCTGTATTTTCAGCATTTTTAATGTTTGCAGCTTGTGAAACGCTTCCATCAATAACAAATTGTCTTTCCTCTGCGTCAAGTATCTGTTGTGCTTGTTCTTTTGAACCTTCAACAATCATTGCAGTTTCTTCAGCATCTTGTTTTTGCATCTCTGCTTGCTTTTTCATAAAGTCATTTAATGTTTTTAACATTTGCGCTTGTTCAAGACTTCCCTCAATAACAAGTTGTCTTTCCTCTGCGTCAAGTATCTGTTGTGCTTGTTCTTTTGAACCAAAAATAATTTTGTTTCGCTCATCTTCTGCGACTAATCTTTTTGCTTCATCAACGGAACCAGCAGCAAGTAATTTATTTTCATCTATTGCTTCTTTTATTTGTCTTGCTTGATCCATAGCACCTAATGTTAGAATTGTATCTTGAACGTCATCATCAGCTAGATCCATGCTTTCTTCGTCAATTACATCAAGTGCCATTGCTTCTTGTGCACTTCTTTCATTATCTTTTCTCTCAGCTTCCATAACACGATCATATGATTCTTGCTCATTGAAAGTTGATAATATATCTTTATGTCTTAATTCATCAATTTTTTCTCCAACTTCTGGTCTTGAATAATATTCTTCTTCAGCTGCAGCTTTTTGACTGTACTCTTCCTCTGTTAATGGTTTAGAATATCCCACAATCTCTTCAATTACATTTTGGAAATCTGTATTTTTTCTTTCGAATGATGGTTTTTTCTTAATCAACATTGTATCAATACCAGAAATACTCTTTAACATACTCAAAAGATTATCTTCTCTTTCTTCTAATCCAGAATCAAATGGAGAAGAAAATCCATTTGGGCTTGATCTTAATTTTCTTAAATCAACTAATTCATCATTTATTTGTGCTAATAATGATCTATGAGAATAATCAGCAGGTGATACACCTTTTTCAACAGGTGCAACAAACTCTTCAGTTTCCTCTGTTTCTCTAGATGGTTGGCTATTCATTGCCACTGTAACATCAGCAGCATTACTTATTCCTGAATTTTCAAATACTTTTCTCCATCCAGGAACTTTTGCAGGTAATTGTCCATCAACAATTCCACTATCAATCAAATATTGATCAACAACATCTGATTTATCAGCTAATTTATATAAATCTATGCTTCTTGAAATTGTCTTATATACTTTTGAATATAGTTTAGGAACGCTTAATGCCTTAGGTAAATATTTAGATTTTACATTAACGCCAAAATTTTTACCTAATGTTCCAAAATTTCCAGCAAGCTTAAGTGCATCAATAGATAATGATGACATTCTATTTTTAGCTACGCCAACACCGGCTATTTTTGCCACTTGCTCATCTTCTTTAATCAAAGCTAATCTTTGTTTCTCGTCAGCTTGAGCTTTTATATCAGCTTGTGCAAGACTACTTCTAGCTTCATTTTCTGCAGCAGCCACTTCAGCACTAACAACTGCATTTCTCAACTCTGTATATTTATCATTATATCTTTGAACACTTTTAGAAATGTCGTTGTGTCGAAACGAAGCTAAAGTTGGCTCAGTAAATCTGACTTTGCTTGCTAGTCTACCACTTATACGCTCTACTCTATTTCCTTTAGTCATGACCTGAGTTAATTCAACAATATTGCTCATATGGCCACCTCCATTTTGTTTTTTGTTTTTATGTTATTCTACGGGTTTGGACAACTCTTTTAATACATTCTTAACTCTTGTCCATTCTTCTTCACTATCTACGCTTCCAAGTCTAGGTTCTCCAGTACTTCTGTCAACTGATGCAACATAAATAGTAATATTACCATTATCATCAGTTTCATTCTTTGTATAAACCATATACTCAGTATTAGTGTCAGTAAACTTAAAAGATAGTAGCACTTCTACTTCATCTATAGATCCATCTTCTAAAACTATTGACATTATCTTCTTCTCTTCATCCATAAATAGCCTCCTTATTCTTCATATTACTATTTTATCACATTTACAATACTTTTCAATATTAATTGCTTATTTTTTTACTTTTTCAAGCAAAAAATACTTGCAATTATATGCGCAATAATCACGAACATATTCATCCATGTAACTAATTTTATTTATGGCTGTAGCATTTTTATTATTGTCGTTATAAAAACCTTTTAATCTAAGCTTACCATATGAGTAATCGCCAAAAATAAAATCGTATGGTTTGAAATAATCAGTGGCTAATCCGCTTAATTCTTCATAATCCAAACAATTATTATCATCTTTTTTAACATCATATTCATTATCTAATAGTTGTATTTTCTTCATATTATCACCATATTAATTATAACATAAAAACTTAATATATATTAGAATTTTTACTAAATCCAGAAATATAATAATTTGGAATTGATCCATTAACCAAACTCATAAATATTGGTATCTTATTTTCTATAGTTATCTTTTGACTTGCAAAAGGCATTGTGATTTGTTCTGACACTTTTATGTTTATATAAATGCTTACCATCGCATTATTAATCCCATATTCAACAACATCAGTAGTAACGTAAGATTCAAATTCACCAGTTAGAGATATTTTAACAGGTATCTTCGGCCCAAGGCTTGCTAGTAAATAGTTATCAAAAATAACACCGCTAGGCACTTCCATAACTATCCCGTCTTTGCTATTCAAATCTGATGTTAAAATATTTTCACGAATATTAATTTTTGATAAATCGCCATACTCTAGCATGTTAAACATGTTATACGCTCTTTCTGTTATTGAATTAATCAGCTCATTAACTACGCCAGCATCATAAACAATATTTTTAATTTCATTAGTATCATCTTTTACAACATCATATATATCATCAGTATAATAATTAACTTTCTCGCGGACATACGCATTATTAACAATATATTTGGTAATTTTACTTGCTAACATCGTACTATAATCTTTAATCTTATCCCTACTAACATAATTTATAAAAAATATGTTTAAAAAAGTTATAACAATTAAAAAAAAATTAACAGTAGTAATTGCCTTCTTGAATTTCACAATATCACCATTAATATATATGAAAAAAAGTTATCATATAATGATAACTTAATTAAAACTAATTCCTAAAAATTGTAGTACAAAATAACTTACAATTAACACCACTATTAATAATATAATTGAAATAAATACAATCTTAAATATATTTCTATCTTCTTCAACATCTAAAACGTTATCATCAGATTCTTCCTCCTGAGTAGTTTGATTTACTTCTTCGGAGTCAAGTAAGTCACTTCCAGATAATTCTAATGATTTAGAATAGAATGAATTTGTATCAACTAAACCAGTGTTCTCTTTTGTACCTGTTAATTCCTGTAATTCCTCATTTGATAATTCACTTTCTAATTTAATATCTATTGTTGTTGCAAGAAGTTCACTTAGCAATTCTTTTTCTTCTTCATCTTTAATATCATCTACTAATGTTTTTGATGTTATTGTGTCAATCAACTCTTTTAACTCTTCGTTATCTTCTTCAGTAAATCCTTTTTGATGAAGATATTTTTTATTCAAATTGTTTAATACATTATAATCTTCATTCTTTAATTTACGTTTTCCTTCTAATTCATCTAATTCACGATTCTTTTTTGCTTCTTCCAAAACCTTATTAATGTCATAATTTTTCTTTTTTGATTTTACTTCTTCTTGAACCACATTAGTATCATCCTCAGGTTCATGTAAAAGGTTTTTAAAATCTTTTACTCTTTGGTATTCACTTCTACTTAGGTTTTCCATATCGATAGAAGAAAGATTTATTTGTTCATCTGAGCTGTAGGTTGGAATTTCTTCATATCCAATTTTACTATTTATTTCTTCGTATAGTGCATGATGTTTATTAACACGTGAGTTCTTTACTTCTTCGTTTTCTAAAACATCTGTATACCTATCACTTCGTTTTTGCATAAAACCAACTCCTACACATACATTTTAACATACGTATTGTAAAAATGAAACAATTGAGAAATATGCGCAATGTAAAGTAATGACAAAAAACATTTGTAAAGGAAAACTATATATTGTATAATTCTATTGAAAGGAATTTGATATGAAAGTAAACGTTAACAAAGACGCTTGTATCGGATGTGGAGCTTGTGCTTCTGTTTGTGATAAAGTTTTTGCAATTGGAGACGAGGGATTTGCAACTGTAATAGTTGAAGAAGTTCCAGAAGAAGAAAAAGAAAACGTAGTTGCTGCAATGGAAGGTTGCCCTACATCTGCAATAAGCGAACAAAAAGAAGAAAACTAGTATTTTAATACTAGTTTTTTATTTTTTTAAAAATAATACCCTCTTCTTGATCACCAATATAAAGAATCAATTCATCATCATTAAATTTGATGATGTAATTAGAGGAATTTTTTGTTTTATAAACGTTACCATCAAAGGAAAATATATAAGTATTTCCATCTATAGAAGCATTCAATTCATCATCGTCTGAATCATTTATAGTGATTGTTCTAGAATCAAAAACATATTCACCTCTATATAGTGATGTTGATGTTGATTTTAAATATCTATCATATATTTCAAATGAACAATATGACCCAACACCAACCATAAAAATACCAGCAACAATACATGTTAGCCCAATTATTCTTTTCATATAGCACCTACTTACGTACTAAAGCATATAATGTAGATACTTCTTTGGGATTAAGTTTTCTATATTCGCCAGACTTTAAACCTTTTAAATCGAGAAAAGCAATTTTCTCTCTTTTTAATTTTAAGACCTCATGTCCTACAGCTTCAAACATTTTCTTAACTTGGTGATTTTTACCTTCATGAATTACTATTTCAACAATTGAAGTATTGCTTTCTTTATCAGTTTTTCTTACTTTAACTCTTGATTTTCTAGTTTTAACGCCATCAATTATTACACCTGTCTTTAAAGTCATCATTTCTTTTGGACTTAGCATACCTGAAATCTTGGCTACATAACATTTATCTATTTCATTCTTAGGATGCATTAATAAATTTGCTAAATCACCATCATTTGTTAGTATTAGTAAACCAGTAGTATCATAGTCCAATCTACCAACTGGATATATTCTTTTGTCATCTTTAATAAGATCTACTACTGTCTTTCTTCCTTTATCATCAGCTACTGATGTAATAACTTCTCTTGGTTTATTCAAAACGTAATACACTTTTTCTTCTTTTGATATGGCAACTCCATTCACTTCAATTTGATCGTTTTTATCTACTTTAGCTCCTAAAGTATTAACTATATTTCCATTAACTTTTACTTTGTTGTTGACTATTAGTTCTTCTGCCTTTCTTCTTGAAGCAACCCCACTATTTGCTATAACTTTTTGTAAACGTTCCATCTCAATCACCTATATGAATTATAAAACAAATATCATAATTAATCAAACAAAGAAGAAAAGAATTTCAACACTTTACTAAAAAAACTTTCATTATCTTTTTTAGCGTTTTTAACATAAACATTCTCACGAAATATTTCATCATTATCAAATGTTACATATATTTCCCCTATTTTATCGTCAGAAGAAAAATCTGTTAAATTATATAAATCAACATCAACTTTAACTTTTTCTTTTTCATCTTCAGTAAGCGGATAATAAAAATCATTTTTGACATATAAATTTCCGTATGGATTATTACCAAAACTGATATTATCCTTATCAATAATTAGAACATTCTTATACTTAGAAAAATAATACTCATATAATTCCTTATGCGTATTATACATATCATTATCTGAAAGTGTAACAATTGTTAAATTTAAGTTGTTTTTACTTGCAGTGCTTACAAAAGTTTTTCCAGCCTTAGGAGTGTATCCTGTTTTACCACCTGTAGCATATTCATATTCTTTAAGCAATTTATTTCTATTAATCCATGAATAAGAATTATAGTTCGTTTTTAGTTTATAATTTTTTGTGCTAGCGATTTCCGCATAATCAAATAGTTTCGTAGCATATTTTGCAAGAAACGACATATCACGTGCCGTAGAATAATTTTGTGTTTCTTCATCTAAACCATGGCAGTTACGAAAAGTTGTATTACTCATTCCTATTTTTTTTGCCTTTTCGTTCATCATTTTAACAAAGTCTTCTTCACTTCCTGAAACATAATAGGCAATTGCTACAGCGGCATCATTACCACTTCGCAAAATAAGACCATATAAGAGATCTCTTAAGCGTAATTTTTCACCAGGTTTTATATAAATATTTGAGCCATACATCTTATTTACTTCATCACCGACAATTACAACATCATCTAAATTTTTGTTTTCAATAGCTATAACTGCAGTCATAATTTTTGTAATACTTGCTATTAATCTTTTTTCATCAGCATTTTTTTCATAAAGTACTCTACCACTATCAGTATCTATAACGATTGAAGAAGCTGATGTATCATATGCATAAACATTACTTTTGATTAACAATAAAAATACAACTACAACTAACAATATTTTTTTCATTATTTCACCAATTAAATATATGTTTTTAAAAATAAAAAAGCATATATTTTTATATATGCTTAATTAACAATTATTTTTTCTTTTTTGTTTTTGCTTCTGCTTTTTCAGGTTTTTCTAATTTTGAACTAACTCCTGATAATTTTTCTTCAATTTTATTGAATTTATAATTATCAAATATAATTACTGCTGCTGTTCCAACTACTACGAAACCTAAAGTGAATAAAATTATTCTTAATTCTGAAACTGAACCACCCTTACTGTTGCTAGTTGTTGAATATTCTTCAGCAGAACCAGATCCACCTTCTGGATTAGATCCATATAATTTTTCAAGTTCAGCCTTAGCCTCATCAATTGTAGGAAAATCTCCTTTTTTAGCTTCTGCAAATACGTCATATCTAGAAGCCTTTGGTGTATCATATAATTTTTGGATTGCTTCTTTTATTCCATCGTTGTAAGTATCAGCATACCCTGGGAATACTTTATCACCAATTACAATATATGGTACTCCTTGTGCTGGCTCTTTATCTAAGAATAAAGCTGTTCTATTAAATAAATAGTAGTTATCTTCATTATTCCATACTTCAAAAGACACTAATTTGAAATATTTTCCATATTCACCAACTATACTATTGATGAAAGTTAAGAAAGCTCTACAGAAAGAACATCCTTGTCCTCTAAATAAATAGATAGTAATTTGATCACTATTTTCACTATAATTTGCAGATAACTTCATATCCTCTGCTTCAAGTGTTTCTTTAAGATTTTTTGTTTCATAATCATCACCTAATACGTTAACAGTACCAGCCTTAACAGTAAATGGCACAACGAATAATGAAACTGTCATTAATAATAAAACTAAATACTTTTTCATATATACCTCCATATTATATGTTTCATAACATTAACATAATAATTATATAACAGTTTTCACTAATATGTAAAATGTTATTTATATTTTTCACAATTTTTTCACAAAAAAAGCACCTAAGTGCTTATTTAACTGAACTATAATTAATCATCTTGTTTACTACGTTTCTAACATCACTTTCAGTAAATGGTTTATTCAAAACGTCTACTATAGGATAATCAAATGCTTTTAATACAGTATCCTTTGAATCATCACCAGTAATTATTGTTACTGGAACATTTGCAAATAAACCATTTGATTTAAAGAATTCTAATACCTGGAATCCATCAACTTTAGGCATATTCAAATCTAATAATATACCTTTTAGGTTAACTGCTTCTTCGCTGACAATCTTAATAGCCTCTTCACCATCATTAGCAACTAAAACTGTATACTCTGCAGGTACCATTTTTTGAACAAAGCTTCTAATTAAATTTGAATCATCTGCTACTAAAATCTTTTTAGAATTATCAGCATTTGCTACTAATGTAACTGTTGGAGCTTTTGTTCCAGATGTATAATTTCTTAATACTTCTAGGATCCTATTAGCTTCTGCAATCAATGCATCATAACTACCAATTACAAATCTAACATCTTTAGCCTTACTAGCCATTTCATGGTTATATGCTAAATCAGCAAGTTTTGTGAATCCTAAATATTTAGAATCACTTTTTAGTGAATGAACAAGTATAGCATAATTATCCATATCTTGTGCTTCTTTATATTCTTTAATTTTTTCAAGTTTGTTATTAATTTCACCTAAGAAATCTTGAAGAGTTTCATTATATGTTTCCATATCTCCAAGAAGTTCTAAAGCGGCATTAATATCAACTCCCCCTTGAATTAATATATTAACGTCCATATTATTCTCCTTTATCTTCTAGCAGTTTTACATCATCATTATTTTCTTTTGTTGCTATTTGTTCTTTAATAATAACTGCTTCAGTTACTTTAACTTCATTTTGATTTTTTCTACCAAATACAAATCCAACTATTTCAGTAATTGCATATAAAGTAATTAATATACCTACAACAAATAAAGGCATACCAGGAATAACTGCCATAAGCACTGCAATTAGAATTATAACTAATGCATTTATAAAATATGGCTTCTTATCTCCTTTAGTCTTGAATGCTGAAACAAGTCTATTAATACCAACATATAGTAAATATACTGCTGTAATAAGTCTAAGTACTGTCTCAACTTGATCATAAAATATTGCGACGCAAAGTATTAAAGCCATTCCAAGAATGATAAATACTCCACCGTTAATTATTTCCCTTTTATTACCATCAGGTGTTTTGTAATATAAAAGTAATTTAAAAACTCCAAGAAGTGTTACAAAACCTCCGAAAATATATAGTGCTATTTGAATCATTCCCTTTGGATCAGTTATTAAAAATACACCAAGAATTAGAAATATAATAGCAGCTAATAAAGATTCCCCCATCTCGTATGTTTTAATTTCAATCTTTTTCATACATCCTCCTAAATCTAAGAATATTATATATTAAATCTGTAAAAATGTATATCTACATTTATATTATTTTTTCAAAAATTCAACGTTTTGAGATAATCCAATAACATTATCTACAGGAATTGCAAAACAAATTCCTCTTCCCTCGTGGGATAACCCAACAACATTTGAAATTTCTTCCATAATTTTTCTTTTTTCTTCTTTTTCTACAAGAATTAGCACAACGTCTTTCTCAGGTTCAATCGTAATACCTAAAAACTTTGTAGCTTCTTTACTTCCAAGTCCAATTCCATTGATTAAAGTACCGCCACCGGCACCTACCTTTTTAGCTGCATCCATGGCAACTTGTGCGTATCCTTCAGAAACAATTAATACAATTAATTCATACTCTTTTTCATTTTTCACAATATATTCCTCCTTTATAACAGTTAAGTCTTTATATTGATTAGATAAATATCTACTAGCACTAGTAATAGGTAGTGAAAAGCAAATACCATTACCAGGTTCATACATTTCAAGTTTGTTATGTAAATCAAACAATACTTTTGTTTCTAAAAATTCAGGAACAACGCTTATAATTACATCCTTTTTTATTTCACTCAAACCAAAATAGCTCATAACTGAACCAGAAGCGGTTCCTTTACCATTAATGGAACACGAATATGTAATTTTATGTCTTCTAAATAGTTTTAATACTCTATCTGTTTTGTCTTTATCAGTAATAGATAGAAATACTTTAGTCCTAACATTTTCCATAACAAAACCTCCTAGTAATCGATAATCTCTTCATTATAAACAGTATCTTTGTAAATAATTCTCTTTGTTTTAACTTTATAGATTAGTCCCACAAATTGAACTACAATTAATGGAATGGTTGCGACCATTGCTATAAGTCCAAAGGCATCCGTTAAAACATTTCTATTTAATGCCTCAGCAATTCCAATTGCAAAAGGGAGTAAGAATGTAGCAGTCATTGTTCCGCTTGCAACTCCTCCTGAATCAAATGCTATTGCAGTAAATATTCTTGGCACAAATGGCATCATACACAATGCAAACAAGTATCCTGGGAAAATAAAATACCATATTGATATACCTGTTATTACACGTAATATAGATAAACCAGTAGCAAGCGCTACCGCAATAGATAAAGCTGTCTGCATAATTTTCTTTTTAATATTACCGTTTGTTATCTCTTCTATTTGAGTAGTTAATACTCCAACAGCAGGTTCACTGGTAATTATAAAGTAACCAATTAACATAGAAAGTGGTACCAAAATAATCTTGTAATTAGCAATTGTTTTGCCTACTAAATATCCCATAGGCATAAATCCAACATTAACGCCAGTTAAGAAAATTGATAAACCAAGATATGTATATAAAATACCAATAAATATTTTGTATAAAATCTTCTTGTTCAATTTTAAAAACATAATATTATATGCCAAGAAAAATAACATAATTGGTAACAATGAAATAAACACTATCTCAAAATACTTTGGAAAATTAGCCAAATACGTGGAAAGAATTGTTCCTAAACTGTCATAGTCAGGTATTGATATTGCCGTATAACTAGATTTGGCATTATAAAGCATTCCCAAAATTAATACTACAATTACTGGACCAATTGAACAGAAAGATATAATTCCAAATGTATCTTCCTTCTTTCTTTTATCATGTCTTGAAAAAGAAAGTCCTGCACCTAAAGCAATAATAAAAGGCACGCTTAAAGGTCCTGTTGTAACCCCTCCTGCATCAAATGCAAGTGGTACAAATTCAATTGGCGTGAAATACGCAAGGACAAATGCTAATAAAACAAATATTGCTAATATAACTGAAAAGCTAAGTTTAAATAACATTCTTAAAACAGCAAATAAAAGAAATAATCCAACTCCAAAACCAACAACATTTATTAAAACAGTGCTTGATATTGAAGGTACTTGAGATGCAAGAACTCTTAGATCAGGTTCTGCAATTGTAATAATAAAACCAATAACAAAAGATAGAGTTAACACAAACCAGACTTTCCTTTTTCTAGTTAAATGTCCACCTATTTTATTACCAATTTCTATCATAGAAATATCACTACCGATATTAAATAAACATATACCTACAACTAATAAAAATGATCCAATTATAAAAGATGGTAGTAAATTTGGAAGTCCACTATCAACACAAATAATGCTTATTAAAAGCACTATTAAAGTAATAGGAAAAATAGACTTAAGAGAACTATTTAATTGTTCTAAAAATAACTTCTTCATATACTCACCTATCATAATAATTATAACACAAAAAAAGAAAAGATAAATCTTTTCTTATTAACTATAAACCATTATTTTAAAAGAATTTAGTAACTGCAATTGCACCTGCTCCAAAGGATATAACTGATACCACAGTGACAATAGCTATAGGAACTATTTCATTATCATCGCTTGTTTGTTCCTCTTCAGCTTGTTGTTTCCCATTATTATCGTTTTCTTTTGGTTTTTTTTCCTCTTTTGGTTTCTCCTCTGATTTTTCTTCAGGCTTCTGTTGCTCCTCAGGCTTATCTGTAGATTTTTCTTCAGGCTTGTCAGTTGGTGTTGATGGGTTTTCATGATGCTCATTATTTAACTCTTCAGGGTCATGATCTTCGTCATTATCCTTCGGCTTTTCTGGCTCAATCTCTGGCATTACTGGAGTTTTAGGTTCATCTTCATCACTTTTAACACTTACATTAATAGTCGCTGTTTTCTCACCATCTTTTGTTTTTACAGTAATTGTTGCAGTTCCTTTAGATATACCGGTAATATTTCCTTTTCCATCTACTGTTGCAACTTTTGTATTACTGCTTTCCCATGTTACTTCTCTATTAGTAGCATTTAATGGCATAACTGAATAAGTAATTAGTGCTGATTCACCTTTATCCAAAGTAACACTTGTTTTATCAACAGTTATTGATGTAACAGAAACTATCGGCTCTGTAATTGTTACTTTTATTGTCACTGATTTTTCGTTTTTCTCTGTTGTAGCAGTTATTGTAGCTTCGCCTTTATTTACACCATTTATTGTTCCATCTGAATCTACGTAGGCAATATTTTCATCACTACTTGTCCATGTAACTTTTTTATATGTTGCGTTTGATGGGCTTACTGTCGCAGTTATTTTTTCAGTATTACCAATATCAAGTTTTGTAGATGTTTTACTTAACGCTAATTTAGAAACTGCCACTTTTTTAATTGTTACTTTAATTGTAGCTTTCTTTCCACCATCGCTTGTTTTAGCAGTAATGGTTGCTGTTCCTTCAGCAAGACCTTTTACTACCCCTTTTCCATCTACTGAAGCAATTTTATTATTGCTACTTGTCCATATAACACTCTTATTTGTTGCATCACTTGGACTTATAGTTGCTTTTATAGTTTCATTTTCACCAATTTTCATTGATGTAGATGTTTTATTCAATTTAACACCAGTTACCCTTATAGTAGGATCAACTACTGTTACTTTAATCTTTGCTGTTTTTTCTCCATCTTCTGTCGTTGCTGTTATTGTTGCTGTTCCTTTTTTAACGGCTTTGATTTTACCATTTGCATCAACAGTTGCAACTGATTTTTTGCTTGTTGTCCATGTTATATTTTTATTTGTTGCATTGCTTGGTGAAATTGTTGCATTTATAGTCTCACTTTTTCCAATGTTAATTGTAGTCTTAGTTTTATTTAAACTAACATCTGTTACTGGAACAGCTTTAACAGTTACTTTTATAGTTGCTTTTTTATTTCCATCTTCTGTTTTAACTGTTATTGTTGCAGTCCCTGGAGCAATACCTTTTATTCTTCCTTGACTATTTACTGTTGCTATTTTTTTATTACTTGTTGTCCAAGTAACATTCTGATTTGTTGCATCAGTCGGTGAAATTGTTACAGTAACTTTTAACTTACTGCCGGCATTAACACTTCCGCTTTTCTTATTTAATTTAATATCTGTAACTGGTACTGTTACAACAGTAACTTTTATTTTTGCAGTCTTTCCACCATCATCTGTAGTTGCTGTTATTGTAGCTGTACCTTCGCTGATTCCCTTTATTACACCAGTTGAATCAACTGCTGCTACCTTCTTATCACTTGATGTCCAACTTATCTTTTGATTTGAAGCTGTACTAGGTTTAATTGTTGCTTCAATTTTTTCTGCACGACTAATACCTATTTCCGTAGTCTTTTTATTTAATGAAATACTTTTTACTGGTTCTGTAACTGTTACTTTTACTTTTGCTTTTATACCACTATCTCTTGTTTTGGCAGTTATAGTAACTGTTCCTGCTTTAAGTGCAGTAATATTTCCATTTTCATCTACTGAAGCAACTTTACTACCACTACTTGTCCATATGATATTTTTATCAGTTGCATTACTTGGACTTATAGTAGCAGTTACTTTTTCTTTATCTCCTATTTTCATTGATAATTTTGTTTTATCAAGTTTAATTCCTGTTGTCTTAACTGGTGGTTTTGCATTTGAGGTATCAAGCACTGTTATGAATCCTTTTGAATCTGCACCAGCTTTTGTTTTTACACTTGTAATATCAGGTCCTGTTCTAACACTTACTATTATCTTATTCTTTTTTGTGTAATCCAAATTCTTAATCGCTTTTAAAATTGCTTCATCTTTAATGTCATAATATAGTGAGAATGAATTAGTTTGAGTTGGATATATAGAATAAGTTTTTGAATTAACTGTAATCTTAATTTCATAAATCAAATAATTTGATATTATAGTACCTCTTATTTTTTTATCATAGCTCATGTATGTATAAATAGCTTGAGATAACTTATCAAGATTACTATATGTTTGATCTATAACAAGTTTAACTGATGGAATCTCTACTGTATTAGTATCAGCAACTCTTTGAAGTTCTTTATATCTAAATGGTAGATACATTCCACCCTTTCCTTTTCCATATAATTTTTCAAATGTATGCGTATTATTAACATGGAAATTAGATAACAATCCTAACTTTTTGTTATATAAGTCATCAACTGATTTAAGATCTGTTAATTCTGGATTTAGCGTATAAGTCCATCCTGTCTTATCAACAGAAACATGGTTATCTGTACCAAGTCTTTGAGCATGTCTTGCACCTGTTTCTGTTATAATGACATAACTTTTAGAAGGATTAATACCTCCACGATTATTCTTATCACAGAAATTATCTGTATATTTATTAGTATGATTACCATTTTTACATTCAACATATGAGTATCCAGTAACAAGCATTGCGTGTCCACGTGTATCTACAACATCACCTGGAATTACAGATGCATATGCTTTATATATTTTCTCGGCACTATATGTTGATCTCATATATTCACCATAATATTCATCTATTAAGTTTTCAGTAATTTGTGTAGTACTACTAATCTTGTTATTCTTACGCAAATACTTTTCAATCTTGTCAGAACTTATTTCAAGTCCGCCTAGAATTTCAACTTGCCCACTAGCATAATATCTTTTTGAACCAGCCATAGAATGGTCATATGGTAATTCTCTTGCTATTGCTAAAAATGTTGAAGAACTGCAATCCAAACCATGATAATAACCAACAGAGTTTGAAATAAAATTAATATTTTTATTAGTAAGATCTTTATATCTTTGTGTACCCTTCTTTGTATCGTTAGACTCTTTGCTTTCTAATATATATAAAGTATTATTATCTATTTTTTGCCCTTTAGAATATTTTTTATTGTGATTCGATGTAACATCTTTAAGATATGTTGTTGCAAAATTATATAAATAATAAGCACCTTTTTTGTTACTACTCTTAGTTGTTTGTGAAATAAATGCATCAATTGTTGTATCTACATTGTTAACATACGGAATTCCATATATTACTTGTTTAGAGTTTTTATTCCATACAATAGGATCCACTATATAATGGTGATAAAAATACAATTTAGTTGTATTCTTTGGATTAATTCCCCATTTTATAGTTACTTCTTCCATCATATTATCAACAATATTATGTCTAACAACACTTTCTGCTTTACTAACTTTTTGATATTTCTTTGTTGAAGTATCATCAGTATTATATCCTTCTAATGAAATATTATAAATTCTAAAAGCTCCTTTATGGAATGTATAGTTATCATATGGAACTATTTCAATACTAACAATTTTTTCACTACCTGATATACCTTCTACTAAGTTTTTTGATACTAATCGATTGATAGTTGTATCACTTTCAGAATCTGAAGTAACAACTGTATCTATTCTTTGTAGTGATGAATAATCAAGTTTATATGGTCCATGTTTTTTCTTATTTGTAACAACATAATATGAAATAGAATTAGTTAAATAAACATTTATATCACCAGAAATTCCATAATCAATGTTTAAGATTAATGACTTATAACTATTGGCCTTTATTTTCTTATCGCTTATATTTAAACTTAAAGATATTTTGTCACCAGCAGACAAAGTCTTCGCTTTATTGAGATTACTTGTATTTTTAGAACCGTTTCTTATATAAAAGGAAGAATATTTCCCATACGATTTCTTGTTTTTTACTCTAATTCCTTCAACAAAAACTTCATACTTATAATTATCTCTACCGAATAATGTCCATCCTGTTTTTCCATTTATTATGTCACTTGTTTTACTATCAAAAGACGAAACATTAGTACATTCATCTGTTGCTGATTTTAATGTATATTCTTTTCCCTTATAACTTGTAACTTTAATTTTTAATCTATCATTTGTTTTAACAGCGTCACATATTTCATCAGCATCTTTTAATTCAATAATTTTAGTAGCTTTAGCCGCTGCTTCAACACTAGAATCACTATTAACTGGTATAAATGTACAATACAAAAATAAAACTAATAAAAGAATTATAAAAGTTAGTTTCTTCATAATACATACTTCCTATTCTAAAAATATTTTAACAAATTACAGTTTATATATCAATCGATTAACAAAAAAAGAATGACAAAGTCATTCTTAAAAATCGCAACTTCCTGGAGTTCTTGGAAATGGTATAACGTCTCTTATATTTTCAACACCAGTTAGGTAAATTATTAATCTTTCAAATCCCATTCCAAATCCAGAATGGTAGCATCCCCCATATTTTCTTAGGTTGATAAACCAATCAACTACTGAAGTATCTACACCCATGCTTTTGGCTCTTGCAACAATTTTATCATAATCATCTTCCCTTTGACTTCCACCGATTAATTCACCAGCTCCTGGAACTTCAAGGTCAACTGCTGCAACTGTTTTGCCATCTGGGTTTTCTTTCATATACCATGCCTTAATATCTTTTGGCCAATCAGTAATAAATACTGGTCCATTAAAGTACTCAGTTATATATTTTTCATGCTCTTTAGCAATGTCATCATCATAATCTGGAGTAAATTCCCATTTAACATCTGCTTTCTTCAAAATATCAATTACGTCATGATGAGTAATTCTTGTAAATTTAGAATTAATAAGTTTAGTTAATTTTTCTTTTAATCCTGGTTGAACCCATTTATCAAAGAAATCTATTTCTGTTTCACATTTTTCTAAAACATATTTAACTATAAACTTAAGCATGTCTTCTTCAACATCCATTACTCCATTTAAATCACAAAATGCTATTTCTGGTTCAATCATCCAGAATTCGTTAGCATGTGTTTTTGTATTTGATTTTTCTGTTCTAAATGTTGGTCCAAATGTATAGATTTTCTTAAATGCCATAGCATAAGCTTCACCATGTAATTGACCTGTACCTGTTACAAATGAAAGTTTTCCAAATAAGTCTTTAGACATATCTGTCTTACCATCTTTTGTTTTTGGCAAATAATCAAAGTCAAGTGTTGTAATCTTAAACATTTGGTTTGATCCTTCACAGTCAGCTGTTGTAATTAGTGGTGTATGCACATATACATAGTTATGACTTTGGAAATATTCATGTATTGCTTGTGCTGCAATACTTCTTACTCTAAATACAGCTTGATACTTATTAGTTCTTGCTCTTAGGTAAGCTTGTTCTCTTAAAAACTCATCTGAATGTCTTTTTGGTTGCATAGGATAATCTTCTGGGGAATCTCCTTCTAGTTTAATACTAATAACCTTAACATCAAATGCCTGTCCTTTTCCTTCTGATTTTATAACTTTACCAACAGCAGTTATAGCACATCCAACACGATATTTTTGAATCTCATCAAACTCTTTTAATTTATCGTCATACACAAGTTGAACGTGATCAAAGCATGTTCCATCAGCAAAATCAATAAAACCAAATTCTTTTTGTTTACGGTGGTTTCTAATCCATCCTTGTAGTGTTACTTCTTTATTCATGTATTTGTCTACATTTTTAATTAATTCTACTACGTCCATAATAAATTCCTCCTTTAAAATAAAAAATACTAGTATTCTTCCCAGAAGGGACGAAAAACTAGTGTTCCGCGGTACCACCCAATTTATTATACAAACGTATAATCACTTAATGCCATAACGGGGCTTACCGGCTTAGTCTACTAAATTTCTTTAAGCACTCACGAATGTTATTCATAATATATCTTTATTAGCTTCCACCAAACGCTAACTCTCTTTAAAAGAATTTATTACTACTTCTTTCGTTCATCGTTTGACAATATTATAGTAATTAATAATGGATTTGTCAAAGAAATTATATTTCAAAAGAATCTATAATATGTTAAAATACTTCTAGGAAGTGATTTTATGAAAAAAACAATTTTAACAGGAATTAGACCAACTGGAAGACTACACTTAGGTCATTATTATGGTGCAACAAAGAATTGGGTAGCACTTCAAGACGATTATAATTCTTTCTTTGAAATTGCTGATGTTCAAGCACTAACTGATAATTTTGATAATCCTGATAAAGTAAGAACTAATGTTAGAGAAATCGCAATTGATTTATTAGCGATTGGAATTGATCCTGAAAAATCTACAATTTTTATTCAATCAATGATTCCAGAAATAGCAGAACTTACTATTTTCTACTCTAACCTAGTTACTATGGCAAGATTATATAGAAATCCAACTATTAAAACTGAAATAGCACAAAAGAAAGCACTATTTGGAAACGAAGGTGAAAGTGTTACTTACGGTTTTGTTGGATACCCAATAAGCCAAGCTGCTGATATAACTGCATTCAATGGTGAACTTGTTCCTGTTGGAGAAGATCAATTACCTCTTTTGGAGCAATGTAGAGAAATAGTTAGAAAATTCAATAGTATCTATGGTGAAACATTTAAAGAACCAGAAGCATACTTATCAAAAACAAAAAGAGTTAAAGGTCTTGATGGAAATGAAAAAATGGGTAAAAGTTTAGGTAACGCTATTTACTTAAGAGATTCAGAAGAAGAAATAAGTAAGAAAGTTATGTCAGCCGTTACTGATCCTAATAAGATTAAAAAAGATGACCCAGCAAATCCAGATGTATGTATGGTTTATTACTATCATAATTTAGTTGAAAACGAAAATGTTAATACTATTTGTGAAGAATGTAAAAAAGGCGCTCGTGGATGTGTTCAATGTAAAAAAGAACTTATTGAAAAAATAAATAATTTATTAGCTCCTATAAAAGAAAAAGCTAAGAAGTATGAAGAAAATCCTGAGTTAGTAGATGAAATATTACTAGAAGGAACAAATCATGCAAGAGAAGTTGCTAAAGAAACTATGAAGAATGTTAAGAAAGCTATCAAGATAGATTATTACAAATAAAAAAACTCCAAATTGGAGTTTTTTTAATTACAACTAAATCCGTTTCCTTCAAAAGACTTCTTAACTTCTTCTCTTGTAGATCCGTTTTGGCTTCCACTAGCATCTAGTCCTAATTTGATAGTTACTGTCTTACCACTGTAACTTGAACTAACAGATTTTACTGATGAACCAAATTCAGCTTTCATTGATGTTTCTAATTGAGAAGCTAAAGCTTTCATATTATCATCAATGTTACCTTCATTTTTTAAAGCATCGTATAAACCATCAGATAGTTCTACATCAATTACTGCATCAGCATCGCTTAACTTATCATCACTAAATCCCATAGAGAATTTTTGTTTGATTTCCATATCGTAACCATAAGCTTGTTTTGTAGTAGAATTTGTACAAACTAGTTTATTACCACCGCATCCAGTTAATACTAAAACTGAAACTAAAAATAAAGCTACTGAAAATATTCCTTTCTTCATGTGACACCTCCTATTTAATATAATCTTAACATAAATACTTTTATACTTCAATAAATATGAAGCCATTATTTTCACCATTCATATATTTATCAATTAACTCATCTAACGTGCAGTCACTGCTGCTATCTTCTGAGTTTAATATAATTGGTTTATTATCTTCTATACCTATAATTCCAATAAAATGGTTATTAATAGAAAATTTAAAAGGAACTACATTTTTAGATGAAACAAGTGCAATAAGGACTTTGCCATCATTAAGATGTTTTAATACTTTATTATACAAATCATTGCTATCATTTTTATAAACTATCTCACTTTTATAACCATAATATTTTAATGTCTCTTTTATTCTACTGAAAGTACCATACTTCATAATATTAGCCACTTCTTCTACCTCTATATTTGGCACATAACCTGACAAAACATTAACAAGTGCTAATACTGCACAACCACTTTCTTTTATATTACTATTATCCCAAAATACTATATCACTATAGTATTTTTGTTTATGTTCAAAAAATTTTCTTCCATTAAAAGTAATGGTCCTAGAGTATGTTCTACCCTTAGGACCAATTAAATACTTATTCAAATTAACCTACTGTAATAACTGCAGTACCAACTATTCCGTTTGATGATTTAGCGTAAATAATTGCATTACCAGTTCCTTTAGCTGTTACTAATCCATTACTATCAACTGTAGCAACGCTTCTATTACTACTAGACCATGTAATTGTCTTATTAGTAGCATTACCTGGATAGAATTCTACAGTTAATTGTGTAGCACCATTTACCTTTAATGAAACACTTGAAGGAATAATAGAAATATTTTCAACAGTTACTGCTGATGAACTTACATCAACAACACATGAAGATTCAACACCATCACCATTTGAAACTGTGATTGTAGTAGTTCCTGGAGATATTGCAACGATTAAACCATTATCGACACTTGCTACTCCTGGATTACTACTTGTCCATATTAATTCACTTGCATTTGCATCACTTGGTGAATAAGATTGATACAATTGAACAGATCCACCTGGACTTAAAGTAACACTCTTAAGACTTAATGAAATAGTTTCTATATCAGAACTTCCACCTTGAGAAGATACAACTACTTTTACAGTGTTATACACTCCACTAGCTGCAGTAACAGTTATTGTTGTTTCACCTTCTGCAACTGCTGTTACTTTACCATCTGCTGCTACTGTTGCAATTTTTTCATCAGCGCTCTTATAAGTAACCTCTTTATTAGTTGTATTACTTGGAAGCACCTCAGGAACAATTGCATAACTTGCTCCTACTTTCAAACTTAATTCTGCTTGATTTACATTTATTGAAACTGCTTTAACTTCCTTACCATCATCTATAACATCTGGTGTAGAACTATCACCTTTTACAACTGTTAGATAACATGTTGCTTCTTTATTTGACTTGCTAACTGTTATAGCTGTAGTTCCAGGTGCTAAAGTTTTAATTACACCATTTTCTACTGTTGCAACGTTTGGATCACTACTTTCCCAATTAAGTTTTGTTTTAGCATCTCTTGGTTCAATTGAATAATCAAGTGTATATTCAATTCCAGACTTTAAAATTATACTGCTAACATCTAGATTTATATTTGTTATATCTTCGTCTTCTTCATCTTCTAAATTAGTAACTTGCACAGTACATATATCAGTATAACCATTACCTGTTTTAACAGTTATTGTACTAGAACCCACTCCAACTGCTTTTATTTTACCATTATCCACAGTAACTACTTTTTCATTTGAACTATGCCAACTAAGTTCAACATCTTTTGCTTCCTCTGGAGATATATGAGTAGTAAATTCATATACATCATCAACATGAAGCTCTAATTTATTAGTATCAAGTTTAATATCAGTAACTACAATTGAAGAACCTTCAACATGCACTTTTATAATATAAGTAGTATTATCTATCTTAATTGTAATAGTAGCATCCCCTTCTTTTAATGCTTCTATTTGACCATCTTCCGTTACAATAGCAACCTCTTTATCACTACTATTCCATGAGAACGTATCACTATTGTGCTCAATAGCCATCTTATCTCCTCTTGCTAGAGTAATAGACTTTTCATTGCTAACTGCATCAGCATCATTACTACCAGTCTTAGAAACAAACACCACTAAAATTAATAGGAATACAATAAAACCGACAACGACCCATAAACCTATTTTCATAATATTTTTCTTTGAATCTTTTTCGCTTGTATCACCATTTGAATCAGTCTCAAAATTTGCATCGTAAGAATGATCTTCTTCTACTTTGTATTCTTCTTCATCATTATTCATATAATCACCTATTTTCACTTATAATTTTAATATATTATTTAAAAAAAGAAAAGTAATACTTTTCTTTTAATCTTTAAATAAGCTAAGTGATACCTTCTCTTTTTCAAGTGAAATATCGCTAACATAACAATCTACGATGTCTCCAACACTTAAAATATCTTTAGGATCCTTTACATATTCTCTTGACAGTTTAGATATATGGGCAAGTCCATCATTATGTAAACCAATATCTATGAATGCCCCAAAATCTACAACATTTCTAACTGTACCTTGTAGTTTATCACCTATTTTTAAATCTTCGATTTTTAAAATATCATCTCTTAAAACAGGTCTTGGCATATCATCACGAGGATCTCTATTTGGTTTAGTAAGATCTGCTACTATATCAGTTAATGTATATTTATCTATTTTCAATTCTTCACAATATTTATTAATATCAAAATCTTTTAAAGCATCTACTAATTTAGAAGTTCCAATATCACTACTTGATAAATTCATACTTTTTAAAAGAGTTTCTGTTTCTTTGTAAGTATCTGGGTGAATACTAGTTCTATCAAGTGGATTATCTCCATCAATAATTCTCATAAATCCAATTGCTTGTTCATATACTTTTGGAGTTATTCCTTTAATATTTTTAATTTCCAAACGTGATTTAATTTTACCATTCTTTTCTCTTTCGCTAATAAGTGCTTCAATTGCTTTTTTGTTCATACCTGAAACATATGACAAAAGTGAACTTGATGCTGTATTAATATTAACTCCAACTTGGTTAACTGTTTTAGTTACAACAAAGTCAAGTGACTCATCAAGTTTTTTAGTTGTTACATCATGTTGATAAAGTCCAACGCCTATGCTTTTAGGATCAATTTTAACAAGTTCTGCTAGCGCATCTTGTAATCTTCTAGCAATACTTATAGCACTTCTTTTTTCTACAGTTAAGTCAGGAAATTCTTCAATAGCAAGTTTAGATGCAGAATAAACACTAGCACCTGCTTCACTAACAATAATGTATTCTACTTTTCTTTTAGCTTCTTTTATTGTATCTGCAATAAATTTCTCTGACTCACGTGATGCAGTTCCATTACCAATAGCGATAATATCAACATTATATTTATCTATCAAGTCAAGAACAATCTTTTTACTTTCTTCAATTTTATTATGTGGCTCAGTTGGATAAATAACAGATATATTTAATGGCTTTCCTGTTTCATCGACAACAGCCAATTTACAACCAGTTCTAAATCCTGGGTCATAGCCCATTACAACATGCCCTTTTATTGGTGGTGTTAATAAAAGTTTTTCTAAATTATCAGCAAAGTTTTCTATTGCACGTTCTTCACTAACTTCTGTCAAATCACTTCTAATTTCACGTTCAACACTAGGCTTAATTAATCTGTTATAACTATCGACAATTGCTTCTTTAACTAAAGTACCACACTTATTTTCTTTCTTAATAATTTCCTTATTTAAATAATTAATAATTTCATCTTCATTAATATCTATAGACACAGATAAAACCTTCTCATCTTCTCCACGATTAAGCGCTAAAACTCTGTGAGGTTTAATTCTATTAACTTTCTCTTGAAAATCATAATACATCTCATAAACTTTATTAGTATCATTATTATTCTTTTTAACTTTAGAAATAATAATTCCTTCTTTATAAGTTCTTCTTCTGATTTCTTTTCTATATTTAGCATTATCGCTTATGTTTTCTGCAATGATGTATTTGGCACCTTCCAAAGCTTCATCAACTGTTTTAACTTTATCGTTAAGATACTTTTCTGCTTCTTTTCTAATATCAATGTCACTAAAAGAAAATATTATTTTGCTTAATGGTTCTAATCCATTAGCAATGGCTTCAGTAGCCTTAGTCTTTTTCTTTTCTTTATATGGTCTATATAAATCTTCTACATCAACTAGCTTAGAGCATGCCATTATATCATTCTTTAACTCTTCAGTTAACATACCTTTTTCATCTATTAATCTAATAACGTCTTCTTTTCTTTTTAATAAGTTAACTTGATACTCATAAACAGTATTAATGCTTCTTATTACTTCTTCATCCAAAGCACCAGTAGCTTCTTTTCTATATCTTGCAATAAATGGAATTGTATTACCATCACTTAGTAGTTGTAATACAGTTTCAACTTGCTTTTCTTTAATATTTAAATCTTTACTTATTTGTATAATTATATCTTTGTTCATAAAATCCTCCAATAAATATTTTATCATAAAAAAAATAGTACCGAAGTACTATTTTTTATTCATAAATTGGTTCTCCTGTTTGAGGATTGAATCCCTTTGGTTTAGCATATACTGGTAATCCTGTTTTTGGATCATATCCAACTATCTTTCCATTAGAAGCTTTTTTAGCAGCTGGTTTATCACTTACAAAATTCCATAAAATTGAAAGTACAAACATTCCTAATGAAGCGACTAATCCAAGAAATAATCCTACTTTTGGTCCATCGATTAATAAGAATAAACTACTTACATGGAAGAAAAATATAAATCCAGTAAAATAATTAGCTAAACTTACCCATTTTTCTTTTAGAACTCCAAATAAATTCAATAAATAAATTGTTATTACTGCAATGATGCTAATTAATAGAAAAATTGAAAATGCTACGGAGAATCCCCATGTGTTACCATCAATTATAGCAAAATCATTATACTTATTAATAAATCCATTGAATGGTAGGAACATATTAATAAATAAATATAATGCTAAAGATGAAATAATAATACTAAAAACCTTTCTTATACTCATTTAAAAACACCTCTTTTCTTTAATTAAAATATACCACAAATTAACCAAAAAAAATAGTACCTAAGTACTATTTTATTGCCTATATGGATTATATCCACCTTGTGGTGCTGGTGGTACTTGTGGGTTATATCCACCTTGTTGTGGAACATTTGGCTGTGCATTTGGATATCCATATCCACCAGGTTGTTGACCATATTGATTATATCCACCATATGGTGCACCATATTGTGGTTTTGCTGGAGCTTCATCGCTTAAGAATTGTGCAATAATTGATAAAGCAAGCATTGCAACTCCACTAAGAACTAATAACCAGAATCCTACTGCTAATCCTTCAAATCCACCTTCTGATGTTGCATAAGTAAAAAATACAGATAAACAATAAATTCCTACATATCCAGCGCCAATGTAACTTTCTTTTGAATCTTTCATAACCCCCATAACATGAAGCATTAAACATACTGCTGCTGCAATAGTAGAAAGTATAACAAGTATTGGTGTAACATGTTTAGTTCCCTCACTTGCTTCCCAAATACTAATACTATAATCTCCTGATCCAGCATATGGAATAAATAAGGAAATTATAACAATTAAAGCCATAACCATAGCGATTATTTCAACTATTTTTCTTTGACTCATTTTTACACCTCTATTCTATAAGAATAGAATAACATAAATACATAAAAAATTAAAGAGAAATTTAACTATTATTCAACAAATTAAACACCTTGTCATATTTATCTAAATATTTATCTAAACCTTTTACTAAAGAAGCGTAAGCATCTTTAATATTCTCACAGTCCATGTCAAATACTTCTAAATAAAAGTATCTTAACACATCATAATTCTTTAAATAATATCTCTTCTTAAACTCTTTATACAAGATACTTTTTTTAACACTTTCACTTCTTAATACATAGTTTTTTATTCTTTTATCAATTATCTTGTATGTAATTTTTTTCTCTTTCATTGACTCAACAAGTTTGTTCGAATATATTTCATCTTCATAAGTTAGACAACTCTTATACAAAACATTTCCATCTTCATCTATACCAAGACCTAAAGTTTTCTCTTTATTAGATATTACAATAATGTAATCAATATTTAGTTTCTTATAATAAATACAATTAATCTTTTTCAATATAGCTTTATTAATCTTAACTTTATAATTATAAATATCATAAATTGTTTTATAATCTACTTTGAAAAAAGGGACTTTCTTTATATTAATAAGATAATCTTCACTATCCCAATCAAAATATTCATACAAATTTTTATCATTGAAATTTAAAACTATATCATATAAATAATTCATAATTTTTTCCTTTCGTAAATAGATAAAATTATCAAAATATAACCAATAAAAAATATGATTGTTTCTATCTTAGTGAAAATATATTTTAGATAATCAAAAAAAGAATACCCCATTACTAATAAGTTTAAATAAATAATTATGTATGTTAATCCAATGACAGATAGTATAAAACCAAATATAAATAATAATTTATGTTCCATAATAAATAGTATGCTCTAGCTTATTATAAATATTAAAAAAGTCTTAGATTTTTCTAAGACTATTTATATACTGTTTTACATTTTGTTTTTAAAGTATTACTTGTTTCTTCCTTACAACTAGAGACTTTATAATACTCACCATATTTTCCATATTCTTCGCAGCCGCATTCTAAAGTTCTACATGATTTTACTTTTGTACTACAACCATACTTACAAGTATTTTCACCTGTTTTGCACTCGTTATATATTAAATCTCTAGCATGGTAAGAACCATTGCTGCATACTTCACATTCAACGTTTTCTAATTTTTTACATTCTGTCCTAGTTAATGTACACATACCCCATTTACCATAGTTATAACCAGGAACACAAGTATTAGCACCTGTTTTACAATCACTGCAATCATATTCTTCTAATCCGCATAACTTATTTTCACAAGTTTTATATTTAGTACATTTAGCATCACTTCTTAATACTTCTTTTATAACATCAACTGTGCAAGTATTATAGTTACCCACACTATCTTTAATTGTGTATGTCTTCTTAGAAGTGATATTATTTTCTTTTGTCTTTTGAGTAAGACATCCGCTATCTTGATCGGTGCATATAACTTCTAAATCAACACCTGTTTCTTTATTAGTTGCTGTCTTATTAATTGTACATGTTGGCTTAGTTTTATCTACATAAATATTAGCTTCTCTTTTCTCACATAAAGTTATATTACCAGCTCTATCTGCTATTTTGTAAGATGGTATAATTGTTGTTTTTATAGTTTTATTAAATACTATTGCATCGTTACTTCCTATTGTGCAACCACTTTCATTATCACTACATCCGTAAGATATTACTCTAGATTCATTAGTCCAAGTTGTGCTATCGCCACTATTTGTACAAACTGGAACAACTTTATCAACATATATGTTTGCAACTCTTTCAGAACACTCCATAATATTACCAGCATTATCACTGATGATATATGAAGGAATTATTGCTGTTTTCATTGTATTATCAAAAGTTATCTTTCCACCACTATACTTTTTATCACAGCCACTTAATATATCTTTGCAACCAAATTCGATTGTACGGCTTTTGTTAGTCCATTCTTGAAAATCTCCACTATTTGTACAGCTAGGCTTTGTTGAATCTTTCTTAAATGTTTTGCTACAAAATGCATAATTACCGGCATTATCTTCGACATAACCAATATATGTTACGCTTTCAGCATCCGCACTATGAATTAAACTTTCAACACTATTTCTTGTAAATTTATCGGACTTTAACAAAACATTTCTAAGTTTAATACCACTTGCATCAAACTGCGACAAGACATCTACCTTAACATCTGAAATGTACCAATCACTATGCCCAATACTACCAAACAATTTTATTTCACATTTAGGTGCAGTGTTATCAATTTTAATCAAATATTCTTCTGTTTCTTTACTATAATTATTATTCTCATCAACTGATCTAAATCTTACTTTCTGATTCATTTCTTGATTGTATTCAACAACGCATTGTCCTTGCCCATAACAAATATCTTGCCATTTTCCATCTTTGTTCCACTGATACTTAACAACTTTACCAACGTTAGTTAAATAATTGTCCCCTTTATTAAAAGTCAAAATTATTTTTTGAGACCAGTCTCCTTGTTTTAAAAAGCCAGTTTCTTTTATATAAGTATCATAACCATTTGCAATAATATTTTCATAACCAATACTTACAACAGGAGATGGATTTTCATATACAATTACTTTACCTTGAGACACATAACCATCATATTCATATTCGACTATATACTCACCTGTTTTATTAACATCGATATTAGTGTTTTTTGGTGATACTTTAATATTTGATTTTTCTTTTAAAACTGACAATACATTACCTTGATAATCTCTTTTAATTATTGAAAGAGTTATATCGAGTTTATTTTTTACCGAAGTACCTTTACTTATATAAATTAATGGTTCATCAACAATACCATAACTTATTGTAGAAGAATCTATCCATGAAGCATCACAGAAAGATTCTTCCATATTACTATATTCATCACATACTAAGCATGTCTTATAAATATACTTATCATCATCTGTTTTAATAGTAATGACATAACTATCATCACTACATGTTTTTTTATTATAATCTTTAACATCCTTTAAATAGTTATTAGCTTTCAATGTTCCAATAGTAACTTTTTGTGATTCAAATATACCCTTAGGATAATACTTTTTATTATCATTAAAAAACTCTTTTCCACTACTACTTACTCTAGTTAAAACATCTTTATAAAACTCATTTTTACTTTTAAATAAATCTTGATTTAAGGCGCAAAACAAAACAATTGAAGTAATAAGAATTACTACAATACTGCAAACAAATTGAACAAGTGTAATACCTTTTTTCTTATTCATAATGCACCTCAGTTATTTATTCTATCACATAAAAAAAGAAAGACAAAACTATTTATCTTCCTTTTTATTTAATTCAAAATAGAATGTTGTATTCTTTCCAATAACAGATGTAACACCATATTTAACATTATGTAATTCTAAGATATTCTTAACTATAGAAAGCCCTATTCCTGTTCCTACTTGTACTCTTGAATAAGTCTTATCAATCTTATAGTACTTGTCCCAAATTAAGCTTGAATCTTCTTCACTTATTCCTTCACCAGAATTTGTAACATCTACTCTATAAGTATCATCAAGTTCTGCGATAGTAATATTTATCTTTTTAGAATCATCACAATAGTTAATAGCATTATTAAGTAAGTTATAAATTACTTGAGCAATTCTTTTTCTATCTGCATATACAATACAATTTTTCTTTTTCTTATAACTTATTTTAAATCCATCTTTTTCTTCATATATTTCGTATCTATTAATTATTTCAATAATTAATTCGTTTAAGTCAAATTCACTATACTCAAGTTCAATAGTATTTGATTGATATTTAGAAAGATCTAATATGTCATTTACTAATAAATTTAATCTATTAGATTCCTCAATTATTACGTTTAGGTTAGCATCCATTTTTTTCTTATCTTTATAAGTCAAATCTCTAACCATTTCAGCATAAGCCTTTATCATTGTAAGAGGTGTTTTCAAATCATGTGAAACATTAGACATAAATTCTCTTCTTAAACTTTCTGTCTTAGATAATTCTAAGCTTGTATATTTAAGTGTCTCATTTAACTCTTTTATCTCTGTTACAGCTGATTTATCATCGAGTACTAAATCATATTCTCCTTTAACTAATTTCTTAGCTTCATTATTAATTTTTTCTATTGGTTTAGACAATTTTCTTGATATAAATATACCTATTGCAATAGATAATAAACATACAAATACAGATACAATTAATAATTGCTCTTTTAATATTTTAACTGATGAAGATGTTGGATCTAATCTTACTTCTACGAAGGCAAATCTTTCATTTTCAAGTTTTATACCATACATCAAAGTTTGACTATCTTCAAATCTGTCAGTATATTTAAACTCTCTTTCATCAACATTATTTAAAATCATATCTCTTTTTTCTTTATTTAACTTTGAGAATTCTTTATAACAACTTATTGATGAATAAGACATCATAGTTCCTTCATATATTTCAATACACATATTATTATCAAATGATAATCTATTTAAATAGTTTTCTGATTTATAGTTTTCTTTTACATCATTAACTACATTTCTTAAGTTTCTCCTTATTGATAATTCATAGTAAGAATCAAATGACACTACTTGTAAAAACCATAGAACTACCAAAATAATTAATGAAAAGAAAATCAGATAACCAAGTATTTTGAAGCTTAGTTTATTCTTTATTTGTTTCAAACTTATATCCTAAAGATCTAACTGTTACAATTAAATCTCTATACTTTCCAAGACTATTTCTTAACATTTTTATATGTGTATCAACTGTTCTATCATCACCGAAGAAATCATAACCCCACACTGTTGATAATAATTGTTCTCGTGATAATGCCATTCCTTCATTATCTATAAAATTAACTAACAATTCATATTCCTTAGGTGTTAGTTTTATTTCTTCCCCATCTATTTTCACACTATGGGCTTTATAATTTACTTCTAAATCTTCATATCTATAGATTTCTTCTTTTCTATTATTAACACGAGCTAAAACTGCTTTAATTCTTGCCATTACTTCTTTAGGACTAAATGGTTTTGTTACGTAATCATCAATTCCAAGATCAAATCCCAAAAGTTTATCGTATTCTTCTTTTCTTGCTGATAACATAATTACAGGATATTTTTTAATTTTAAATATCTCTTTGCATGCACTATAGCCATCAAGTCTAGGCATCATAATATCCATTATAATAAGCGCTACATCAGGATTTTTTTCAACTTTCTCGATTGCCTCATGTCCATCTTGCGCTTCAATTATTTTATATCCTTCAGCTTCTGCATATTCACGAATAACGTTTCTAATAAGTTGCTCGTCATCTACTACTAAAATCTTCAAATCATTCCACCTCTTAACTAATATTATACAGAAGAATATGTAAATTTCGTGAAAAAAAAGACTAAAACTAGTCTTTACATACTTTTTATGCCTTCAGAGTAGCCGTACTCTGATTCTTTTTGCTTGTCCTCATAAAACCCATCAATTAAAGAATTAATAAAATTATTTTCTTTGAATTTTTTAGATACCCCAAAGATTTTGTGCTTAGAGTCTTCAAGAAAATAAATGAATTCTTGAAATGCTTGCTCTGATTCATTACCTTTAGCTTCACCACTCTTCTCCTTTTGAAGACATTCTCTATAACGCGCTAAATACCCTAATAAATCTATATTAAAATGAACACTGTTTCCTTTTAAATCAACTCTTGTAAGTATTGTTCTAGGTATACTCAATGTTGGATCTTCTACATCATTTAAAACATCATCAATCATTTCAACAATCTTTCTTCCTTCTTCAATAGTTGGGGCAGTTTTTTTATCATATTGTCCTGCCAAAACTCTAGCAATTTTTTTAGGTATTGAAATAACCGCTACTGCTGCTGGTACACCCAAAAGTTTTAAACCAACTCCAAAAGCATTCCCTGCAAAAGTTAATGCAGAAGTTCCAAATGTTTCCATTTGCTTTAATGCATCAATCTGTGCTTGCCCCATAGATGGTTCTGGTCCCATCGCTGCTGGAATAAGTGTTATCATCCCAACAATTGCTGAAGCAACACCAACTGCAAAAGGTACTGCTGGCACTGCTCCTGATGCCATAAGCGTTTTGTTATTAGATTTTGTTCCAATCGTTAATGCTTCACTAGCGGGTCCACCAAGTTCATCAATTTTATCAAAAACTTGATTTACTGAATCTAGCCTGTCTACTTTACGTTGTAGTTTGAAATGAACTTTTCCTAGCATTTCTTCATTATGTGCAGAACGATATTTCAACATACTATCACTACCTTCTATATTAATTATAACACTTTTACAATAAATTATATAATGTTTACCAAGAATTAATGGTTTATTTACACAAAAAAATAATCCATAAAGGATTATTTCATATTATCAATATATTTCTTTAGTTGCTTTGATTCAGGACCTAAGATAATTTTAAGTTCATTGTCTATTTCAACAATTCCTTTAGCTCCTAATTTAGTAATAGCCTCTTTATTAGCTTTACTTACATCTTTTAAAGTAACTTTAAATCTAGATAAATTGCTTTCACTAGAAACAATATTATCTTTTCCACCTAAATACTCTACTAATTTATTAAGCTCCAAATGAACATCTTTCTTACCTGCCTTTAATACAGCAAGTAAAATAATTAGTATTACAACCCCTACAATTATATATTGCCACATAAATATCACCAAAACAATTATACTATAAAATTTAATAAATTAAAACTTTTCTTTCAAAAAATAGGTTCTAATCATCAACAATATTATTTAAAAGAATATTCTATATTAGATAAAAGGAGTGAATTATATGAATAATAATCATTTAATAGATGTTCTTAAATTAATTAATCGTTTGCAAAAAGAAGCTACTATACCTACTAATGCATCATGTACTAAACCTCTTCTTGGTGATGTTAATTCTTTCAATACAAGACCAGTTACATTCTATTCTTGTAATAATAGTTTATTAACTGTTAATTACTATACTGATAATACATTAAATACATCAAGTGTATTTAGAGTTGAAGATATTAATAATTCTTGTGTTACAGTAAGACTTTTAGCGCAAGAAGAAGGTGCATATGTTGCAACAGAAGAATTTGCCACAATAAATATTAATTGTATATGTGCAATTAGATGTTTAAACGACATCAATTTAACCATATAGAAAGGAAAACTTATGAATAATAATTGTATTTCAAATATATTAGATAATATTTTATTACTACAAGAGCAAAGAAGCACAAATGGTATTGGTTGTACAAAAGAAATACTTGGAGAAACAAGTGAAACTGCTAATACAAGACCAATAAACATTTATACTTGTTGCAATAATGCTATATGGACTATGCCATATGACTATCAAGGAGCAACTGGTGAATCTACATTTTTTAGAATTGAAAGCATAAACAATAACACTGCAACATTTAGAATATTAATAAATACTGCAGGAGTTTATACTGCAACAGATAACTTCTTTATTATTGATCTTGATTGTGTCTCATGCATAAAATGTTTAAAAGATACTTTAATTGCTACAATATAAAAATTGCTAATCAGCAATTTTTTATTTTATATTAACAATATCATTAATATTAATATAACTACCATCATTTAATAATATAGTGTCTCTATTAATAGATAATACTTTACCATTGTATGTATCACCATTATTTAATTTAATACTAACTATTCTATTCAAGTAAGAAAATAAATCGTAATTTTCTTCTCTTGATTCTTTTTCTTCATTTAAAGATGAATAAGAAATTTTATTATTAGATACTATAAATTTATTATCATGAAAAACTTTAGGCAATCTTGTCAATATATCACATCCCATATTATTTTATGTAATTTAAAAATAAAATTTACAAATAAAGACATAATATAAATGGTGATTATATGTTAAATATAATAAAAGAAAAAATAATATATATTTATATATTATTATTTTCGTTAATAAGCTATTTAAGTATATACAAAACCAAAGACTATATACCTAAATCATTAAATGATATCTATAATAAACAGATAATATGGTATATAGTAGGAATTATCATAATTATGCTAATTAATAAAATAAATATAAAGAAAATTTATAAGGTTGCCTTACCTCTTTATATAATATCTAACATTATGTTATTGCTACTATTTAGATATGGAACGTCTGTTAATAATACAAGAGCATGGTTTAATATAGGATTTTTAAACATTCAACCAAGTGAAATTATGAAAGTATCATTAATTCTTATGAATGCATCTATCATTGGAAAATACTATAACAATAGAACTAAGATAAGCTCTAAAAAAGAATTTAAATTAATATTAAAGTTGTGGATAATTCTTTTAATACCAAGTATATTAACTTTTTTAGAACCAGATACAGGAGCAGTAATTTGTTATTTTGTCATAACTTTATCTATGCTTTATATAAGTGGTATAAGCAAAAAATGGTTCATATATTTAATAATATTTATATCAATACTTCTATCTACATTGTTCTTTATTTATTATAGTAATCAAGATTTATTTATAAATATATTTGGAAACAATTTCTTTTATAGAATTGAAAGAATTTTAAGTTGGCAAGACAAAAGTGGAATGCAGTTAAATAATTCTTTAATATCAATAGGTTCATCTGGTCTATTTGGACATACTAGTGTACCTATGTATTATCCTGAACCTGCTACTGATTTCATTTTCACTTCCTTTGCTTCATCTTATGGATTGATACTAACAATACTTTTTTTAATAACTATTTTATCTTTTGATTTATATATAATTAATAAAATTAAAAGTATTAAAGATTTAAAACATAAATATACTATTTTTGGTATTATTGCTCTTATTATTTATGGTCAAATACAAAACATAGGAATGACTCTAGGCATACTTCCAATTGTAGGTATCACCCTTCCCTTTATAAGCTATGGAGGATCAAGTATCATAACTTATTTAATTCTTTTAGGTATATTTATTAACATCGATAATTCAAATAAAAAAAAGAGTCATAATTGACTCTTTTATTCTGCTGTAGCTGTTTCATAGTTTGGTTCTTTATATTTTATTGGTTCATATACTGCTCCAACAAACCAAACTTCTTTAGTATTCTTATCTCTAATTATAAACATATATGGTTTATCAAATGTTAAATCAATCTTTTCAACAGGTACTTCATATAAATATTCAAAATCACATGAAATTCCTCCTAAACCACCCATTTGAGTTGCTGCTGCTGCTTTAATTCCTTCGTTAGAGAATTCGATATTAGCTTTATGTGCTGCATCCCCAATATATTCTTTATAAGGAGAGATCTTTGATAAATCTGCTTTATACTTATCAAATACATCAACAATTCCCATTGATTCTAAATCCTTTTGTAAATCAAGTTCATAATCAAACTTGAATAATGGAATTGTTCCTTTAACTTCAGTAATTACACCATCTTTAAATGAATCAAGCTTAATTTCCTTTAAGTTGCTGATTATTTCACTTAATTTCTTTGAGTTTGTATTCTTAATATATTCATCTAAAGAAACATTCTTTGGCATTATACCAACATATTGAAGTGTTGTACTTCCATATGTTTTTAAATCTTTAGCAAATACTTTTACTTCTTCATTATCGAAGAATAAGAAATCTGTTGAACTATTAACAATACCATAATTACCTTTAATTTCTTTCATGTAGTTATCTACAACTGTTTCAGCTGGTACGTTAGGATCAGCGCATCCTTCCCCTTTTGCTAAGAACTTCTTATATTCTTCTGCAACAGTTTTTCTCATGTTTTCCTCGCCAAGTTCTTTAACAATATCGTATCTATTTGCTACTGCAAAAAATTCAACTGCTTTTGCATCCATATTATTATTAAATTTTAACTTAGGATATCCACTATTGATAAGACCACTTACATAACTTGAAAAATCTTCATGAGCAAACTCTTGTGAAGCTGGCATTTTTGGTTCAATTAAGTTTTTCCATTCCATATTTATTGCTAATGCATTAATCAAAATGAAATCTTTGTCATCTACTGGGTTAGTAAATAAATTCTTAATTAATCCAAAAGTCTTGTCGCTAACCCATTTATTTAATTTATCAGTTGTTGCAAATGAATCATAAGAAACTTCTGCTCCATATCTTTCCTTTAAAGTATCAATGTATGTTTGTTTAATACCTTCTTTAAATTCATCTTTTATAAATAAAGCATTTGCAAAAGACATATTAGCGCTATTTTCATACTTTTTAGCTTTATAATCACCAATTACGCTTTCAATTTGTTGATGTGAATCATTATCTGTTCCTTCATTTAACATTGCTAAAGCATATTTAATTGAAAGTGGTGAGTAAACAAGATTTTTATTATTGATTTCCTTCTTTAAGAAATAAACATCAAAATCTTCTAATTCATTTCCACTCAATCTGTACTCTGAATTATATTGTTTTTTCTCTGTTACTTCTTTTTCTTTATCTTTATTATCACCTTTATTAAAGAATAAGAAATAACATAGAACTGCAATAACTGCAACTAAAACTATTGCAATAATTGCTATTATTAAACCTTTATGCCCCTTCTTTTTTTCTTCAGGTTTGTATTCGTTAACTACTGGTGTTTCATTAACTTCTACATTTTCCTCTTTTACCTCTACATTTTCCTCTTTTACTTCTGTGTTGTTTTCTTCCATAACTATCTTCCTTTCTTTTTCTATTTAAAAAGGCTATTTTACTAGCCTTGTTTATAAAAATGATTTAACTGTGTCTATTAGTTTTCTAGAACATCCCATAAACTTAATAGCATTATTCATATTATCAAGTACTAGATAATCTGCTTTATCAGGTGGAACATTGTCTACCTTTGAAGCAACTATAACCGCATCATCTTTGAATATATTACATAATTGCTCTAATACACTATCAGTCAATTGATAATCTTCAAAGAATGCATCCATTAATATATCATCATCGTCATCTTTAACAGAATATAATGTAACTCTAAATGTGTCTTCATCAACAGGAACAAAATTAATTACTGTATGACGTCCATACTTTTCATATTGATGACTTGTTACATAAGCATTTCTAATCATTGATAAAAGCTCAATTACTGGTTTAGATTCAAGCATCTCTTCTTTTTCAAGTGATGGGAATACAATTTCTTCATGAACTATATTTTTATGTGTTGTAAGATATGTAATTATCTTTTCCTCTAAGAATGCTAATTCTTGCATTACTGTTGGATGATTTACTGCAAAGTCAATATCTTTACAAGATGATATAGCATTCAATAAATTATTTATCTTATCTATATCTTGAGCTTTAATTGGAGATTCATCAATTATTTCTCTTAATCTTTGCTCTTCTTGCATTCTCTTGTCTCTATCAAATAAATCTTGTGCATTTTCTTGAGCAAGACGTTTTAATTCTTTATTTTCGTTTTCTAACTCAATTATTCTTTGAGCTTGTTCCATTGATGCATCTATAATTTCTTTATGCTCTTTTTCTTTCATTATAATTTGTTTTGCAAATTCTTCAGCATCTTTCTTTATTTGATCACGTTCTTGTATAACATCAAATATGATTCTAGCTTGATCTTCTGCTCCACTATATATCTCATCAAAGTTTTCTACCTTGTAACCTGCATCATCATCGTCATCTTCACTAGGTTCATTGATTATTGTTGCAAATGCAAGTTTCTTGGCTTGAATGTCTTTCATTGTATCTATAAAGCTTGTTTCACGTTTTTCAACGCGTGATGCCACTTTATTCTTTAATTCAACACTTCTTAAAGTTTCACCTAGAGAATGAGAATCAAGGAAATCCAAACATACTATTTCACGTTGTGTATCAAGTATTGATGAATAGTATTCTTGTTTCTTAGTAAAATATGTATCATAGCTTTCATCAAAGTAATTAACACCACTTTCAACAGCAGCAATAGCTTCTTGAACAATAGCATCATTGTTATGCAAGAACATATCATGATTCTTTTCAAACTCTGCTAACATTAAAGCATCAGCATATAAAGAATCTTCACTTAAATCAAGTTCTTTAAAGTTATCACATATGTCTTCAACTGCTTTTTGATCTTTGTAAGTACTCTTTATTTCATCCCATAAGTTTTCTTTTGCATTTCCTTCAAACATATAGGCATATCTTGCAATATTTAATATTAACAATTGAAGTGCTGAAACATCTTCTTCATCATTAATACTACTTTCTATATCAAATGCTAAAGTACTATTTGATTTAAAATATGCATTCTTATATTGTGCATAATCAAATATCAAATTGTACTTCATATAGTTATCGTATAATAAGTTACTATTTTCTTCTATTATGATTCTTTTGTTATTACTATAATCAAAATCATTTAGATTACTAAGTGCTTTAATGAATCTATCAGAAGTATCCATAACTTCTTTAGAACAATTTCTAATAATAAGGCTATCTTTAGAATCTGCTCGTTCAACAATGTACGTACCATTTTCATCATTACCCATGATTCTTCTTGCTTTGATACCTACATTCTTTGATAAGAATCTTTCAATAATTTTTGGTAATACTACTTTATTAAAATAATCATTATTTTCAAAATCATAAGTAGATTTTCTTTCTACATCACCAATAAGCCCAACTAAAGAAATATATACTTTTCCATCGAAAAGATAATTAATGTTGAACTTTATTTTTCCACCAAAAATTAAACTATTATGATATAAATCATATTCTTTTAATAAATTATCTGCTAGTTCTAGCGTCATTTGATCTGCCATAACCGACACCACCTTATTATTCTATCATAACCATTGTACCACAATTATCAAAAATTATATACCTATAAATAAAAAAACTATAAGATTTTTTCTTATAGTTTTTGTTCTACATCTTCATTACTTCGTCGTATACTTTGTGTAATTGCTTTCCTACTGTTTTGATATCACGTTCTATTGCAACTTCATATGCTTTATCAACAACTGATGGTAATTTTCCAGCAAAGAAATCTTTAATTTTTGTTTCAAATTCATCAACGTCTTTAGCTTTATAAACATTAACACCATCTTCTAGCCATCCTTCAAAGATTGGTATATCACGAATAATAGCATTTTGTTTAGTAGCACATGCTTCAATTATTGGTATTCCTTCTGTTTCTTCAAGCGTTGGGAATAAATAAAGATTAGCTCCGCTCATAGCAGCTTTGATTTTTTCTTGTTCAACATATCCAGCCCAAGTAAGGTTTGGAAGTTTTGTGCTAACAGCTTTTCTAACATCTTTAGTAGCAGCTTTAGGATTACTATAACCAAACCAGATAAATTTATATTCTGGAAGACGCCTTGCAAGTTCAACGAAATCAACTATACCCTTTCTTCTTATATATAAACCGATACCAATAATAACCTTATCATCTTTTGTATATCCGTATTCTTTTCTAAATTCTTCTCCTGCTTCCTTATTCTTTTGGAATAAAGTCATATCTATTCCATTTGAAATAGCAACAATTTTCTTCTTTTCAAGTCCCTTATAACCTTCCAACAATCTTTTTGAATAAGGTGTTGGAGTTACAATAATATCTCCTTGACTATAACATTTAACAAGCCACCATTTAACAAATCTTGCTGTTGATTTTGAAAAAATAAATCCGTTCTTGTAATCTTCTTGTGTAGAATGAGCATGGTATACAACCTTCTTACCTTTTTTATGAGCTTTCTTAGCCATTCTATAAGACTTCCAAAACCATGTATTAATATGAATAATATCATAATCATCTTTAGGATCAGTTGTCCATTCAATTCCTTCATTAGTTAAAGCAGTTTTTTGGTGTTCAATAGCTTTTCCTAAACCACTCTTTCTAACTTTCTTTTCCATTTCTGTATAAAGTAATACTTTCATAAGTACCTCCTAATCTAATTATAACATAAAAAAAATAAGATAAATTCTTATTTTTTTATTCTACTTTTTTCTTCAAGGTATCAATTACTTTCTTTTCTATTCTAGATACTTGTGCTTGTGATATATCAAGTTCCTCAGCAAGTTCAAGTTGTGTCTTGCCAACAATAAATCTTTGGTCTAATACATATCTATCCCTTTCATCAAGATCATTGATTGCTTCATCTATTGCTATTTTAATATCCAAATTAGTCCCATTAGTCTTCTTATCTTCTATTTGATCACATAAGTAAATAGTGTCTCCACCATCGCTATAAATAGGTTCAAATAAACTAACTGGAGCACGTCTTGAATCAAGAGCATCAACAACGGAAAATTCATCTACTCCCAAATACTTTGCTATTTCTTCCTCTTTCGGTACTCTACCTAAACTAATAGATAACTCATCTTTTGCTTTCAAACTTCTATAAGATAAATCCTTCAGTGATCTACTTACTCTAATGCTTGAATTATCTCTAACATATCTTCTTATTTCTCCTAAAATCATAGGAACACAATATGTGGAAAACTTTACGCCATAAGATGGATCAAAATTATCCACAGCTTTTAAAAGCCCTACACATCCTATTTGGAATAAATCATCTTTATTCTCCTCGCTATTTGAGAATATTTTTAAAATAGACAAAACTAATTTTAAATTACCATCTACTATCTTCTCTCTGGCAGATAAATCTCCTTTCCTATATAAATCAAATAATTCTTTAGTTTCTTCACTAGTTAATACTTTGATATTTGATGTATTCACGCCTGTTATTTCAACTTTATGACGTGACAAAAAAAATTCTCCTTTCTATATCATTGTGATATGAAAGAAGAATTATTATTCATTAACTAGTAAATTTATAGAATGCTACTACTATTAAACAAAGTAATATTATTAATAATATAATTAATATTAGCTTTAAATCAGTATTAGCTGCTGGCTTCTTATTTGAATTTGATCCAGCATTATTCATTCCCATGTCATAACTATTGTCATAGTTTGTATCATAAGTATTACCATAGTCATAATATTCATTTGCATTATTATTTACATTGTTATTCATATTATTATCATAACCATTATAATCATTTACATAATTATCATAATTAGATTGCGACTTAGTATAGTCATATGGTAGTTCATTACTCTTATCTTGTGATAGAGAATTACCACATCTTTGACATATATCCATCCAATCTTCGTTTGTTTCACCACAAACTGGACAAACTCTCATAACTGCCTCCTATCTATTCTTATTTACAAAGTTCCATGCATCTCTACACATTTCTTCAATCTCTAGTTCTGCATGCCAATTTAACACATCGTTAGCTTTCTTTGTAGAAGCATAACATGCATCTATATCTCCTGGTCTTCTATCTACTATTTTATAAGGAACATCAATATTATTAACAGTTTTAAATGTATTAATTATTTGTAATACACTATAACCTTTACCTGTTCCTAAGTTATATTTATCAATACCTTTATCTTTAGTTACCTTTTCAATTGCTTTAATATGACCTTTAGCTAAATCTACTACATGGATATAATCTCTTACACCAGTACCATCTATAGTGTCATAGTCATTACCAAATACGCTTAATTCTTGTAATTCTTTATTAGCAACTTTAACTATATAAGGCATTAAATTATTAGGTATTCCATTAGGATTTTCTCCAATTAGTCCACTCTTATGAGCTCCAATTGGATTAAAATATCTTAATATTGCAATAGACCAATCATTATCAGATATATATAAATCATTTAAGATCATTTCTATCATTAATTTAGTACTTCCATATGGATTAGTAGTCTGAAGTGGAAAATCTTCAGTTATTGGTAAACTAGCTGGTTTTCCATATACGGTTGCACTAGATGAAAATACTATTTTTTTACAATTATGTTCTTTCATTACTTCTAATAAAGTAAGTGTTGAATCTATATTATTTCTATAATACATAAGTGGTTTAGCAACACTTTCACCAACTGCCTTGAATCCCGCAAAATGGATTACTGCATCTATTTTCTCGCTAGTAAATATTTCATTCATTTTATCTTTATTACAAATGTCTTCTTTATAGAATTTAACTTTTTTGCCTGTAATTGTTTCAATCTTATCAATTACATCTTCTTTAGAATTAGATAAGTTATCAACAACTACAACATCATATCCACTATCTAAAAGCTCTACACATGTATGGCTACCAATATAACCACATCCACCTGTAACAAGTACTTTCATATTACCTCCCAAAGTCATAAGAACTAACTTTAACCCTTCTTACTACTTTCTTAATATAAAATATCGTCCATATTAATAATAATACAAAACCTAAAATAAAACAAATGGTATATAAAGTATTTAAGTTAAATGTATACTTTTTAAAACCTTTAAAGTATGAATAAAAGTTTCCTTCAACATATAATCTTCTTATAAAATTATTATCAAAATAATATAAATATAAAGAATATAATGTATATATTACGCCTCCAATTAAAAGGCCTTTTTTCTTTTCAAATACTATTATTAATGTAGTAAAAACAATTGCTATTAAATATGGGATAGCATATACAAAAGAATTAGTAACAACTGTTGAAAATTTTAGTAATTTTACTACACTATCATTGTTAATTTTATACGATACTTCTGTAGAAAATCTTTGTAAGTCTTTTTTAGCATGTGATATGGAATCAGCATTGTTTTCAGCGTCGTAATAATCAATTGATTTCTTTAATAAATTAGTTAACTTTTCACTTTCTAAAATGTTTTTTTCTCCGCTAAATATGTTATTAACAGCTTCTTCCCCTATCTTATTAAAAGTATCAACATCTATATAATTATATATTTCAATCGGGTATCTAAGATTGTTGGTACTTTCTATTATATAATCTCTTTCCTTAACATATCTTACTATATCAAAATCTTTAATTTTAGATACTAAATAGTCCTTATTTGATACGTTTTTTAATGAAACTAAAAAAGAGAGGAATATTAAATCAATAACCAATAATACAATAAATAAAGTTGTTCTAAATGGTTTTTTAAGATTCATTTTCCCTCTCCGTAATTAGTTAATTATAAAGTCATTTGTTGTTCTTCTGTTTTTTTGTTTTGCATTAATTTATCTGCTAAATCAATTATTTCAGGTGATGCGTTTGAAACTTGGAATAAGTTTTCAATTTCTCCACCTAAGTAGAATAATTCGTTCTTCTTTCTTCCTTGTACTTCATATGCAGGAACCTTAGTAAGACTTTCATTTAATTCAGTGAACTTTCCAGCTATAACCGGTAAAATCTTACTTTCTATATCTTCTTTTGCAAATGATTGATGGAATAATGTGAACTCATCATCTCCTGATCCTGTTGAGAATATAACTTCACCAACTGTAGGATTTTCATTACTGAAGAATACTCTTATAGATGTTGGAACTTTACGTGTTTCATTAAAGTCATAAGTCATATCCATATATCCAGTTAATTCTTCAATAGCAGTCTCTACTGACATAACTTCTTTATTATCAATAGGTTTCTCTACTGGTAATACTTCTTTTTGATCTCCAAGATCATTTATTACTGGATCAACTTCTTTTGTTGCCTCTTGACCTACTACTGGATCAATTTCTTTAGTGTCAACTGGTTTTTCAACTGGTAATACTTCTTTTTGATCTCCAAGATCATTTACTACCGGTACTACTTCAGGTTCATTATTCTTTTCTGCTACTGCAATATTTTCAGCATCTGCTTGTTTTTCAGCTTCTACAAGCTTATCTGCAGCTACTTTAATTAATTTATTTACTAATGGATTTTTAGTCTTATATTTTGTGCTAACATATTCAACCATATTTTCAAGAGAATCATCATCACCAACTAACTTATCAGCAAATTCATATCCTCCATCAAGGTTATCCATAACATTTAATATTTCTTCTTTATCAACACCTAAAGCATTTAAGATCATATCTTTAATAGTGCTTACTAGCATCTTTAGTTTTGAGAATAATTTACCAGTAAATATACTTAAATCTAGTTTGTTACCATTTTCATGGTTACCGAATACGCTTTCAACAAAATTACCTAATTTAATTTCATTTTCAACATCTGGATCCTCTGGTCCTTTTACATCAGGATTATCTCTTTCAACAGCATGTCCGTCTTCTGGATTTATTACATATTTCTCAACTAAGTCTTTCAACTTACCAAATCCATAAGGAATAACTCCATGTTTTCTTTCATGTTCAGACAAGTCAGAAATATGTGCAATTTGTTCTCTTATAAATTCAGCTTTACCATCTGCAAACAAGTTATCGAAGCATACATCAGCATTTTCAATTCCTGTAGCAATAAAGTCTTCTCTTAATTTTTCTAAATCAAGACCTTCTTCTTTTCCATATGAATCTAAACAAGCTTCTGTTAATATAGCATATAATTTAGCATTGTCTACCAAGCTTGGTATACCAACACTTCTCATCCAATGATTTCCAAGAAGAATTGTTGACTTCTCATCTTGTCTAGTTGGTTTATATTCTATATTAGTATTAACATCATATATCTTTGTTTCATTATCTACTTTTTCAACTGAATATTTATCAGCAAATTTTTCGAAGCTTTTTACAAGTGCATAGTATCCAACAAGTTCTTGTGGAACTACTTCTTTGCCAGTCATTGCTACAACATTTTCGAAGTCTCTTTCAACATCTTCTTCGCTTCTTTCGACAATTTCTTCTTCCTCTTTGTCGATACCTAATTCAACAATGGCTGCCTTTTCCATTACTTCAATAAGTTCTTCTCCATACTTCTCGTGTAATTTCTCATACTCTTCTGGAGATTTCTTTCTTGCTTCTTCTAAATCTCTAACTACTTCATTAGCTTCAGCAAGTTTACTAATTAATACCATTTCTCCCTTAGTAAGCTTTTTAACTTTAGCTTTAGCCATATATTTAAAGTAATCAGCAATTTCTCTGTGCTTGTCATCTAAAACAAGTGCAGCAATTCTTTCTTCATTCTTATCTTCTTGTTCTTTTAATAATTCTTCAGCTTCTTTTTCTGCTTTCTCATCAACTTTTTCTTCGTTAACAGTTTTTGCTAAAGGAGACATCTTAAGTTCTTGTATAATTCTATTCTTGAATGTTTCTTGAGTATCTAATAAAGCATCTTCTCTTGCATCCGCAATAGTTGCTGTTTGTCTTTCTCTTTCAAGAATGAATGCATGGTATGATCCAATTACTGAATCAATTAACTTATCTTCTTGTTCACGAGTTAATTCTCCAAAATATCTCTCTTTATCTAAAGCAACATATTCAAGAACTTTCTTAACGTGATCTGTTAATTCAACTCCTGATTCTTTAACAGTATCTAAAATATCATAGAAATTGTTTTCAAATCCAGGAATTAACATATCTTCTGGAACATTAAATTCTCTTATTGCTTCTTGATATTCTGAATCATTTTCTCTTTTTAATCTATTATATTCTTGTTGTGCTTTTCTATATTCTTCATCATCCTGTTTAGTTTTAGATAATGTAGATAGTTTCATTAAAGCTTCATATAATTCTTTATTGGCCTTTTCCATTACTTCGATAGGGCCTTTTTTATCTTTTAATAGATTTAATCTCTTAACTCCTGTTTCAGATAACATACGTTTAGCATTTAAATCGAATAGTTTTCTATATTCAGCATATTCTTGTGCCATACGTTTATCGAACTCATCAGTCTTATCAACTTCCATACCTAATGATTCTTGATAATACTGAGTTACATATTTTCTTAATGTATCTGTTTTGAATAAACTATCAAAGATTTCTTGAGCATTTGCTACTTTTGAATCTACAAATTGTCTTTCTAGTGATTCAAAATCAATATCAATTCCTCTTAGAAGTGATTCTTTGAATTGAACATCCATTATGTCAAATAGCTTTTTACCATCTTCACCGAATGCAAATTCAGATGCATTCTTATCATTTTTACCAACCATTACTCCCCAGTAATAAGCAAACTCTATATTTCTCTTTTCTTCTTCAGTACTAGGAACATATAGTTTTCCTGTTTCTCTATTATATATTTCTAATGGTCCATTAATCTTATATTTTTTTGTATATTCATGTAATTGTTCAAAACTTGCTGCTGTAGCTTTAGTGTTAGTTGTTTCTTTCTTTTCTCTTTTATCAATTGCTGCAAGCAATCCGTCTAAGAATTTGTCTACTCTTTCACTAGTTTTTGTATCCATTTCTTTTGGTTGTTTTTTAGCTTTTCTTGATTCTAATTCTGCTTCGAATGCTGCTATTCTAATAACAACTGTTGGATACATTTTTTCTCTACCTGCAACCATAGTTTTTAGGTTGTCAACATATCCTTCTAGTTCTTTATCACTCATATGTTTTGCAACCATTGCATCATATGTACGAAGTACTTTACCGCATTCTTCTTGTTGTTTCAATTGTGCTGGTGTAGGGTTTGGAACTAATGAAATAAGTCTATATACTCTTTCATTAGCATTTAGATAATCATGAAGTGCTAAGAAAGCTTCTTCTTCATGTGCAGGTAATTCTTTATTATCAACTTTGTCATAAAGTTCATCAAGACTTCCATATTTTTGTACTAGTCCATCAAATGCTGCACATAAGTTATCGAAAACTCCATTATTTAATAATGATGTTTTTGCTTTTTCTTCATCAAAAGCAATTCTACGAGCTTCTTCTTTTGCTCCTTCAACAATTTCTCTTTCATCTACTGGAGCTGTTGGTGCTGGTTTAGTTTTTGGAGGTGTTGGAACTACCGGTTCTACAACTCTTTCAACAGTTTTTTCCTCTTTTTTGTCTAAACCTTTGTTTTGCATTTGTGCCTTGAATGTTGCACAGCGAAGTAAAGCAGCTGGGTTAGCAGCTTTCTTCTTAGCTGACATTCCATCTATTCTAGCAATATACTTTTGTAAATCTTTTTCTGACATGTATTTTGCATCTATCTTACTAACTTTTTCAACAAATTCCCTTGCATATTTATTAGTATTATATTCTTCTGGTGTTAATGCAGAACCCTTTGTTGAAGTATTTATTAATGCGGCAACTTTTGCACCTATTTCAAATGATAAATCATTTACAAATTTTACTTCTTCACCAGTTAATACACCATTAGCATCTGGACGAGCCATATAATCTCGTAATGCTTTGTATCCTCCTGCCTTTTGAATTATAGCTTCATACTTTCTCATCATAGTATCAATACGATTTTCAGCTACTGGTGTTTGAGTCTTAACTAAATTCTTAGCTTGTTCCTTAGCTCCTTCAATAGCTCTAGTTTTCTCACTTTGAATGGCAGCTTCTTCTTGAGATCCTTCTATAGCGATACTTCTATCAGGGTTTTCTAATCCCTCATTTACTAATCTATATCTTTCTTCTGCTTCAAATGCTCTTGCGCGAATATATACTCCTGGATTAAGCATTTTATTTACTGGAGGTAAATCTCTAACTATCTTCATATATTCTGCTATTTCTTCAGAAGTCATATATGCTGCATCTATTTCAGCAACTGCATATAAGAAATGAGATGCATTCATTTTATCTCTATATTCTTTTATACTTAATGGTTCTTTCTTAGCAGTTAGTGTATTTAACTTATCTACCATGCTAATAACATATTCATTAAATTCTTCTAAGAATTTTATTTCTTCTGCTGTTAATACGCCACTTTCTGGTTTAGCAAATGCCTCCATTGCTTGAGCATATCCACCTGCTTTTTCCATAATATCTTGGTATTTTTGAACTGCTGTATATGGATCAAAATCTCCTGCAGAAGTTGATGGTTTAGCTGCGCGTTTTTCTTCTTCGTTAACAATGTCTATAGCTTGATCTTTAGCACCTTCAATAACTCTAGTTTTTTCACTTTGAATTTCAGCTTCCTCACGTGACCCATCAATTATAACTTTTCTTAATACTTGATCATTTTGATCTTCCAACTCAACAGTTGGTTCTTGTGCAAGTGTTCTTGTAACTATTCTATCTCTCATTTCTACTTGGATAGCATTTGTTGCAATTATTGCAGATAGCATACCGTTTTTTACGTCTTCTGCCAATGAATCAACTACAGATTCTAGTTCTTCATCTGTCATATATTGTGCTTCAGTATCTGAAACTTTATATAAGAAATCATTTGACTCTTCTGCTTCTTTTATCTCATCTTCAGTAAGTGGCTCTTTCTTACTTGCTAATCTATTTGTTAATTCAACATTTTCAGAAATACGTCTTTTTAGTTCATCATATAATGCTAAATCTTCAGTTTCTAATTCTCTATCAGATATTCTATGAAGTGCATCAGTAAATTCACTATAACCACCGAATTTTATAATTAATTCTTTATATTGTTCAAGAACCTCTTCATTACTTAACTCTTCTTCTATTTCTTTTGAAAGTTCAGTTCTTATTAATCTATCTCTTTCTTCGACTTCACAAGCAGCACTTGCAATTGATGCTGATATAACACCATTTTCTACATTTTTTGCCATTGATTCTATAGCAGCTTTTAATTCTTCATCAGTCATGTATTCTGCTTCAAGTTCTGCAGCGTGATATAGCAAGTCATATGCTCTTTTTTCAGCTTCTTTTTCTTCTAAAATTAATGAATCTTTTCTTGAATATTCATTTACTTCTTTAACACTTTCAGTTATACGTGCATTAAGCTCACTAAATAATGCTTTATCTTCATCAGTTAATTCATCACTAGATGAACTAATTGCTTTAGCTAAATTATTATATCCATTAAATTTCTTAATTAGTGTTCTATATTTTTCAATCAATTGATAATCTTTTGATTGAGCTTTTTCTTGTGCTTCTTTGAAAATTCTTGCTTGCTCTAAAGCGCCTTCAAAAAGTATTGCCTTTTCTCTTTGAATTTTCGCTTCCTCGCGAGCGCCTTCAACAATTTCAGGAGTAGAATAAATTTTTCCAGTTTCAATTTCTTCTTTTTTCTCTTCTGATTCTTTAACTTCTTTTTCTACTACTTCTGTCATTGGCGGATGAGTTGGAGGTTCATCAGTCTTAACTACATCTACCAATTTAGTTTTTTCATAAACTAATGATTCAGGTGCATCTTTAATAAGTATTTCATTTTTATCCCTTGTAAATTTTAGTGAATGTCTCTTAGTTTCTTCACCTGGAACATTAACAGTCATGAATTTTGGATCATCTTTATAGATTGTATCTAAAATATCACGAAATTCTTCATCAAATTTTGCTCCATCAGTAAATACAAACTCAAAAGTATCATTTCTTGATACACCATCTAGAATAGATATTCTAACTCTTCTAACGTTAGGATCATCTTTATCTGGTTCAACAATTATTTCGTATCTTTCTTCATCTTTCTTTCCAAGTCTTACAAGATCAACCATTTCACGGAATCTTTCGTAGTCATCTGTATATTCTTGGCTTTCTTGTTTTGCACTTAATGGTGCATTTATATCAACTTCAGTTTTTTCAACTACTTCTTTATCTTTTCTTGTCTTATCAATTAATCCTAAGATTTCATTGCAGTATTCAGTATATTCACCCTTTTGCTCTTCTGTATAAGCATCAGAAGTTTCATATTCCTTTAATAAATTTTCAATTACTGCTTTATGATTACTGCTTCCAAAGTAATTGCTCTTTAATCCACCTAATTGAACTTTAGCAAAATCTACTTTAGCTTTTACTTTAGCATCTTCTCTATCAAATCTTTGGTTAAATCTTTTTTCATTAATAGCTAACTTCGATAGTTGCATTGCATCAATTGTTCTTCTAACTTTTTCAACAAATTCACCATTAAAGTTGTTTTTAACAAATGCTTCAACATTTTTTAATAATTCTTCAATATTATCTTTAGTAAGTGCAGGTTTTGTTACGAATACAGTTTTCTTATCTACTAAGCTTTCATCTGCTATTAAGTCGATTAATCTATATAATTCATCTTGCTCGTGAGCATCAAAGTCAAATCCAGAAAAATCAATTAATCTTGTTCTTCCTTTAGCATAACTTAATATAGCTTTCCATGCTTTGTCTGTATCTGTTAATAAAGGCTTTTTATAAACGGTTTTATTTTTTACTTCTTCTTGTTTTTTATCTAACTCATCAAATAACTCTGGATTTAAAGTTTCTACATAGAATAAGTTACCACTTTCAGTTTCACTAACTCCTTTAACTGTAGCTTCTTTCATTTCTGGTACTGTTACATCCCATTTACCTAATTTATCGTCATTTGAATAATATGCCAAAATCTGAGGAAGGATTACTTCATCAAACTCTTTAGCATCTTCAAATACAAATGTTTCTCTATCTCTTGAGAAACCACCTTGTAGTCCTATTGTTAACTTTCTTTTTGAATCATCATACTTACCATTTTCATCATATGGAACCACGATTATTTCTACTAATCCACCATCTACTGCTGCGCCTTTATACAAATCGATAGCATCAAATATTGTTTTTAAATTTACTTGTCCTTGAGTATTCATTCTAGATACCTCCACTATAATAATAATTCTATCAAAAAACAGAATAAAAATAAAGTATTTTAGACTCAAAATACTTTATTTTTTTTCATTTTTTTATTCTTATTTTTGTTTTGGTTTAATTACTTTAATTCCACCCATATATGGTTGCAATACTTTAGGTATTTTAACGCTTCCATCTTCTTGATAATTGTTTTCAAGTAATGCAATTAATCCTCTTGGAGTTGCTACTACTGTGTTATTTAAAGTATGTAAGTAATAAGTACCATTTTCTCCTTTAGTTCTAATGCCCAATCTTCTTGCTTGAGCATCTCCTAAATTAGAACAAGATCCAACTTCGAAGAACTTTTGTTGTCTTGGGCTCCATGCTTCGATATCACATGACTTAACTTTTAAGTCTGCAAGATCTCCACTACAGCATTCAAGTTGTCTTACTGGAACATCAAAATTTCTAAATATTTCAACTGTATATCTCCACATTTTTTCATAGAAATCCATAGATTCTTCAGGTTCACAGATAACAATCATTTCTTGTTTTTCAAATTGGTGAACACGATATAATCCACGTTCTTCTAGGCCATGAGATCCACCCTCTTTTCTAAAACATGGTGAATAACTTGTCATAGTTATTGGAAGTTCTTCTTTCTTAACTATTTGATCTTTGAATTTACCAATCATTGAATGCTCACTAGTACCGATTAAATATAAATCTTCTCCCTCAATTTTATACATCATTGCTTCCATTTCAGGGAAAGACATAACACCAGTTACTACGTCACTATGAATCATAAATGGTGGTATTGCATAAGTAAATCCTTGATTAATCATATAATCTCTTGCATATGCAATCATAGCTTCATGAAGTCTTGCTATATCACCTAATAAGTAATAGAATCCTTCACCACTAGTTCTTCCAGCTGCTTCTTTATCCATTCCATTTAATGCAGTAATAATATCTGCATGATATGGTATTTCATATTTAGGAACAACTGCTTCTCCAAATCTTTGTACTTCAACGTTTTCTGAATCATCTTTTCCAATAGGAACAGACTCATCAATGATATTTGGAATAACCATCATTCTATCTTTTATTTCTTTTTGTAAAGACGCTTGTTTTTCTTCAAGCTCTTTAATTTCATCAGCCATCTTAGCTACTTCTTCTTTTACTTTATTAGCTTCATCGATCTTCTTATCTTTCATTAAAGCACCGATTTCGCCACTCTTCTTATTTTTATCTGCTTTTAGGCCATCACATTTAGTTTGTACTTCACGTACTTCTTTATCCATATCAAAAACTTCATCAACAATTGGAAGTTTCTCATCTTGGAATTTCTTTTTAATATTTTCTTTTACTAAGTCTTTGTTTTCTCTTATTAATTTAATGTCAATCATTTCATTATCTCCCTTAATCTACCTGTTATTTTTGCATGTGTAGGAATATATCTTTTCCTTACTCTATCTATATCCTTAACTGTAGGATTTTTTATTCTTGTTATATCCATATTATTTTCTAAATCTGCAAGTTTTACATGAAGTGCTTCAACACTTCCTTTTTTAATCATATTTTCAATATAGTCATCATATTCAATAGGCTTAACTCTAGTAAGCATCACAACGTCTTCAACAACTTTCTTACTAAATCCAACATCTAATAAATCTTCTTTAGTAACTTCTTTGTCTTCTAGTGTATCATGTAAAAGTGCAATTGTTTTTTCTTCTTCACTCGAGACATGCTTATACACATAAATAAGATGCAAGATATATGGTGATCCTCCTTTATCCAAATCACGTTCAAATAAAGTAGTAACAATTTCTAAAGCCTTAAAAACTGGATTTTTAATTGCCTTTATTTCTTCATACTTATCTTCGTCAAAATAATTTTTTAACATATTACCCTCCTAAAAAAATAAAAAGACCATATGTAGGAGTGCATAACACGGTACCATCCTACAAAGGTCTTAATTACAATAACGGCTTTCACCGGAAATACTTTTAATATTTCACTCTTGGAGTAGATTCAAATATCATTATTGTTAACTCACACCTGCCGTTAACTCTCTTTCAAATAATAAATATTTTACTATTCTCCTTCATCGCATTAACAAACATTATCTTAGCATTATGCCATAAAATTGTCAATTAAACTAAGAAGTAACATTAACTTTAATATCAACCATTGCCTTTGGTGTCCCACCATTTTCTGTAACTTTATATTCACAAGTTTGGCTGATTGTACAACTACCTGGACCTGTTGCAGTAATAATCCAATCATATGAAATTGTATTCAATAACTTCTCGTCAGGGAAGTGATTATATTGATAATTAACAAATTCAATATTATTTGGATTTGGATCAATATCACTACGTCCTGTTACTATATTACCTGCTCTATAAGCACCCGAACCATCTGCAGTAGTTCTAATAACTCTTCTAACATGACCAGCATTATGAGGAACTCTAACTGTAAGAATTCTTGTCTCTCCTACTTTCATGTCGAAGGAATCTCCTTCTTTATATATCTTACCAGTAGTATTATCAAATACTGTTAATTCTTTTGCTTTAGTTGCATAAGCAGGATCAACCCACCAACTATTATCATCAATAGATCCTAAGAATTCTTGTTTCATTGCTTCTAAAGAATTATATTCTTTAAGCGTTGCCATTGAAGTACTGAAAGATGCTGATTGATCTTGGATGCTAACAGAAATACCGTTTATGCTAGCAATTGTTGAATCAATGCTGCTTTCAAGCGATTTTACTCTATCTTCATAATAATTAACATTTTGTCTTTTGCTTGGTTTTTCTTCTTCAGAAGCACTCGCTAATGCATTTTTAGCATTTTCTAAAGAATTACAAAGTGAGTCTAAATTTTCAAGTTGTGAAACCAAAGTTGATACCTTACCACAAGCATTAGAAAGTGCAGTTAAACCTGTTTCTATTCCACTTGCTTGGCTCTTAAGTGAAGGTATTACAGAACTTTTAATTAAGTTAATTCCTTTTTCTGTCCAACGAGAAGAACTTATAGTTGCTTCTGTACTATCTACTTTAGCTTTAACTTCTTTTAAAGTTGCTTGATATTTTGATACATAAGAACCATAGTCTTTACCTTTTAAAGTATCATAATATTTTGATATTTAGCATCCATAAATTCACCTCCTAAGCATTTTTAAATACTCTTAATCTATAACCTGTATAACTCTTACCACAATCTTTTCCACTCGTCATAAAACGAGAAGTTGCAGTATCCATTCTTTCTAATTTTCCGTCCCAACTATCGATAATCAATAAGTCTTTTTCAGTTAAAGAAGAACCACTTGTAACACCTTTTCTAAATCCTACTACAGTTACAAAGTGTCTACTTGTTCCTGCTTTATTACCATTAACCTGAAGAACCATTGTTCTTCCGTTCATTATCTCATCATATATCTTAGCAAGAACTTCTTGCTTATTATCTGACATGTAATCAGTGAATGCTCCACCACGTGCGTATCCCGCAGCAGATGCCCCACTTGTTTTTGTTCCGTTGTACATGTCATATGCATGTGCCTCAGCAAACGCAAGACACGAATCTCCCCATTCTGCAGTATTTGCATCTTGTCTTACACCACTATTTCTAGCATACTTTTCATAGTCCTCTGCAGTTGTTTTTGTTTTTGCAACAACCCATTCACCATCAAGTACATTAATAGAACGTGTTTTATCACCATAAACAAGCTTATTCCATTCTTCATCATCTTTTGGAGCTTTGTCTATTTTAGCAATAATTTTTTTATCTACTGCTGCTTTTCCATCCTCCGTTGAAGTATCTTCTTTATCTAAATTTAATTTTTTAAGAAGTTCTTTTTGTACTTCATCAGATTCAGCAGTTCTAGCTTGTGAAAGCTCTGTTGTATCTCCTAAAAGTTTCTTAAGAAGTGCTAGCAAAATACCTGATTTTTCTGGGTTAATTATTAAATCTGTTATTGATCCATTATTCATTGCTTGAAGCTTCTTCAATAAAACGCAAGAAGTAATTTCATTAAGTTTTCCGATAATGCTTTTAACATCGGCTGTGCTAACACTTACACCATGATCAACATCTTCTGTTTGTCCTCCATCATGTGTATGTGATCCATTATTTCCATTACCATTTCCGTTTCCATTTCCATTGCTATTGCTATTTCTTCTACCATTACTGTTGTTATTATTATTGTTGTTTCCAGCTTCATCTTCATATTCTTTAACTTCTTCTTGAACGTCTTTTTCAACTTGTTCCCATTGATTCTTATTATCATTTATAACAGCGATAAATTGTTCATGAGATGAAGCAAAAGCATTAACAGCATTTTCAATGTTTGAAATCTGCGAAGCAAATAATCCTAATGAAATAAAATCAGCATAATCGCTTTTTATTTTTCCCTTAAGTCCCGAATCTAAAAGGCTTAATGAAGCTTGTAGAATTGTACGTGTCTCATCATTTATCTGTGAGTCTACTGTTACAGCACCCATAAAACACCTCCTAAACCATTAAGTTATCAGAACTATCGTCAGCACTTGCTTTAACTGTACTGTCACTATTTCTGTATGAATCTCTAACATTACCTAAGAATGTATAAAATTCTTTAAATTTTTCTACGTTTTTTGGAAATTTACTAGATAAATCCATATAAGTCTGGTAAAACTTTTTTTGATTTTCTCCTACCCATGTATTTGTAGTACCATCAAGTTCTTTATATAAATTATCCATTTCTTTATATACACGATCGATTTCATTAATCTTTTGATTTAATAATTCAACTGAGGAATTTAAGTTTTCCCAACTTATGCATATTCCACTACTCATGCTCTTTTATCCTCCTCAATTAATAATTGGTTCCTTACTAATTCACTATTCTTTAAGTCTTGCTCCCATTTATCATCTTGTGCGCCATAAAGAACTGCAATCTTATTCAATTTAAAAGCACCTTTAAATAAAGCTTCATTCTCTCTTGCTCTTTCTTTCAAATATCTTTTCATTTGAGCAATATAGATAGATGAATCTTCACTTCTCCAATTATCATTTACGTCGTCTAATATTTTAAGTATATCGTTATATAACCCATTTAGCTCGTTACTTTTATTAAGTGAAGCACGAGCAATATCAGATAATCTATCATAATCTACTTTAAAATACATAGTTACTCACCTTACCATCTTATATATAATAGTATAACAAAAAAAAAGAAGAATTAAAACTCTTTTAATAAATTATTTAATTCTTCTTTTTCTTCTTTTGACATTTCTTTTTTCTCTATATTTTTTTCAAACCATGGAGGCAAATCTTCTGTTGCTGTACTACTTTTCTTTGTTGTATTTGTCTTCTCTGTTAATTTTTTGATTTTTTTGTGTTCTTTTTCTGCAACTTCCATAGCTTCTTCAACAGTTTCTATATTCATTCTGCACCATTGTGATGCAACTGTTTCAACATAGCTTCTTGTGAATTTATTGCTGTTAACTTGTAATACATAAGATATTAGTACGTTAACTACACCAGGTTTCATTTTTTGTTTAACCATTAAGTCTTCAATAATTTGTAATTCTCTCAATGTAGGCTCACCAGTTTTATATTTGCTTCTTAAATAGTCATATGGTGTAACATTTTCAAATGTATAAATCATCTTAGCTCTATTAGAAGTATCCCCCTTAGGAGATTTTAAATATGTTGGTTGCTTAGAATAGATTAATGTTGGAAGTTTTCCAGCATTATCAAATTCATAGAAATTTCTAGCATCATTAGTAAGGGATACCTTATCAATAAGACCTTTTTCATTAAGATTATTACGAACAAGTCCTTGCATATTTAAATTATCTATATTGTATGTAAATGCTAATGAATTGATTAAATTTCTTGTTTCCTCATTAAAACATTTATCACTAATTAATTCTTTTGGAATACTTGATATCAATAGATCAAAATCAACTTTTTCATCCATTTTAATGCTTCCAATATTTTTCTTAACAATGTTATCATTCTCAGTAAATACATTACCACTTACAGGTGTAAATATTTGTGAAAAATTAGCAGTAATATCAGTATAATCTTTTAAATTAATTCTAGGTATTTTAAAGTAATCTATTAATTTTTCATATTCTTTTTTACCTAAATTATTGAAAAGAACAACACTTAATATTGGATGGTTAAAGAAGTCATTTGCAGAAAGTGGTGAATAAAGTACATATACGTAATTATTGACATTTCCTTCTTTAACATATGTTTTTAAAAGTCCGATTGCTTCTAGTTTTTCTCTTGCAATTACTATGTCATTTATTTTAAGTTGCATGATACTAACTAAATGATGATGAGTTAACTCACCACTCATAAAGTCTCGTTTTTCTAAATCATCAACCAAAGTTAAATATAAACTTACTGCAGTATGACCAATAATTGGTTGATATAGCATAGTTATTTTCTTTTTATCTTCAAGCGATAGAATAGTTTTATTAACAACTATGTAAGTATCTGCAGGCAATAGTTTTCCGTTCATATTCTCACCACCCATAAAAGTATTATAACAAAAAAATAACCTAAATAATAGGTTATTTATTTTATTCTGCTAAAACTTTATATGGCTTACCATCTTCATCATATTGATAGTTATACGTTGTAGTTTCATAAGTACCCTTATCACCCTCATAGACAGTTCTTTCAGAAAATAATTTTCCATATTGGTCATATTCAACATACTGCGTAACTTTAATTTTTTCACCATTTTCGACATAGCTCCACTCGTATTGAGTAGGTCTATCCATATCATCACGTTTTGTAATAGTAGATAGTGATGGTATTTCAACGCGCGTTTTTATTTTTTTATTATTTTCATCAAATGTAACATCGTATAATTGTTGTGTTTCATTACCATCAGCATCTGTAGTTACAATATATTCTTGTTTAATTTTACCATTTTCATCATATTTATAATATTCGCTACGAGTAGTTCCATCTTCATGTGTAACACTACTGTAGATCTTTTTACCATCTTTATCATAAGAATCAACATTGTTATAAAGAGTTATTTTACCATCAGTTTCAGAATCACAACTCCATTCCTCTACTATTTCCTGTGCCACTGTTCCATTTTCGTTATATGTTCTTGTAACTCCTTTGCTTTGTGCAGATCCAGTTACTTCAGTATCTGCTGTTTCCATTATTACTCTTCCATCTTTAGAATAAACTTGATGAACATTTGTGCGTTGTCCATATCTTCCATTATCTGATTCCATATAAACATCAGTTAATCTTCCCATGTCGTCATATTCTTCACGTCTTCCGCCTTCTTCACGTGCTACTAAACGTCCTTTAGTGTCATACTCTTCACGTACTCCATCTTTTTCTACTATTGTAACAGGGCCTAATGGCTCATCTTCTTCATCACCGTCATCTAAAGGTGGTTCTGCTTGTTCCTCATCATCTTCAGAATCATGTTCTGTTCCAGGTTCTTTATCTTCGTCGTCTTCAGAGTCATGTTCTGTTCCAGGTTCTTTATCTTTATCATCTTCAGAATCATGTTCTGTTGTAGGCTCTTTATCTTCGTCATCTTCAGAATCATGTTCTGTTGTAGGCTCTTTATCTTCGTCGTCTTCAGAGTCATGTTCTGTTGTAGGTTCTTCGCCATTACGTTTCTTATTATATGCTTCAAGGGCTGCTGCTATCTCAGTCTCTGTTAACCCTTGTTCTTTTAATTTCTCTGCTAACTTATCAGCAAATTCGTCTGAGTCTGGATCTAGTCCTTCCGTTACTAATTCTCCAATAGCTATTCTTGTCTTGTCATCTATCTCTTTCTTTCTTGCTGCTGCTACTGCGTCTTCTGTCTCTTGTATTTCTTCTTCAGATTTCTCTTCTGCCTGTTCATTTTCTTCAAGCGGTTTTTCTACAAAATCTCCTTCGTACTTTGCCTTTAAATCTCCAAAAAATACCAAAGGATCTGTTATTGGTTTATATATATTTGAATCTACTTCATTCTTTGCAAAATCATATGCTGAAAAATATGCCTTTACTTGATCTACCCATGTATTTGCTTGTTCTTGTAAT
>JAFXTH010000017.1 GCA_017525035.1 Bacilli bacterium | reverse complement strand
TCTACCTTTATTATAATCTTTTACAAGTGCTCTTACCTTAGCTATTTTTCTTTTATTGTCTTCTTGTTGTTTTTCTCTTAATTCTTGTTCTACATCAGTAGTATCAATAATGTCATAGCTACCAATAGATGTTTTTGTTTTCACAACATATCTAGGTTTTCTAAAGAATTTGTCATAGCAAATATCTCCAACTCTACCATCAGAATCAATTGGCCCTGAAATTGTAGTTTGGTATCCTTCTGCTTCAACTTTCTTTTCGTATACCCATACATTATTACTTGGATATAACGCATCATACTCATCTGATTTTCTTTCAGGAATTCCTGGAGTTATAAAATAAACACTTTCATCTGTAACAGCTAATAATGTCTTATAATCAACATTAAAAAGGTCTTTTATCCCTAATCCTTCAGGATATTTAATTGCTACTGAACGACCGTTTTCTTTAGAAGAGAATAAAAAGTAAACATCTGTTTTACCATCTTCTTCAACAACAAGATAACTTTCCATATCACTTAAAGTTAACTTTGTTTTTATATGGCCATGTTGCCACTCAAGTAACAAATTACCAAAACGATCTGCTATTGTCCAAACTCTTACATCTTTTCTTGGCTGCACATATCTAAATCCACGATTAAAATCTTCTTCTCCTACTACTCTCATTTGTTTTCCCCCTCAAACAGTTGCTTATTATATCACAAAATTAAATTTTTGTAAAATAAAAGCTTAGTTTATAACTAAGCTATTTACTATCTTTTAATTTCTTTTAGTTCATATACCTCGATAATATCATTTTCTTTAATATCTTGATAATTATCTAAAGTAACTCCACATTCCATTCCTTTTGGAACTTCTTTAACTTGATCTTTTTCTCTTTGTAATGACTTAATAGTAGTATTTGCAAGTACGATACCATCTCTTATTACTCTTGCTTTAGCACCATTTTTAACAATACCTGACTTAACATAACTTCCTGCAATAATACCAACTTTAGAGAATTTAAATAATTGTCTTACTTCAACTTCTCCAATTACTACTTCTTCATATTCAGGATCAAGCATACCCTTCATAGCAGCTTCAATATCTTCAATCATCTTATAAATAATATCGTATAATTTGATATCAACATTGTATTCTTTAGCTATGTCAATAACTGATGATGTTGGTCTTACATTAAATCCGATAATTAATGCACGAGATGCATTAGCTAAAACTACATCACTTTCAGTAATAGTTCCAACTCCACCTCTTATAACTGTTACTTTAACACCATCTACATTAATCTTAGATAAGCTTTGTTTAATAGCTTCTAAGCTTCCGTTAACATCTGTTTTTAATACAACATTAATTTCTTTAACACCACTTTGAATAGCTCCAAATAAATCATCTAAAGTCATTCCTGATCTATTAGTATCTTTTTGTTTATTTCTTTCTTTTCTTCTATCAGCAATACTCTTAGCTTGTTTTTCTGTTTCAAATGCCATGAATCTATCACCAGCAGTTGGAACTTCACTAATACCAGTAATTTCTACAGGCATTGAAGGTAATGCTTCAGTTATTTCTATTCCTTTATCATTTTTAAGTGATCTAATCTTACCTGATGCTGTACCTACAACAACAGGATCTCCAAGTCTTAATGTTCCATTTTGAACAAGCACTGATGCAACTACACCTGTTTTCTTATCAAGTCTTGATTCAATAACAGTACCAATTGCATATCTTGATGGATTAGCTTTTAATTCAGCCATTTCACTAACTAGTAAGATATTTTCAAGAAGTTTATCAATTCCTTCTCCAGTCTTACATGAAATCTTATTGAATATTGTACTTCCACCCCATTCTTCTGGAGTTAAACCATATTCAGCAAGTTCAGTCATAACCTTTTCTACGTTAGCTTCTGGTTTATCAATCTTATTAATTGCAACTATAATAGGAACATTTGCTGCTTTAGCATGGTCAATTGCTTCCTTAGTTTGTGGTTTAACACCATCATCTGCTGCAACTATAATAATTACTACGTCAGTTACACTAGCACCACGAGCTCTCATTTCAGTAAATGCCTCATGTCCTGGAGTATCAATAAATGTTATCTTTTGTCCATTACAATCAACTTGGTATGCTCCAATTGCTTGTGTAATTCCACCAGCTTCTCCTGATACTACATCAGTTTGTCTAATCTTATCAAGTAGTGAAGTTTTACCATGGTCAACATGTCCCATAACTGTAACTATTGGAGGACGATTAACTAAGTTTTCTTCACTATCGTTAATTTCATATTTTTCAAAGTTACTAATATCTTTTGTATCAGCAGCTTTTAATTCTTTTCCATAATCAATTACAACTAACTCTGCAACTTCAAAAGTTAATGCATAATTAACATTTGCCATAACTCCAAGTTTCATTAATTTTTTAATAACTTCAGTTGTAGCAACACCTAATGTATTAGCAAGATCAGTAACTGTCATATCTTCTTTATAAAGAACAACATTATCTTCTTTTGCTTCTTCATTAGTCATTAACTTTTCTCTATGTTTATAAAGTTCTTTTCTTTCCTTTTGGAATTTCACCTTAGAACTTTCTGCACGTTCTTGTTTACTCTTTAATTTTTGCTTATTTGTAGTGTTATCAACATCGATCTTAGCATCACTAATAATCTTTTCAACACGTTCTTCTAAAACTTCGTCTTCTAAAATCTCTTGTAAAGCTTCATTTTCAACTTCAGTTTCATCTTCATCATGTAAAGATTCAATTTCTCCATCTAGTAATACTATATCATCTTCACTTAATAATGAGTTTTCATCATCATATTTAATACCTAATTTATCACATAAGGAATAAATTGTTTCTAACGATTTGTTGACGTCGTCAGCATATTCTAAAACACTCATCATAATTTATCACCTACACTTTCTATTTTTTTTCAAATTTAACTATTTCTATTCCACTTTCGTCCAACATTTCTTTAGAAAGCGGATCGCTATAATCGCTATCATATACTATCCTCTTTATCTCAGCATTTATAAGCATTCTAGTACATATTGAGCATGGATAAGTATTAACATATAATGTTCCACCTTTAATACTTACTCCTTTAACTGCCGCACTTATTATAGCGTTTTGCTCAGCATGTGCTGCTCTACATACTTCTTGTCTAGTACCAGAAGGTATTTTATTTAACTTTCTTAAACAACCTCCAGCATCTATACAATGATGTAGTCCTTTAGGGGCTCCATTATAACCTGTTGCAATGATCTGATTATCAACAGTAATTACTGCACCAACTTTTCTTGAAACACAGTTACTTCTTGTAGCAACTAATTTAGCTATTTCAGTAAAGTATTCATCCCAACTAGGTCTTTCTTCTTTTTTATCTGCCATAATTACACCTCCAAGGAATTAATCATTTCTTGATAAACATCTTCACTAATAGTAGTCTCTAAATATTTATCAAGAGCTTTATTCTTCATTGCTTTTTCTATAACATCTTTATCTTTTTTAATATATGCACCATGTCCATTCATCTTTCCTGTTAAATCTAACTTAACTTCACCTTCTGGAGTTCTAACAACTCTTAAAAGTTCTTTCTTTGGAAACTTTTCACGGGTAATGACACATGATCTTAGTGGTATCTTTTTTTCTTTCAAAATATCACCTAATTTCTAAAATTAATTCCCATTTCTCTTGCTTGTTCAGTTTTCTTAATATCTATTTTGTAATGAGTTAATTTACTTGCTAAACGAGCATTTTGTCCTTTTTTACCAATTGCTAATGAGAAGTCTTCATCATCTACTACAACGATTGCTTCTTGTTTCTTTGGATCAGTAATTACAACATGTAAGTTTTTAGCAGGTGATAATGCGTTAGCAATAAATACTGCTGGATCCTTATCATATTTTACTATGTCCACTTTTTCTCCATTTAATTCTTCTATGATTCTCATAATTCTGCTCTTCTTTTCACCAATACATGCTCCAATTGGGTCAATATTAGGGTTTTCAGAATATACTGCTACTTTACTTCTACTTCCAGCATCTCTTGCTACACTGTAGATAAGTACAGAACCTTCAGATAATTCAGGTATTTCTAACTCGAATAATCTTTTTAAGAATCCATAATGATTTCTTGATAATAGAATGAATAATCCTTTACCACTGTTGTCTACTTTACTTACATAAACTTTAATTTGTTTTCCCATTTCAATAGTTTCACCTGGAATACATTCTTTCTTAGGTAATATACCATTACTTCTTCCAAGATTAATGAAATAGTTATCAACGTCTTCAAGTTCAACAGTACCAACAAGTAATTCATCTTGTTTATCACCATATTCTTCTACTAATGAATTTCTTTCAGCTTCTCTTATTTTTTGTACAATAACTTGCTTTGCAGTTGATGCTGCTACACGTCCAAAGTCTTTTGGAGTAACTTCAGTATCAATAGTATCTCCAATCTTAAGTGACTTATCTTGTTTTCTAGCATCAGTTAAAGTTATATGATAATTTGGATTAAATTCTACTGCATTTTCGTCATCATCATCTAAGCTATCTAAATATTCATCAGTTGCCATTTCATCTGGTACAACTGTTTTATATGAATATACTTTAATATCTCCTGTTTCTCTATCAATTAATATCTTTGAATTAGTTAGAGAATTAAAATTCTTTTTATATGCTGTTGCAAGAGCAAGTTCCATTGATTCGAATACTACTTCTCTATCAATTCCTTTTTCTTTAACAATTGCATCTACTGCTTTTATAAATTCTTTTCCATTCATTTTATTCATCTCCCTTTGATTTTGCATATACATCAAGTATATATTCACCTTTAATTAAATCAGCCTTTTCAAGTATTGGATCAATAATCTTTGTTGCTTCAACAACTCTATCAATATTGATGATATCATCTTTATCATAACTATCAATCACAACTCTTAAATAATTATCTTTTCCTTCTTTTTCTTCAATTACATCAAAAATATAGACCTTTAATTCATCAAGCTTATTACCAACTAGTTTTACTATATCTTCTTTCACTTTTATCACCTCTAACTAACATAAAAGGTGAAAGCTTTATGCTTCCACCCAGTTGCTAAATGTATTATAGTACAAAATATTAATAATTTCAAGTAAAAAAATAGCTTTTAGCTATTTTCTTTTATGAATAAAATATACAATTATGTATCCTAAGAATATTGCATATATACCTACATATATCCATTCTAAGATATCATATAAAGTACTTTCAGTATACTTAGCCATTACACCAGGAATACTATCTGGCAAATAATTATCCAACTCACTCATTCCTGGAAGACGAGATATTACATAATCAACTATTCTAAAGAATAAGTCAATTATAACGATTGAATAAATAAAACTAGAAAACTTTCTGTAAATAAATACAACTAATATCAATAGAATTAAAATAATAATCAAATCTATTGGCATACACATCACCTCTACTATATAAAGAATAACATATTTTTATTTATTAAAATAGTAATTTTCTAATTTTTCTCTTCCAAGTGTTGTAAACTCACCATGTCCTGGATATATAGTTATATCATCATCGTATTTCTTAATTTTTTCAATTGATTCCTTCATTAAAGATATGTTTCCACCTTCTAAATCACATCTTCCTATACTATCTTTAAAAATAAAGTCTCCTACAAACATAACCTTATCTTTATAAAAGTAAAAACAAATTGAATCCATTGTATGACCTGGAGTGTAAATTACATTAAAGGAAAATGGAAAAGCATTATATGTTTCTTCATTAGTACTTCCTCTATCATATATAGCACATCTATACTCTTTTAAACATTGTTCTAATGCCCCTATATGATCAAAATGTCTATGTGTTATTAATACTCCTAAAACTTCTCCATTAATTACTTCTTTAATCTTATTAAATTCACTACCTGGATCAATTATTAAGAATTTATTATCTTCTTCTAAAACATAACAATTCTCTTCTAAAACCCCATTTTTAATAATATTTACCTTCATATAATCACACTACTCTTCAATTTTATTTCTAACGGAATAAACACAACCACAATAATCTTGGCGATATAAATTATATTCATGAGATAATTCTATGCTTCTTTTATAACCATTTTTCTTTTTAAAGTCAGAAAATAAATATTTAATACCATATATATCTGATAATTCTTTACCTATCTCATTTAGCTTTTGTGCATTTTTATAAGGGCTTATAGTAAGTGTTGTAGTAAAGTAATCGAAGTCATTATCTTTAGCATACTTAGCACTTTCTTCAAGTCTTAATCTATAACACTTAAAACATCTTGCTCCGCCTTCTTTTTCGTTTTCTAATCCTTTAATCATCTCTTCAAAAACAGCATTATCGTACTTGCCATTAATTACTTCTTTTACCGGATTATCAAATTTAAATTCACTAACAAATCTTTTTTCTTCAGATAATCTTTTATTATATTCTTCTTCACTAGATATATTAGGATTGTAATAAAAGACAGTAATATCAAAGTATTTGTTTAAATATTCTAAAACATAACTAGAACACGGTGCACAGCAAACATGTAGTAACAATTTTGGCCTTTTACCACTCTCTATAATTTCTTTTAAAGTATTGTCTAAAACTATTTGATAATTCATATCAATCACCAATTAAAATACTAATAGTGAAACAAGTTTTTGTCAAACAAAAAAATACCTCATTCGAGGTATTTTATTATCTACAAGTATATCCTTCTGCTTCGAAGTAAGATTTAGTATCATCAAATGTTTCTGTTCCAGCTTGAGTTACATCAATTTCAAGTTTAATTGTAACAACTTTTCCAGTATGACTTGCTGTCATATTCTTAACAGCTGTTCCAAATGATGCGCTAAATGATGTCTTTAATTGTTCTTCAAAGTAAAGCATTTGAGTCTCAACGTCTCCTTCAGTTTTCATTAGTTCATATAAATCATCAGGTATAGTAACTACTACGATTAAGTTTGCATCATTAATCTTTCCAGTTATGAATCCTACTGTTAATTCTTGTTCAATCTTAATATTATATCCTTGAACAGGACTTGTTTGACTTTGAGTACATACAAGCTTTTGAGAACTTGGTTCAACTGTATTATTAGTATTTGTATTAACATTGTTGTCATTTACAACAGTATTACCATTTCCGCTTCCATTTCCATTAGTATTATTTCCACCCTTATCATCACCTCTAAGAGCAAAGTACCATATACCAAATCCTACACCTGCTAAAATAATGATAGCCATTATAATAACAAGTATTAGCATTCCTTTTCCCTTTTTTGGTGGTTGTGGATAACCATAATATGGTTGTTGTGGCATTGGTTGTGCTACTGGTTGAACAGGAGCTTGAACTGGTTGTTCAGCTACTACTTTAGCACCACATCCATCACAAAATAAATTTCCTTCTGCTAAATCTTTTCCGCAATTTGAACACTTCATTTTATCTTCCCTACTTTCTATCATAATTTTAACATAATACGTAACAAAAAAAAAGAACTTTTTTAGTTCTTTTTAATAATTAACTACATGTGTAATTTTGACTTTCTGCATATGCCTTTAGCTCTTCCATAGAACCATTAACGAAATCAAATTCACTTTCTCCTACTGCTGCTGCTTCAAGCATATTTGCAACAGTAACTTTGTTACCACTTACTGTAACACCTAATGAAATACCTTCTTCCATAAAGCTTTCAGCTAATTGTAATATTGCACCATATTGAGATGCTGCTTCTGCTGTAGGGAATGTCATAGTTTGAGATATCTTACTTGCTTTACCATTAGTATAAATTGCTAATAATTCAACTTCGATTTCTTCACCGTCATCTCCAGTTTCTTTACCTTTACAAACTATTCTTTCTCCATTATCAACGATTGTATTTCCATTAGTATTAGTATTAGTATTTGTATTTGTATTTGTGTTTGTATTTGTGTTTGTATTATTTTCTACTGTATTATTAGTAGTATTGTTTCCACCGTCTGAATTACCTCTTAAAGCAAAATACCAAACGCCAAATCCAATACCTGCTAAAATAATAATAGCCATTATAATAACAAGTACTAACATTCCCTTTCCTTGTTTTGGAGGTTCTTCAATTGGAGGTTGTACAACTGGTTGTTGTAATCCTTCTAAGTGTGCTCCACATCCATCACAAAATTTAATTCCTTCTAATATTTCTTTTCCACAATTTGGACACGTCATTTTATCTACCTACCTTCTATAATATATATTCTATCATATAATTAAATAAAAAAAAGAACTTTTCAGTTCTTTTTTTCATTATTTACAAGTATAACCTTGAGCTTCAACGTATTTCTTGAAATCTTCTTTAGTAGCCTTAGAAATATCGAAAGCTTCTTTGCCTTCTTCTTCATTTCCTTCAGAGTTTAACATATCCATCATGTTACCGATTTTGATAGTTTTTCCGCTCTTAGAAATATCTAAAGATTTTCCTTCTTCCATGAAAGCTTCTGCTAATTGTAAAATTGAATAATATTGATTAGCTGCATCTTCACTATCAAATGTCATTTCTGCACTAACTGAATCAATCTTATCATCTTTTAATTTAGCAACGATTTCACTTTTCATAGATTGTCCGCTTGCTTCGTCTTTTTGTTCAGCAGTACAAACAATTTTATTTCCGCTAGATCCGCATCCAGTTAAAACTAATGCACCGAAAACAAATACACATAACAAACTAAAAAACTTTTTCATTCTCTCACTCCTTACATTAAAATCATAACATGAAAATGAAAAGAAAACAACAAAAAAATAAAACGCTTATTCAGCGTCTTTTTTTTCTACAACTTTAGTTCCTTTGTAACTTCCGCACTCTTTACATACACGATGTGGTTTAATTGTTGCACCACATTCAGGACATTTAGTAGTTCCTACAGTTTCAAGTGCATTGTGACTTCTTCTCATTCTTTTTCTAGTTTTTGAAACTTTTCTAAATGGTACTGCCATATTTAATCACTCCTATCCTCATCTTCTAATAGTGAGGTAAAAGGATTATTCTTAACCAAATCTTCCTCACTAACCAACTTCCAGCCGTCTCCTTTAATTTTACTATAATCATCGACTAAAGTAAACCTAAGGGGAACTTCCAATACAATATTTTGCCACAAAACTTCATTAATATCAAGAGAATTTTCATTATTTTCGATAATTTCACTTAATTTCTCATTAAAATCAATATCAAATGGATATTTAACAGGTTTCAATGTAACTGAATCATTAATAGTCATTTCACCTTTAATGTTCATATTAATAACATAATCATCTAAATCTTTAGAAATATCCCCCACTACTGAAATCTTGCTTAAATCAAGTATTCTAGAATCAGTAATATCTTCTTTATTGATAGAATATTCTCCATCTAACGAAATCTTATCTACTACATTTGAATATAATGTTGTTAAATCGATCATAATCACCAACTCCAGATAGAGATTATACATTATATTTCTAAAATATGCTAGTACTTTTTTTATAATTGTGTATAATAAAGCCAAAGAGGTGTTATTATGGCAGTTGGAATTATTTGTGAATACAATCCATTTCATAATGGTCATATATATCATTTAAATAAAATAAAAGAATTATATAAAGATGAAGAAATAATTTTAGTATTAAGTGGTAATTATACTCAAAGAGGACTTCCAAGTATCATTGAAAAATATGATAAAGCACTACTAGCTCTTACATATGGTGTTGATTTAGTAATAGAACTACCTTTTAGTTTCTCTACTCAATCTAGTGATTTCTTTGCCAAAGGTTCTTTGCAAATACTAAATAAATTAAAATGTAATAAATTAGTATTTGGTAGTGAATCAGATGATATTGAAGTACTTAAAAGTCATGCTAATATTCAACTAAATAATAAAGAATATAATACTTTAGTTAAAGAAGATTTAGATAAAGGTATTAACTACCCTACTGCTATGTCTAACGCCTTAAAGAAGATCACTAATAAAACAGTAAGTGATGCTAATGATTTACTAGCGCTTTCTTATATAAAAGAAATAATAAGTAATAAATATAACATAGAACCCATTTCTATTAAAAGAACAAATAATTATAATGATAAAAACTTAACAGGTTCAATAAGTAGTGCTACTTCTATTAGAGAAGCTCTTAAGAATAGTAAAGATATTAAAGAAACTGTTCCTAAAGAAACAATTAAGTTAATAAATAAATTTGATGAAATTAAATACTTCAATTATTTAAAATATAAGGTATTATCTGATAAAGATTTAAGTATATATCAAACTGTAGATGAAGGACTTGATAACAAGATTAAAAAAGAAATAGTTAATTGTAATACTATTCAAGAGTTAATAGATAAGATTAAATCTAAAAGATATACCTACAATAAATTAAATAGAATGTTTACTCATATAATATGTTCTTATACAAAAGAAGAAAATACTAAATACAAAGATATTGAATATATAAGAGTCTTAGGATTTTCTAATAAAGGAAAGAAATATCTAAATAGTATTAAGAAAGAAATTGATATTCCAATAATAACAAATATTAGTAAATCTAATATAGATCTATTAGAGTTAGAATTAAGAGTAGATAATATTTACAATTTATTACTTGATAGAAAAGATAATTTATATGCTAAAAAGCCAATAATAAAAGATATCATTGATTGATATCTTTTTCTTTTTTCATATTGTTTTTATTACCACTATCTTTTATTATGCCAAACTTTTCTGCAATACTATTTGCATCATATGAAGGTATATCATGTACTACATCTATCATACTTGGAATAGAAGCATTCCCCTGTTGGCTTAAAATACTTTCTGCTAAGGATGTACCAAGTAGATATTGATATCCATCTAACAAAAATAAATCACTGACAATAAATTGTTTAGTTGAATCATCACAGTCTATATCAACATCACGTTCTATTTGTTCAATACTAGGAAAAGCTGCTAAAGGTTCAACCGGTTTACCAAGCGCTTTTAATTGTTCTTGATATTTTTGTCTAAGATTATAAACTTCCATCATTTGATTTTGCCATAAAGCTATTTTATCTTCTCTTGTTATAACACCTTTCTTCATGTATGTATTAACATCAGTAAATATTGTAGATAATCCCATAAGTATTTGGATATTATTTTCATTTCTTGATGCAATAGTCTCATCCACTACTTCTTGACTATATCCTTTTTCCTTCAAAAAATTAGCAGCAACTTTTTCAAAATATATACTAGGAAACTCTGCTAAAGAGAAATTAAACTTCTCAGTTAAAAAAGTTATATAGTGAATAAATTCATGAACTAAACTACAAAAACCTGTAGTAGTTCCATTATATTTAATTGAAATTATATAATCTTCATCAATATCATTTCTATAACAATAAGATGCTTCTGGCCCATCCGTAACAGTGTACTCAATACCATCTTTTCTTTTTAAGCCATTATATATTTTTCGCCATGAATCAGGAGCATTAATATATTTTAGGAAATCATAGAATAATTTATCAATTTCTTCTGGACTCATTTTTGGTAAATCGTATTCTTTTTCCTGACTTTCACCATAACTTTTTATAACATCTATGAATATATTATTAGATGTACTAGTGGCCAAATAATCAAAACCATTGTCTCTTAAGAAATCTGCTACTCTTCCTAATATATAGTTATATGTTTCATAACGACAAGTTTCCCTTAACCATGTTAAAATTTTTTTTGATTCCTCAGGATCACGATATTTAGCATATTCAATAAAATCTTCAGCAGTACCATTTGCAAGATAATATTGCTTTGCAATTACAGTATCTGTCATCTCTGCAGTTTGTTCATAATCAACATCAAAAAATGGATTCTTTACTCCACTCATTTGAAGAAGTAACATAGCATAAAGAGCTGATAAGTTTTCGTGATTTCCAAGTATATTATCTCCTGTAAAGTAATAATATTGCTCAATAAGGTAACCAATATCTTTTTGAAAGTCGTCTGTGTGAACACACATCTCATCTTCATCACGAGGTACAGTTGAAAAAGAATAGCCTTCATCAACATAAGATTTAAATAACATATCATAGTTATTTTTGATAATCCTTACGATTGTCTCAATATCATCATCTTCGCTATAATAAACCACTAAATCATTAACTTTTGTCTTTAGCATAACTTCATCCCCTGAAATGTCTTATATTATAACACAAAAAGAAGATTATTACTAATCTTCTTTTACTTCTTCAACAACTTCTTCTTTTGTTTCTTTCTTTGGTTCTTTTTCTTTGTCTTGTTTATCATCATTTTGGAATACTTTCTTTCTTGAGAAGTTTAGTCTTCCTTTCTTATCCCAACCGATACATTTAACAACAATTTCATCACCTAAAGATACAACATCAGTAGTCTTTTCAACACGTTCTTTAGCAAGTTCTGAAATATGAACTAATCCTTCACATCCAGGCCATACTTGAACAAAGCATCCAAAGTCTTCAATTTTAACTACTTTAGCAGTATATAATTGTCCTTCTTCTACTTCTTTAACTACATCTTCAATCATTTGACGAGTTTTTTCAATTATTTCTTTATCAGTATGGTAAATAGTTACTCTACCATCATCTTCTAAGTCAACCTTAACAGCATTCATATCATTAACTGCTGTAACATTACTAGCTTCAAGAATGATCTTAGTAATCATTTCTCCACCCTTACCAATTACATCTTTGATCTTTTCTGGTTTGATCATAAATGTAACTACTTTTGGAGCATACTTACTAACTTCTGCTCTTGGCTTGTCTATTTGACGCTCCATTACATCAAGTATTTCCATACGAGCATCTTTAGCTTGTGCTAAAGCTTCTTTTAAGATTTGCTTAGTAATTCCTTTAATCTTAATATCCATTTGTAAAGAACAAATACCTTCTCTAGTTCCTGCTACTTTGAAGTCCATATCTCCTAGATGGTCTTCCATTCCTTGAATATCAGTTAAGATTATATAATCATCACCATGAGTGATTAATCCCATTGCAATACCAGCAACTGGTGCTTTTATTGGAACACCTGCAGCCATTAATGATAAGCATCCAGCACAGATAGTAGCTTGTGAACTTGATCCATTTGATTCAAGTATTTCTGATACTACACGAACTGTATATGGGAATTCTTCTTCACTTGGCATTACTTGTAATAATGCTCTTTCTCCTAATGCACCATGTCCAATTTCTCTTCTTCCTGGAGCACCATATCTTCCTGTTTCTCCTACTGAGAATGCTGGGAAGTTATAATGTAACATAAATCTCTTTTCAGCTTCTAATGATAATCCATCAAGTATTTGATGTTCACCTAAAGCACCAAGAGTTGTAACTGCTAAACTTTGAGTTTCCCCACGAGTAAATAATGCAGAACCATGAGTTCTTGGAAGTAAATCTATATCTGTTGATAATGGTCTTATCTCAGTCATAGCTCTTCCATCAGCTCTTGTCTTTTCTTTAACAACTATTTGTCTAAATAATTCGTATTCAATTTCTTCAAGAACTAGTTTTACTTTAGTAATTAATTCTTGGAATTCTTCATCTTTTAATTTTTCTTCGAATTCTTCTGTATACTTATTAACTACTTCTTCTTTAACAGCATCAATAGCAGCATACTTTTCAAGTTTTTCTTTAATTCTTAGAGCACTATCTAATTTAGCTTCAGCTAATTCTCTAATTTCTTTCTTTAATTCATCAGTAATCTCTAAAGTTGGATATTCCATATCTGGTTTTCCAATTTCAGCGATAATTTTTTCTTGGAATTCGCATAATTCTTTAATTGCTTCATGTCCAAACATTAATGCATCTAACATTAAGTCTTCAGAAACTTCTTTACTTCCTGCTTCAACCATGTTTATAGCATCTTTTGTTCCTGCTACTGTAAGGTCTAAAACAGATTCTTCAAGTTGTGCTGGAGTTGGGTTAATAATAAATTCACCATTAACACATCCTACTTTTACTCCTGCGATTGGTCCATCAAATGGTACTTCACTTATGCTTGTACATAAACTTGAACCAAGCATAGCAGTTAATTCTGGTGAGTTATCAGTATCTACTGATAATACAGTATTAACGATTTGTACTTCATTTTTGAATCCTTCTCTAAACATAGGTCTCATTGGTCTATCAATCATTCTTGCAGCAAGTGTTGCAGCATCAGTTGGTTTACCTTCTCTTTTAATGAAACCTCCTGGAATCTTACCAACAGAGTATAATTTCTCTTGATAAATTACCATTAATGGGAAGAAATCACTTAACAAGTTAGCTTCTTTTTTAACTACTACTGTAGATAAAACAACAGTGTCACCATATCTTACTAATACAGCACCATTAGCTTGTTTTGCTACTTCTCCATTTTCTACGATGATTTTTCTTCCACGAAAATCATATTCAAATACTTTCTTTGACATTTTATACCTCCTTTTCCCGGGGCATTATATTATTGTAACAAATACAACGAAATTTCATTATATTTACTACAATAACATAATATATTTAGCCCCAAAATATCAAAAAAAGAAGACACCAAAAACAAGTGTCTACTTTTATTTAATTATTTTCTTAATCCTAAATCAGCGATTACTTTTCTATAACTGTTAATATCAGTTCTAGCTAGATATGCTAATAAAGTCTTACGTTGACCAACTTTCTTTAAAAGTCCTCTTCTTGAGTGATGGTCATGTTTGTGTTCTTCTAAGTGTTTAGTTAAAGCATTGATTTCTGCAGTTAAAATTGCTATTTGAACTTCAGCAGAACCAGTGTCATTCTTATTCTTAGCGAACTTTTTGATTAAATCTTGTTTAACTTCTTTAGTTAATGCCATAATCTTTTTCCTCCCTATTCATGTAATTCATTTTATCCAGGTAATGGTCGGAAGAATCCATTACGTAGATAAAACAGCAATATTAATATACATTAATTTATAAAATATTGCAAGTGTTTTTTAATAAGATATACGTCTGTTTATATATTTAATATTTTTCTAAGCGTAATTGAATTACCGTCTATATATCTTTGTACTCTATCAACTCTATTAAAATGAGCTAACATCTCTTCCATGTTATCTTCAATTATATGAATATCACTATCAGCTACTTTCATTAAACCTTTTTGATTCAAAAATAAGCTTAAGTTAATATCAGATACTATTCTTCTAAGTGGCGTTGCAGAATGTGTATAACCACACTGTTTTTCTGCTGTATAAATACCATTATTTCTATAGAATGCAAGAGCTGCTTCTTTTCCAACGTAAGAATTAACTAGTATTGAATTAATACCTACTAAATCTGTATCGGTTAAAAAAATTGAACCTTTATTTCTAAGCATAATACGTTTTAATTCATCTAATAATTTAATATCAGTATCTATACCAGTATTACTAAGTTTACCACTAGCAATAGCAACAGCTTTATATGGCGGTAAGGCACGATCTACAACTATTTTTTTAAAGCCAACATCACACGATAATATATTACCTTTACTATCAATTTTGAAATTAAAGCAAATTACATTTTTAGCAGATCCTTTTCTAAGAGATAGTAAATGATGAGATAAATTTCTTGGAAGCATATCTACATTAATATTAGCTTTATCTTTATAATTTCTAATATAATAAGTAACTCCTCTTTTATATGCTTCTTCAGCTAGCTTTCTATTATTACTTAAAAATGTTGGTACATCTGATATATAAACTTCTAAATCATATACTCCATCAGAATCTTTTGTAATACTAAAAGCGCCATCCAAATCAGGAGAATCTACATCATCTATTGTAATTATCTTTTTACCTCTTACAAGTTTTCTTTTTTCAAGTCTATAATCAATATTCAAACTAGGAAAATCAAACTTTGGATTTATATATATTACACCATCAATAATATCTTGCTTTATCTTTGCCTTTTTTAATTGATCCAAACATTTATTTGTACAATTATTAGCTAGCATTTTTAACTTTCTTATTAATTCTTTTTTAACACTTTCGTAACCATCTAAGTTATCGAATTTATATCTAATAAAAGAATCATTTTCTAATATTTTAAATAACTGCTCTATTACTATATATGTTTCATAATCTGTTTTTTCTTTCAGTTTTATAATACCTGTTAATAAAGATATTTCCTTTAGATCTACTTTTTCATGATCATTTAACTTACTACTTATCTCACTTATTACTGAACTATTACTTCCACCATAAGCTAGGAAGATTGTTTTTTGATCAATGCCGTGCCTATGCTGATATATATATTTTCTTACTTTATGCAAAGAACCATAATCATGCTCACAAGATTTAATTAATTGTCTAATCATTAATTTATCGTGCACATTAGATTCCATAAATGAATCATTCACATCATATTTGACTAATACATTAACAATTTTATCGATTCTAATGAATAGTTGTGTTTTTTGTCTTGCTGTCATTTTTGAATTTTCAACGAATTCTCTAATACAAAGTAATATATACAACTTATTATTCAATAACTCATCACTAAGTTCTTCATTGTCTAAGAAGAAGCCATCAATGTCTCCTAGTGCTCTATTAAAATATGATATTGCCTTAGCAAAAAATATTCCTTTGTCTTCGCCCATAAGTTCAATTAGTTCATCCATATTAGTCACCCATATAACTTTTTATTTTAATATAGAAAATTAGTATTTGCAAACAAAAAACTGATATAAATTAATATATCAGTTTAGTTATTAATATTTAATTCTTTCTTCGATGTATTTTTCTATTTCATCAACTTTAACAACAACTTGTTCCATTGTGTCTCTATCTCTTATTGTAACTGTATTATTATTTAATGTATCATCATCTATTGTAATAGCAAATGGTGTTCCAATAACGTCAGCTCTTCTATAACGTTTACCAATGTTTCCAGCATCATCATAATCAGTCATAAAACATTTAGATAATTTATCATATATTTCTTCAGCTTTTTCACTATGATATTTCTTTATAAGTGGAAGTACTACTACTTTATATGGTGCTAAGAATGGATGAAGTCCTAATACTTCACGTTCTTCTCCATTATCTAAAGTTTCTTTTCTATAAGCGTTGAAAAGTACTGCTAAGACAGTTCTATCAAGTCCATATGTTGATTCAACAATATATGGAATATATTTTTCATTAGTTTCTTGATCAAAATATTCTTGAGATTCTCCACTATATTCTTGATGACGAGATAAATCAAAGTTAGTTCTATTATGAGTACCATTTATCTCTCCCCAACCAAATGGGAATAAGTATTCAATGTCACATGCAGCTTTTGCATAATGAGCAAGTTTTTCATGATCATGATATCTTAATTTTTCTTCAGGGATTCCCAAAGACATGAAGAATTTCTTACCATATTCTTTAAAGTAATCATAGAACTTTTCATCTTCTCCTTCTTTACAGAAAGTTTGATATTCCATTTGTTCAAATTCTATTGTTCTAAAAGTAAAGTTACCTGGTGTGATTTCATTTCTGAATGCTTTACCAATTTGCCCAATACTAAATGGTAATTTAGTTCTTTGACTTCTTAATACGTTTTGAAAGTTAACATATTCTCCTTGCGCATTTTCAGGTCTTAAATAAACAACACTTTTAGCGTCTTTAACTACACCTCTATTTGTTTCAAACATTAAGTTAAATTCACGAATACCAGTAAAATTAGATGCTCCACATTTTGGACATGGTACTTTATGATCTTGAATATATTTAACCATTTCATCATCAGTCATTGAATCTGGATGAGCTTCAGGGTCGAAGTCTCCGATTAGGTTATCTGCTCTATGACGAGTTTTACATTCCTTACAATCGATTAGTGGATCACTAAAACTTCCAACGTGTCCTGATGCTTCCCAAACTCTTGGGTGCATTAATATATCTGCATCAAGTTCAAAAGCATTCTTACGCTCTTGAATAAATTTCTTTCTCCATGCATCTTTAATATTATTTTTAAGTCTTGCTCCTAATGGACCATAATCCCATGTATTTGCAAGCCCACCATATATTTCACTTCCTTGAAATATAAATCCATATTGCTTGCAGTAACTTACTAATTTGTCCATTGTAAATTCTTCCATAATTTATCCTCCTTATAATTAAAAAAGACTCCTCTTATTGTAGGGGCGTATTACCGCTGTTCCACCCTACTTCATTCAAGAAGAATCTTCATTTACATATTGCTCGCGAGTTTCCACCTCGGTCATCACATTGATAACAATATTCTAATACTAAATGATAATTAAATCAATAAAAAGATTTTAAACATCATTACTATAAGTGTATTCTGATACTTTAGTAGTACCATCTTTATAAGAAACAACTACTTCGTTATCTTTATTTCCATACATATCTACTACATTAGTGAATGCTAATAAACCTACTTTACCTTCATTAATTTCATAAGCATCTCCACTTTCTGTTATAGCATAAATTTGAAAACTTTCTCCACCAGACTTGTAACCATTGAATAATTTAATTTTTACAACATTTGATACACCTTCAACTTTAACTGGTTTTTGATCATAATATGGTGAATTTAATTTACAGTAGTCGCTACTATTATCTGATAAACATCCTGAATGAGTAATTATGAAGTATCTAGCTGATTCTAATTCTTTTAGTTTATAGAAGTATAAATCTCCATTACTAATATAGTAGATTTCTCCACTCATAAGATTAACAGAAACGATATCTAGTTCTGATACATTTACTTCTTCTTTTTGTTCTTCTTTCTTTTCTTCTTTTTGTTCTGTATTACCACTATTTGATTTGTTAAAATTACCAAGAAGTAATCCCGATACTATACCTCCTAGAGCAAGTCCTATTGCAAACAAAACTATATAAATAAATATTTGCTTTTTATTAGATTTTTTACTTTCTTCTTTCATTTTATCCTCCAATATAATTATATAATATAACAATTATTAAATATAATAATTAAAAAAGAAACATAAATTGTTTCTTCAATGTAAATATTGTAAATTATTTAACAATATATATTTTAGTAATTATTGGTTGATTTTCTTTTAATACTGTACCATTATTGTCTTCAACTTTTGTATTATCACAAATATTATCTATTACTTCAATACCTTTTATTACTTTACCAAATGCTGCATAATGCCCATCTAAATCTTTTCTATCTACATGTGTAATAAAAAACTGTGCTGATGCTGAATCATAATCAGAATCATTTCTTGCCATTGAAATAACACCACGAGTGTGCGACAAAGCATTATCAAATCCATTAGCTAAGAATTCACCTTTAATTGTATGACTAGTTCCACCTCTTCCTGTACCAGTAGGGTCTCCTCCTTGTATCATAAAACCACTAATAATTCTATGAAAAGTGGTATTATCATATAATCCATATTCAACTAAATCAACGAAATTTGAAACAGTTTCTGGAGCAACATCAGGGTATAATTCTAACTCAATTGTTCCATAATTTTTAACTTCTATATTTGCATATATTTTATTTGAAAACTTATCTTTCTTGGCATTACACGCAGTAAAAGTTAATACCATAACAAATGAAAATATAACTAATAATATCTTTTTCATAATATCTCCTTTATTATCTATATATATTATAACACAAAAAAACAGGATTTTATTTTCCTGTTTCTTTAACTAACATTTGTCCTTTTTCTACTTCTGGTGTTGGAATATTAATTGTTGTTTCATCACTTACACTAACATTAATATCATCAGCGCTAGTGCAACTCTTAATATCCATTATTGAATCTTTTAAGAATTCTAAGTTTTCTTGTGTCATTCCAATATTTAAAATTCCAATTCTTTCTTTCATAGATTGATTTCTATCAGTTTTATATTTTCTTACTGTAGATACAACATCTTTAACAGCTTCACCAAATTCAACTGTTCCATCATAATATGGTAACTCTTTATAAGTACTGTTACATAATGTTTCCCCTTTTTCTTTTCCTTTATATAACTCTTGATATATTTTTTCAGTTATATGTGGTACAAATGGTGAATACATTTTTAATACTTCTAAGAAAACCATTGATAAAGCTTTTTGAGCTGATTTTTGTTTATCTCCATATTTATTATCTTGATTATATAATCTTTCTTTAGCAATCTCTAAATAATAATCACAGAAATCTCTCCAGAAGAAATTGTCTATTTCTCCTCTTGCCATTCCTATTTCATATTTATCCATTTGAGCTTTATATCTTTCAAATGTTTCATGACATTTAGATACTATCCATTTATCTATTGAAGTTAATTCAACTTCTTCATTAGGATCAAAATTGGCAGTTTGCATTTCTACAAATCTTGCTGAATTCCATAATTTTGTCATAAATCTTCTTGATGATTCTACATCAGTAGGATCAAACCAAGTATCTGTTCCTAATTTATTAGAACTTGTCCAGTATCTAATCATATCTGCACCATAAGTATCTAATAATTCATTAGGTGACATCTTAGCATTACCTTTAGACTTACTGATCTTCTCACCTTTTTTAGCAAGAACGAAACCAGAAATCATCAAGTTCTTCCATGGTACTTGTCCTAAATGATATAACCCTTTAACTATTGAATAGAATGTCCATGTTCTAATTATTTCATGAGCATGGCTTCTCATACTCATTGGATATAAGTAATCCCTTTCATCAGATTCACCATATTTCTTATTAATAAGTGGTGATACTGAAGAAGTAGCCCAAGTATCCATTACAGCTGATTCTGGAACAAATTCTTTGCATCCACATTTACAAGTTTTGTTAGGAACATTTTTAAGTGGATCAACTGGTAAGTCTTTATCATCTGGAATCATTACTTCTCCACACTCTTTACAATACCATACAGGAAAAGGTACTCCAAAATATCTTTGTCTTGAAATACACCAATCCCATTTTAGATTGTTAACCCAATCCAAATATCTCTTTTTCATTGTTTCTGGATGCCAATTAATTTCATCAGCAGCTTTTATTAACTCATCTTTGATACTTAATATATCTATATACCATTGTGGAGAATTAATTATTTCTATTTCATTTCCACATCTTTCATGAGTATTAACTGTATGTTTTATTTTTTCACTCTTTACTAATAGTCCTTTATTATTTAATTCCTCAACTATTTTCATTCTAGCGTCAAGTGTATTCATGCCACCAACTATTGGAACATCTTTATTAATTGTTCCATCTGGTTCTATAACTTTCTTAATTGGTAAATTGTATTCTTTTTGCCATTCCATATCTGTTTGATCACCAAAAGTACAGCACATAACAATACCAGTACCTTTATCCATAGATACTTTAGAATCACCAATTATTTTTACCTTATTATTATATAAAGGTACAGTTGCTTCCTTACCAATTAAATCTTTATATCTTTCATCATCTGGATTAACAAATATAGCAACACAACCACCTAAAAATTCAGGTCTTGTTGTAGCAATTTCAATCTTCTTACCTTCTACATCGAAATTAATGTAGTTAAAATATGAATCAATTTCTTTATCATCAAGTTCAGCTTGTGCGATAGAAGTTTGACAACATGGGCACCATAACACTGGCATTTCTTTTCGATATGCTTTTCCTTTATTAACTAAATCAATAAAAGATCTTTGTGATACTTTTCTTGATAGTTCATTAATAGTATCATACCCTAAATCCCAATCTGCACTTATACCAACTCTTTGAAATAAATCTTTAAATTCTTTAATATATTTATCTTTTGTTAAGTTACATTTGTCAATAAATTCACTTCTAGGTAAATCTTTTGCAAATATTCCTTCTTCTTTTTCTACTAGTCTTTCTGTAGGTAATCCATTATCATCAAATCCAAAAGGATAATATACATTTTCTCCTAATAATCTGTGATATCGAACTGCCATTTCTGCTTGAGTAAAGGAAAATATATGTCCTATATGTAATTTACCACTTACTGTAGGTGGTGGAGTATCAACAGAATATATTTTTCTATCGTCTACTCCCTTAAATTTATAGGCACCTTTCTCATTCCACAACTCTTGCATTTCTTTTTCCGCACTACCAAAGCTATACTTTTTATCCAACATCATTATTCCCCCTCTAAAATTGCTTTATATTCTATCATTTTTTATCGTTTTGGTCAATAAAAACAGCTTATTTCATTACCTTTCTTAAGGTTTTAACTTTATTATATATATTACTTACTTGTTCTATATTGATTGCTTGTGATCTATCACACATTGATTCATCTGGTCTATCATGAACTTCTATCATCAATCCATCTGCTCCTGCTGCTGTAGCTGCAAGGCTCATTGGCTCAATCATATATCTATTTCCAGCTGCATGGCTAGGATCAACAATTATAGGATATTCAGTATTATTGTGAATATATGGAACCGCTTGTAAATCAAGCACATTACGAGTAGCATTATCAAATCCTCTTATTCCTCTTTCACAAAGTACTATATCTTCATTTCCACCTTGTTTTATATATTCAGCTGCTCCAAGCCATTCTCCAAATGTAGCAGATAAACCTCTTTTTAATACTACTTTTTTATTTGTTTTACCTACTTCTTTAAGTAATTCGTAATTGTACATATTTCTACTTCCAATTTGAATTATATCAACAAAGTCTGCATATTTTTTAACTTGATCTATTGTTAATAATTCAGTAATTATTGGTAAGCCAGTTTCTTCTTTAGCTCTTAACAAATATTCAAGTCCTTCTTCTTGTAGTCCTTGAAAACTTTTTGGACTAGTACGTGGCTTAAATACTCCACCTCTTAAATAATCAACACCTAGTTCTTTTAACTGCTTAGCAATTCTTACTATTTGATCTTCTGATTCAACTGCACATGGACCTGCAATGAAAATAAAATCATCTTTTCCCATCTAAATCACCCCACTTTTTTAAAATATAAATCTATATATTCAATTATTTTATTTAACTTTATTGCATCTGTTTTAAATGCATCTGGAATATCTTTTTGCACTGGCATCTTACTACCAGATTTCATTGCTGATTCTAAGAATATCCCCATTATAGGATTAACTTCTAATACATAGATTTTCTTATCTTTACTAGATAAAATCATATCTACTATAGTTGTAGTTATCCCTAATGTTTTAGCACATTTAAGTGCTATTTCTTGAAACTCTTTAGATACTTTAGAATCAATCATTGATCCTCCTGAAGAGATATTTGTTTTATAACTTCCACACTTACCTCTACAATAAGTACCTACAACTTCTCCATTAAATATTTCAACTCTATAGTCATGTTTATCAAATGGAATATATTTTTCTAAATAGTAATTATCTACATAATGCTTACTTGATTCATAATAATCACTGAATTGCTCATAATCATCAAATTTGATTATTCCTTTTCCACCATGATTAGTACGAGGCTTTACTACAACACTTTTCCATTCATCAATTATATGTTTTAATTCTTCTTTAGAAAGTTTATTATTAATAAGCATTGATGGAGGTACATTTATTCCATTTTTTCTAAGTAAAAGATTTGCAATTACTTTATCTTTACAATAGATAAATGCTTGGTAGTTATTAAATACATGTACACCAGATAATTCTAAAAGTCTTAATATGTCATTTTGATATTGGTTTTGTTCATCAGCATTCATATGATAGAAGATATCTACATCTGATAAACAGTAACCATCTTTGGCATATACTTTACCATCTTTTAGATAGCACTCTCTCATATCAAAATCTGCATATACTTCATAGCCTTTTTTCTTAAGACTTGATACAAGTTTCTTTTTGATATTTATTCCGCCATCATTTTCATACATCCATATACCAACTTTTTTCATACTACACCGCCATTAATTCTTCTTCATCTTTGTTTCTTTCTTTTAATCCTTTAATAGCATATTCAAATAGTTTTTTATTACTAATTGATTTATGTTCTCTTAAGTATTTTAAGATTTCACTACTCTTCTTACTTACTCCAACATTGAATGCTACTACCTTAAAAATATTATTTATTTTTTGAGTACAATCTGTTCTGATTTCAAGTGTTCCATATCTAGTTAGTTCAACACTTTTATATGATCTAAAATTATCTAAATCATTAATATTAGGTTTCACTTTTACTGGTTTCAACTTCTCATCAGTTGCATCAATTTCTTTATTATCTAAATATTTACTTAATCTTTGTTTTTCATTAAATAATAAATATTTACCATTTCTTTCTACATAGAATAAATTTCTATTTAAATAATCATTCTTAAGATCATTAAGGTCTTTATAGATTCTATTTTTTCCATTGTTTAATGGCCCAAAATTACATTTACCCCATATATAGCTTCTTGAGTTTTTTAAATTAACTTCATCCATATAAGAGTTACCAAATATCTTAGATTTTTTATCTTCTATTCTTGTAAACATATTCATTACATTCACTAAGTTATCTACTGAAACATTCACATGAGTTTGAATGCTGCAACAATATGCACAAAATTGAGACAAAAGTTTATTATATTTATTATTTAATAATCTTTCAATAGCTCTATATCTATTTTGATTTAAACACTCTCTATCAATCTTTCTATAATATGGATTAATTCCACCATCATGTAATTTATAATTATAGATTTTTAAGAAAGTATTTGTCTTATCATAATAGTTAAAAAACTTATCTTTTAATCTGTAGATACTTAATTCTTTATTTAAAGAAAACTCTAAAGTATTAACTGAATACTCTAAAGAAATAGTATCTCCATTTTTAGTATTCTTTATTGCAATAATATTATTTTCATTATCATAACTACTAGTTTCAAAATCATCGCTTAAAAAGAATAAGAATAATTTTTGAATAATTTTCATATCCACTTTATGTGGATAAGTTAAATTCACTATTGGCATTTCTATTTCGACGCCAACATAATCACTTTTATTTACTTTATCAAAAAAGTGTTTATCTAAATAATCTTTCTCATTTTTCATCAGATTTCACTAATGCTTTGTTATTAGATCTTTCTTCTTTGTTGTAACTAAATCCTTTTATATGAACTCCAAGAGTAGATAGTTCTTGAACAACACTCTCTGTAATAGCATCAATTAGTTCTTGGTTTCCCTTAAAATCTTTTGTAACAAAAGCAAGCCTTTCTATTAATTTTTCAATTCTATAATTTTTCGTAAAGTCTAAGTTTGGATTAAGTGGTAAATCAAATGGTAATTGCCATTCTGTTCCAACTGCAAATTCGTTTTTCCACCTAACGTCATACAATGTTTGCTGATGAAGCTTTCTTGCTTCCTCTGCAGTCATCCCCTTATGTTTCCAATTATAGTCAGGATTGTTTGGATCCGTAACTTCTAAGCCATATTTTTCGGCTTCTTGCCATATAGGCATTGTTTCATCTACTAGTGAAAATACACTAAGATGAAATTGCTTTTTGTATTCATTTACTAAGAAATCATGTGTTTTTTGATACTCTTCCGGGGTTTCACCAGGAAAACCTACTATGAATGAACACCTATAATCTAGCTTTTTAGCATACTTATTTAATAATTCATTTGTTTTTCTGTTTTGCTCTGCTGTTACCCTTTTGTTCATTTTTTTTAATGTATCATCTGAAAGTGATTCAAAACCAAATGATAATAATCTACAGTTAGCGTCTTCTAATGCTTCGATAACTTCTTTAGAATTTATAACATCTGCTCTTGAATAAGCTTCCCATTCGATACCTTTATCTTTTAATAATTCCAATAATTCTTGTAATCTTTTTGGAGGAAATGTAAATGCTGAATCCATTGCCCTCATTCTTTTTACTCCAAAAGCATCACTGTAATATAACCAATCATCGGCAATTTTTTGTGCTGATTTGTAACGCCATTTAGGTGATGCTGCTGGAAATGAACAGAACTTACATCCAAATGCACATCCTCGCATTGATTCATAATACATGTTATCTACATGTCCATCTAGTTTAATAGCTGGAACTGTATTAACATCAACCATCTTAACTTCGTTTGATACTACTTCATCACCATTTCTCCATACAAGATTTGGAACTTTACTAATATCGTCTTGTTTATGGTTTAAATAATCTAGTAATGCAGGGATTGCTATTTCTCCGTCTCCTCTCATTACGTATAATATGTCACCAAATTCTTCTAATATCTTTTTATATTTTAAATTACTGAATTGCCCTCCAACGATAATCTTCTTTCCAGGTAAATTTTGTTTGCACCAGTTAATAGCATAATTCAAGTCACTTAGATTACATATAAATGTTGTTGATAAAAATATATAATCTATATCATCGCCATTTTGATAATCGAAGTTATTCCAGACTTTTTCTAAATCTAAATATTCATACTCACAATCACAATCATTTAATATCCCTTCCAGGGTAAGTGTAGTAAGATTTTTCTCTATTCCATTTCTTTCTCTAAATAAGCTCTTTTCATCTCCATTAGAATCATAGATATAAAAGTCCTTTTTAGAAATATTTCTTTTTAATCCTTCGTGGTAACATTCTTTATCTAAGAAGGTATGCTCTAACATATTACTATTATAGAAAGCACTACCTTGTGGCCAGGAAGGACCTAATCCTGATAGTAATAATATTTTCATAATAACCTACCTTCTTGCTTGTTTTGCAGAATTACAACTCATGCACACAGGCATTTTTTTAAGCATTTTAGCTCTTTCTTTTAAGAAATCAACGTCATCTCTAACATTGCATATCTTTGTTTTATTTTCAAAGTCTTGGAAGCATCCAATCATATCACCTTTGAAGTTAACTGAGATACTAGTATCTCCAATAGGACAATAGTTTGGATTACCAAGTTGTCTTACTTTATCTTCATCTAAGTATTCATCTTCTGAATAGAATACTCCATACTCTTCTACTAGTTTCTTTCTAATATCAAGTATTTCTTGTTCTTCTACATTTCCTCCTCTATTCCAAAGTGGAAATAAGAATATATTATTTACTCCATGATCTTTAAAGAACTTAATAGTTGGTTCAAGTTGTGGATAAGTATCTTCTCCTCCAACTAAGTGTATATGAAGTTTTTCAGGATCATATGATACAAGTCTTTGTATATTATCCCAAATCTTTCTATACTCTAAACCTCTATGTACTTTTCTAAATGTAGCTGGATCAATTGAACTTACTGATAATCTTAAAATATCAAGGCTATCAACTATCTCTTTATAGTTTCTTGCATTTAATCCATCACTTGTAGTAACTACTGAAATCTTTGTTTTTAATTCTCTTAATTTTTCTACTATTTCAACCAATTTTGGATGAAAAGTTGGTTCTCCTCTTCCTGAAAGAGATATTTCAAAAAGAGCTATATCTTTTACTTTATCAATCAGCATATCAACTGTTTCTAAAGATAAGTATCCAAATTCTTTAACACAGTCTCTTGGACACATACTGCAATTTGCATTACAGAAAGATGTTGCTTCTAAGTTTAAAAGTCTTTCCATATAAATTCCCCCACTAACTATTTATACTCTTATATAATCTTTTACATTTATTACATGTTTGACAATTTTTATCACAATTTGTTTTTTGTTCATACAAACCATCTAATTTATCATTTGGAAGGTTTATAAATTGACTAAATCCTTTATCTACTATATCTACTAAGTTACCATGATATTCACCAGTTGAATAAGCATGTATCATTTTTAATAATGTTTCATCATCAGTAGTTCTTCCTACTAATTTGAACATATCTGTAATTTCTTTATATTTATCTAAATCTTCTGGTCTTATAACATTATTTGTTAGCATCATATGAGGTTCTTTTGTATATAAACCAGTACAACTCATAGCATAATCAACATCATAACCTTTTCTATCAGCATGTGATAAAGCGTTTTGATGGAATCTTCTCCATGGACAGTTTCCTAAACAAGCTTCATTAGCAAGTAATACTATTTTTGCTCTTTGTAGGTTTGCTTTAATTTTCTCAAGTGTATCTATATCATAGTTAATTGATGAAGATGGTACGATGATATCTGCTCCCATATCTTCATAGTAGCGAGCACCTCTTGGTGTATTAACATCGCAAATTATTGATGCTGCTACTGTCATATCTGTTTTTTGTTTTGCTAAATCGATAATGAATGGATGAGCTATTATTGCTGTATCTACTCCCATTGCTTCAAGTTCTTTTAAGTATGTTTCAACATTTTGCCACCATTCTGTTTCGCTTTTTGGTGGTACTCCACAAGGTGAATTTAAAGTTACTGCTAACCTTGCACCCTTATCATGTACTCCATCAACTATTTTCTCAAGTGACTTTCTACTTTCACTATGTTGAAATCTTCCACTACTAACATCTTTTAAATAACCACCTGTATAAAGTGTTCCTATTTTATTCTCTTCATCTTCAAACATTCTATCTAATAAATCTAGATCTCCATTAAATCCTACTGATAACTTATGACTCATAATAAACCTCCCATATTATATTTTTAAGTTCTCTATTTTTTCTATAAAATAATCTATTTCTTTTTTTGTATTATAAAATTGTAGTGATACTCTTATTCCACCTTTTTCACCAATTGTGTTATATAAAGGCTGGCAACATTGATATCCGCTTGATACGCATATATTTGCTGAATCAGATAATATCTTTGCTACATAATTTAAATTTAAATCTCTATTTAATTTGAATGTAAATATTGGGGCATGATTTTTAGATATTGGGAATATCATTTTGATATTCTTACTCTTATCTATTTTCTTTTTAAAGTAATCTTCTAGTTCTTTATTTTTCTTTGATATATTTTCAAATCCTACACCTAAGTAATATCTTATTGCACTAGCATATCCTAAGATATTTTCTATTGCAGGTGTTCCTGCTTCGAAACAATAAGGAATTTCTTTATATCTTACGTTTGTAGAATCTACTATTCTATCAACCATTCCACCACCATATTTTGATTTATTACACTTTAGTAATAATTCTTTCTTACCATATAGAACTCCTAGTCCACTGGGTCCACACATCTTATGTGCTGAAAGTGCTAAGAAATCACAATCGATATCTTTAACATCTATTCTAAAATGTGGTGCATATTGACAACAATCAATCATTGCAAGTGCTCCATATTTATGAGCTAATTTGCATATTTCTTTAACTGGTTGAACATTACCAGTAACATTTGATAATGCTGTTACAGTAACTATTTTGATCTTGTTATTTTTAAGAATACTTTCTAATTCTTTTAGATCAACTACACCATTTTTATCTAGTCCTACAACTGTTAAATTACTACTATTCAACCAAGGGAGATAGTTAGAATGATGTTCTAGCAATGAACATACAACGTTATCTTTCTTTTTTATATTTAACATCTTAACTAACTGATTTATTGAATCAGTACAACCAGATGTAAATATTACTTCTCTTGATGATGAATTAATCATCGTTGCTACTAATTCACGACATTCATCAATCTTAAGTGATATAAGTTCTGAATTTATATAACTACCTCTATAAGCATTTGAAGTATGTTTTGTATAAAAATCTTCAACAGATTTAATTACTTCATTTGGTTTTAAAGAAGTAGATGCATTGTCGAAATAAACTATATTGCTATCTAACATTGGGAAATCTTTTCTAATTTTATCTTCCATAAACTCCTCCAAATTATATTTGTCTTTTAACTATAGTAAACTTACCTGACATTTCTGGTGATATTTCCTCTACTAGATTAAAGGTAATATCATAATTGATATCTATTTCTTTTAATTCTTTTATTATTTCTTTCTTTTCTTTTTCACTTAATTCTTTATTATCTAAAGTAATATATTTTAAACTACAAATATCTTTGTTTATAAAGTAGAACTGATATAGTAATATTCTATCTGATACTTTATTTATTAAGTTATCTAGCATTGAGAATGAAATCTTTTCGTCTAAAACATCTTTTTCTCTTCCTGCCATTCTTGTTACTACTTTATCTTTTTTGAAGTTTTTAACTTCTTCATCAGTTGCTTCTACTAAATCACCAACTTTGTAATTTATAAGTGGCATATATTCATTTTTGTAGCTATCAATTATTAACGAATATATATGATTCTTCTTATTTACTGGTAATAAATCTACATCTAGTAAATCTTTACATACAGCCATTTTTCCATCTTTATTTTCTAAGAAAGCATATCCAAATTCTGTAGTACCGTATAAATTTCTAATATCTGTTTTTAACTTCTTTGAAATATAATCTCTTGTATTTTTTGTAACAAATTCATAACTTAATGTTATTATTTCTGGTACATGTAATTTAGTTTTTATTTTATATTTATCTTTTAAGTATAAGAATATTGATAAATATACTGGATCTGCATCTAAGTAATATGGTTTGAATAAGTTAATTTCATTAACTATTTCATTTATGTTATCTTTTGTCCAATCCCATGGATTAAAAGTATTATTAACATATAACGTATTACCTATTGTTCTTTTTTCCATTGAAGGCTTTTCAACGAAGCACACAAGATTTGAACACTGGGCTGTTGTGAATATAATCTTATGAAGCTTTTCATTAAAGCATTTATTTAGCTTTTCATCATTTGAATATGTTCTTTTATATTCATCTTGCCACCAGTTCGGTTTTCTTATTATTTCCATTCTATCTGAAGTAGTTCCAGAAGTTGTAGCATACTCATAATTTCCATTATCTTTAATATTAAAATTATGTGGAAAATTATTTACAATATCTTGCTTTACTAAATATTTTCCTTTTTGATTCTTGTAGATTGGTAGTTTTAAATAATCTTCTTTTTTCATTTCCTAGCCTCCTTTATAAATTCCTCTATCACTTTATTATATTTATTAAAATTCTTTAAACATTTTTCTATATGTCCTTGGAATGCTATAACAAAGTCATTATCTTTTGATTCAATTGCTTCAATTACACCATCACTAGATTTGGCGGTGACTTTAATATTCTTTCCTAACTTATCTATTTGTTGATGATGTACTGAAGATACTGCATATTCTTTTTCTTTTATTATTTTGTATATCTTAGAATCTTCACTAATAGTTATATAGTGATGATTTACCCATCCATCTTCTTCTATGAAATGATTTATTTTAGAATTTTTAATGTTCTTTAGGCTTCCGCCTTCTGCGACATTTATTAATTGTAATCCTCTACAAATTCCTAAGATAGGCTTATGCTGTTTTCTAAAATATTTATATACTTCTATTTCTAATTTATCTCTTGCATCTTTTATTTTCTTTTTTGTGTAACACTCTTTTGTAATATCTACTCCACCGATTAATAATAATCCATCAATTGTTTTTAGAAGGCTTTCACATTCTTTTATATTTGTAACTGCTGGTATTATTACTGGTATTCCATTATTATCACTGATCATTTTTATGTAATCAGCATTTACATCATATACTTTCTTTTTATATATTGCTTTATCAATATAATCTTCATTGGATATAATTCCTATTACTGGTTTTTTCATATTATTCAACTCCATTATATTTTTTAAGTACCGCACAAGTAGATGTATCAGCGTCTTTAAATTCATCATAGATCATTATCTTGTTATCAATTACTTTTCCAATTTCATTTCCTTTATCGATATCAAATACACATCTATAAACATTTAAATCTGGTGTAATTACTACTGTGTTATTACATGCAAGACATTCAAACTTTTCTTTTCTTTTTCTATTCGGTCCAAATGTTCCACATCTTTCAATGTATAAATCATCTTTATCATAATCTTTTCTACATTCATCTATCGTATCTAAAACATAATCGATTTGTTCTCTTGTTAAGACTTTATTATGTTCTTGGTTTTGAGCATTTCCTTGGAATATGTAATTAGTAAACTTTATTGTTTTAGCACCAAGCTTGTGTGCCATCTTACACATGTTTGGAATGTTCTTATAATTATCACTTGATACAGTAGTCATTAATTTAACTTTGAAACCATTCTTAGTTAAATCTTTAATTAATTTATCTAACATACTACTTTTAACAAATGATATATCATCTTGCATTCCGAAGTGATATGAAAGAGCTATTTCTTCTATACCAATATCTTTTAAAGTTTTATAAAGTCCAGGATTTCTAATTAACTCTAAACCATTAGTTAATATTCTAGTCTGTTTATTTTCTTTATATATGTGATAATACTCTTCAAAAAGTATCGGCTCTGTACCATTAAGTATTATGAAGTGTTTATCTTTGATTGCATTGAATAATGAATCTAACTTATCAACTTCAAAATCTCCTTTATATTTGATATAGCAGTGTTTGCATTTGATGTTACATTTTGAGCAAAGCATTAAGATTACATTCTTACCAGTATACTCGTACATATTAATTACCTTCTTTCATATTTAATAAAAAAGTGTATTAAAAAAGACAAACCGCAAAACGCACTATCGCGCAACGCAGTTTGTCTTATTTTTTTTCACACAGCATGAATAGACATATTTAAAGCAGCAGCATAAGCAGCAGCAACTAAACAAATTATATTTTATCAAGAAAATCATAAATCTAATCATACGTGACCTCTTTTTTATATAATTAAACCTAATTTTAGTTACCTTTATACTGTTTGTCAATACCTTATTTAAAAAATTATTATTTTTTTTATTTTTCTATTGCTTCCATATCTAATTCAATCTTGTCTATCTTATGAGCTCCTTTAGCCTTGTTTAACTTAAGATTTTCAATAAATAAAGTAGCTTTGAAATCTTTGATAGATTTATTAATTGCATCTTCTAAATCTTCACTAACACTTACTTCAAGATTTTTAATTGGAGTCTTTAATGAAACATTATTAATTGTCTTTTCTCCTCTTGCTTGAGAAATGATATCAACCATTAAGTCACCATTCTTTACTTCTTTAGCAAAATCAAATTCAAATGGTTTAATAACAGTTAAGTGAATTGATTTATTATCATGATATAATTCTTGATAAATTTCTTCTGTTATGAATGGGAAGTAAATACTGAAGTCTTGTAATAATTTATATAAGATTGTATAAACTGTCTTTTGACCAGAGTATCTAGCTTTTTCTCCAAATTCTTCAGGTCTATATAATCTATGTTTAACTATTTCGATATAGTTATCACAGAAGTTCCAGAAGAATTTCTCTAAATGGTTAAGTGCAAGTCCAATTTCATAGTCATCAAGATATTTAATATATCCTTTTTCCATTTCTTGGAAGCTTCCTAAAATCCATTTATCAACATATTCATAATCATCAAACTTTTTATCTTTATAATCTTGTAAGTGCATTTCAACAAATTTAGATACATTCCAAATCTTGTTAACAAGTTTCTTACCTCTTAAGAAAGTTTCTTCGTTAAATACGATATCTGTTCCCAACTTACCAGAACCAGCCCAATATCTAACAACATCAGCACCATATTCATTTAATAATTCAAATGGTTCCATCTTAGAGTTACTCTTACTCTTTGATATTTTCTCTCCTTTATTTGCCATAACAAATCCAGAGATCATTACATCATTCCATGGTCTCATTCCAAAGTTATAGTAACTCTTAACTATACTGTAGAAATCCCATGTTCTAATAATATCATGAGCATTGCATCTTAATGTCATAGGTTTTAGTAAATCTTCTAATGAATCTTTTTCTTTATATCTCATGTTAAGTAGTGGTGTTACACTTGAAGTTTGCCAAGTATCCATAATATCTTTTTCTGGAACAAACTCAGTACATCCACATTCACATTTCTTAATTAATGGCTTGTCAGTTAATGGATTAACTGGAAGTTGTGATCTATCAGCAATAATTACTTTACCACAATCTTTACAATACCAAACTGGGAATGGTACTCCAAAATATCTTTGTCTTGAAATACACCAATCCCATGCAACATTATTAACCCATTCGTTATATCTTGCTTGCATGTGTTTTGGATACCATTTTATTTCATTACCAAGCTTTAAGAACTCATCTTTGTGATTCATAATATCGATGAACCATTGATTCATAACTGAATATTCAACTTCTTTACCACATCTTTCATGTGTTTGAACTTCATGCTCTAATTCTTCTTGTTTTACTAAATATCCAGTTTCTTTAAAGTCTTCGATTATTTTAGCTCTTGCTTCTTTAATCTTTAATCCACCATAGTTTTTAACTGAATCAACAATTCTTCCGTCTTCAGTAAATATATTTTTAAGTGGTAAGTTATATTTCTTCCACCATTCAATATCTGTTTGATCTCCGAAAGTACAGCACATAACTACACCAGTACCTTTGTCGATTGCAACTTTATCATCTGCTAAGATTGGAACTTCTTCATCTATTACAGGAATATGAGCAGTTTTACCAATTAAATGTTTATGCTTTGGATCCTTTGGATTTACAAATACACACACAATTGCTGGAATTAATTCTGGTCTTGTTGTAGCAATAGTAAATGTTTCACCATCAGTTGTTTCATAATTTAAATAGTTGAATTGTGTTTTGATTGTCTTTGTTTCAAGTTCTGCTTGTGCTATTGAAGTTAAACATTCATTACACCATAATGCAGGACTTTCTTTATGATAACAAGCTCCTTTTTCAACTAGTTCAATGAAAGATAATTGGCTAATCTTTTGAGAAGATTTATTAACTGTTTTATAAGCAGTATCAATAGCTGCGCTAAATCCAGTTCTCTTAAATAACTTCTTAAACTCTGCTTCATACTTATCAGTAGTTTCAAAACATAATCTATTGAATTCTTCTCTACCTATTTCATGAGCTTTCTTTCCTTGTTCTTTTTCCACTAGTCTTTCACTAGGAAGTCCATTATCATCGAATCCAAATGGGTAGAAAACATTATAGTTTCTTAATCTTCTATATCTAGCAATCATTTCAGCTTGACTATAAGAGAAAATATGACCAATATGTATTTTTCCATTAACTGTTGGTGGAGGTGTATCTATTGAATATATCTCCCTTTTATCTGGTTTAAATTCATAGATCTTATTCTCATCCCAATAATTCATCCATTTTTCTTCTTTTTCTTGTATGTTGTACTTCTTATCTAACATATAACCCATCTCCTTTTTTTAAATAAAAAAACTCATCCTTAAAACTAAGGACGAGTTATCGCGGTACCACCTTATTTTGTAGAAAAATTCTACACACTCAATCTTTTAACGCAAGATAACGGAAATCTCCTATTTACTTAGAGATTCTACTCAGTTGCTACCTTCTATTAGATAGTTGTTAGTTCTCACCTACCACTAACTCTCTTTGAAACATTTCTAATATACTCCTCAACATCAAAGTAATTGCTTAAATTATATTATATTTTTTGCAATTTGTAAATATTAATATTGAATTCCCCAAATAACATGGTGTTTTGCTTCTTTTCCACAGCAAACACATTTACCATCTATTAAAGGTTCATCTGTTATACAACGAGACTTACATCCCTTAATTTCTTTAATCTTTACTTCACAATCTTGGTCACCACACCAGTCAGCATGAATGAATCCTGGTTGTGTATTTAAAATATTTGCCATCTCATCAAGATTGTGTGCAGTAAATGTTAATTTATCACGACGTTCTACTGCTCTATTGTACATATCTTTTTGAATTGTTTCTAATAAATCTCCAACGTATTTTGCAACATCTAAATCTTTATTTTCAACAATTTTTTCTCTTGTATCACGTCTTACAAAAGTAACTTTATTTTCTTTTAAATCTCTTTCACCAATTTCAATTCTTACTGGTATTCCATTAACTTCAGCTTCTGCAAATTTAAATCCTGGTGATTTCTCACTGTAATCTACATTTACAGTAATTCCAGCTTCTTTTAGCATATATTCATAATTAGCAACTAGATTTGTTACTTCATCACTAGTTCCAATTGGAATTATAATTACTTGAACTGGTGCAATTCTTGGTGGCAATACAAGACCATAATCATCACTATGAACCATGATTAATCCACCAATCATTCTTGTTGTAGTTCCCCAAGATGTTTGATAAACATATTCTTGTTGATTGTCTTTATTTAAGAATTTAACATCATATGCTTTTGAGAACTTTTGTCCAAAATAATGGCTAGTTCCTGCTTGAAGAGCAACACCATTATACATAAGTGCCTCGTTAGTTAATGTATATTCAGCTCCTGCAAACTTCTCTTTTTCTGTTTTTAATCCAGTTATAGATGGTATTGCAAGTATTTCATGATGGAACCATTTATATACTTCCATCATTTGATCTGTTTCTTTCTTAGCTTCTTCTTCAGTAGCATGAATAGTATGACCCTCTTGCCATAAGAATTCACGACTTCTTAAGAATGGTCTTGTTTCTTTTTCCCATCTTAATACGTTACACCACTGATTATATAGTTTTGGTAAATCACGATAAGATGCTACATGGTCTTTATAATAGTCACAAAACATTGTTTCACTAGTTGGTCTAATACAATGTCTTTCTTCTAACTTCTTACTTCCACCTTCAGTTACCCATGCAACTTCTGGAGCAAAACCTTCAACTAATTCACTTTCTTTTTTTAATAAATTTTCTGGGATTAATAACGGCATTTGAACATTAACATGTCCTAATTCCTTAAATTTCTTATCAAGTATTGCTTGCATTTTTTCCCAAATAGCATATCCATTTGGTTCAATAGCAATACATCCTTTTACTGAAGTATAGCTTGCTAAATGAGCAGCACTAACTACATCAGTATACCATTGTGCAAAATCTTCATCTCTGCTTGTTATGCTTTTATTCTTCATAATCCCACCTCGTTTGATATATTTTATATTCTTTTTATCATTTTTTCAATACTAATCGTTAGCTAAGTTATCAAAGTAACCTTGAACGAATACTACTGGAGTACCTTTATCTCCACTACCACTAGTTAAATCACATAATGACCCAATTAAATCTGTAAGTCTTCTAGGTGTAGTACCTTGAGATAACATATTACCCTTTAAATCAGCATCTTTTTGTCTAATTTCATTTTTTATAGCTTCTTTTAACTCATCACCTTTTAAATTAGCAAACTTATTATCAGAAACATATTTTAATTTAATTTCATTTGGAGTTCCTACAAGACCACTTGTATATGCTGGTGATACAACTGGATCAGCAAGTTCCCAAATTGTTCCAACTGGATCTTTAAATGCTCCATCACCATAAACCATTACTTCAATAGTCTTACCAGTTAATTCTTTTAATTTACTTTGAACAGTTTCAACTAACTTATCACCAGTTTTAGGGAATAGCTTTAATCTTTCTTCTGTAGATTTATTTGATCCTAATAAACCATATGTAGGATTGAACCCACTATTACCTACTGGAGCAGTCATAACTTCATATAAACCATAAATAATTTCAGCCCCAGCTTCTTCTATCATTTTCTTTGTACGGAATCTTGTATGTATATCGCATGTTAAAACATCTTTTGTATAATTAAGAATTGCTTTAGGATCATTTGCAAATACAAATTCTATTTCACAATTTTCTGATTTTACTAAGTCTCTATAGAAATCTACCATATTAATTCCAGTAAATGGATGAATCCATGATCCAAAGTTTTTCTTGTAATCTTCTTCACTAATAACACTTGATAAATTAAACTCACTCTTATCTAATAAATCTTCATCAAGTATTCCATTTCCTACTTCATCTCTTGGGAATGATAAAAGCATAGTAATCTTATTCATACCTCTAGCAATTCCTTTTAAAATCATAGAAAATCTATTTCTACTTAAAATTGGATAAACAACTCCTATATTTCCACTAGGGAATTTATTCTTAATATCAGTAGCAATATCATCAACACTAACATAGTTTCCTTCACTTATACCTACTACAGCTTCAGTAATGGCAACTACATCTTTATCTCTAAAATTAAATCCTTCAGATTCTTGTGCTTTCATTAATGAATCAACTACAATTGATGCTAAATCATCATTTTCTTTAATTATTGGTGTACGAATTCCACGCACTACAGTTCCAACGTTTCTCATAAATCCTCCATAACATAAAAATTATATCATAAATGACATAAAGAAAGAAACAAAAAGAGAATATTTCTACTCTCTTTATTAATTATAGCAATACGTTTGTAATAACAACTTCAATAATTACTAAAAACAATGCAATTACGGAAGAACAACTTGCAAATATTGCTATATTAGATGCATCTTCAAAAGTCTTTTTATATGTGTATTTATTAAATCTAGATACTACTAGATACATTAAAGTAATAGCTATTCCAATACTATTAAATAAAAGAACTATTACTGTAGGGATAGATATTGTTCTATTATTTTCCTTTCTAATATTGAAAGATTGGAATTCATCTCTTCTATCATACCTATTATCTTTATCATACTGTCTATGACTATATGTATTATTAAACTTCTTCGTATCTTTATTATTGGACTGAGGAGTTGGAGTTATATTATCTAAATCATTATTAGGTAATTCCCTAGGAAAGAAATTAGAATATGATTGTTTCATGTCAAAAGAAAAAGAACAATCTTTAGATAGATTTATTTCATTAAATATTGTTAGTATTGAAGAAATTAATAAAACAGAAATTACTATAATCATGAAAGTATTTTTTAAAGATCTACTCATATAAATCCTCCTTTCTGATTATAATTCTATATTTGAATTATGATATTAATGTGAAAGTTTTAAGAAAAAGAAAAGAAATGTTAGACTCTTAACATTTCTTTGTGTTGATATTTTATTTTTTATCAGTTGCATTTTTTTGTCTTGCAAACGCAACTTGAGCTCTTTGTTGCATTTTACGTTTTTTTGTTCTTCTAAGATTTCTTGAATTTTTTTCTTGTTGACTTCCTAGTCCTAGTTCAATTTCTCTTTCTATAGCTTCTTCTTCACTATATCTAAGTTCAAGATCATTTTCTTCAATAAATTCTTTAATTCTATGCCATCTTGATGCATCTAATACTGGTGATTCCCAAAATACTTTTGTTGGTCTTTCACTATAACCGCTAATTTTTTCAAAATCTTCTACAATTCTTGGTGCAGCATCTTCACAAAAAATGCTACAAGCTGAAAAACCATCGCTCCACACTTCAATTTCCCCTGCTGCGAAACTATTATCACTTAAAAAGTTATCGCCACTTGGTGAATCCATATGGTTATATTCAATTGAAATATATCCTGTACCTACTGTAGCTTCATGTGAAAAAGCAAATTGGTTTTCTTCTGTTACTGCACATGCATATGCTCTTAATAATAATTTATCATCCATATAAAACACCCTCCGTTAACGACATATTATACAATTATTCTTTAATTTTTGCAAGAATTTTAACAAGTATAGAAGTTTCATAATAATATATTAACACAACATCAATCATTTTTGGAAATTTTTATGAGTATTCCTACACTTATCATACTTATTAACAAACTACTTCCACCATATGATAAAAAAGGCAAAGTTACACCGGTAACTGGAATTAATCCAATAACAACTGAAAGATTAAGTATTGCTTGAACAATAATTTGAAATACAAGACCAAAAGATAAGTATTTATTAAATGAATTAGATGAATTAATCACAATCTTAAACCCTAAGTATAAAAAAAACAGGAACAAAGAAACTACTATTATTACCCCAAGAACACCAAACTCTTCACTTATTATAGAAAATATAAAATCTGTTTGCGGCTCTGGTAAATAAAATTGCTTTTGTCTTGAGTTCAAAAATCCCATACCAAGAAGGCCACCAGACTTACATTGATGGCGATAAAACAGGAGATTTAAAATTGAAGTAAACATCTACTTCTTTATCTTCATGAACAACTATTTTATTTATTAATTTTATAATCAAACTTCTATCACTTATATTTTCCATATTAGTTAACTTCTTTAAAATAGATAATATTTCATACTCTAATTTATCATTACTAATTGAATGATTAGTACATAGTCCAAGTCTTGAATATTTCCTATACGTATTGCAAACAAAATATTCATATTTACCTTTTTGTAAAATCAATCTTTTATTACAAGAAGAACAATATACTAATCCCTCAAAAAGTCTTTTATTATGATGCAATAATTTATTATTTGCCTTAAGTAATTTATTTACTAAATCAAATTCTTTTTCACTTATAATCGCTTCATGAGTATTATTGACTACTATCCAAGAAGATCTATCATTTTTTATTATCTTTTTAATTTTATAATTAACTTTCTTTCTTCTATTTTGAACCATATTACCTGTGTATAATTCATTAGTTAATATATTCTTAATTGTTATTGGACTCCATATCCCAAAAGAAGCATATTTGCTTTTTTTCCCTCTAATTATTGATGGTGTTGGTATGTTTTGTTTTGATAAATAATTAGCAATATAATTAATTGAATGTCCTTTTAAGAAAAGTGAAAATATTTTTTTAACTATCACTACTTCTTCTTTATTTATTATCAAGTGATTTTTATCATTCTCATCTTTCATATAACCAAACGGAGGACATCCACCTACCCACTTGCCATCTTCTTGCTTTGTCCTTAAAGCCATCTTAATTTTCTTAGAATTATCCCTTGAATACATATCGTTTATTACTGATTTAAATGGTGCCATTTCATTACTAGATAAATCATAAAGTGTATCTATGCCATCTAATAATGCGATAAACCTAATGTTGTGAATTGGAAACCATTTTTCTATATATTCACCAGTTTTAATATAATCTCTTCCTAATCTTGATAAATCTTTTACTATTACTACGTCTATTAAATTGCTTTCAATATCTTTTATCATTTTCTTAAATGCAGGTCTATCAAAATTAGTACCACTATATCCATCATCAATATAGGTATCAAACAAAACAAAATTATTATCTTTAACATATTTTGTTAACAATGATTTTTGATTTACTACACTTTCAGAAGTACTACCGTTTAGGTCTTCTTTCGAAAGTCTTATATAAATAGCTACTCTATTCATGCTCATCATCTCTATTTAAATAATCTTCTATCAAACTTTCTAATGTAACATCTTCAGTATAATAAATATTTATTTTCAAATTTATCACCTAGTAAAAGATATTTAAAAGAAAGAAAAATATAACAAAAAAAGCGTATTACAAAATACGCTTTTTCATACTACCATGAGCCATACCATGAAGCGTCTGCAACAGGTATTGAATCATATGATGAAGAAATTGATGAGCCTAAAACAATTCCTGCAGATTGAGAAACTGTATAATTTGTAGCATCCATCATTCCTACTGTTGAAGTAGCGTGTGCATAGTCACCATATGCCTTTTGAATAGTTACTGTGTTTGTAGTATTCTTCTCAACATCAAACCAAAAAGTTTGTTTCAATGATGACAAATCTCCAGATGGTACTAAGAAAGATGTTCCTGCACCATAATTAAAGATCTGCACAGTGTCTAAAGTTATAGTTGAGCAGTAACCATTAGGCCTACAATATTCTTCAACAAATGAAGGATAAGTTTTAGGTTTTACAGTACCTAAGAATCCGATAGCGATAATATCATAGGATCTAACAGATGGAATTAATTTCCAATTTAAAACATTCTTGTATCTATAATAACTTCCATTTGCCGAAATTGATGATGTCATACGTTTATATGTAGTTTCGATAACTGTAGGGTTACTACGTACAATACGATCTTCTTCACGTGCATTATTATACTCTTCTTCAGTTACTTCATAAGTTACAGAACTAATCCCATTGCTTAATGCACTTCCCATTTCACCAATATTTGTAAACTGATCCATATCAATTGTAGTTACAGTTTTATAATATTTTGTCGTTTCAGCAACTACAACAAAATCTTCGTCATTTAAAACTTCAGTGTTATCTTTTGCAAATACAAAACTAGGCATTAAAAGCGCAAACACAATCAAAGAAATTATTCCTTTATGCTTCATAAGTCCTCCTTTCAATTTCTAAATTAAATTCTAGAAAGATGAAAGGAAATCCAAAAAAAAGAGAACCATTTTGATTCTCGTTATTTTAGAAATATACTTATATAATTTTTGTTTTTACCATCTATACTATACTCAATATTCAAAACAACATTGTCTAATTTTATATCATCATTCAGAGTAGATTCATAAAAAAGTAACATTGAATCTAAAATATCAACTAGATAAACATCATTATCATTATCATTATCATTATTAATCTCTTTCTTCAACAAAATCCTATCACCATTTAATAGAGATATATTCAAACTTTTAATTTTAATGTCAGCATATTTATTTGATAAATCGATATTATCTATTATTATTTTATATTCTTTATTGTTCTTAAATATATACCCTTGCACCAAATTATCTTCGCCACTATAAATGGTTTCAACATTCCACATATAATATCTTTCTACTGCAGCGATTAACATGACCATTGCAAAAATAATAATTGCAAATATGGATGTTTCTTTTATTAGCTTTTTCTTAGAAAACTTCTTATAATAACTCACAACGTCATCAGAATCCTC
>JAFXTH010000016.1 GCA_017525035.1 Bacilli bacterium | reverse complement strand
TTATTTCATTAATTGAATCTTTATCTATTTCTTTCTTTGATAAATGTTCTCGTATTTCTTTTTTAGATCTCATCTTAGTAGATATATATTTAATAGCAAGATTATATCCAATGTAAATTTTGTTTTCTTCAAGCATCTTATCTATTAGTTTATTATCTGCTTCTTTTTTTAATAATAAATCATACTTAAGTATTATCTCTTCAGATATATCTATATCATTACCATTATCAAAGAATACTTGATACATGCCATTCCTTTTCTTCTCATATTTTAGTATCTTCATAAAACCACCTAATATTATTATACATTTTTTATTGTTAATAGACACAAAAAAAGTAATGCAATAGATGTCAATTATTCATCTACATACATTACTTTTATGTAACCTTCTGCTATTTCTTCCAAAGCTCTACCAATGTTTTTCTTAGATACATATTTATTTGCAGGCATTTGTAAATGATTTGTTTCTTTTATTTCTTTACTTCTTCTTGCTGCAATATGTACTAGTTCATACTTAGAACTAACAACATTTAAAAGCTTATCTATTGATGGATATATCACTCTATCACCGTCCCTATTTTAAGGATAACGTAATAGAAATTGCTTTTCAATAGTTTGGACACAACTTTACATTTTAAAAAATGTAAACTATGGAACTACTATCCATGCATTTGGCACTGGTCTTGTTTTTGCTTGGAAAGCACCATTTCTTGGATTTGATATTATTTGACCATTTAATTCCATTGCAGTTGATGTACCACCGTCTAGGTTTGCTGCGTTAATTGCACCATAGTCAAGTAATACTTTAACTACATCATTCATGTCAGCTCCAGCTGATCCAACTTGTCTTCCATCTATTACTAGTAATAGTACTATACCATCAGCTCTTTGACCAATAGCACTTCTTGGAGCAGTACCCCAACCACCATTACCATTAACATATGATGATTTACCATTAACAATTAAGAATGGTCCAAAATCTACACAATCACGGATTCCTGCTCTTAAAGCTTCTTGAGCACTCATTCTTGCAAGAATTAACTTATTATCTTTATTAAATCCAATAATACCACCTGTACTAGTAGCCTTACTGTTATTAGCAATTAATTTACCACCAGATATAACAACTCCATGAGGTACTCCTCCAGTTGAATTCCAGTTAGGATCATAGAATCCTCCAGCGTTTATAGCAAGCACTGCTTTATATCTACTAGCTATTTCAGTTATAAATTGTCCGTATGAACCACCCAAACTAGTACCAGTTCCTTTTGAAATACCTAATTTTACATGGCTAGCATCATATACAACTGCTAATTTACCTTTAAATCCATATCTTTTACTATCTAAATCAATAATTTTATATAAATCATTACCTTCATCTTTTGTTAATACTTCTTTTTCAAATTTATTCTTATATGTTACTTGATTAAAGTCAGGTTCAGTGAAGTTAATCAAATCTGGATTTGTATCTTCTCCACTTTCCATAACTGAGTTATTTGCCATACAAATGTTAATATCATAATCATTATAGAACCATGTTGCAAAATATTGATGGTTCATTGTTGTCATTGCAGTAGTTATTAACCAATCTTTAAATCCAGTTCCAGGTAAATACAAAAGACCAAGAATTGAATATCCACCTACTGTATAAAGAAGTGCTAAAACATATAGTGCATATCTAAAACCTTTCTTTAATCTCTTAGGTTCCTTATCAGTTCCTGTTTTAACAAATATAATACCTACTATAAATAATATTAAAGATGCTACAGCAATCAATAATACTGGTAATGATAAAGCATTACTTATTAACTTGCTACTAAAAATCGAAACTACATAAAGACTAGAAAAAAGAGGAAATAATATTATTCCCAAAGTTATAAATTTTCTACCTAGTCTTTTCTTTGGTAAAAGATCAAACTTCATATTATCAACCTCCTAATCTGCATTCTGTCCTAAATATGTTCCATCATTATTTAAATCAACATATTTTGTATATTTCTCTGAAACAAATTCTTTTAATTCTTTATATTTAACAGCGTTCATTAAAACACTCTTGTTTTCTCCAACAATCCATTCATTGAACTCTTTAATCTTACTATTGAAATATTCATGATCACCAACATAATAGTTGATTGTTCTTTCTAAATTAATATAGTAGGCAATGCATTTATCATTTGCTTCACTAACACTATATTTTTCTACACATTTATCCTTTAAATATGAAGAAACATCTTCAACTTCTGTGATTAAAGTTTCATATTGCTTAATTTTTTCAGCCATCTTATCATATTTTTTTGGCATATTAGCATAGAAAGTAACATAATCTCCAAAATCTTTAAGAAGTGTATCTCTATAAGCATTTACTTCATTTTCTTTTTCAAAAAATGTCTTATAAATATCTCCAATTTCGTCTGCTATTACTTTTTCTTCTTCTACTTTCTTTTCTCTATCATCTTTATACATCTTAGTGAATGTGAAAATAACTCCACTAATTATAAAAGCTAATCCAAAAATAAAAGCAAATAATCTTAAATATTGTTGTTTCATCCTATCACCTACTATATAGTACTATATCATTTATCACACTTTTTTTCAAACATTTATATAGCTTTATAAAAAATATTTTTATATTTTCTAGTAATTATTTCCATAAACCTATAATAATATTCTTTGTATCCCTTCAATAACTTATCATTAAGCATTTCATATGGATACATTTTATAACTATGTCTATAGCTATCTTTAACTGAATACACATAAGATAGTTCAGCTGTCGGATTAGTAAGTGTAATAGTACTAACCCCATTCTCAATCTTTTTATTAACTTCAACGCTCATTACAAGCCCAGTTAGTTTCTCAACACCATATTGGCTTGCTACGAAGTTTCCAAGTGAGTATATTACCATAGTTTTGCCAATAAAGTCAACAGGTTGTATTACATGTGGATGATGTCCTATGACAATATCTACATTTAAGCTTGCTAAATACTTAGCAATTCTTTCTTGCTCTATTGTTGGAGTATGTGTATACTCTTCTCCCCAGTGCATTGCAACCATTAATAAATCTACTTTACCTCTTAGCCTTTCAATATCTTTCTTTGCCTTCTCATCAGAATAAACATTAACAAGATATTCTTTACCGCTAGGTACAGGAAGACCATTTGTAGTAGTTGTATATGATAAAAGTGCATAAGTTATTCCATTTTTTTCCATTATTACATCTTTATCTCTATCCTCAAAACTAGAATAACTTCCTGCAGTCATTATACCTTTTTGACTTTTCCAATAATCAATTGATGATAAAATCCCTCTTTCACCTTTATCTAAAGTATGATTATTAGCAAGAGATACTAAATTAAATCCTAAATCTAAAAAAGCATCTCCAACTTCCTTAGGAGAATTAAATCTAGGATATGAAGAAAGCCCTAATTCAGTTCCTCCCAAAAGAGATTCTTGATTGTAGAATGCTAAATCATATTTGCTAATAATATCTTTATAGTTTTCCACTAAATAGTGAAAATCATATTTACCATTATTAACTCTTTTAGCATCATCGTATATTGCTCCATGAATCAAGCAATCACCAACCATAACTAAAGATAGTCTATGGTTTTCTACTGTCGCTTCTTCATAAGTTAAATCTATATTACCAATATTTGTTTTTAACTTGTTTTTATCTGATCCATAAAGACTTTTATAAACAAAAACTAATAATATCAAAGCTAGAATAGATAAAATTAAATATAGATAGTTATTATTTTTACTTTTCTTGTTATTTTTTTTAACTACCTTTATCTCTTTTACTTCTACTTTTAAAGGCTCTTCTTTCTTTTTAAAGTTAAATACTTGAAGAGGTTCAGTATCTATTTTTTTAACTATCTTCTTTTTTACAAGTGCTTTTTTTGTAGTCGAAGTTTTCTTTGCTGAAGTCTTACTAGTTGTTTTCTTTTTAGTTGTCGCTTTCTTCTTTGTTGTAGTTTTTTTAACTCCTGTAGTTTTTTTCTTTCTTGTAGCCTTCTTTTTAACTTTTTCTTCTTCCATAATTACTTCTTCCTATAAAAAATAGATAATACTGAAACGAATCTATATAAAATTCTATTACTTCTATTTATTGCGATACTTTTTCCAATTGCTTTACCACCAATTGTTATTGCCGCAATAAAAGCAGTAACAAATAGTGTCACCAAAAGAAGTGAAATATCAAACTTATTTGCTACGATAATTGAAATACTTACTCCAACAGAACCACTTATAATTCCGCAAATATCCCCAATTACATCATTACAAAAACTAGATACTTTATCAGCATTTTTTATTAATCTAACCGCAAGATGTGCTCCTTTTACTTTCTTGGTAGCCATTGAATTAAATGTTTTAACATCTGCAACAGTAACACTGATACCTATCATATCAAATAAAATACCAAGCCCAATAAATGCGAAGATTAATATTGCACTTATAAGTATATGAGCATTAGGTATTATAACTTCTCCAACAAATGAAAAAACTAAAGATATTAAAAAAGAAATTATAGTAATTATACTTACCCACTTTATGTCTATTTTCTTTTTATCTTTAATTGGTTTTTTTCTTGTCTTATTTGAATACTTTTCTTTATAGTCTTTATTCTTCATATTCGCCTCAAATAAAAATTAGAAATGGCAATTAACATAGTAAACCTTGTGTCATTAGGTCAAGTTGGATTTCCCTTAATCTTACTTATTCGTTACCAAATAAGCAGTTCCCTTTTGAAAGATTAAATAGATAGTTACCTAATCTATTACTTGATAGCCACTTAGTACACACTACAATCCTATATCAATTTACACTCTAGGAGTTTTCCTCAACCAATTGAATATTGCTTATGTTTTTTTGCAGTGAAGGTTTCAGGTAGCAATACTGTATTACAAGATGTACACCTTCTAACAAGCTGTCTTCGTCCCCCAACACCACTCAAACCTGGCTACTCTACCCATAGCTTTAGCCACAAGATAGGTTCACGCCTAAGTCGTAAATTGCTCACGATTTTAGGTCTCCGCGGGAAAATGGAACGGTTGCCGTATGCCGTTACGATCGTCCATAGCCCCTTCAAATTCAGCACCCACCCCATACTGGGCGTAAGAAGCAAGCACCAAACGTTTCATAGATATGCCTTCTAACGATATTTTACCCTCGTCTTCACAATATTGTATTGACTAGAATAATGCGCCATTTCTGGTACATTATAACATATATAAAACTTTATTTCAAATATCTATAAAATAAAAAAGTCTCTTTCGAGACTATCTATTATTGAAACAGCAACATGATCCACATTGTACATTTGTACATACATTTTCTTCACAACAAGAATATGCAGGACTGTAAGTATGACGATAAACATGATTATTAATTATCTTAGTTCTTATAGGGCATACGTGTGGAACCTCATGCATTATTGTTCTATTTACAACACGTTCTTGCATTGGTTCAATAATTGGTTGACTTACACTTCCAGGCATCATGTTATTACTCATATTAAAATCTACATCCACATTAACATCAGCATCTCCAAAAAAATTTTGATTAAAGCTGTTAGAATCACTAAACATATTATTCCTCCCATCTAACTTATTTTATGAAAAATAATAACCTTTGTTATTTTATAAGCCTATTTTAGTGCTATAATTATTATAGGTGATAATATGAGTAGTGAAATATACTGGGAATACAATGATACTGAGATAAATGCTTTCTTTGATGAATTTAAGCAAATCGCAAATTACCCAAACTTTAAGTTCAAATATAATTGGAAAAACTTCCCAGAAATCGAAAACTATTTAAAAAGATTGATGTACTCTTCATTTTCAAGAAGCAAGGAAGTAAGAGAACGTTTGCCTGAACTTATTCGGTATGTAGAAGATTTCTTTGCTCAAGCTATCAAAGATGGGTTTATTACTAAACAAAACTATAAAAAAATTCTTGAAAGATTAAAAGATAAAGAAAATGGTTTCAGAGCTATTAAAGCTCTTCCTGAAAAGGGTTGGTTTGGTAAAAGTATCGATGATGTTATAGAAATTAACATGAATATGACTCATCATAGAAACAGTCCTAGACTATCACCTAATGATCTAACAAGATTATATTTATATCATGAAATTGGACACAAAATATTACATATACATAGTAATGATATAGTAATAGAAAAATACCTTGCCACAGTAGATGGGATGCTACAAGACAAAGGCGTAGATAAACCTGACACTTTAATGAAAGAAACAATACCTTATGGATTTTTGATGATAGAAGAATGTTTAACTCAAGAATTAGCAGAGCGCTTAACTTATGAAATTTTGGGTATCGAACGTCCAAAATATAAAGATCGCTATGAAATAGCAAGTATTCAACCTAACGGTGAAGAGACATATATTGCATCTACCAATCATGATTTCTACGGATTATTCCAAGAACCTACCATAAATTTTGGTAGAACTCTAAGGGGATGTTCTCATAGGTTATCAACAAATGAAACAATATTATCAGCAATGATTCATAAAGCATTAAATACTGACTTTGATGAAGAAGTGTTAAGAGAATATAATTGTGGACCTGGTACTTTATATCAAGATTTATTTAAAACTTTAAGAGCAATGGGCTTAATACTTATTCAAAAATATGCAACATTTGGAAATGGAACACCTGTAAGAGGTGTTACAGTTGCAAACTGCATGAAAGAAGTAAATGGTTTAGCTAAGAAGAATGAAGACATGAGGCCATATCCAGTAACTGGTTTTCCTAAAATAGATTACACTAAATATTTGGTACCAAGTGCCAGACCAACATTTGATATTTAAAAAAAAGAAATGTAACAATACATTTCTTTTTATTTATATTTATCAAGCACTTCATTTATTTGCTCATCATTCCATATTGTAATACCAAGTTTAAGTGCTTTGTCATACTTACTTCCTGGAGCATCTCCAACAATAACTACACTTGTTTTCTTACTAACTGAATCAGATACTTTTCCACCAAAGTTTTCAATCATCCTTTTTACTTCATCTCTTGTATAGTTAGTAAGTGTTCCTGTTATTACAAACGTCTTATCAGCAAACTCATCTTTTTCTTCTATTCTTTCACCAGTATAAACCATGTTTACACCTAGTGCTTTTAATTCTTCAATTAACTTTTTATTTTCTTCTTTATCAAAATAATTTCTTATACTCTTAGCAATTATTTCACCAATATCTTGAATGTTAGTTAATACCTCTACTGAAGTATTCATGAAAGTGTCCATTGTTTCAAACTTTCTTGCAAGTACTCTTGCTGTTTTTTCTCCAACTTGCTCAATACCTAATGCAAAAATAAGTTTTTCTAATGAATTATTCTTAGACTCTTCTATTGCTTCTAACAAATTATTAACACTCTTGTTACCAAAACCTTCAAGTTCAATTAAATCTTCAGCATGTTTCTTTAAATGATAAATATCTGTAATACTTCTTATGAATCCCATATTATAGAAGTCTTCAATTATTCTTTCACCAAGACCAGTTATGTTCATTGCATGTCTATCAACAAAGTGAATTAAACCTTCAATATGTCTTGCATCACATTCTGGATTAACACAGAAGTAATCAACTTGCCCTTCTTTTTTAATTAACTCACTTCCACATATAGGACAGTTTTTAATCATTACGAAATCTTTTTCAGATCCATCTCTTCTTTCAAGTATTCTTTCAACAACTTCAGGAATAACATCTCCTGCTTTTCTAATTGAAACGATATCTCCAATCTTTAAATCTTTTTCTTTAACATAATCTTCATTGTGAAGTGTTGCTCTTCTTATTGTTGATCCAGCAACAAGTACTGGTGATAAAACAGCATTTGGTGTTATCTGTCCAGTTCTTCCAACTGTAAATATAATATCTTCAAGTTTTGTTAATACTTCCTTTGCTGGGAATTTATATGCAGTAGCCCATCTTGGATATTTTGCAGTAAATCCCATTATTTTTTGCTCATTTAAGTTATTTAATTTAATAACAATACCATCTATATCGTATGGAAGAGAATCACGTTTTTTAGCACCATCTTCAATATATTCTAATAATTCATCTATATTCTTAACCAGCTTATTATTAGGATTAACTTTAAATCCTAAACTCTTCATAAACTCTAAAGCTTCGTAATGTGTTTTTATACCATAATCTTCTGGATTAGGTAAATGATATATCCAACAATCTAGTTTTCTAGATGCTGCTATACTTGAATCTAATTGACGAATAGATCCAGCTGCTAAATTCCTACAATTTTGAAATAAGTCTAGACCCTTCTTAGCTCTATCAGCATTAATCTCTTCAAATCTCTTTTTACTAATATATATTTCTCCACGAACTTCAATATCTATTTGTTTGTTAATAGTAAGTGGTACAGTCTTAATAGTTTTAACATTATTAGTAATGTCTTCTCCAACTACTCCATCACCTCTTGTAGCAGCACTTACAAGTTTTCCATTTTTATAATTAAGTGATACTGATAATCCATCTATTTTTAATTCAGCAACATACTCTGGATTAATTCCTTCTTTTTTAATTCTTTCATCAAATAATTTAATTTCTTCTTCATTAAAAACATTACTTAAAGAAAGCATAGGAATAGTATGTGTAATCTTTTTAAATTCATCAAGAACTTTTCCACCTGCTCTTTGACTAGGTGAATCACTTCTAACAAGTTCTGGATGTGCTTCTTCAATATTATATAATTCTCTTAAATAACTATCATACTCTTGGTCAGTTATTGTTGGGTTATCCAAAGTATGATAATTATAATCCGCTTCATTAATGATTTTTATAAGTTCTAAGTATCTTTCTTCCATGTATATCACCTAATAATATTATACCAAAAAAAAGAAAGAATTAATTATTTTCTTTCCCTAATCTTGCAGCAATAATTCTATCTGCTTTTTCCTTGAATTCTTTTTTAAGTTTTCTTACTGGTTCATGTAAATTAACTTTTTCAGCATATTCTGAAACAAATCTAAAGTTGTCATCATATGCGTATGTATCTCTTCCAAATTGCATCCACATACCACTCCATGATTTTCCTGTATTTAAAAGTGCTTGAACTCTAGCATTGTTCATAACATCGTTTCCTTCTTGGTCATTTAAGTCAACGCAGTTTTCTTCATCATACCATTTACTATGAAGATCGCACTCTAATTTATCACACATGTATGCAAATATTGCTTCTGGTGTTTTCCTTTCATCAAATTCACGAACTAAATCTCTGATATGTCTTCCTCTTCTTAATTGAGCAGTTGCCATATCATCAGCTAGTTGTTCTACTTCTTCTTTAACTTCTCTTGGCATTTGGAATTGTGTTACATCACCAAGTAAAGTTTCTCCAAGTTCATGTGATGTAAGAAGTAATACTACTTTATCAATATCAATATCTTGATATTCATCAAATTCACTCCACATTGCATATGCAAGTTGCACTGCACCATAAACATGTTCTGGAACACTTTCAATACGATGTCTTTTAACATGCCAAACATTCCATCCTGTTCTTTCAAGGTCTTTAAAATTATCATGTAAAGAATATGAATTTATTACACCTTGAGCTCTCTCTTCCATTCTTTTTATATCTTCCATAAAATACCTCACGTGATTACATATTATATAGTAATAATAAAAAAAAGACAACTAATTAATAGTTATCTTTTACATTTTCCCATAAAACTGGTTCATAAACATTCCCAACAAACCAAATTTCTCCAGTCTTAACATCTCTTATTACGAATACAAATGGTTTATTGAAATTTAACTTAACTGTTTCAACTTGTTCAGGTTCAATAATTGCATTATCTTTAACTACTATTACAGTAGCTGCAGCAGCCTTTATACCTCTTTCAGAAAGTTTGATATCTGCTTTATGCAATACATCTGATACATAAAGTTTTGTACTACCCATCTTAGTGAAGTCTGCATCAGCTGAGAAAGCAAGATTTACTCCTAGATTTTGTAAATCAGCTGAAAGATTTAATCTCTTATCAAATTCAAATCTTGGAAGTGAAATAGAATATCTTACTTCATTATTAGTTTTTAAATTACTTAAAACATTATTAATTTTAGAATCAAATTCATCACTAGTTACAAATTTATGTAAGTCACTATTAGGCATAATTGCAACAAACTCTAATTGAACACCTTCATACTCTTGTAATGGAAGTGCTACACTTGTAAATTCATCATCAACAAAGTACTTAATAACATCTGATTTTAATCCCATATTCATCATTGCTACATCTAAAGTTTTATCTCCAACAGTAAATGTTGCTTTATGTGTATCTTCATTTTCAAATCTATAGTACCAAGCCATATCAATTGCTAATGCATTAACAAGTAATATTTTTGTATTAGGATCTTGTACTATATTGTCTTGAAGCATATTTTTAATTATTCCAAATGTTTTATCTTCAATCCATTTATTAACTCTTTCTGCATCCTTAAATACATCATATATTACTTCAGCATTGTATTTATCTTCTAATGTTTGAACATATTCTTGATTTATATATTCTTTATAAATATCTCTTATAAATATTGAATTTGCTAAAGATAATACTTTATCAATATTTTCATATTTAGTAAGTTCATAATTACCAAGAACTTTAGTAATTTCTTCTTTTGTCTTACCACTTGCACCTTCATTTAACATACTTAAAGCATATTTAATTGAAAGTGGTGAATAAATTAAGTTTTTGTTATCATCTTCTAATTTTAAGAATGAATAATCAAGATCACTAGTTTTTACTTCATTAGGTTTATATGGATCTTCTTTCTTATCATCTTTTAATTTAAATGCGACGAATGCTGCTATAGCAATTGCAATTATTCCTAATACAGCAATAATTATTCTTTGCTTTTCTCTCTTTTGTATTTTATCTAATTCCATAATCTTTCTGGATACTCCCCTTCATCAATTAATTTTTGTATATCATCAACAAGTCTTTGCTTATCTTCTTTATAAGTAATTCCTTGCCACTTAGCAGTTGTAGGTATAAGTCTTACTTTAACTCTTCCTTCTTTAACTGAATTATAAACAGAATCTGGTATTAAATATTCACATTTAGATAGATCTTCCTTATTCTTTTCAAAGAACTCTACTAAATGATCTTGTAAATATGGGAATAAATCATCTCTAAAGCAGAATGCATTCATAGATACTGGATCATCTGCTTGTATTTCAAATGGCTCACTACCATCAAGTGGGCTTGCTATAATATGTCCATCTTTTTCTTCAACAGAACTTTCAATAAGTTTTGTTAAGAAACCATTTTCACTAGCACATACTCCACGCTTAACTGCTCCATTTTCTGTTAATGTATTTTTTATTTTATACCCGATTATTGCATATTCATTTGGATGATCTTCACTAAAGAATTTAGCAGCTTGCTTAAATGCATCACTACCATAGAAGTCATCAGCATTAAGTACTAAGAAATCACCTTTAACATTGTTCTTAGCAGATAATATTGCATGTGATGTTCCCCAAGGTTTTGTTCTATCTCCTGGATCGTATCCTTCAGGAATATCAGTTTGTCTTTGGAAAGCATATTCTACTTTTATTTGCTTTTCAACACGTGATCCTATAGTCTCTTTAAATAGTTCATAGTTTTCTTCTTTAATTATGAAAACTACTTTATTGAACCCAGCTCTTACAGCGTCATAAATTGAATAGTCAATTATAAATTCACCATTAGGCCCAACTGGCTCAATTTGTTTTAATCCCCCAAATCTTGACCCCATTCCTGCGGCCATAATTAATAAAGTTAAGTCTTTCTCCATTTTTCCTCCTATTAACTAAACTATTTTTGTAATACTCTTATGATTCTTCATAAGTTTTTTTATACCAAAAGGATGTTTAAATGCAATTGAAATTAAACTTCCTTGTATATCCACAACTTTACCTTGTCCAAAGACTTCATGATAAACAAAGTCTCCAACATTGTAATCAACTTCTTCATCTTTATAGAATTTTTCTTCTACATTAATCTTTTCTTCAACTTCTTTTTCTTCAAACTTCTTATCTATTAAATCTTTATTTATTTCATTAATAAATCTACTAGGAACATTTGATGTTTCTTGACCAAAAAGAATTCTATTTCTTGCATTAACTAAATATAATTTTTCTCTTGCTCTTGTTAATGCTACATAACAAAGTCTTCTTTCTTCTTCTAATTCACTACTATTTAAAAGTGAGTTAATGTGTGGAAATAATCCTTCTTCTAATCCCACTATAAATACATAATCAAATTCAAGACCTTTAACAGAATGAATAGTCATTAAGCTTACTCTGTTTCTATCACTATCATATTCATTAACATCACTTACTAAACTTACTTCAAGTAAGAAATCTTCTAATGAAACAATACCTTCTCTTTCTTCAAAAGATCTAGTAACTGTTCTTAATTCTTCCAAGTTTTCAAGTCTTATATCAGCTTCAAGAGTCTTTTCTTCTTCATACTCTTTCTTAATACCTGTTACATCTAATATTCTATCTAATAATTCAGTTAGAGTCAAAGATTCACTTTGTTTCTTTAAACTTTCAATCATCTCTTTGAATCCTAACTCTTTACCACTATCTATAACTTCATAAATAGACTTATTTTCTTTATCAGCTTTTGCAATTAGATTACTAACAGTCTTATCACCTATTCCTCTTTTAGGAACATTTATAACTCTTAATAAACTTACATTATCTTTATAATTAAATATAAGTCTTAAATATGCTAAAGCATCTTTAATTTCTTTTCTTGAATAGAACCCTACTCCTCCAACTATTCTATAAGGAATAGACTCTTTTATTAGTTCTTCTTCTATAGTATGTGATTGAGCATTAGTTCTATATAATATGGCAATATTTTCATATTCAATACCATTATTAATTAAGTTCTTTATTTCTCGTGTTACGTACTGTGCTTCATCAATTCCATTAAATCCACGATAATAAGAAATCTTTTCACCTTTTCCTTTATTTGACCATAACACTTTATCTTTTCTTTCTTTGTTGTTTTTAATAACATCATTTGCTGCATCAAGTATCGTTGTTGTAGATCTATAGTTTTGCTCAAGTTTAATTATCTTAGCATTAGGATAATCTTTTTCAAAGTTTAAAATATTTTTATAATTAGCTCCTCTAAAACTATAAATAGATTGATCAACGTCACCAACACAGCAAATATTTTTGTATTTTGCACATACAAGCTTTGAAAGTATATATTGCGTTTCATTAGTATCTTGATACTCATCTATTAATACATATTGAAATCTTTCTTGATATTCATTTAATATTTCTTTATGTTCTCTAAATAATTTTATTGGCAAAAGTAACAAATCATCAAAATCTATTGAATTATTTTTCTTTAAAGTTTCTTCATATTCTTTAAATACTTCGTATACTACTTTTTCATAATCACCAATAGCAAATTTTTCATATTCTTTGTAACTCATCATTTCATTTTTACAACTACTAATCTGATTTCTAATTCCATTAGGATTATAACTTTTAGGATCAAGTCCTTTATTCTTTAATATTTTTTTAATGATGGATAAGCTATCATCACTATCCATTATAAGGAAGTTTTTATCGTATCCTAGCTCCTTAAAATGATCTCTTAATATTCTTACACCAAAAGAATGGAAAGTAGAAATTTGGGCATTTTTAGCCTTCATACCAATCATATTAAATATTCTATCTTTCATCTCTTGAGCTGCTTTGTTAGTAAAAGTAATTGCCAAAATATTATATGGACTTATCCCACATTCTTCTATTAAGTAGGCTATCTTTGTAGTAAGTACTCTAGTCTTCCCACTTCCTGCTCCTGCTAATATTAAAAGTGGACCTTCAGTATTTAATACAGCTTCTTTTTGTTCTTTGTTTAAAATATCTAAGTTCATATAATACCTCATGCTCTAATAAAATTATATCATATTAACAAACAAAAAAGAGATTATTATTTAATCTCTTCAGTAAATATCTTATCTAGTTTTTCTTTTATTTGTTCTCTATTAAATGGTTTAGCAAGATAATCGTTAAATCCAATTTCTTTATAATGCTCAGCAGCACCTGCTATAGCATCTGCTGTTAAAGCAATTGTTGGAATATTAAAGTTTGGATCCTTCTTCAATTCTAAGAATGCTGTTTCTCCATTCATATTAGGCATCATTATGTCCATAAGAATTAAATCGTAAGTATTACCTTCTTTAAATTTTTGAAGCACTTGTTGTCCATCATAAACTTCTTCTATTGTAAAGTTGAAATCTGAAAGTGCTCTTCTTGCAACTTTAATATTAAGTTTATTATCATCTGCAAGAAGTATCTTCTTAACACCATAAAGCCCTACTGTTGGAACGCCTTCTACTTTAGGAGGTTCAGAAATAACAGGTTGTGATGTTTGCTCTGGATTAATTTTTGGAATAACCATAGTTTTCTCAAACTTACCAGTACTTTCCTTAGGGTCTGCCAACTTGCTAATCTTTTGTGGAAGAGTAACTAAGAATAAAGATCCCTTACCATATTGAGATTGTACATTTATTTTTCCACCCATCATCTCAACTAATTTCTTAGTAATCGCAAGTCCAAGACCTGTTCCTTCTACTGTTGTATTTCTTTCAACATCAAGTCGTTCAAACTTGTTAAATAATCTGCTGATCATATCTGCTTTTATACCAATTCCAGTATCTTGAACTGTTATCATTAAATCACAAGTATCATTATGATTTATACAGTTGACATTAAGATTGACTTCCCCTTGATTAGTATATTTAATAGCATTAGAAAGTAAGTTATTAATTACTTGTTTAACATGTGCTTTATCACCTATAAGTTCATATGGAATATCATCTGCAATATAATACTTAAAGTTAATTGGTTTTTCACCAATTCTAACTGCATTTAATTTTACTAATGTAACAGTTTCTTTCTTAAAGTCATAAGGAACCTCTGTTATTTCCATTTTATCAGATTCAATCTTACTAATATCAAGTATGTTACCTACTATTTCAAGAAGTGTTTGAGAAGCATTAATAATATCTTCTGCATCTTCTTTAACTTGAGGTGGTACCTTCTCTTCAAATGTACCAATATCTTCAGAAAGACCTACTATAGCATTAAGTGGTGTTCTAATCTCATGTGACATAGATGATAAGAATTCACTTTTTGCACGGTTAGCTTTTTCAGCTTGATCTCTTGCTTGCTGTGTTGCACTAAGTAATTTTAAATCTGGATTCTCAATCGTAAAATACATCAAATAGTTAAAGAAAGTTAAACTTATTGATATAACAATTAAATATGGATTTAAAGAGAATATAAGCATTATAACTAAACCTAAAAAGATCATTCCAAGTATTGGTATAAATCTTTTATCAGCATGTTTAATATTTAATGCTGCAACCACTATAGTTGATACTAAATATGTACCGCATAAAAAGTATGCCATATTGATAGCACTTCCCTTAACACTATAGTTATCACCACTAACAATTAAATCTACATTTAAAAATAAACTGATTATAAAAAATAAAACGTCGATTGCTAAAAAAACTAAAATATATTTTAAATAATTTTGTTTTCTTTTTTCACTTGTTATTAATAACATATACAATAACAAACAATTTATAAACATTGATAGTACAAAGAAGTCTATTTTGTTAAATATACTTATTGCCCATCCTACAGAATCTATCGGATATAATGCCACGATACTTTGTAAAGTTGTAACTAATATACTATCTATTACACTGAATATAATCATACCAGAATATAGTTTGTTCTCAACCAAATTAACTCTTGCTTTGCAAAAATAAACGATGCATAACAAAGTTGAGAAAAATATTGAACAACATGGTAACAATAATCCTGACATTTTATTCACCTCTATAATAAAAAATTATAGCATAAAAAAAGAAATTAATATAGAATTAATTTCTAAAATCTGTGTTGGAAATCATTTAATTTAAGCTCTTTAACTTTTTGTCTTGCGTATGCTACATGAGATGCATTTTCTTTAGTAACTTCAAGGTTTGCTATTGGCTCCCATACTACTAATGGGCTGTTCTTATCTCTTTTATCTGCAGAAGTTTCAATATCAAAATCATACTTAGCTGCCGTTGCTACTCTTCTTTTAAGTTCAGCTTCCCAAGCTTCTTGAGAACTACTATATCCTTTTAATAATTTATCTCTAGTAGTAGTCCCATATTTTTCCATCATTCCATAATAGATAGTTGCCATTCTATCTCTTACGAATGTAATTGCTTCTTCTTCACTCATGTTACTAAGATCAATTGGTTGATCAACAAAAGTATGTATTTTATTTTTTCTACTTCTGTTATTAGTATCACCTATATAATGCACAATTGGAACAACTTTGTAAAAAGTTCCATCTTCTTTTTGTGCTATTCTATAGAATCCTCCAAAGAAGTCTAATAATAATTTATTAGGAGATTTATTCCATACTCCTTCAGGAAACATTAACAAGTTATTGTTTTCTTCTAATACTTTTTTGGCTTTATCAACTGATGACTTTCTACTAGAAGATACTTTTCTATTAACCAGCACTACTCCATTTTGTGATAATAGTGCTCCATCTATTGTTCCATAGAAAAGTGGCACACTTCCAAAGAATACTGTAGTTTCATCTTTAACTGATAATAATGAAGCTAAAACGTCATCTTTAAATCTATGATTAACTAAATATATAACAGGTTCATCATATACAAGTTTATTACTATTTTCTTCAAATACTTGAGGGTTTTTCAAAAAATATTTTCCAACTGTAGTTAATATGGTATGGAACAATTTTTTATTAATTATTTGCTTCTCTTCTTCAACATTATCTTCTAATAAATATCCATATTTATTAAGCATAAAATCAAATAGCAAACTCATTTTACTATTACCAGTCAAATCTTGTTCACTACTAATCATTCCGCTTTCTAACATTTCATCTATAATAACTCTAGATTTCTTGTTCATACTACCTACCCCCTTAGTTGTGTTACATTATACCACAAAATCGCGAAAAAATCAACTTTAGCCTTATTTAACGTTGTTTTGTTAAGAAAAAAATGATATAATAACAAACTTGTAAACGACTTGGGGGTTATCATGAATTACGAAAGATTAATTGGAATTTTATCCAAAACAAATAATCCAACAAAGCTATTAAATGATATTAACAAACTTTCAGCAAAAGATAAATTAATTGTTTTATCAAGTGAAAAACTAAGAAGAAAAATTCTTAGTCTTAAAGATGTAGGTTTATTAGTAAATATTTTAATTGATTTACCAGCTGATTTTAGAATCAATTTTTTAAGTACGGTTAATTTAGAAGAATACAAGCAAGAATATGAAAGAGTTATAATCGAATTTTTAAGATTAGAAGACTATAATACTTTTAATCATAAAGGCCTAGCATCTTTTACTGATTTAAAAGATAAACAAATACTTGCAACAATGTTAAAAAAAATATCTAGCCCAATATTAAAAGATATAATAATTGCTAATTATACTAAAACAGTAAACAACTATGCGTTTTTGGAATATAGTAGAAAAGAACCAGACTTTGAGTTAGAAGCGCAAATAATGAATAATGTTAATAATGAAATATTATTTTTGGAAATAAAAAAAAGAAAACTTAAAGGAAGATCTACAATATTAAATATTAATGAGTTTATTCAATTAGATGGTGAAAAACAAAAAGGACTTTTAATAAACGGAGATTTTAAGCATCTAGAATCTGAAATAATGAATGCCTATCAAGAAAGAAACAAAAGTTTAAGCATAGAAGAATTGTGCAACGAATTTAATAAAGCACTAGAAACTTTTAACTATATAAAACTTGTTGAATTACAAACAATAATTTGTAGTGTTGATGATATAACAGCAGAAAAACTAATGCGAGCATTCTTCAAGCAAATATTACATTTTGATTTTGAAGTTGAACCAAAATATTTAAAAACTATGGCATATGCATTTAGAAGATTAAGTGAATCAACTTCAGATATATACGCACTTACTAAAACTAATAATTACGAAATTATAAATTATTTAAATACTGGTGTTATAGATAAAGATGTTAAAAAAACATTTGAAGGAAAAATAACTTGTTGCCAATATCAAAAGACTAATACGAAAAGAATAAATAAAATAATCAAATTATGTAGTGAAAAATTCCCACATGATTATGTAGTTTTACTTTGTTATAAAATGTACTACATTCTTGGATACGATAATACAATCGAATTATTAAACGGAAAATTTGGCCCTGTTTATAATATTAGAACATTGGAAAAAATATTTGAATGTTGTGATGTAACTAAAGTACAATTTAAAAAAGTTAATAATTCTAACGAACCATGTACAGATGATAATTTAATTCAATTCTTAATTGGAGATAAAAAAGATGACAATACAACTATTAAAAGAATGCTTCGTGGAGAAATAGTTCTTTTAGTAGATGAATTTTCTACTCTTTATAATAACTTAGCAAGAATTCAAGGTAATATTGGAACTAAATTGCATTTAAATAAAGTATTATCTGTACTAAAAGAAAATCCATATCATCTACTTCCAAATGAATATAAATTTACTAAAGATATAATAGCAGATATTATAAATTCATTTGAAGTACAAAATAAAGATGATGCGCCAAGAAGTAACGACTACACAAAAGAACGCGAAGGATACGTTAAAAAAGCCTGTGCATTTTATCATAATTATCTAGAAAATCGTCTAGTATCAACAATACCAAGAGTAGTAGGAAAAACAGAGGATGGTTATAGTTATGAAGTGTTAAAACTTAATGATCCTTTAATCTTAACTTTAGGATACAAAACAGGTTGTTGTTTTAGATTAGATGGTCAATCAAAAGAATTCTTACAATACTGTAGTGAAAGTCCTTATGCAAGAGTTATAGTTATAAGAAATGAATATAACGAAATATGCTCAATGATTCCAATAATTAGAAATGGTAACGTAGTAGCAGGAAATAGCATTGAATCAAACTCTAAAGGTGCCAATGAAAAAATATATGCAGCATTAAAAGAAGCATTTGATGACATAATAAGAATATCCTTTGAGCATGAAGAAGATCCAATAATTGCTGGATTAGTAACTAATTTACATAATAACTGTTATTCAACAACAGCATGCAAAAGTGTGCCTCTAATTAGAGATAAAGATTTTTATACAAACTATGATAAAAAAACTTTCATTGTATCTAGACAAAGAGAAAAGACATTTAAAGATTTTAGATTCTTCCACCCAAGAACTTTATACTATGATGAAAGACCTCCAATAATAATCACTTCACATAATGCAAGTAACTTAACTGAAAAAGATGAAGCTGAAAACAGAATTAATGCTATCAAATATAAAATAAATAGAAATGATGAATACGAATGGTTTTATTTACATACGATATGTAGTGAAGATTGGTATATTCGTATAAGCGGATTCCGCAATGATTGTGATATTATTGATAATGACCCAAGAGCAAAACAAGAAGTAGAAATTATACAAGAATATTTAAATCAAAAATATGGAAATGCAAGATTTAGAGGTTGGTTAGATGATGATGACGTTAAAGAAATTACTAAACCAAAAAAACTAGAATACACAATGCAATTTAAAAAGAATGCTTAGTCATTCTTTTTTTATGTCTTTGAATATTCAACTAAATCATTCCAAAAAGTTGGACCTACTACACCACTTTCTTCAATACCAAATTTCTTTTGAAGGGCTATAACTGACCTTTCAGTTAAATCATCAAATACACCTGATACTCTAACGCCAGGAATGTTTTTAAACTTTTCACAAACTGTGTATAAAAAGTTTTGAAGTCTTTTAACATCTTCTCCAGAAAAACCAATAGACATTACTCTTCCTGGATAAAATTCATCTCTATATTTAACATATTCAACAGGTATATTGTTTAAAGTATTAAAATACACTTCTTTAATCTTAGTCCATGTAGGTGCATCCACTATTCCTGTTGCTGGAAGTCCATATTTATTCTGAAAATTAATAACCATATTAACTGTACTATCATTATATACACCATTAACTTCTAATAAAGGAAGTTCATTATCAAAGAATGCAATTACTCCTAAAAAATAATGAAGTCCTTTTACTAATAATCCAGTATCACCATACTCAAGTCTACTTGCAAAAGTAACAATTGATTCACTCTCGCTTATTCCTTCTGAATACAAATCATTAAGCCTTTTAACAGCATTATAAATATATTTAATTTTATACCATGTTGAGTAATCTACATTACCTGTAACATTTAGGTTAAATACTTCTTGGAATTTCTTAATTGCACTTTCAGTATCTACACCATAATAACCATTTACTTTTGCTATTTTAGGTATTGCCGGATAATTATTAGATATTCTATTTAATTCACTTTGAATTATTTTAACTTGATCTCCTGCTTCACCAAGTGTTAGAACATATCCAGGGTAAGTTCCTGTTACTTCACCCATTGGAGCATTCTTAAATATTCTTACATCGCTTCCATAATAATTTTTTAAAATATCTAAGGCACTTTTACCATTTCTTGCTAAAGTAACACTACCCCATTGTGACATGCCATTGCATGTTGTAACTCTTCCATCACAGTATACTGCGTACAACGGTTGTACTTGCCCTTCTCTATAAATATAATTATTAAATATTTGATCAACTTTCTTAGATATAACATCAAAGTATTCTTTGTCTTCAATAAATGCTTGATCATATTTTGGTGATGATGTTATATCAAATGCATAACCTCGTGATGGATACCATTCATTATAAATTCTATTTAATGTAAAAGATATTATCGCAAGAATATTAGCTTCAATTGCCGCATCAGGCCATGTTGGATATATCTCATTTGATGCAACATTTTTAATATATGTTGTAAAAGGAACACTTATGTTTCTTGCTGCTTCATCAGGTGCTCCTAAATGCACAACAACATCTGTTGGAATAGTTGGATAATTAACTCTATTAGCCGTTGTTATCACCATCCACTAATTCATTAATTACAAATGTAATTGGTTGAATAACTTTAATATCATCAAATATAGAAACGTCATACATCTTCTCTAAATTGTATTTAGAATATTTTGCTTCTAAATCATAAGTAGTGAAGTCAATATCACTAGCTTCATTTATTTCTTTTTCTAACTTTTTTGTAGGAAGAATAATATTATCTATTATTCCAGAACTATTAGTAACTCCTTCATAAAATATTACTCTATCTCTTCCAAAATCTTTATAAACTTTTATGTTAACACCTTCAAGTGGATATGCCCCACTTGCTACAGATGCTTCTACTTTTAATATCCCAGAACCCTGATTAATATTAATAAAATTTTTATAAATCCCAGTATTTTTGAATTCTTCACTATCGTATATATATTCCATAATCTCTCCTTAAATAATTAACTCTTGCCCAATACTTATGAGATTACTGCTTAAATTATTCTTCCTTTTAATATTATCAACAGAAGTATTGAACTTCTTAGCAATACTATAAAGGCTTTCTCCTTTTTGAACTATATACTTATTATTAACAACTGTGTCTGTATTATTACCATAGCATTCTTTAACACTAGATATTCCTTTATTATCATCTACAATTAATACTGTACCAACTTGCAATATATTACTTTTTAAATCATTATCACTAATTATTTTATCTATAGTAGTACCGAATCTATTGGCAATTGAGTAAAGAGAATCACCTTTTTCTACAGTATAAGAAACATAACTGCCTGGTTTATAATCATTCAAAACATTACAAGGAATAATAATTCTATCTCCTATTTGTAATGAATTACTGGATAAATTATTATATGACTTTATCTCATTAACTGTAGTGTTATACTTTTTTGCAATAGCATAAAGATTATCACCTTTTTTAACTGTATACACAATACATTCAAGTGGCTCATTACCATTTGAATTAACTTTTAATTTTTGGCCAATGTATAATCTATCATTTGATAAATTATTTTCTTTTTTTATCGCATCCACTGAAGTATTATATTTCTTTGCTATTCCATAAAGTGTATCACCTTTTTGTACTGTATAAGTATTCACAATATAACTCCTTTCATTAAAGTATATTTGAATACTTTTTAAGTATGAAAAAAACATTGATTAAATCAATGTTTTATGAATAAGTATCTTCTACTATTGATCCACAATATTCACATCTACTGTTGCTCTTTTTAACAACATCAACAAGTGCTCCACATTTTGGACAATTTACAGTAGCATATATTTCTGCTTTTTTCTTTTTTTCAATTGTATAATAGATTATTTCTTTTCTTGATTCATCAAGTTTAATTCCATTTATTATACATTTTTCATATAAGTATTTAATATCTTTAAATACATCTTCTTCGATAATTGGTAATGGTTTATTATAAAAGTTTGGTACTCTTATTGCCATTTCACGAATACTAAAGTGATCATTATATAACATTGTGTAATATTTTTCTAATATTTGGGCATCATCTTCAGTGCATTTCTTTACTAATCGATTAATTCTGTCAATATAAATATCATCAAGTACTCTTTTATTTTTTAAATATCTAATCTTCATTACTGTTTCTTCAACAGTACAACCAGCCTTCTCTGATATTTCATCAAGACGTTCCATCTTTTTGTCTCTTACACATTCAGTTATGATGTTAATCTTATCCATGAATCTTTCGTCTTTAAATACTCTGTCACCATAAAATCCGCAAAAACGTTGAAAAGACCATTCATTTATATTTCCAGCTTTTGCTTCTTGTTTCTTTTCCTCTTTCTTTTGTGCTCTTCTCTTAAAAAATCCAAACATTTAAATTCTCCTTTGAATTATTTTTTATTATAAAATATATACTTTCTCTTATAATAATATTTTAACACTCAAAATAAAAAATAAGAATAGATAACTATTCTCTATGTACATAACTAGACATAATAGTTTAATTCTTATTTTCTTTTAATATTAAATTTAGAACAATACCAAATATAGCTGCTAGGCTCATTCCTGTTAAAGATACTGAAACATCACCTGTACCAAATGTTACTATAGCACCACCTAAACCAAGAATAAGCATAACTGATACTACAACTATATTTTTAACATTATTGAAGTCTACTTTATTTTCTACTAATACTTTAAGTCCATTAACTGAAATAAAGCCATATAGAAGTAGAGAAACACCTCCAAGTACTGGAGAAGGTATCGTTGCAAAAAGTGCAGCTATGATGCCCATAAAGGCCATACAAATAGATATTGCAGCAGCCCATCCAGTAACCCAAACAGAAGCTACTCTACTCATTCCAACAACACTAGTATTTTCACCATATGTTGTATTAGCAGGTCCTCCAATTAAACCAGCAAAAAGTGTTGCACACCCGTCCCCCATTAAAGTTTTATCAAGTCCAGGATCTTTAATTAAATTTTTTCCAATGATACTAGATAATGCCATGTGATCACCAATATGTTCCGCAATAGAAACAAGAGCAATTGGAGCGAGCGTCACCATACCAGAAAAACTAAATGTATAGTCTTTAATTGGTATTAATATTTTAGGAATAGATATAATATCTGCAGTTCCTACAGGAGTAAAATCAACAAGTCCTAAAGCAATAGACAATACATAACCTGTAATGATACCTACTAAAAATGGAATTACTTTAAGAAATCCTTTTCCATTTATTGCTAAATAAGCAGTTACAAAAAATGAAACGAAAGCAACTAGAATACCTTTCCATTCAATAGCACTTCCATCAATTCCAATTTGTTTTACCGCATTAGGAGCAAGTGATAGTCCAATAATCATTATCATTGGTCCAACTACAACTGGTGGTAGTAATTTATGAATCCATTCTTTTCCAAAAAATCTAACTAGTAACGAAAATATTATGTATATTAAACCTACTGTTATAATTCCTGTTGTAAAGCCTGATGCACCATCTTTTGTGAATGCTGCAATAACTGGTGTTACAAAAGCAAATGAACTTCCCAAGTAAACTGGAGATTTCCCTTTAGTACACAATATATAAAGAAGGGTTCCTATCCCACTACATAAAAGTGCAGTTGGAATTGAAATGACTTCTGTACCACATGCCTCATTAATCATTATTGGCACTAATATAGTTGCGCCAAACATGGCAAATACATGTTGAAAGGCCAAAAAGAATAATTTATTAATTGGTGGCTTATCATGCGTATCATATAAAAGTTTACTCACTTTATCACCTCACTATTTTAATATTAACATAACTATTTTTTTCAATCAATGATATTAGCCCACATGTATTAGTTTTAACGCATATAATAAACTGATACAAAAAGGAGGATTTATGAAGAAAAAAACAATTACAATTATTGGAGTTGTTATTATTTTTATTTTGTGTTTAATGACACTTTATAGAACAAATAAAAGTGATGAACAAAAACTTAAAAAGATTAAAGTTGCAGAAGTAGCTCACAGTGTATTCTATGCACCTCAATATGCTGCAATAGCAAATGGCTACTTTGAAAATGTTGGGCTTGATATTGATCTTACATTAGCTAGTGGTGCTGATAAAGTTATTGCTGCAGTATTATCTAACGATGTTGATATTGGCTTTTCTGGAATAGAAGCTACAATATATGTCTATAATGGTGGAGAAAAAGATTACTTGCAAACTTTTGCACAATTAACTCAAAAAGATGGAAGTTTTATTGTTTCAAGAAAAAAAGAAGAAAATTTTAAATTAGAAAATTTAAAAAATAAAATTATAATTGGTGGAAGATTAGGCGGAATGCCTGAGATGACTCTTGAATGGGCACTTAAAGAAAATGGGATTAATATTGATGACTTAACAATAGATACAAGTATTGCCTTCTCTGCTATGCAAGGAGCATTTATCGGTGGTCTAGGTGATTATGTAACACTTTTTGAACCTAATGCAACAGATGTGGAAAAACAAGGATTAGGTTATGTTGTTGCATCAGTTGGAGAACTAGGTGGTATTGTTCCATATACATCTTATAGTGCTAGAAAAAGTTTTATAAAAGAAAATAAAGATGTTATAGAAAAATTTACTAAAGCTATTCAAATGGGATTAGACTTTGTTAACAAAAGTGATAACAAAACTGTAGCAGAAGCCATTAAACCATTTTTCCCAGATACTTCATTAGAAGACTTAGAAAATGTTGTTAAAAGATATAAAGAAATTAAAGTATGGCCTACTACAACAGAATTCAAAGAAGAATCGTTTAATCATCTTCAAGATATTATGATATCTGCTTATGCCTTAGAAGAAAAAGTACCATATAAAGATTTAATATATAAAAATAAATGAATAAATTATTAGAAATTAAAAATCTTAAAAAAAGATATCATGATAAAAATGGAGAAACTCTTGCAATAGAAAATATTAATTTAGATATTTATGAAAATGAATTTATATCCATAGTAGGATCATCAGGTTGTGGTAAATCAACCTTATTATCCATACTAGCTAACTTAGAAGATAAAAGTGAAGGAACAATTAAATATAAAAAAGAAAATATAAGAATAGGATATATGCTTCAAAAAGATTCACTTCTTCCATGGAGAACTATATTAGATAATTGCCTTCTTGGTTTAGAAATTAAAAATGAATTAACAAAAGAAAAAAAAGAGAAAGTTATTTCTCTTTTAGATAAGTATGGTTTGAAAGACTTTATTTATAAGTATCCCAGCTCTTTATCAGGTGGTATGAGGCAAAGAGTTGCATTAATTAGAACTCTTGCAATAGAACCTGATATTCTTCTTTTAGATGAGCCACTTTCTTCTCTTGATTATCAAACTAGGATTGCTCTTTCTGATGATTTATATAAGATAATCAAAGATCAAGGTAAGACAGCAATTATGGTAACACACGACTTAGGTGAAGTTGAGTTCTAAAGTACAAAATTTTATGGAACTACTACCCAGGCATTTGGAAGCCATCTATATGTTCTTACATAACCATTCCATGGTGAGTTAATATATTGCCCTTTTTCAACCATGGCTGTACTTGTACCACCATCCATACTTGCAGCATTAACAGCACCATATCTTTCGAATATGTTAGCTAAATCTGTATAGCTAGCTCCTTGTGAATGTGATTGCATTCCATCGATTACAAGAAGCAATACAATACCATCTTCTCTTTGACCTATTGCAGTTCTTCCACATTCCCAATAAGTTTGATTGTTTTTATATTGGTTTACTCCATTAACAATTAAGAATGGTCCCCAGTCAACTCCATCACGAATACCAGCATTAATTGCTTCTTCAGTACTCATATATTTTAATATTAATTTATTATTTTTGTTGAAGCCAACCATTCCTCCACCGAAGTCTCCTCTTCTAAATGATGTATCAAGCTTACCATTTACAAAAACATCACCATGTGGTATTCCACCATTACTATTCCAGAATGGATCATAGAATCCACCAGCATTTATGGCGACTAAAGCATTATTCTTGTATGCTATTGTTGAAAGGGTTTCTCCATATGCGTTATTATCAACACCTGCCCCACTACTTTTTGCAAGTTTAACGTGACTTGGATCATAAACAACAGCCATATAACCAACATAAGTAGAACCAGTACCACTAGTTTTACCTTTAATTTTGATTATTTTATAGATTTCACCTTCTTTATGCTCCAATATTTCTTTTTCATATTTATTAGCATATAAGTTCATATCATATTCGACATCAAAATCAATTAACTCTTCATCAGCAGCTTCTTCAACAACTGTATAATCTGCAAGTGTATATTTACTGTATATTTGTCCTGCTAAATCTTGATAATTAATAGAGTTACTACTAGTATTAATTAACCACTCTTTAAAATTTTCATCATAATAAATAAAATGTACTGTAGATATATTTCCAAAAATATAAACGCCAAATAAAACAAAAGCTGCTAATCTAGCATATACATTTCTTCTACAGAATATTTTTTTATCCTTTAATAGTTGTATAAATGTAATTATAAAAATTAACAAAAATACACATATAGATAAAACAATAAACGTTTTAAATAAAGAGTCATACTTTTCATAGTTATTAATTATTACTACAAAAAAAGAGCATAATAATGGAGTAATAAAAAGTGATAGCAAAAATAAAATTTTACAAACATCAATCTTTTTATTCTTCATTTTATCCTCCTTACTTAATCATATTAATTATTCTTCTTGATTCTTCTATCTCACTAGATAATAGTTCAATATCGCCCTTTCCTTTTTTCTTTGCATAATTATTATATGATTCAACAAGTTTATTATAATGTTCAATCATTGTTTCATAAGAACTATACATATTCAAATAATTCGCTTTAAAATTCTGACACTTACTGTTCATGTTTTTATTATTCAAGTTATATCTGCAATCATTAATTAATTCGTTAGATGTAATATTAATTTTATCTAACTTTTCTTTTACATAAGAAATTTTTTCATTAATTTTAACTTTAGCTTTTTTAAAATCATCCAAGTAAACATTCATAAGTTTAGAAACGTCAACAATACTATTTTTTACGTCAATTGCATCACTTCTGAATTCATCATAGTAGTAGTCAACTTTCTTAATTATCTTTTTACTTTCTTCAATATCATCATAATAATTTTTTATTGATGCTGAAGCATGATCAACGAATGCTAACGATATACCGAAAAAAATAAAGATAAAACCTAAATGAATAAATATATTTCTCATAAGTATCACCAATTATAGTTTATAGTCACATGTTATTTTTGTAAACTGATATACAAAAAATATTTGTCGATTTTACACAATTTTTACTGTAAATTTTTTGCTGCATTTTTTACAATAAAAATATTTATAAATTATTTTTTTATTTTTCTTAACCGAAAAATATTTACAACTCTTTTTTGTTAACTTTGTGCCACAAATGTGACAAGTATTTTTAATATTTTTTTCATCAATTATTTTTTTTGTTTTATAAAAAATATTTTCATCTATTAAAGGTTCATGCCTACCCTTTATTTCAAAATAATTATTTTTATTTATTCCATATCTTACATACCCAATATAAGTTTTGTTAATTAAAATATTTTTTATTTTTTTATAATTAAATTTTTTTGTTTTATATTTTTTGTTTATCAAATTTGCGGTGCACGAATAATTTTTATTTTTTAAAAAATAATTAAAAATATCTTTTACAATTATCGATTTTTCTAAATCTATTTTTTGTATTTTTTCTCCCTTATTTTTAATATATCCAAAAGATATATTTTTATTTGCAATAGTATAACCTTCTTTAACTTTTCTTTCTAAACCGAACCTTACTCTTTCTACAATAGTTTCTCTTTCAAACTCTGCAAAGATTCCTATTATTTTTATAAACATTCTTCCAGTTGAAGTTTCAGTATCAATTGATTCAGTTAATGAATTAAAAGAACAATTATATTTATTAAATAAATCTATCAAATCTATTAGGTCTTTTGTTGATCTAGTTAATCTATCGATTTTATACACTAGTACATTATCTACATTTTTATTTTTGATGTCATCAATTAATCTTACCAGCGATTTTCTTTCATTTATGTTTTTACCACTTATTCCTTCATCAATGTAAATATCAAATATTTTCCATTCCTTAATTTTACAGTAACTTTCAAGTTTTTCTTTTTGTGCTCTTATTGAAAATCCATGAAGTGCTTGTTCTTCTGTAGATACTCTAATATATATTCCCGTTTTATTCATATTACATTATATTAATTTTTTTTATTTTTAGAATTCAAGTGAAGCTGTAAGTATATCTGACAAAGTAATAGTGTTATCAAAAAGACCTGCTGTAGTTAAAAAAATATATGAGATAAAATATAGTGATAAAAAGACTCCTACAGAAAATAGAAACACAACTGAATTTTTAAATTACTACAATGACATATGGAAAGAGTTAGATATAAATGTATAGCAAGGAACATCAAATATTTTTAAAAAAAGAAAAAGTTAGAAAAACAAAAATTATTTTAATACAACTATTAATAGTTTTTACATTAATAGTATTATGGCAATTTTTATCAGACAAAAAAATAATAAATAATTTTTTATATTCATCGCCAAGTAATATTTTAAATACAATAAATAATTTTAATAAAGAAGAATTATTTAATCACATAATAATAACCACATATGAAACATTAATCAGTTTTTTAATAGCTTCAATATTAGGTCTATTAATAGCAAGCATTCTTTGGTCAAATAAAATGATTGCAAAAATTGTTGAACCATTTTTAAATATTATAAACTCGTTACCAAAAGTTGCACTTGGTCCATTAATAATTATTTGGTTTGGAACTGGTATTGATTCAATAATTGTTATGGCACTCTTAATATCACTTTTATTAAGTATAATTAATATTTATAATGCATTTACATTAACAGAAAAAAATTATATTATTTTATTAAAAAGTTTAGGTGCTAAAAAACATCAAATCTTTTTCAAAATTGTTTTGCCATACAACAAGAAAAATATATTTAATACTTTTAAAATTAACATAAGCATGTCATTAATCGGAGTTATTATGGGTGAATTATTAGTATCAAAAAGAGGGTTAGGATATTTAATAATGTATGGTTCACAAGTATTCAACATTAATTTAATTATCACAAGTATTTTTATATTAGGAGTTTTATCTTACATAATATATTTTATAATTAATAAAATAGAAAAATATTTTTTTAAATAAAAAAGAACTAGTTATAGTTCTTTTAAATTGGATTACAAATAACCACCAAAAAGTTTTCTTTATCATTTGGATTACAAGTATATAATATTAACTTTTTAGAATTATTTGAATTATTAAAATTTATGCTCCCATCTTTCTTATCTAAATATTTTTTTAAAACTCTATATTTATATATTTTATTATTATATTTTATTTCAACAACATCATTTATTTTTATCTTGTTTAAATTTTTAAAATATGCAAGTTTACCTGTACCAGAATGTGCCCCAATAAGTAGAACTCCATTTTTATCAGGCATACTAGAACCTTTTAAAATAATTACATTTTTATCGATGTTATTTAAATTACTTTCAAAATTATATATTTTATTTTCTATATCTAATTTTGATATTTTTATTGTCATTATTTCTTTATCATCTTTTGTTTTTCCTTCTATTATATTAATGTTTTTCAATTCAAAATTTTGTGGTATTAATGCAGCTTGATACGTACAGTAAGATCCAAATAATGTTAATATAGAAAACAAAATAGCCTTGTACATAATGCACTCCTAAAAAGACTTTTTATTACTTTATGTATTACACCTGTATATACACCAGCGTTTGGAACAACCACTTTGAAATCATTAAACACAATTGTTTCGCTTAAGTTATTATTTTCATCTATAACCAAATGATAATCATCTGTTTTTTTATAACCATCAGTTGTATTCATTTGCTTTATTGTGTATTCGCCATATGGAAGTTCAAATGTTATTTCACCATTTGAATCAGTAATTCCAGAAAATACTAATGTATTATTTTTATCATATACATTAAACACAATATTTTTTTCTCTTCTCATTTTATTGTTATTAAAATCTTCAAGACTACCATAATTTTTAATAATAGTTATTTTGCTTTTAATAACAAAGTTACCTAATCGCACATTTTGCTCTAACATATTACTGTCAATATTAACTTCATAACTATCACTATCTACATAATAACCAGTACCTGCACTTTTTTCTTTTACAAAATATTTCCCATATTCTAAATCTTCAAATACAGCTAAATTATTTTCTATCATTTTTGATGCTACAAGATTCATATTTTCATCATATATTTCATATACTGCTCCATCCAAACTAGCATCACCCTGCGGATCAATTAAGTCGGTGTCTTTATCTACTTTAGTAACTTTAATTGAACCTGATTCAACAATAATATTTATCTTATAAGTAATAGGTTTAATATTTCCTCTTTCTATTAAACTTTGACTACCACTTTTAGTAAAAAATAAGAAATCATTATTATATGTCTTACTAGCTCTTTCTAAAACTATTTCTCCTATCTTTTCTTCTTTAGCATTAACTATTAATTTATTATCTTCAATTCTTGCATCAAAATCACTGCTAATAATTTTATAATGTTTTAATACATTATTTTGATCTTCTAAGATAAGTGTACTATTAATATCTGTTTTTATATTTTCTTCGATAGTCGGTATTTTGTAATGACTACTAACAAGTTCATTTAGCTCCTTTATTTCTTTATCATATGGGTGGATAACATTTCTATTCGCACTTTGATCTACCCATTCAAATTTGTAGTTTGGATAAAGTGTTCTCCATATTACCATCTGTGTAATAGATACCCATTTCTTATTCGTATGGTTTTTATATCCGTAACCATAATAAGATATTAATTTAACTTTATCCCACATTGCATTTGATAAACCAAATTGTCCATTACTAGTTGAATAAGTTGAATAATCCACTAAATCAATAAATGGTTCCAAACAATATGCAGTATTTCCTGTAGCAGTATCTTTTATTTCTTTAGCATTCTTAAAGTAATAAACACCATCTTTATATTTATAGTAAGAAATACCATTTAACTCTGTACTATCAAAACCTGCAAAACTTCTTTCAAGTGCATATACATTAATACAACAAAAAAATAATATTATTACTAGCAAAATTTTCTTCATAAAACCCTCCTTCTTTGTTTGCTATAATAATATCTTTATACGTCGACAAAAAAATCCCTTACTTTTTTTATAAAAAAAGAATTATTTTTCAATAATTCTTTTTAATTTATTTAGTTAATTCTACACCATTGACATATAATTTATAACCATTCAAATTAATGTTACTATTTGTTATATCAGCATTTGTTAATGTTTTAACATAAGTATCTCCAGTTAATGTTATAGTACTTGTTTTATCAATAGTTAATGTTACATTTCCAAGATTAGCATTATTAATAGCTCCTTTGAAAGTTGAACCATTAGTTAAATTCATTGTTAATGTTGATATAGAATCAACAACTATATTTCCATTTGATTCTTGATTAGTTAAATTTAACGTAACAACTCCACCATTACTTCCAGATTTTCCCCAAGAATCTTTTTGAATTCTTAAGAAATTTCCAGTGGAGTCATTATTAACTATTTTATTATTTTCTAAGTTAATTGTAGCTGTTGTATTTGTTACATAAAAACTGTCACCATTATTTGTTACAATCGTTGAATTCTTTGAAGTAAATACTGCTGTACCACTAGCTGCATCACCACTCATTGATTGATATAAGAAAATATTCTTATATGTTGTTGATTGTCCATTTAGCGTATTATTAGTATCTGTTAATGTAACGTTTTCTAAAGTTACACTATTCTTACCTTCTATAACAATACCTTCTGATGCTTCTGATATCAATGTTGCATTTTTAACAGTTATGTCAGCTGTGGAATAAATTGCAGGTGAACCTTTACCAGTTGTTTTATAAGTTCCTTTATCAACTGTAACTGTTCCTCCACCTCTATCTGATCTAATTGCTGCACTTGATGTACCTGCTGTAGTTATGTTTAAGTTAGTAGCATTCATAATTCCACCACCAGTAGTCATGATTCCACCTGAGTTATCTTTACTAGTTGTTATTGTAGAATCTGAAATATTTACTGTTGTATTATCACTTGAGGAATTATTTGTTGTTGCACTACCACCATAACTAAATACTCCATTAGCACCTGTTGCATCAGTTGTAATTGTCGCTCCGGTAATAGTAAGTGTTGCTCCATCTTTTGCAATTACAGCAGAGTTAGTTCCATAAAAACTTGTATTATCTCCACCATCTGAATCACCTGTTTTATTAACAGTTACATCTGTTAATGTAGCGCTAACTCCTGATGCTGAAATAGCATTTTCATCAGAAGTTGTGGAAGAAAAATTTTCTCCTTCTATACTATCATTATCCTCAAGACTTTTAACAGATGAATATGATGCTGAAGAATTATTTCCTCCTGGAAATCCACCATTAGGTCCACCACTCTTGCTATTACTATTGTTATTAGTAATAATTAAAAACCATAATATACCAAGAGTTAGAACTAAAACAATAATTGATATTATATATAATAAATTTTTTCTATCTTTCATGTATTATCCTTTCCTATTGTGTATTATTTTCTGTATTATTTTGTCCTGGCATTTCTGGTGGTTCGCCATTCTCTCCATCTGGCTTTTCTGGCGGTTCACCATTTTGACCATTAGGCATCTCAGGTGGCTGTCCTCCATTCATTTGCACATTATCACATTCATTAGATCCTTTTGTGATTGTATATATGTAAAAAGCCCCTGTTGATATAACTGCACCCAATAAAATACCTATTACAAATATTATTATTTTATCTTTCATTTAAGCATCTCTCCTTTCATCAATTGAACTTATATTCTATTTTATTTACTAATTATATTATACTCTCTTTCGATATTTTTTCCTCCTTTTCAAATATAATTCTACTTTTTTAATATGAACTATATTTGAATAAATTGTGAAACACTTGTGAAATTTACACATTAAAAAAGTTCACTTTTGCGAACTTTATTTTACTGATTCAATATCAACTTCTTCAAAACGATATTTTTGTTTTACATCAGGATATTTCTTATGATCTACTTCTGATAAAAACATTTCTTTTGGTCTTACCCAATATTCATTATCATGTTCATATACTACTAAGTCTTCTAATGTTTCAGAATCTTTTGCTACGAACAACACTTTCATAATTGCACCTTTAAAATGCTTATAATAAGTATTTGGTTTTATCTCTCTCATATTATCACTCCTATATATATCATATCATAATTTAGAGTAGCAAAAAAGCCCACATATGTGAGCTTTTTGAAACATTTGAATATATATAATACTATCTCTTTGAGAATTGTGGAGCACGTCTTGCTTTCTTTAGTCCTGGTTTCTTACGTTCTTTAATTCTTGAATCTCTTGTAATGAATCCATTAGCTTTAAGTATTCTTCTAAAACTATTTTCGCTTTCTGCTGGAGTAGTTGAATCATACTCTAATAAAGCTTTAGTAATTCCTAAACGGATAGCTCCAGTTTGACCAGAGAATCCTCCACCTGTAACATCTACATCAACATCAAACATGTCTTTTGTATTTGTAACTTCAAGTGGTTGTGATAAATTCATAATTAAAGTTTCGTATGGTAGATATTCGTGTACATCTCTACCATTTACTGTAATCTTTCCAGATCCAGTAGTTAATCTAACTTTAGCAATACTTGCTTTTCTTTTTCCAGTTCCATAATATATGTTTTGAGTTTGTTTTGCTTTAGCCATAACTTACCTCCCTATTTCATTTCCACTTTTTCTGGTTTTTGTGCAGTATGTGGATGTTCGCTACCTGTGTATACAAATAACTTTTTAGCCATTTGTCTTCCAAGTCTTGTATGAGGAAGCATTCCAACAACAGCTCTTTCAACCATTTCTACTGGATATTGTTCTTTCATAACTTTTGCAGTTCTTACTCTTAATCCTCCAGTATACATTGAGTGATTATAATATTTCTTGTCTTCTAACTTATTACCAGTTAATTTAACTTTATCAGCATTAACAATGATAATATAGTCTCCACAATCAATATGTGGTGTGTAAGTAGGTTTGTGCTTTCCACGAAGCATATGAGCAGCTTTTGCAGCAATTCTACCTAAAGTTGCATCTTCAGCATCGATAACATACCATTTACGTTCAACTGTTTCTTTCTTTTGCATATAACTTGTCATAATTTTTCTCCTTTTACTTAAGCTCAGCTTTCCCACGGCCAAACTTATGTGGGGATTTAAATGTACCGATATAAATTATAATAGGAAAGTATTAAAAAGTCAATAAAAATAAGCATAAATTGCTATAATTTATACTTATTTAACGTTCTTGTTTTTTCTCTTCTTGTTCGCCTATTTTTGTACCTATAATTCTCTCTTCACAATGCAATATATTTGATACATCTAAATTTGGATCAATTAGCGCTTCAAGTACTTCTTTAACCTCGTCAATACTCATTTGTTTTCCCATTAAAGATACATCAAAGTTTTCTCTTTTAAGTAGTTCGGCATATTCATCATAAAACATCATAAACCCTTGAAATTCTCTTGGTGTTATTCTTCTTCCTTCTCTATCGAAAGAGAATGCTACTATTTTTGTTGGAGATTCAGTTGGTGTATACTTCTCTACATATATTCTTGCATTAAGGAAATTACTTTCTAATATCTTTCGACACTTAATAGTATCATAATACCCTAGTTTACCTTGATCAGTCATATCAGCATATATTCTTGCTAATGCTGCATTATGTGAACCTGCACCCATATCGCCGTTAAATGTAAGAATTAATTGCTTATCTGTTATAACTAAAGATGCTCCATATTCTACACTTTCTGCAAGGCTGGAAACGTGATGAATAAGACTAATCAAATTACTAGCACCACTAAAAAGAACTAGTTTGAAATTGTAAGCATCCTCACCATTACCATAGTGTGAACCTTTAGCTATTGAAAGAATATCGCCATTTATATATTTATCTTCTTTATATTCCATATTAACCTCCAAAAAGAGATAACTAATACTCTATATTGTCTAAATAAAGTCCTTCTCTTCTCATTGTAGTTATATACTTGGCATTTTTTGGATCATCAAATATTTTATTTACTATTCCAAGATCTAATTTCCCTTTCCCAATTTTAAATAAAACACCAACCATATTTCTTACTTGATATTTCATAAATCCTGTTCCTGTAAAGTATATTATTATTTTATCACCATCTTGCTCAATATGAGCATCATATATTTCTCTTGTATAATCTTCCTTTACAGCTTCTTCTGATACAAATGGTTTAAAGTCATGTACACCGATGAATGATTTAATTTCTTTTTTCATCTTTTCTACATCTAACTCTTTACCATATTGATATACATAATTTCTCTCAATTGGATTGTATTCACCACAATTAATTATATATTTATATGTTTTCTTTTTAGCCATAAATCTTGCATGAAAATCTTTATCAACAATTTCTGTGCTAAAAACATGTATATCTTCTGGAAGCAAACTATTTAATGCACATTTTAGTTTATATAATGTTATATCAACATCAATATCAAAGCATGCACATTGGCAGTTTGCATGAACTCCTCTATCAGTCCTTCCAGCCCCAATAACCTTCGTTTTGGTATGATTATTAATATCATACAAAACTTTCTCTAATTCGCTTTCTACGCACCTTTTTTGAGGCTGTTTTTGATATCCACAAAAATTAGTACCATCATATGAAAATTTAATTAAATATCTCATAAACACCTACCTGAATATAATACATAAAATAAATAATATTATAGAAAGAATAAGTATCATTGTGTCAGTATCAGTCCATTTAAAACTAACCGTCTTATCATCTATATCACAATAACCATTAAACCTAATTTTAGATTGTAAATAACTTCTTTCTAAATCATCATTAAGCTTATTCTCATTTATCAAATCTATTTTATAAGTATCATTAGATAGCTTTCTATTTGCTTCAAGAATACTATCATAATGACTATCATAAAATAGAGTCTTTTTATTCTTTCTTTTAACATCTTTAAATAATATTTTAAAGAATTTCTTTTCTTTAGTTGTAAAACAGCAACATAAAGATATTAATATGTATACTAAGACCGCCAACTTATAAACATAAAAGAAAGGTCTTAGTTCATAACTTAATAATAACACTAATAATAATATAAATGATATTGTTAATAACTTTTTATTACCATAGTAATAATTAATTAATGAAATAAAACATAGCATCATCCAAAGAACATAATAATTATAAGTCATTGCTGTAACAATCATTAAAAGCAATGCAATGAATAATTTTAAATAAAAATTAACCTTATACATGTTTGTATATATCCTTTATGATGTCTCTTACATCTTTTCTATAGAATAATCTAACATTTTTCTCTTCTTTGGCTTTGTATGTTATATAAGACAATGTTGGAACATCAAATTTATGCTTCATTAAATATTTAACATCAGTATATATCTTATCAGTTTCATCATATTTAATTATTGTTTTAGTAGCTAAAATAGAGTAATCAGCACATTTGTATAAAACATTAACATCATCGCTTCTAATAATTACTATATAATTAATTTCACATAAATAATTAATTATTCTGACAAGTGCTTTTTGACTATTTAAATCAAGTCCTAAAAACAAATTATTAAATACAATTATATCTTTAGCTTTCTCTACATTTCTTAAAATATTTAAACATATTTTTTCTGTAGTAGAAAGATCTTTAATATTTTTATCAAAGAACTCATTTGTGTATCCAAATAACTTTAATATATTTCCTAAAACTTCTAGTTCAGGATATTTATTTATTAATGTCAATTCATCAAGTACAGTATCTGATACAAAGTATAAATTTTTATTATCAACAACAACTGGATTATAATCTTCTATTAAATGTTTATAAACTAAATTATTTGTTTCTTGTAATGATATGATTTTATTTTTTACTTCTATATTTTTACTTTTAGAATTTCTTAATTTTATTTCCATAATTTATCAACCACCTTATCTGGATCGTAATAAATTTTATCAATTAATTTATAAAATTCTAACTTACGAGATAAATCAATCATAAGAGGAATCTCTATTCCTATCTTAGATAATTCATTATCATTATATATTATATTGTCAAAAGAACCATTCATCACTACTTGACCATCATTGATAACAAATATGTTATCCACATCTAAAACATCTTCTAAAGAGCTAGTAGTAAAAATAATCGCTATTGATAATTTATTATTAACATCTTTTAATAATTTAAATAAACCTTTCTTCTCTTTTACATTTAGAAATCTAAATACATCATCAAGAAGTAATAGTTTTGGAGAATGTACAATGGATGCCGCTATTAAAACTTTTATTTTTTCAAAGTAAGTTAATCTTGTGATATCTTTTCCCAATATCAATGATAGTTTAAGAACTGATGATACGATATCTATTCTTTTTTGAATCTCATCAAAAGAACATCCTAAATTAGTTAAAGGATACTTTAATTCGTCATTTACTTTGTCACAAATAAATTGATTATCTATATCTTCAAGTACAGTGCCAACTTCTAATATATACTTATTAAAGTTATCTTTATTAAGTTCTATACCATTTAATGTTATTTCGCCATCATCTAGGCATGTAATACCGCTTAATGTTTTAATAAGTGTTGTCTTGCCACAGTTATTTGGACATAAAACAGCATTTATACTGTTTTTTTCAACTGAGAATGACAAATTATTTAGTATAACATTAGAATTAACTGATAAAGATATGTTATCTACTTTTAATAAAACATTTCCCATAATACTCCCCCGTATAAAGCATATTATATACTATTTTTTATTTTTTTAAAGTATAAATTAAAAAAGTAGAGATTATCTACTTTTTCTTTCTTTTTTCTTTTGAAATCTATATACAATTTTAGCTGCTCTTTTAGTAGAAATAAATCTATTAAAGAATACTGCCAACTTCATTTTTTTACCAGGAATTATTAATAGTTTGTTTTTAAACATTTTCTTTATTGCATACTCTGCAACATAGTCACTATCTAGTCCCTTCATTGCAAATTCTACATTTGCAACATCATTAAAATTTGTTTTAACAGGTCCTGGGCACAAACATGATACATGAACCTTTGATTTCTTTCTTCTTAATTCTTCATATAAAGCCACAGTAAGTCTTGTTACATAGGCCTTAGTAGCATAATATGTAGCCATTAATGGTCCTGCTTGAAAACTTGCACTTGACGATACATTTAATATATAACCACTGTCTTTTTTTATCATATCTTTACCAAACAATTTAGTAAGCATATGAACAGCTTTAATATTAACATCAATCATTTCCATTTCACCTTGCATGTCAGTTGAATCAAATTCACCAAACATACCAAAGCCAGCATTGTTAATTAATATATCAATGTTATCATTCTTGCACAATACATATAATTCTTTTATTTTAGATTCGTCTGCTAAATCTGCTATTACGATTTTAACATCTGTTTTTAATTCTTTTTGTAACTCTTGCAACTTATCTTTATTTCTTGCAACAAGTATTAAATCATACCCAAGAGAACTTAAATATCTTGCAAATGACTTACCAATACCACTTGATGCACCAGTAATTAATGCTTTCATAATATGCCCTCCCTATTTAATTATATCACTTTTTCAAATAAAGAAAAAGATTTAGCCAGTTTGAGTAACTGCTAAACCTTTAAACTCATTTTTAAAATTAAAGAATTTGTCAAGTATTGCTTTATCCTTATCGCTTGCTTTATCAAATGGAATAGCTCCACTTACATCAACATTTGGTATTTTATCAACACTCTCACCTTTTATTGTAAATTCTCCACTTCTATCAGCAAATTCAAAGTTAATTTTACTTGAATTATTTGCTTTATCAGTTTCAATATTTAGTTTGAATTTTATTAATTGATCTCCAGTGCTTTCAAGTGTAATCTTATCATCACTGATTGTTCCAGTTATTATTTTATTACCTTGTAATGCAACAAACATTTCTCCAGATTTCTTATTAACTTCTAATTCAACTATTTTCATACCCATCGCAGTAATATAAGCTTGATAGTAACCATCAACTTTATTAATAATGATTGTTACTGGCATAGATGCTGTCTTTTCTCCTAAAGTAGCAGGAATATATAAAATTATTTTAGTTGATATAACTTCATCATCTTTTAAGAATACAGTATATGTTAATGCTTCTTCAATTTTCTTAAATGATTCTAAATCACTAAATGAACTACTAAATGATTCTAAATTAGAACCATATGTTCCGATTAATGAAGATAGTATTCCATATAATTCTTTATCATTTTTAATATCATTAATAATATTATCTGCTAATTCATAAAAATCATTACCTGAGAAATTATATGAGTATTTTTTAGTACTGTATTCATTACCATTAATAATTATTTTTTCATCAGATACTTCAATATTCTTTTCTTTAATTATCTTTTCAAAATTATTATCAAATATATCTAATAGTTTTGAATAATCTAATACACTATTCTTTTCATTTCCTGTACCATTATTTAATGCATAGTAATATATATTATCTAAGATATTTTTCATAATGATATATATCTTATTTTCTTTGTATAAAAGATCAAGATTTAAATCTTCTTTATCCTTCTTTGTGTTTAAACTTAGATACATTTCATCAAGTGATATATATGCATCTCCATTTAATGTCATTGTTTGTCCATCTTGAGTTAGACTACCATCAAAAATAACATGTTTTATTTTATCTTGTGCATTATCTAGATTTAATCTTTCTTTAACTTCATCTAGATTAAATCCCATAGAATTTTTTACAGCCTCAACATAAACTTCTTTTTTGTTACCTCTTGGCCATAAAAAGAAACATAATAATACTCCTGCAACTACTAAAACTGCTGCAATAATAATATATAATATTTTTTTGTTTTTCATAATACCAATCCTTTCTATCAACTATATTATATATGTTTAAAACAAAAAAAACAATCTCATAAGAAATTGTTTATTTTTTTATTTAACTAGACTAATTCGATAATAGCCATTAAAGCGTTATCTCCACGTCTTTCATCTAGTTTTAATACTCTTGTATATCCACCATTTCTAGTAGCATACTTTGGAGCTAATTCATCAAATACTTTCTTTACAGCAACAGTATCATTTTGAAGGAATGCAAGTGCACTACGTCTTGATACTAAGTCACCATTTTTACCATAAGTAATCATCTTATCAACAAACTTACGAACTTCTTTAGCTCTTGTTTCAGTAGTGATTACTCTACCGTTCATGATAACGTCTTTAGTCAAATTAGCAAGCATGCTTCTTCTATGTTTAGTGTCTACTCCTAACTTTCTATATGCCATGTTTATCCTCCTTACTAGTCGTCATTACGTAATACTAGCCCTAAGTCACGAACTTTATCAAGAACTTCTTTAAGTGATTTCTTACCTAAATTACGAATCTTCATCATATCGTTCTCACTCATGTTAACTAAATCTTGTAATGTATGAATGTTTGCTCTTTTTAAGCAGTTATAAGCTCTTACTGAGAAATCTAAATCTTCAATAGTAGTTTCTAATGCTTTAACTTTTGGATCTTCAGTCTTTTCGATCATCATTCCAGTCATATCAGCAATGTTACTTAAGTTAGTAAGAATGTTGAAATGTTCAATTAAGATACGAGAAGCAAGTGCAATAGCCTCTTCTGGTTTCATTGAACCATTTGTCCATACATTTAATATTAATTTATCATAAGTTTCATTTTGCCCAACACGAGCTGGCTCTACATCGTATGAAATTCTTTCAATTGGTGAGAATAATGAGTCAATTGCGATAACTCCAACTTTCTTGATATCAAGAAGTCTTTTGTTTTCTTCACTTCTTACATATCCTCTACCATTTGATACTGTCATTTCCATAATTAATTTTCCATCTTTAGCAACGTTTGCTAAAACTAAATCTGGGTTAACTATTTCGATATCAGCATCATGTTCAATATCACCTGCTGTTACAGGTCCTTCTTTTGTAGCATTAATTCTAACAACCTTTTGTTCATTAGAATGATTTTTAATAACTACTTGTTTTAAATTAAGAATGATTGTAGTAACATCTTCTACTACACCTTCTATAGTTTGAAATTCATGTAATACACCTTCAATTTTAACGCTACTTAAAGCACTTCCTGGAAGGCTTGATAACATTACACGTCTTAATGCATTTCCTAAAGTTGTACCGAATCCTCTTTCAAGTGGTTCGATTTCAAATTTTCCATAAAAATTACTTTCTACATAATCAGTAATCTTATAGTTTGGTTTTTCAAATTCAATCATGAAACTACCTCCTTTATCTTTATTAACCACGTGGACGTTTTGGTGGACGACATCCATTGTGTGGTATTGGTGTTACATCAGTGATAGAAGTTATCTCAAGTCCAGCTGTTTGTAAAGATCTAATAGCTGTTTCTCTTCCAGGTCCTAAACCTTTAACATTAACTTCTATTTTTCTCATACCTAAATCATATGCTGTTTTACCAGCAGCTTCTGCAGCCATTCCTGCAGCGAATGGAGTTGATTTTTTACTTCCTTTATAACCGATTGCTCCACTACTAGACCAAGCAACTACTTGTCCATCTTTATCAGTTATAGTAGTAATTGTATTATTGAATGTTGAATGAATATGTGCTACACCTTCAGGAACATTCTTCTTGACTTTTTTCTTTCTAGTTTTATAAGCCATATTTATATCCTCCTTTAACTATTATTTCTTCTTATTAGCTATTGTCTTACCTTTTCCTTTACGAGTTCTAGCATTACTTCTAGTGCTTTGTCCTCTAACAGGTAATCCTTTTTTATGACGAGTTCCTTGATAAGAGTTGATTTCCATCTTAGTTTTGATGTTCATATTAACATCTCTTCTTAAATCTCCTTCAACTGTATATTTAGAAATTTCATCACGTAATCTAGTTAATTCATCATTGTCTAAATCTTTAACTCTTTTGCTTCCTTCAACTTTTGCGTTAGCAACAATTTTTCTTGCTAAGTTTCTTCCTATTCCGTAAATATAAGTTATTGAAGTTTCAACTTGCTTATCATTAGGAATATCTACACCTTTAATACGAGCCATAAATTTACTCTCCTTCCATTAACCTTGTTTTTGTTTGTGTTTTGGATTTTCACAAATAACCATTACTTTACCATTGCGCTTAATAACCTTACATTTTTCGCACATTGGTTTTACAGATGCTTTAACTTTCATATTTTTATCCCTCCTATGGTTTTCTATAGGTAATACGCCCACGTGTTAAGTCATAAGGCGATAGTTCTAACATTACGGTATCTCCCGGTAAAATGCGGATGTAATTCATACGGATTTTACCAGAAACGTGAGCTTCCACAATGTACCCATTTTCAAGTTGTACTTTAAACTTTCCACCTGGTATTATCTCAAGAACTTTCCCCTCGATTTCGATTGTATCTTCTTTTGCCATATCATCACTCTCCAGTCAAAATTTGATATCCATCTTTTGTAACAAGTACTGTATGTTCAAAATGTGCAGATGGCTTACCATCATATGTAACAATTGTCCAACCATCATCTAACATGCATACATCTTGTGAACCTAAATTTAACATAGGTTCTACTGCAAATACCATACCTTCTTTTAAAAGTGGTCCATAACCTGCTCTACCAAAGTTTGGTATGTTAGGTTCTTCGTGTAAGTTATGTCCAACCCCATGTCCACACAATTCACGAACAATACCTAATTTGTATTTATTTGCAACTTCTTCTACAGCGTGTGAAATATCTCCAACTCTAGCACCAGGTTTAATAACAGATAACCCAGCATATAATGCTTCTTCAGTTTCTTTCATTAAATCAGATACTTCATTTGATACTTCGCCAACTTTATAAGTCCACGCTGAATCTCCATGGTAACCTTTATAACAAGCACAAATATCAAGTGTGATTATATCACCATTTATTAACATGCGCTTTGAAGGTATACCGTGTACTACCTCGTCATTTATACTAGTACATAATGTTGCAGGGAAACCATGATAACCTTTACAAGAAGGAGTAGCTCCTTTGCTCCTTATGAAGTCTTCTGCAAGACGATCAAGTTCCAAAGTTGTTATTCCCTCTTTTATGTAAGGCTTCAAATATTGATGTGTCTGATATACTATATTTCCAGCAATCTTTAATAATTCAATTTCACGATCACTTTTTATACTTATCATTCTATCACCTAGTTACTTATTAATTTCTCTGCTTGTTCTAATGTATAGTCATGACCTTGACTAGAATCGATGACATGTAATACACCTTTTGCTTTGTAATAATCTATTAGAGGTTCAGTACTCTCTAAATAAGTTTGATAACGAACTTCAAATGATTCTAAGTTATCATCTTTTCTTTGAGTTAACTCTCCTCCACACTTATTACAAACTCCCTCTTTTACTGGTTTTAATTCTTCACTATAGATATTATGAATTTCTCCACAATCTTTACAAGTGAATCTACCAGTTATTCTTTTTATTAAATCTTCTTTTGGAATATCAAGAACTATTACAGTTCCTAATTCTCTTCCAGATCTTTCAAGTATTTTTTCATACTCTTCTGCTTGTTCAATGTTTCTTGGAAATCCATCTAAGATATATCCATTGTCACAAGCTTTATCACTTAATTTCTTTTCAAGAGCTTCATAAACGATTTCTGATGGTACTAATTTACCAGCTACTTGGAATTCATGAATCTTTTTACCAAGATCATCTCCCTTAGCAACTTGTTCTCTTAACAAATCACCAGTTGAAATATGAACATAATCATATTTCTCTAATAAATCATTTGATAAAGTTCCTTTTCCTGCTCCAGGGGCAGCAATCAAAATTAAATTCTTCATTATCTTCTTCTACCTGTATATCCTCTC
>JAFXTH010000015.1 GCA_017525035.1 Bacilli bacterium | reverse complement strand
TCACTATAGATATTATGAATTTCTCCACAATCTTTACAAGTGAATCTACCAGTTATTCTTTTTATTAAATCTTCTTTTGGAATATCAAGAACTATTACAATTCCTAATTCCCTTCCAGATCTTTCAAGTATTCTTTCATACTCTTCTGCTTGTTCAATGTTTCTTGGAAATCCATCTAAGATATAACCATTATCACAAGCTTTATCACTTAATTTTTTTTCAAGGGCTTCATAAACGATTTCTGATGGTACTAATTTACCAGCTACTTGGAATTCATGAATCTTTTTACCAAGATCATCTCCCTTAGCAACTTGCTCTCTTAATAAATCACCAGTTGAAATATGAACATAATCATATTTCTCTAATAAATCATTTGATAAAGTTCCTTTTCCTGCTCCAGGGGCAGCAATCAAAATTAAATTCTTCATTATCTTCTTCTACCTGTATATCCTCTCTTATAATTTCTTGAAACCAAACTTCCCTCTAATTGTCTATATGTTTCTAGTGCAACACCAACTACGATTAGTAAACTAGTCCCACCAAATGAAACACTCTGAGGAAGATTAGTTACGGCAGAAAATATAATTGGTAACGCAGATATTACAACTAAGAATAATGCTCCAAATACTGTCAATCTTGATAGTACTTTAGAGATATAATCTTCTGTGTCTTTACCAGGACGAACACCTGGAATAAATCCACCATTTTCTTTTAAATTCTTTGCCAATTCTTCTGGTCTTAATTGAATAAATGTATAGAAGTAAGCAAAGAAGTATATTAATAATACAAATATTAAGAATCCAACTGGTTTTGTATATGTTAAATAATTATTAATGAAGTTTGTTAAACCTTCCTTATTTGCAAATTGTGCAATTACTGCAGGTATTGTAAATAAGCTTGATGCAAAGATTACTGGAACAACTCCAGCAGTGTTAATCTTTATTGGCATATAAGATTGATTATTACCAAATGTAGATTTATTTGCATATTGAATTTGAATTCTTCTTTCAGCTTCTTCGATATATATAACTCCTATAACTACAAGGAAATATATAATTACGAATAGTACGAATAATCCGATACCTAATGGTAATTCATAAGTACCAGATGAAATTAGTTCTTCAAATACTGTTACGAACGTAGATGGAAGTGTCGCTATAATACCAGCCATGATAAGTAGTGATATTCCATTTCCAATTCCTTTTTGAGTTATTTGATCTCCTAACCATAGAAGGAATGCTGTACCAGCAGTTATTACTGTTGCAACATACATATAATCCATAGTAGTTTTGTTACTACCTAGGAATGCTATTGCAAATACAAATCCTTCAATAAATGCGAAGACAATTCCCATATATCTTGTTATCTTGTTGATTTTTTGTCTTCCTGTAGGTCCTTCATCTTTTAATTCACTAAAGTATGGAATAATATCCAACTGTAATAATTGAATTATGATTGAAGCTGTGATATATGGTGTAACTCCTAGTGAGAATATAGAGAACTTCTGCATTGCTCCACCAGTAAATGAATTAAGTGTACCAAATGCTCCTGATGACATATCCAAAGTTGGTGTCCCAGGTATTTGTACATAAGTTCCTATTATGAATAGGGCTAATACACCTAACGTAAAATATATTCTTTGTCTTAAGTCTTTGTTTGTAGGTGCAGATAATTGTTTCAATGCTTGAAACATATTACATCACCTCTATTTTACTTCCTGACTTTTCAATCTTTTCTTGAGCTGTCTTAGAAAATTTATGAGCTTGAACAGTTAATTTCTTTTCTAACTTACCATTTCCTAAAACTTTAATTCCATCTAATTGATTTTTAACAAGTCCAACTTCTTTTAATAAAGCTGGTGATACAACTGTACCATTGTCAAATCTATTTAAATCGCTAACATTAATTACTGCATAAGTAGTTTTGAATTCATAGTTAGAGAATCCTCTTTTTGGAAGACGTCTGTATAAAGGTGTTTGTCCACCTTCGAATACTGGTCTAACTCCTCCACCACTTCTTGCATTTTGTCCTTTGTGACCTTTACCACTTGTTTTACCTAAACCTGATCCTCTACCACGACCAACTATTTTTCTTCTTTGTGTAGCTCCGACATTTTTTTCTAATTCATTTAATCTCATTATCCTAAAATCTCCTCTACTGTCTTTCCTCTTAGTTTTGCGATATGTTCAGGTGTCTTTAATTGACTTAATGCATTAACTGTTGCATTAGCCATGTTATTTTTAGTTCTTGATCCAAGTGATTTTGCTGAAATGTCACGAATACCAGCAAGTTCAAGTACAGCTCTTACTGCACCTCCTGCGATAACACCAGTTCCGGCGATAGCAGGTTTTAATAATACTCTTGCAGCTCCAGATGTTCCAATAACTTCATAAGATATTGTTCTATCTTCTGCTAGAGGTACTTTAATTAAATTTTTGTTAGCATCTTGAATAGCTTTCTTTATTGCATCTGGTACTTCGTTTGCTTTTCCCATACCAAGACCAACTTGTCCATGTCTGTCCCCAACAACAACTGTAGCAGAAAATCTTCTTTGTCTACCACCTTTATTAACTTTAACAACACTCTTGATTTCAACAACTTGTTCTTCTAAAGTTTTTTGTTTTTGGTCATCTCTTTTATTTTGCATAAATAACCTCCTTCTAGAACTCTAAACCATTTTCACGTGCAGCATCAGCTAATGCTTCTACACGTCCATGGTATAGATATCCGCCTCTATCAAATACAACTTTTTTAATGTCTTGCTTTCCTGCTAACTTAGCGATTTTTTCTCCAACTTTTTTAGCAGCTTCAACATTACTTCCATTAGTTAATTTTAGATCTTTGTCAAGTGATGATGCTGATACTAGAGTTCTACCTTGTTCATCATCAATGATTTGTGCAAAAATGTTTGAATTTGATCTAAACACATTAAGTCTTGGAACAGCAGTTGTACCATGTACATCTTTTCTTACTCTTTTGTGTCTTTCAACACGCATAGCATTTCTTGATTCTTTTTTAATCATAAGTAACTTCTCCTTATCTTATATTTTAAGCAGCTTTCTTACCTTCCTTACGAATAATGTGTTCGTCTTTATAACGAATACCTTTTCCTTTATAAGGTTCAGGTTGTCTAACTTTTCTAACATTTGCTGCAAATTCTCCAACTAATTCTTTGTTTGCTCCAGTAATAGTTAATTCTGTATTACTTGGGCATTCTACTTTTAATCCATCTGGAATTTGCATTTCTACTGGATGACTATATCCAGCACTAATAACTATTGCATTTCCTTTTAGTGCGAAACGATAACCTACACCAACGATTTCAAGTTCTTTCTTGAACCCTTCTGTAACACCAACTAACATGTTATGAATGTTAGCATTGATTGTTCCATGCATTGGTTTGTACATATCATTTTCTCTTGTTACTTCTAAAGTGTTTCCTTCTACTTTAATATCAATTCCTTTAACTAAAGTAGTAGTAAGTTCACCTTTAGGTCCTGCAACTTTAACAATTCCGTTTTCATTTGTAACTGTAACACCAGCAGGTATTACTAGTTTTCTATTTCCTATACGACTCATTTCCCTAGGCCTCCTTACACTTTAGATTACCAAACATACGCAAGAACTTCTCCACCAAGATTTTGTTTTCTAGCTTCTTTATCAGTCATAATACCTTTTGAAGTAGACATGATAGCGATTCCTAAACCATTTAATACTTTAGGAACTTCATCACTCTTAACATAAACTCTTAATCCTGGTTTAGATATACGTTTAAGTCCAGTAATTACTCTTTCTTTTTTATTTCCGTATTTAAGTGTTAATAGAATGTTCTTTTCAACACCTTCACTTACTACCTTATATTCTTTAATGAATCCTTCTTCTTTTAAAATTCTAGCAAGTTCTACCTTTAATTTAGAAGCAGGAACGGTTACTTCTTCATAACCCATTGAATTTGCATTACGGATACGTGTTAACATATCAGCAATTGTATCAGTTACTACAGCCATATTTTAATCCTCCTTCCCAATTACCAGCTTGACTTTTTAACACCTGGTATTTGTCCTTTATAAGCTAATTCTCTAAAGCAAATACGGCATATTCCAAATTTACTTAAAACTGCATGAGGTCTACCACATCTTTTGCAACGAGTATACTCACGTACTTTAAATTTTTGCTTTCTATTAGCTTTAACAATCATACTTTTTTTTGCCATTATTTACCCTCCAATTACTTTCTAAATGGAATTCCAAGTTCACTTAATAAATCATATGCTTCTTCATTAGATTTTGCAGTTGTTACAAATACGATATCCATACCACGTACTTTAACAACATTATCATATTCTATTTCAGAAAATATTAATTGTTCTTTAATTCCTAGTGTGTAGTTTCCACGTCCATCAAAAGCCTTTGGTGAAACACCTCTGAAGTCACGAACACGAGGTAATCCGATAGATACTAACTTATCCATAAAGTTGTACATATTGTTTCCTCTTAATGTAACCTTACATCCGATTGCTTGACCTTCTCTTACTTTGAATCCTGCAATTGATTTTCTAGCTTTTGTTACAACTGGTTTTTGTCCTGAAATTAATTCAAGATCTTTAACAGCTGCTTCGATTAACTTAGAGTTAGAAGTAGCATCTCCTACACCCATATTAATAACAATCTTCTCAAGTTTTGGAACTTCCATAATAGTAGTATAATTATGTTTTTTAATTAAGCTTGGAACGATTTCATTTACATATCTTTCTTTTAGGCGGTTCATAAATCAATTCCTCCTTCCACTAATCAATCTTCTCGCCAGATTTTTTAGCGACTCTTACTTTTTTATCTTTTTCTATAGTATGACCAATTCTAGTTCTTTTCTTAGTCTTTGGATCGATTAACATAACATTAGATGCATGGATTGGTGCTTCTACTTCTAGAATTCCACCAGTTTCTTGTCCATTACCTTTTTTATGTTTCTTAACAATGTTAACACCTTCAACAATAACACGATTTTCGTTCTTTAATGTCTTAGTGATCTTTCCTTCTTTACCTTTACTAGCACCGGCAATTACTACAACTTTATCTCCAACTTTTAAGTTCATAATAACCTCCTATAGTACTTCTTTAGCTAAAGATACAATTTTCATGAAATCTTTATCACGAAGTTCTCTAGCAACAGGTCCGAAAATACGAGTTCCAACTGGACTCTTATCATCCCTGATTATTACACATGCGTTGTCATCAAACTTAATGTAAGAACCATCTTCTCTTCTTAATCCGAATGTAGTTCTAACAATAACAGCCTTAACAACTTTTCCCTTTTGAACAGTTCCATTAGGTGTTGCATTCTTAACTGTACCAACAACTATGTCACCGATATTACCAGTTTTAACTTTGCTTCCACCCATAACACGGATAACTAAAAGTTCTCTTGCGCCTGAGTTATCAGCAACTTTTAAACGACTCTCTTGTTGAATCATATATAATCCTCCTTCACCTAATAGTTATTATAAAATAACTGCTTCCTTTACTATTTCTTTTAAGTAGAATCTCTTAGTTTTAGAAATAGGTTTTGTTTCAACTATTCTAACTACGTCTCCTACTTTAGCTTTGTTAGTTTCATCATGTACAGCATATTTCTTTGATGACTTAACTCTCTTACCATATAGTGGATGTTTCTTATAAGTTTCAACTAATACAGTAATTGTTTTATTATTAACAGAACTAACAACTTTTCCAACTAATTCTCTATTTGTCTTTTCCATAATACCCTCCTACTTAGCCTTTCCTTCTAATTCTCTTTCGCGAAGAACTGTTTTAAGTCTAGCTACAGTGTGTCTTAAATCTTTGATTTTTGAAGGTTTATCTAAGTTTCCAGTTGCTTGTTGGAAACGTAAGTTGAATAGTTCTTCTTTTGTTTCTTTTATTTTTGCAACAATTTCTTCAGTGGTTAGATTTCTAATTTCATTAACCTTCATTTATATCACCACCATTTTCTTTCATTACGAATTTTGTTTTAATAGGTAACTTATGTGAAGCAAGTCTTAATGCTTCTCTTGCGATAGCTTCTGTTACATCTTTTACTTCAAACATAATCTTTCCAGCTTTAACAACTGCTACCCATTCTTCAACGTTTCCTTTACCTTTTCCTTGACGAGTACCTAAAGGTTTCTTAGTTAAAGGCATATGTGGGAAAATGTTAATATAAACTTTTCCACCACGTTTCATATAACGAGTCATAGCAACACGAGCTGCTTCGATTTGATTTGCAGTGATCCAAGCACCTTCAACTGCCATTAACCCATATTCACCATTGTGTAATTCAGTATTACCTTTTGCATGACCTTCGTAAGGTAATCTATGTACACGACGATACTTTGTTCTTGATGGTATTAACATAATTAATTACCTCCTTTAGTCTTTTTTTCTTGAAGAATTTCTCCTTTATAAATCCATACTTTTACACCGATTTTTCCAAATGTTGTATCAGCTTCAGATAAAGCATAATCAACATCAGCTCTTAATGTATGTAGTGGGATTGTTCCTTCAGAGTAACCTTCACCTCTAGCAATATCAGCACCATTTAATCTTCCAGATACTAAAGTTTTAACTCCCTTAGCTCCAGCTTTCATAACGTTTCTGATTGCTTTCTTTTGAGCCATTCTAAATGATGCTCTATTTTCGATTTGTGATGCAATGCTATCAGCAACTAATTTTGCATCTAAATCAGGTTTCTTTATATCAACGATTGAAATTTGAATTTCTTCGTCAACAAGCTTAGAAATTTCTTTCTTTAAGTTTTCTATTTCTGCTCCTTCTTTACCGATGATTACACCAGGTCTAGAAGTGTGAATAATAACTTCACATCTTTTTGCATTTCTTTCAATTTCAACTGTACTAACACCAGCGTTTGCTAACTTCTTTTCAAGATACTTACGGATTTTTAAATCTTTTTCAAGATATTTACTAAAATCAGCATTATTAGCATACCAGTTTGCTTCCCAGTTTCTATTGATTCCAATTCTAAGTCCGACTGGACTAACCTTTTGTCCCATATTTACCTCCTTAGATTATTTCTCTGCCACAACTACAACAATGTGACTAGTTCTTCTGTCTTTGTGTCCTATATGACTACGAGAATCAAACATAACTCTTTTCATAACAGGACCTGCATCAACTCTAGCTTCTTTAACGTATAATTTGTTTTGATCAAGTTTGAAATTGTTAACAGCATTTGCAACTGCAGAATTTAAAACTTTTAAAACGATACCGCTAGATTTCTTGTTTCTATTTTCAAGTATTGTTACTGCTTCATCAACTTTCTTTCCACGAATTAAATCAATTACTAATCTTGCTTTAATTGGAGAAAGTCTAACTGATTTAGCTATTGCTTTTCCTTCCATCTTTGTTTCCTCCCTAGTCATTATTTATCCTTGTTTTCACCATGTCCACCGAATTTACGAGTAAGAGCAAATTCTCCTAACTTATGTCCAACCATATCTTCTGTAACATAAACTGGAATAAACTCTTTACCATTGTGAACTGCAAATGTGTGTCCTATAAAATCAGGATAGATTGTAGAACGACGAGACCAAGTTTTAATAACTTCTTTCTTTCCATTCTTATTTAATTCTTTAACTTTATTTAATAATCTGTCAAATACATAAGGACCTTTTTTAAGACTTCTTGCCATTTCCTAATCCCTCCTACTTGCTATTACGACGACGAACGATTAATTTATCAGACGCCTTCTTCTTTCTAGTTTTGTATCCTAGTGCTGGTTTACCCCAAGGAGTAACTGGTCCGCTACGTCCAACTGGAGCACGACCTTCACCACCACCATGTGGGTGATCATTAGGGTTCATAACAGATCCACGTACTGTAGGTTTGATTCCCATATGACGAGTTCTTCCTGCTTTTCCTAATTTAACAAGTTCATAGTCTTCATTTCCAACTACACCAACTGTAGCATAGCAAGTTCCTAAAACTAATCTTTGTTCACCGCTTGATAGACGAAGCATAACATAGTTTCCTTCTCTACCTAATATTTGAGCACTGCTTCCTGCACTTCTTGCAAGTTCAGCACCTTTTCCTGGTTTTAATTCGATATTGTGTACTACAGTACCAACTGGGATATTCATAAGTGGTAAAGCATTACCAACTTTGATATCTACGTTTTCTCCTGCTACAACAACATTTCCAACTTTTAAATCTTTTGGAGCTATAATATATCTTTTTTCTCCATCAACATAATTGATTAAAGCAATGTTTGCACTTCTATTTGGATCATATTCAATAGTTGCAACTTTTCCTTCGATATCTCTTTTGTTTCTTTTGAAATCGATTAATCTATATTTTCTTTTAACTCCACCACCGTGATGTCTTACAGTGATTCTTCCTTGGTTATTACGACCACCATTCTTATTTAAACTAACTAATAAACTTTTTTCAGGAGTAGTACTAGTAATTTCTTCATTTACTAGAGTACTCATTTTACGTCTAGCATTAGTTGTTGGTTTAAAATTCTTAATTGCCATAACTAACTCCCTCCTAACCTAGATCGATAGTTTGACCTTCTGCTAATTTAACAATTGCTTTTTTGTATTTGTTTGTCATACCAGCATAACGTCCTACTCTTCTCTTTTTAGGTTTTACATTAATAGTAGTAATTCTTTCTACTTTAACTTTAAATATTTTTTCTACAGCATCTTTAATTTCAGATTTTGTAGCTTTTGGATCAACTTTGAATAAATATTTTCCTTCTTCTTGAGCAAGTGTTGATCCTTTTTCAGTAATAACTGGTGCTTTGATAATTTCTAAGTACTTAGTATCCATATTACTTTAGCACCTCCTCTAATGATTTTAATGCATCTTTTGTTACTAATACTTTTGTAGCAGCAACTAAGTCTAATACATTAACTTCAGTAACATCTATTAATAAGATATTAGGAATGTTTCTTGAAGCTAAGATTAAGTTTTCATCAAGTTCATTAACGATAACTAATGTATTAACTTCATTTAACTTTAATGTATTTAAAATATTTTGCATTTCTTTTGTCTTTGGTGTAGATAATGCTAACTTATCTACTACAACAAAATCTTCTAATTTATCTACAACTGCACTCTTAAGAGCAAGTCTTCTTTCTTTACGATTTTGTTTAATGCTGTAATCTCTTGGAGTAGGACCGAAAGCAATTCCTCCACCTCTCCATTGAACAGCTCTAATAGAACCTTGACGTGCATGTCCAGTTCCTTTTTGTCTCCATGGCTTACGTCCGCCACCTCTAACCTCTGAACGAGTTTTTGTATCATGTGTTCCTTGTCTTAATGAAGCACGTGCTAATATGATAGCATCATATAAAACACTCTTATTTGGAGTAATTCCAAATACTTCATCATTTAATTTAATGTCCTCTATTTTTTCACCTTTTAAATTTAAAAGTGTAACCTTTGTCATCTCTAATTCCTCCTTTCATCATATTTAATTAATTATCCTTAATTATATATAATGATTATTCTCCAACGTTTTCTTCTTTAGTTTCTTCAGAAGTTTCAACTACTTCTTCAGCTGCAGCTTCTTCTACAGGAGCCTCAACCTTTTCTTCTTCTACAGCATAAGTAACAAGTTCAACTGGTGTTGCATTCTTATCACCTTTCTTAACTGCAGTTTTGATAATAACTAAAGATTTCTTTGGACCTGGAACATTACCTTTAACTAAGATAACATTATTTTCTAAATCAACTGATACAACTTCCAAGTTTTGGATAGTAGTTGCTTCACTACCCATATGACCTGGCATTTTCTTTCCTTTTAATACGTGCATTGGTAACAATGTACCTAATGATCCAACACCTCTGTGGTATTGTGAACCATGTCCCATAGGACCACGAGATTGGTTCCAACGTTTGATAACACCTTGATATCCTTTTCCTTTACTAACACCGCTAACATCAACTATTTCTCCTGCGTTAAATACGCTAGCGTCAATTGTTTGACCTAAAGTATAGTCACTAACGTTTACTCCTCTAAGTTCTCTTAAGAAGCGCTTAGGAGCAGTGTTTGCTTTTTTAGCATGACCAATCTTTGCTTTGTTAGAGTTCTTTTCTTTTACATCTACAGTTCCTAATTGAACAGCATCATAACCATCTTTTTCAACTGTTTTGATTTGAGTTACAACATTTGGTTCAACTTCGATAACAGTAACTGGAACAAGTACTCCATCCTTAGTAAAAACTTGAGTCATTCCTACTTTTTTACCTAAGATTCCTTTTTTCATTTCTTTCCTCCTATAAATTATTTAATAATTATTGTTTGATTTGAATGTCTACACCACTTGGAAGATCTAAATGCGCTAATGCAGCAATTACTTCCTTGTTTGGATTCTTAACATCAATAAGTCTCTTATGTGTACGCATTTCAAATTGTTCACGTGAATCTTTATACTTGTGAACAGCTCTTAAAATAGTAATTTTATCAATCTCTGTTGGAAGTGGTACTGGTCCACTAACTACTCCTCCAGATCTTTTGATAGTTTCAACTATCTTTGTAGCAGCATTATCAAGAATTCTATGATCATATGCTTTTAATTTAATACGAATTATATTTGACATATTAAATCCTCCCTTCGCCTATATCTCGTATAGACTTGCTCCGTGTAAATAACCTGATTTTTACCTTGCAACTTTGCCTGGCGTATCAGCAACCTCACACATCTAAGCAGCCACACGTTTAAAAGTATATCATCTCTTCCCTTATAAATCAAGCATTTTTTGATTTTTTTTATTATTTTTTTATAAAAAATAAAAAGGACTTTTTAGTCCTCCTTACATAACAATAATATTGGTGATTCTTCAGAAGTTTTTCCTTTTGGTGATCTAGTCTCACACCACTTGTATGCTTGTTCTTTAAAAGTAAATATAGCTTCTGTTCCATTGTATTGTGGCCATGCGTTTATTGCACTTGCATCTTCTAATATTTCGTCTTTATCAAGCACACTGTATGGTGTCATTATTACACCATGTTTTGATTCATCTAAAACATTTGCGTAATATTCATATCCGCTTTTTTCTGGTGCTACCACAATGTAACTTTTATCATACACGTAATTACCAAATGGGCTTTGTCCAGCATCACCTTTTTCTAATACGATATTCTTAATAGGTACAATTAGCAATTCTTCGTCTTCTACTAATGGCCCATATTCTCTTCCAAGATATTCTGCTCTTACAGTTTCCAAATAAGCATGTATATCTGTTGCAAATGATGACTTTCTTGATGTGAATATGTATCCTGTAACATTAGGTACTGCTATTAATAACATAACTCCAATAATTATGATAACTGCAATAACTTCAATTAAAGTAAAACCTTTCTTATTCATATATCCTCCTATTTATTTATAGCAATACTAACTGCTTTATCAAGCTGATCATCAGTATTTTTTCCTTCTGTTAAATCTACTACATAATTAGGAACTACTCCTACTTCATTAATCTTCTCACCCTTAGGTGTTAACCATTCATAAACAGTGTATTTAACATATGTACCATCAGATAATTCCATTAACTTTTGCACTGTTCCTTTACCATATGATGTAACACCAACTACATCAACGCCAATATTATCAGCAAGACATGCTGCAAAGATCTCTGCACTTGATGCCGTATATTGATTTATTATTAACACTACTGGCATATCAATAACTTTATCTTTTTCACTTACAATCGTTTCAATATTCTTTCCATCACTAGTTTTATAAACTACACTGCCTTTTTCTATAAACAATGACGCAATATCTCTAGCACTAGATATATATCCACCCATATTGAATCTTAAATCAATTACTAATGAGTCTACTCCGGCTTCTTCTAATTCTTTATATATTTTCAAAAATTGTGAGTATGTATTAGCTGCAAAATTGTTTATTCCAATAATTCCGACCTTCTTATCGGCACCATCGTATATTATTGAAGTTACTGAATCAAGTTCAACTTTATCAATCGTAACAACAGCATTTACAATATCATTGCCACGTAATAGTTCAAATTCTCTTTTCTCACCTATTTTACTATTATTAATGATATATATCATATCTAGATAATTATCTGCATTATAAGCCTTACTATCCATCTTAGTGATTATATCTCCAACTTTAATTGAAGCTTTATCTGCAGGTGAACCTTCTCTTACTTCTACAACAATTATTTGTCCATTATAAGTTATTTGAATAGTAACACCAAGACCATTATAGTATCCTTTTAATTCTTCATCAAAGTCTTGGGCATCTTCTTTACTTAAGAAAAGTGCATATGGATCATCTAAAGAACCAATCATTCCCATAATAGCGCCATTTACTAACTCTTCTTCAGATACATTGTTATAATAATCATCTAATAGGCTGTTATAAACTCTTCTTATTTCATCTATATTATCTTTTCTTTTACCTTTATCATTATTGTACTTGTTGTATACTAGAAAGCTTCCTAATAGTAGCCCAAAAACTACTGCTATCAAGGCAATTACTACAACTTCCCAAACTCCAAATACACAAGATTCTACTTTATCGCTAGTTTCTTTTTCTACTGTTTTTTCTTCCTTTGCTTTCTTTACTGTTTTTTCTTCTTTCTTCTCTGTTGCTTTTTTTCTAGCCATATCATAGTCACCTCTATAATAATTGTAGCACAAAACAAGCAAAATAAAAAAGCAAATTAACAATTTGCTTTTACTTATTAAATAAAGTTTTTTCTATGTTATCTGCTCCTAAAGTATAAGATACTCCTTTTTCATTTTCTACTTTAATTAAAATAGGGCCTTTTACTTTAAGATGTTCAATATCTTTAACGTTTATTTCGCTTTCTTTTTCAGTCACATATTTTGAACTAAACTTCTTGGCTAAATTAACAATAAATATCTTCTTACTACCATTTACACTAGTGTATAAATCATATAAAGATGATAGTTTAATGGATTCATCGCTTCCAAAGTCATACATTAATACATAATATGAATCTATTCCTCTATTAAATGTTTCACCAGCGATAATCTCAACATCTTGTATTTCTACTTCTTCAGTAGCTTTTTTACCAAAACGTATTTCGCCATTTATAACTGCAAATACAAAATAGAAAGCTGCAAATATTACTAATACTGCTCCTAAAACTTTAAGCATTCTAATCATTTCATCTGAATCACTAGAATAACTACTCACATTTTTATTTTTCTTACTCATATTTATCACCAAGAAAATTATAACACGTAAACATGGAAAAAGTCCATATTTTACAAGTGTTTAATGTTCATTCCAATCTAATATTAATTTTTTACCAGTAGGTTTATCTCCAGGAAGAATTATTTCTCCGCCAATATCCGCATGCTCATCAGTTATTATTTTTTTCTCTTCATATGGAGTATAATCTACACCGTAATCTCTATCTTCACCATCTTTTTTAGCAAAGGTCTTGTATTTTGTTTTGACTATCACATAATTAGGAAATTGTACTCTTTGTCTTCCATTAAAGATTTCTTCAGCTCTTTTATCAAAATCACTTATTGCGCCATAAAAAGGAATCTTACAAAGAAAATCCATTTTTAAATCATAACAAGGAACATAATTACCAAAGTCTAATACATAGGCTTTATGTGTTCTATCAAACTCTTCCCTAGGAACATATATGTTGTATGAATGTGCAAAGTCATTAATATATATTACTTCTAATCCAAGCAAACTTAATAGATTTTGAGCAAGTATTGCAATTTCAGTACACATAGCACTACCATTGTGATAGAAATCACTAAATTTGTGTTCATGAGCTGGTGGACATACTGTATTATCAGCTTTATGAAACAACATATGCATAACTTGCCTACTAGTAGGATTTACATATTTAGAAAACTTTTCTTCAATAAAGCTTTGAACAACCATAATAATATCATTATCATCTTCTATATCTTCTTCATCATGTATTAATTTAAAAAAATCAAACACATAGTCATCATCATCCATATAGTAGTAATAGCCAAGATTAGTATATTGATCTTGTCCTTCAGCTTTATATCTAGCATAATTAACTTTAACGCCTTTCGGTATATAACCATTCCAAACGTTATTTGAATCATATGCTTCTTCGCCAACAATAAACTTAGGATATATACCTATGTTATCACCAAGATATTCAGTACAAAGATTCTCTTCCTGTGCTTTTTCTGTAAACACTTCTATAGCTTCTTGACTTAGTTCTCTTAATTCTTCATCTGTCTCACACTTTTTAATCTCTTCTACTATGTCCATAAACCCACCTGTATTTATTTATTATACATCAAAACAAATAAAAAGAAATAAGATATTTCTTATTTCATAATAGGAATTGTAGTAATAGAATTAGCTATTTCAATAAGCTCATTCTTCCCCATTACATCAGATACTATATAATAATCAATTCCCCCACTAGACCAACTTAATGAATTATCTGTAATAGCTCCAATAGTATCATTTAAAAATGATGGCTCACCAAAAATTGGTACTATAGAAAAATCTTTTTCTACATTTGCTGTTTCTTCTACTAATAAGAAAGGCTTTTCACCATCAAATGTAAGAATAATTCTTTCTCCATTTTCTTTACTTACTTTTTCTTCATTAGATAGTACTGTACCTGTTGGTATATATAAAGGATATATAACATCATTAATAGAATTACTAGTACTATCTTCTACTTCTATATTAGATATAATACTTTCTAATTTGAAATAATCATCGTTAAATACAGGTTTATCATCTATCTTATTAAACTCCATTGTCATTAAAACAACACCTGAATCATTTAATACTTCTACTTTTTCAATATTAGCATTTTTATCTAAAAATATTTTTTGTTTTACTAATCCATTATTATTAGGATAATTAACTTTTGTTTTAACAATAAATCCTTCATCATTTTCAAATACTTCTTTTTCTTTATCTGTATCAATATCGTTTAATAATGATTCAAGTATATAAATCTGTGAATTATTCATTGGCCAGTTACTTTGAAATTTAAAGCTTTTATTTAATGCAGGTGTTATAACATATACTTCATTATCACTTTTTAAAATAATTTGTTCATGTCCGTTAGATTTATTAATCAAACTAACACGATAATTATCTTTTTCTTTATATGATACTTCTACATCATAATTAAAAGTATCTTCATTATTAGTAATAGATAATACTCCATTAATCTTATATGCGTCCATAAGATTAACTTTGTGTTTAAAGCTATCTACTATATTATTTTTGTTATTTATTGAACAACCACATAATAAAAATATTGTTAATAAAAAACTTAAAACTAATTTTCTTTTCATAATACACTCCTTTTCCTTCAATAAAGTATATTGTTGAAAAAAGAATTTATTACATTATTTTAATGAATAATAACTGCTTATATGGATAATATATTAATAAAGGAGGAAAATATGAGAATTCTTCAAAAATGTATGCTTGCATTAACTATAATAGGTGCACTAAATTGGGGAATGGTAGGTTTATTTGAAACTGATCTTGTAGCAACCCTATTTAATGGAAGCGATAGTATTATATCAAAGATAATATATGTAATTATTGCAATTGCAGGAATTATAAATATTGGTTTACTATTAGAACCAATGGATGACAATAAAAAAATGCACGATTAAGTGCATTTTTTAATTACTCTTTGAAATTTTTACTTTTATTTCTTTAACTCTAGGAGCATAAGTTACTGTTGTATTGTCACCAGTTACTTCAACATTAACTGTATATTCACCAATACCTTTACCAGATAAATCTACATATGCTTGAATTTCACTAGCATCAATTGCATTAACTACTTCTTTACTTCCTTTTACTATTACAGTTGCAGTTCTGTTTTGCACTCCTACAACTTGAACAGCATAACCACTTTGTAAGTTAATTGCATCTATTGGAATACCTTCAATATCACGTGATACGATACTTCCAACTTCAAGGTTTACAGTAATTGTTTTAACACTAATTTCTCTAATACCTGTTGGTTTAGTTAAGTTAATGCTATAAGTCTTATCCTCTTTAACACCATTAACATCTACTACTACTGGTAAATATTCAATAGCGTCAATAGCTTCTTGGTTACCATATACTGTTACTGTCTTAACAGATGGTGTTAATGATTTAATAGCAACATCATCAAGTTTACCTTTAACAGTTAACTTAATTGGCACTTCCTTGCTTGGTGATGAAATCTTAATAGATGCATTTACTGTTGCTGGAACTATTTCTACATCTACTTTATTTCCTTCGCTATCATATGCAATTAATGGAACATCTGATAAAGTTGTTGTACCAACTTTAACATTAGTTAATTTATCAACATCCACTACAGCTTTAACAAGTGCTACTTCCTCTAATCTATGAGCAGCACCTTCAACAATAACGTTATCGTTATCTAATATAATTGACTCTATATTTAATTTAGAATCTAAATTATCTTTATGAATAACATCTGTTGATACTTCTTTTGTAACTGAAATTTTATCATAGATTCTTATATTTACTGATGATGGATCAACTTTGTATTCTACTGATGATACTGCTTGCTCATATTTAAATCCTACTGAATAACTTCCAGGAGTATATCCAGTTAAGTCAAGAGTAACATTGTTTAATGGATATTGCTTTGCTAAGTAAACATCCATCTTACGTCCTACTAAAGTAACATCTACTTCATCAGGAACACCTTCAACAACATAAGATGCTTTATCATATTTAACATCTACTTTTTGGTTATATAAAACCTCTGCTGAATTATCAATTAATGAAATATGCTTCTTATCTATTGCATAGAAAGTAACTAATGCAAATAGAAGCGATATAACAACTAATGAATTTCTATTTACTAAGAATTTTTCAAACTTATTGCTTCTTTTACCTAATAGATCAGATACACTTACAAATAATTTAGTAAGAGGAGTGATTAACCATTTATCAAAGAATCTAATTATTGCTTTTATAAATTTTACTATTGCTCTACTTATTTTCTTCATATATCTCTTCCTCGTCTATCTCGTCGCCTATATCTGACTCTCTTTTCGGTCTTAATTCATCTACTAGCATCATACGTACGTCATCTAAAGATAAGTTATAGAATAATTCACCTTTAACACATACAGATAATCTTCCTGTTTCCTCAGATACAACTAAAGCAATACAATCTGTTTGTTCTGTAATCCCAAGAGCAGCTCTATGTCTTGTTCCTAATCTTTTATTAATTCTATCGCTATCACTAGTTGGGAATACTGCTCCAGCACAGCTAATTCTATTTCCTTGTATTATTACTCCACCATCATGCATTGGGTTATTTGGAAAGAATAATGCAATCAATAAATCGCTTGTTAAGTCAGCATATATTTTCTTTGCCTTATCTATGTAATCAAGCAAGCTAACATCACGTTCAATTACTATTAACGCACCTATCTTAGCTTTTCTTAAGTAATCCATAGATTGAACGATTTCATATATTAATTTTTCTCTTTCATCAACAGTTAGTACTTTATGTCTACCAAGAAGTTGACTTCTTCCTAATTGTTCAAGAACGGCTCTTATTTCTGGTTGGAATATGATTATTATTGCAAGAGGTCCCCACATAATAACATACTCAAGTAACCATCCAATAGTTACTAAGTTAAATACATCACTAGCTATCTTTAAAACTATCATAAAGATAACACCTTTAAAGATAAGTGTTAATTTAACATTATTCTTTATATTCTTTAAAATATAATAGAACAATAACCATACTAATAATATATCTACAATTTGATTTAATATTGATAAAACTGAATTTAGTGTTATTGTCATATATCCTCCTTATTATTGTTGAACTGTTTGATTTTGTACAGGTGTTACTGCAGGTGCTGGTGTTGAATCAAAGTTGATTACAGCAGGCACTTCTTCTTTTTGCGGAGTGCTTTGTTCAGCTGAATTTAATACCATAACTTGTGGTACTTCTTCCTTCTTAGCTTCACCTACCAAAGGATTATTTAATTGACTTTGATTAGCACCTAGATTTTGATTTTCAACAGGCGCAGTATTTGCAGCAGGAAGTGTTTCGTCAACGTCCAAAATCTGCTTAGTTTCCATCGCAGCTATAGCAGCTTCACGTCCTGACTCAATGTCATATGTCTTCTTTTCTTTTAGTTTATTAGCAATTGCTTGTCTTTTTCTATCAGCAACAATACCTAAAACATAGAAAAATGAAAAGATACATACCAATACATAAAGCCAATATATTATTCCACTAAAAAAATCTCTAAAAAAATCTAGTATAATCATAGCCTTCACCTCTATCATAAATATGATAACATTTTAAGGGACATTTTACAAGTGAACAAACATAAAAAAAGAACTTAATGTTCTTTTTATATTGATGCTTCGTATATCTTTTCTATAGCTGTATTAAGCTCATTGTTGAACTCTTCATCAGTTTGATCTGCTCTTAGTTTTTCAAGTAAAGCTCTTGAGAAACTTGCAATTAATCTATCATTTAACTTTAATAACTCACAAGCTTTATCCATAGAATATCCACCAGATAATGCTACTAATCTAACTACAAATGGATAATTATATAAATCTAAATAATAATTAGGAACAGATGGAATAGTAAACTTAAACATAATTAAATGGCTTCCATTCCATTCATTTAAATGCTTAAGAATTTCTTCTTTTAATAACATTTCACATTCTTTTTTATCTGGAGCATTAATATCTACTTCTGGTTCAATAATAGGAACTAAACCATTTTCACAAATGATTTTAGCAAATTCAAATTGTTGATCTACTATAGCTTTAATTCCATCTGGATTAGCATGGTAAATAACTGATCTCATCTTTGTTCCAAAAATGTGTCTTTCTCTTGCTACTCCTAAAGTATTTGTTAATTCAGGAATATCCTTCATTAACTTAACACCATTTTCTTCATCTTTTAATCCTTTGTCAACTTTTAAAAATGATACAATCTTCTTTTTATTCCATAAATAATCAGCAGTGTACTCTCCATTTACTTTAGAATTCATTGTTCTTTCAAATAAGATAGTACCAATGATATCTTCACTAGTAAACACAGGACTAGTGAATACTCTTTCACGCATTTTATGAATTAGATCAAACATTTCTTCTTCAGTACTATATTTGTCTTCTCCAATACCATATAATGCTAGTGTTTTTGCACTACTACCACCACTTTGGTCAAGTGCTGCAATAAAACCTTTATTATTTTTAATTATATTTAACATTTCTTGATTCATAATCATCAATCCTCCAATAATATTTTAACGCAAAAATAAAACATTTACTATTAAATAAATGTTTTATTACTAAACTTTACATTTTAAAAGAATTTAAATTTCGTTTCTGGATCATGATTATATGCCATTTCAGCATAAATAGCTTCTGTTTTTAATTCTACTGCTGCTTCTTTTAATTCACTTTTCTTTGCTTCATCTCTTACATCAAATGACGCAACAATAAGCTGTCTTGCCTTTTCATTTAAATAAGCAGCTCTTACTGAATTACATCCGCTACCTTTATATTTTTCTTTTAGTATATTAAAAAGAATCTCTTTAGCTGTTTTATCTCTTTCACAAAACTCTATTTTCCCACCATTTGATTTTACTTCTGGAATTTCCATATCAAGCAACAATTCAAACCATGCAGCTACTACTTGTCTAGGTGAAAAGTCTTTGGCATCACCTTCACACAATAGTATTGCTCCATCAAGTGAATCATATACTTCTTGTGGATCTAACTTAGATAAAACCTGTTTGTAAAAATCTTCTACAAAAAACGTATTATTATTTTTTGTAGTTCTTTTAGTAGGATTATTTTTCCACATATCAAAACTATTTTTTGTAGGCATAAGTTTACTACAAACTTCCCCGCGAAAACCAGCTTCATTTCCTCCATCTAAGGAAATGGATACTACACGCGTATTGCTATTAAACTTACTTGAATAGTTTGCTGTACAAATCATATACTCACCTCTTATTTATCAGTAAAACGCTCGCTCCTTCTAAATCTAGGTTGCACTTTAGCAAGTGCAAGATAAGCTTCTACTGACTCATCTACTGGATCAAAGAATTTTTCTTCCATACACTGATCAAGTTCAGTTGCACTTTTAGCATGCCCGATTAACGGATATCCGGCGTTCTTTAATTGACTTAACTTATCTTTTGACACTTCTAATGGCGAGAATATTATAGTAGGTATAAAAATTCTCTTGCGCATCAATTCTTTCATTAAATTAAGACCTTCTAATTCATCTTCAACAATTGGAAAGCTTCCATTCCTAGGAAGGTCCATATCGCATATAAAAAGATCATAATCACAATCAGTTGCAGCATAATAACAATCTCTTGCATTATCATTCATACAAAAGTTATCAAGACCATATTTTCTTAATAGAGCCAAAATCTCAGCTTTCTTATCTGCGTTATCTTCTACAAATAAAACTCTCATAATATCCCCCCAACTTATGAATACTTATTATACACATCACGAAATATAAAACAAGTTAAAATTGTTTAATCTTTCATTTTTAATGCTAATTCTAGTGCCAAATAAATAATTTTTTCTTTCTCAGATAACCTAGCATCGTTACCTAAACTTCTAGTGTCCCATTTCTCAGAATCTAAGTTATCAGCTGCATAGAAAAATTGAAATAATTCTTTTTCTCTAAACTTAGATACTGCACTCATAGCAGAACATTCCATATCTACACATATGCATCCTTGCTCTTTTCTTTTCAATACTTTTGCTCTTGTTTCTCTATAAGGTGCATCTGTTGTCCATACTTTACCTTTAGTATAAGTACATCCATTTTTTTCAAGTATTTCAACAAAGTCATTAATATACTTTTCATTAACACTAATTTCTTCACTACTAGGTGCATAATGATAACTTGTTCCTTCATCTCTTACTGCACTTGTTGGTATTATTATTGCTAAGTCATCTATTCTGCTGTCTAAAACACCGCAAGTACCAAACATAATTAATTTCTCAAGTCCCATAGCAATTAATTCTTCATATGCCACTATGCAAGCAGGAGCTCCTACCCTAGACATAAAGAATGCTATATCAAGTCCTTTATAATTAATTTTATATACTGGCTCATTACCATTACCATTTTTAGAAAGTGCTATTTCTTCTGCATCGAATGCTTTTATACATCTTTCAAAGAGTTTTCTTGAAAAACAAGTAATGCCAATTTTAGGAAAATTAGGTATAACGTTTTCAACTTCATTAGGATCAAAAGTGGATGTCTTACATTCATCAAAATCTTCTAATATCATATATCCTCCTATAAATCACATAGTTCTTTAACAATTGATACTAGCTCCTTATTCAAAGAAAAATCATTCTTTGTATGATAACTAATAACACTCTTCATTTTATTAATATATTCTTCATTATAATCTTTATAAACGAATATAGTCTTACCATTATTGTTAACAACAAACTCCATTGCAAAGTAATCAGTAAGGCCATCACCAATATAGATAATATCACTGCAATCTTTTATATTATTAACTCTCATTATATCCTTAATTGCTTCTACTTTATTAAGATCACTCATTAAAAAATCAACGTTAACTACTATGTCTTTATCATATTTAAATGTAGTTGCATATATATCTTTAAATAGTGGTGCAATAGAAACATTATATAGAAATGGTTTAATACCAGAACTAAGTAAATAATTAGAAACACCATTATTATTAAGATATTCTAAAAACTCTTCAACACCTTTGTTATAGATAACTTTATCACTACCCAGTGCCAAAGTTTTATTATCAAGTCTAATATTTTTTTCATTAAGTAATGAAAGTAGTGCTTCATAAAGTGCTCTATATTTATCAACATTACTTCTTTTAGATATTTCAGCTACTCTTTTGCCAAATTCTTCATTCATAAGTCCATCTTTAAAACCACATTTTTCTAAAAACTCTAACTTAGGCATTGGAAAAGGCGTAAGTGTACCATCGAAGTCATATATTATTATCTTTTTCATGTTGTACCTCTAATATAAGTATATAGGAGGCATTAAAAAAATACAACATAAGTTGTATTCATTTACAATGGTGCTGAAAAGAGGGATTGAACCTCCGACCTATCGCTTACGAGACGATTGCTCTACCAACTGAGCTATTTCAGCAAAAAAGAATTATTTATTAAAATCTGTTAATAATTCATGAATTAATTCTTCTTCATTATTTACTTCAAATTCTTCAAGTCTATCTACCCTGCATCGCTCTGCAAGCATAATAGCTTCAACTTTTACAACAGCCTTCTCTACCTCATCATTTATAACTACATAGTTATATTTAGAAATGGAATTTATTTCTTTATAAGCATTCTTAAATCTTTCTATAATTTTATCTTTAGTTTCAGTACCTCTTTTAACAAGTCTATCTCTTAGTTCTCTCATTGATGGAGGCATAATAAAGATAAATATTCCATCTACTTTCTTATTCTTAATAGCAAGGGCTCCTTGAATATCTATCTCAAGAATAACATCATAGCCATCGTTTAAATCTTTTTCTACTTCTCTTTTTAAAGTACCATAATAGTTACCATGTACAATAGCGTATTCAACAAAACTATCTTTTTCTATTTCTTGTTTAAATTCTTCTTCAGTAACAAAATAATAATCTTTTCCATTAACTTCACCATCTCTTGGTGCTCTTGAAGTCATAGAAACAGAATATTTAAGTCTTTTATTTCTTTTTAAAAGTTCATTATGAATTGTTCCTTTACCTGCACCACTAGGTCCAGATAAAATAATTAAACTACCACAACCAGGTTTCTTCTTTTTCATAAATCTCTCCTTACGTATATTATAGGTTTACCAACTTAATTTATCAATAATATTATTATCTAAATCTTTAAGATATATTCCACTATCGTCAATAATCATAAAACTTTTATCACTATCTCCTCTAGGTCTAGAAATAGAGCCAGGATTCAAAAAATATTTTCCATTATCCTTAAGTATCATTCCTCTATGAGTATGGCCACTTACCATTACATCAAAATCTTTATTTGGAAATCTTGATATATTATAAATATGTCCATGAGTACAAAAGAATTTCTTACCAAATAAAGTATCATAATAATAGTCAATAAACATTAAAGGAGATGTTAAAACATCAACTTCACTATCACAATTACCCCTTATAACAATTTTATTATTAATGCTTTCTAAAATATCATTTAATTCATCTATTGAATTAAAACCTCCAAGATAAACATCTCCCAAAATAATTAATTCATTAGGTTTTTCTATATCATAAATCTCTTTAATTCTAGTTAAAGAATCAACTGATCCATGTATATCTGATATAAACATTATTTTCATAATATCACCTAATTAATTATAGCAAAAAAAAGAAGATTATTCTATCTTCTTCCACCATGGCCTCCAGGTTGTCCTCCCATTTGACCACCCATCATTTGGCTAGTTAATTGAGTTACTTTTTGTCCATTAACATACACTTCTCCGCCATTTAATTTTCCTTCTTTATCATAATCAAATGGACTTTGTGCTGTAATATTAATTGTTCCGCCATTTATATAAAGGTTTCCGTTTGCATCTAAAGCATCAGTATCTCCTTGACCCATTTTAACAGTAAGATTACCACCATTAATTTCTATAGTTGGTGTCATGAATGTTGATTTTTTAGAAGCATTAATTCCATCATCAGTTGCAGTAATATTAGTTGTTCCCCCATTTATAACTATATATGTTGCTTCAAGTCCTTCTAATGAATTAGTTGTAATATTACCATCATCAATAATTAATTTTGTAATTGCTTGAATTCCATCACTACCACTCTTGATATTAATATCTCCACCTTCTATATATACATATCCTTTTGATGCATCAGTATCATTACTAGATTTTATTCCATCTCCACCAGCAACAATTGTAAATGTTCCATTTGTAATATGAACAGAATCTTTTCCTCTAATCGCATCATCTTTAGAAGTAATAACATAAGTACCATTATTAATTGTTAAATCATCTTTTGATACAATTCCATCTTCCATATTAGCAGTTATCTTTAATGTACCTTCACCATCAAGTGTTAAATCATCATGACTAAATATAACTCCTACTTCATCTTCATATCCAGAATAATTAGCTGAATCTGTTAATGTATTAACTGTATCTGATTGTAAGAAAATAAGTACATTATCTGCTTCTTTAACTAATATACATGGCCCCTTACTAGAGTTAATCGTAACGTTATCCAAAATTATTTTAACATTTCCACTGCTATTGATAACAACTTGACCATTTATCTCTCCAGTTAGTGTATATGTTCCACTTTCTGTAATTGTAATACCATTTTCAGAATTAGTCACCTCTTTTTCTTCGTTTGAATCCCAATCTACATTATTTTCTTCTATATTAATTTTATTATTAGAGTTTGATCCACTAGTGTTATTTGATGATTTACTATTTAGATATACAAACAACAATACAACTAAGGATATAACTACTATAATACTTGCAATAATAAATATTATTTTCTTTTTCATTTTATCTCCTCCTTATAATAATTCATTTGATAATGGATGTGAAAGCATTACTTTCAAATTACCATTTCTCGTTCTTATTTCATCTAAGAACTTTTTCTCATCTATTCCATTCTTTAAAACAATATTATATGTTAAATCAAATAAACTTCCCATATTAGTTGTCTTAACTTGATCAAGTGTATATTTAGTAACAAATTCACTAAATATATCATCAAATACATTTGTGTAGTCTAAAGATTCAGGAATAGTTATTTTTAAAATCTTTTCTTCGTAGTTTTCAAATATTGAGCTTTTAACAAGTACAAACCAAATTAGTAAAACTAAAGCTGTCATTATTGCTGCAAACCAAACATAGCCCATTCCTGTTGCAACACCAATTGTCATTGCTAAGAAAACCATTACTATTTCTTTTGAAGTACCTGCAACACTTCTGAATCTTATTAGACTAAATGATCCTGCTATTGCTACAGACATTCCCAAGTTACCATTTACTAACATAATAATTGTTTGCACAATTACTGGCAAGATACTTAAACTTACCAAGAAATGTTTACTACCTCTTTCTGTATGTTTATAGATTATTGCTAAAGCAAAACCTAAAATAATTGATACCAAAGAACATATTAATACTGATACAATATCAGAACTTTCTATTCCATTTGTAAAAATACTATTAAGCATATACTCCCTCCATTACTTCTTTGCTATATATTGATCCATATTTAGAAAATGAATTAGGAAATATCTTTAACTCAGATAATGCCTTAGAAAGCCACAAAGGATATCCACCCAAGGTCTTTATTTCCATTATTGTTTCATTATTCTTAAAATATTTTTCACCATGTATTCCATTTTCTAATCTTAAATCATTTCTTCTACTCGTTAAATCATTATCAAAAGTTATTCTAAGATTATTATCTTCTAATCCAACATAACTAAATCGATGATACGCAATCATTATTGCTGGCTTTAGTTTATAATGTTTAATTAAATAATCAATCTCTTTCATTATTTGATTATCAATATTACTTTTACCATCTAAATAATCATAATAATCTTTTAGATTAATCATTATTCTTCTTTTACCAACAACTCCTTTATATTTATTCTTTATTTCAAAAAATACTTTTGAATTCTTTTTAACAATTCCATAACTTCTTAATCTAACTTTATCTTTATATAAAGGTTTCTCTAAAGAATTAATAATTGACTCATTATTATTACCATCAAAATATATATTTGAAATTAAACTATCATAATAAATATCTTTCCTTAAGTGCTTATTTATCTTATTAAATAATTTGACTCTATCTTGTTCACTTAAAATGTATTTTTGTTCTACTCTATTGAAAACATTTTCGTACATTTCTTTCCTCCTTTGCACATTAATTCTATAAAACTATATTGAAATATATCTGTGAAAATCGTGAAAATTTAGTGAAAATTAAAAAACAGAAATTTCTTTCTGTTTTATTCTATATCATGTATTTCGTATGCTGATGCCAAATAGTATTCATTTGTATCCGTATCTATATGGAAAGTGAATTCTCTTTTTTCTTTCCTTTCAGTTCCATTAGGATAGTTAGGCTTATAAGTTATATTATCAATAATATCTACTCCTGGTCCTGTAGTAATAAAATAATAATTATGAACAACACTTAAATCTTCTACTGCCCAACCACCATAAGTAAATAGATATAATCCATTATATTCCCTTAAATTTGGTTCAAAATCACTTAATCCATATTTCTTAGCTATTTGTGTAAAGTTCTCTTTACTTATTGCAACACATTTACCACTTCCACCAGAACAGTATTCAGTCTCTTCTCCTGTCACAGTAGTAGTTAATCCGTTATTTAGTGCATAAAAATATATAGTAGATAATTTGTCTTCATCTTCAAAATAACTAATAAATCCACCTTTACCATATAAAGGAGACATTAATTCACTGCCTGATTCAATTTGTGCTATTTTTTTAAGTTCTTCTTTTGTTTCTTCACTCAATTCTTTTTTCTCACCGTCATCTTCTTTGTTAGTATTGGCATTGGTATTGGTATTTGTATTAGTATCTTTATTACCAGTACTAAATAGTAAGAACCCAATTCCTAAACCAATTAAAAGTGCGATAATAAATACTACTGAGAAAATTGCAAATGTTTGTTTTTTGTTAGTTTCATTTTCCATATATTTACCTCCTATTATTTAATTAAATTATAACATAAAAAAAGAGTATCACTACTCTTTTTTATCTATAACTTTAGATACGATATCTTTTACCTTTGATCCTTCAAATGCTCTTAATACTTCAATTGGTATTGCAAATATAATTGTATTTGATTGGTCACTTGAAACATCATTAATTGTTGATAAAGTTCTTAAGTGAAGTGCACCAGGCACAGATGCCATATTTTCTGCAGCTTCTGCTAAGTTTTTAGATGCTTCAACTTCTCCAACTGCCTTAGTGATAACTGCTTGTTTCTCACGTTCTGCCTCAGCAACTTTAGCAATAACTCTTTGCATTTCATCAGGAAGTGAAATATCTTTTAACTCAACATTTTCAACTTTGATACCCCATGGGTCAGTTAACTCATCGATTATCTTACAAATTTGTGCAGATATTTTTTCCCTTTCTCCTAAAAGTTCATCAAGAGTAACACTACCAACAGCATTTCTCATTGTTGTTTGAGCAAGTTGCCCAGTAGCATAATAATAGTTTTCAACTTCTAGAATTGCCTTAGATGCATCAAATATTTTGTAGTATAAAACTGCATTAATCTTAACAGAAACGTTATCCTTAGTGATTGCTTCTTGAGCAGGAACGTCATCTGCTTTTGTTCTTATATCTACTTTTTTGTAGCTTTGGAATATTGGAATAACAAAATTCCATCCAGGTTTTAATACTTTTTTAAATTTACCACGAGAGAATAATACTCCTCTTTCATATTGATTGACTTGTACTATACATCCAGGTAATACACATAATAATATTATTACTAATGTAACTATAAATACTTCCATACTATTCTAACTCCTCATTAATTAATTTTTTATATTCTTGAACTCCAGGTTGATCAAACGGATTAACATCGATTAATAGTGCTCCTACAATAGCGCTCAATATAAAGAAATGTATTAACTCACCAATTGCGAATTCATTCTTTTCATCAATTGTAATTATATTTGTTGGAGTGAATCCATTAAAATGAGCTAAACCTACTTTATCAAGTGCAATGTTGTTAAGACTATTAAGTTCCATATCATATTTATCAAGTGCAACTTTCTTATCCTTATCAATTCCTATTACTGTTTCAAATATAATATCATGTCCTTCTTGTAAGAATTGACCTAATGAATGTAAGTCCCTTGTATTAACACATGATATTGGAAGTAATGCTTTCTTTTGCTTACCTTGAGTTTCAGCGAATAACTGTTTTAACCATTCTGTGAAATAATACATTTTACTGTTATAAACAGTAAATGATTCCACATCTTTTCCTTTTTTAAAGAAAATGTCTCTTATTACAGCATATTCAATTGCTCTATCAACTCTCTCAAAAGATGATTTAGCACCTTGAACTAATTGTAATACATCAATTCCTGCTACAGCGATTGGTAAAAGTCCAACAGGTGTTAAAACTGAGAATCTTCCACCAACTTGTTCTGGGACAGTAAATGATACATAACCTTCTTTATTAACAAGTTCCCTTAGTGTACCTTTTTCTGGATCAGTAGTGATGATTACTCTTTGTTTTAATTCTTCATCACTATATTTTTCTTTCATAATATCCATAGTTAATGAGAATGCTATTGAAGGCTCTAAAGTAGTACCAGACTTAGATATGACATCAACGATAACATCTTTATCTTTGATATATTCAAGTGTTTCATAGTACTCTTCGCTGCAAAGATTTGTACCTAGGAAAATAATTTCTGGCTTTTTTCTATTGTACATAGGAGCTAAAGCTTCAATTACTGCTTTAGCACCCATGTATGAACCACCAATACCAATTACTAAGAAAACATCACAATTAGATTTAATATAATCAGATACACTTATAATTCTTTTGAATTCTTGACTAGATACAAAAGTATCAAGTTTATTCCAATATTTTAAATCTCCATCAATGAATCTTGATTTAATTTCCCTAGCTTTTTCTAAGTACTCAACTTTATCTTCCTTTTTTATATAATTGCTTACATATTTGTGAAAATCAAAATTAATCATTAGTACCTCCATTAACTATTACTGCGTGTATACGCTTATCATTTTTTAATGTTACATAATTTTTGTTAATCTTATCACCATCAACAAAAATTCCATCAGCTTTGTTATTTAAGTTAACTTTAATTTTATATAAAGTATCATAATATTTATATTCTACTTCGTAACTCTTCCATGAAGTTGGTACACTAGGAACAAATCTTAATGTATTTCCTTCTTTCTTAATACCAAGTATTTCAGTTATACCGATGTTATAGAACCATCCAGCACTTCCAGTGTACCATGTCCATCCTCCACGAGCAGGCTGCGATGGATTACTATATATATCTGCTGCTATAACATATGGTTCTACTTTATATCTTAATACATCTTTCTTTGTAATACTTCTATTAATTGGGTTTATCATTTGATAATATTCATAAGCTTTATCTCTTGCCCCTAATTTAATAAGTGCCATAATGTACCAAGATACTGCATGTGTATATTGTCCTCCATTTTCTCTTATTCCAGGTGGATAATCCATTATGTATCCAGGATTATCTTCACTTTCTACAAATGGTGGAGTAAGAAGTTTAATAATCTCTAAGTTATCATCAACTAAGTTTTCTTCAACACTTCTAACAACTGCTTCAACCTTATTCTTATCTACTACTTCAGATAATATTGAGAAACTTTGACTTATTAAGTCTATCTTACATTCAAGGTTATTATTTGATCCAAGTGCATCACCATTATCAAAGAATGCTCTTAGATAATAATCACCATCCCATGCTGCATTATTTAAGCTATCTTTTAATTTTTTAAGCTTTTCCTCATATTCTTTAGTATCTAAATCTTTATACTTTTTAGCTATTGGTAAGAAACCTTTAACGATAGTATATAAGAAGAATCCAAGCCAGACACTAGTACCTTTGCCTTCAATTCCAACTTTATTCATACCATCGTTCCAGTCACCTCCACCCATAAGTGGAAGACCATTCTCTCCTAGTTCAGAGAAAGACTTAATTATTGATAATAAACAGTGCTCATATAAAGACTTCTTAGTATTTGTATAAACATAGTTAATACCTTTTTCATCTTCGTTCTTGCCTAGTTTTTCACCATCGACAAACTCAATTTGTTCATCAAGGATTTTGTAATCACCAGAAATAGTAACATATCTATTTACTGCATATACTAACCACAAGAAATCATCTTTATATTTGCTTCTTAGACCTAAACGTATAAATTCATGCCACCAGTGAAGTACATCACCTTCCATAAATTGATGTTTAGCATTTTCTATTATTTGTGCTCTTGTTAATTCTGGTTCAACAATACACAAGTTAGTACAATCTTGTAACTGATCTCTATATCCAAATGCTCCACCAACTTGGTAGAATCCTGCTTTAGCATTTATTCTTGATGCAATTGTTTGATATAAATACCAACCATTCATTACATAGTTAAATGCAGGATCTGGTGTCTTAACTTTATAAGTAGATAATCTATTCTTCCAATAATCTTTAACTGCTTTAAGTTCTTTATTAATCTTATCTTCGCTATTGTATTTCTCTATTAATGCTTGAACATTTTCATTTCCTATTTCACTACCAAGCATAAATGAGAATTCTTTTTCTTCACCAGCTTTAAGTTCTAATTCTACTTCAATAGATTTAAATAATATCAAATTAATTGAGTAATTACTTAAAGAAAGTGTTGATGATAAGAATGCAGTTATATGTGAGAAGTTAGTATTATAAACATTTCTTATAAGTATTGCATTCATCTGTTCAAAGTAATCAGCAAGTAAGTATCTACTAGATTTTTCTTCATTTGGCCCAAATGTTGGGTTAATCCAAAAGTTAATCTTATATTTCTTACTATCTTTTGCTTTATTAACAAATTTTATTTTATAGAACTTAATAGTATCATTTTGTGATACAAAATGTGTCGTATCAAAAGCAAAATCTTTTGAATCATGACTGAATGTTGAATATCCAAATCCATGTGCACATTTAGTAGCATTTACTCTTTCACCATTTACAATAACACCTTCGGATTTATCATTCAATACAATGTCATTTGTCCAAGAAGTAATCTTAAACATTTGGCTATTATATGCATATGTAAATCCACATTCATTATTTGTAACAATTGTTCCAAATCTATTGTTTGCAATAACATTACACCATGGTGTTGGAGTATCAGGATTAGTTATTACATACTCATCTCCTGATTTAGTAAATCCTCCAAAGTTATTAAAGAATTCTAAATCATATTCTTTTTCTTCTTTAATTTCAGGAGCGTATTTAATAGGGTCATATTTAACCATCTTATTATCTTTTAATAAATCATCAACACTTTCTGTTAAAGAAGAACTCTTTCTAGTATCAAATCTTAATCTTGCTACCATGTTAAGTAAAATATCTTCAGCATAGCTAACATCTTTGTCATCAAGCACAAATATCTTTCCTGGTGTAGCATAGAAATCATAAAGAGTATTCATTCTATAGATTTCTTTTTCTCTTTCTCTTTTAATTATAGGTTTATATTCTTCGTTTTCCCTATTTACTATAACTACATCAATAAATATTGATCTAGTTTTATAGAATTCATAAGCTTTTAATACTTCTTTTACTAAGTTTACTGACTCACTTTCATGTACTTCAACAAGCATTATTGGATAATCTCCAGTAATACCAAATTTCCACAAATTAGTTTGATTCATACTATTCTTAGTAAGTATATCTTTTCTTTCAGGATTTATAAAATGCCTATTTGTTTGATATAAGAAGTTTAACATCTTATTGTAATTTCTCATATCAGGTCCATTTATACCTAAAATCTTAGTATTAATATTATTAGCAAGAGTTGCATACTCAAATGCTGTATTAATCTTTGAATAAGTATTATATGCATCAAGTATTGCATCAATTTGCTCACGAGATTTACTATAACCCGCAATAAAGTATACTTTTCTTTCTTTACCTGCAGGAACAACAATATTTGTTCTTATACTTACAATCGGATCTATATTTGTTCCAACTGTATTAGATAATTTACTTTCCATAGCAAGAGGTTTATCAGTATTTCTATTTCTTCCAATAAACTTACTACGCTCAGTTTCATAACTAATTCTATGAGTATCATCTTCTACAAGTAATCTATTAACATAATATTGAACAGTATTCTTGTTATTGTTTCTTCTACACATAACAATACTTTCATGTTCTTTATCATACTCACTGCTTATAAATAAACTCTTAAATGTTCTATGAGTTATATCCTCAATGTTTTCATTAATAATTGGTTCATTATAAGTTGTAAGTTCTAAGTATTTATCTTCATTTGAATTATTTTTAAATGTAAATCTTCTTATTTCAGCATTATGCTCTTTTGTAACGATAATTTCAGTCTTTGTAGTTAACTGATCATCTTGTCTTATAAATGTAATTCTATCACTAGCAAATACTACATTATATTTATCAGGTTCTACATAAGTTGGTGAATAAGTATTACTAAAGAACTTAGAATTACTTAAATCTTTTATATACATGAACATTCCATAATCTTGTTCAGTAATCTTTCTATATCTATTTAATTGAACTTTCTTGTATCTTGAGAATCCATTTCCTCTATCGTTCATTAATAGCATATAGTCATTGTTAGAAAGTACTGATACTTCAGGAATATCTGACATGTAATTGAATGCTCTGATATCATTTTCTACTATTTCTTTTTCATAATGATATTTCTTATATCCATAGATCTTCATATCAATCATTGGATTAAATTGAACTTTTTCTTTTAATAGTATTTCAACAGATTTAATTCTTACATCATTGTGGAAATAATTCTTTATTGCATCTGATCTTAAATAGTTACATAAGCTTGCAAGAATCATTCCTTGATGGTGTGAGAAGAAAGCCTTAACTATTTCTTTATCATCATAGTCATATGCTTCATAGAAACCAAAATCTCCAAGAAGACCTAATCTTTTTAATTTAATTATGTTTGCATATACTGCTTGTGGATTGTTACTTAATGCTAAAAGTGAAGCATATGGTGATATAACAACTCGTTGGTTTTTATCTTCTTGTACTTTTAAATATGGTGTAGAGAAAGCTTTATATTTGTAATTAAGCCCATCATCTAATTCACCATAAGCAGATTCAGAAATACCCCAAGGCATATCTTTATCTACTTCTTTCATATATTCTTTTTGACAATATATTGCAAAGAAGTAACTTTCATCAAGAAGTGTATTTGAATAACTTTTCATGAATAATTCAGGCATGAAATATTCAAATGATGTTCCACTCCATGAAGTTAAGCCTTTATATTTTCTGTATCTAGTAAGTGATTTATCAAGGCATAACCAGTGTTTAGAAGGAGCATCTCCCTTAGCAATTGCTACAAAACTTAATATCCTACTTTCACTAGCAAACTTATTGTAGTTATATGCAGAAAGCCTGTCTTCTGTACAATCATAAGCAATACTAAATACATCTTTATCTGTATATAATTTCTTGAAATCCATCTCATTAAACATGTATTCAACTTTTTTAGCCAAACCATTTTCTTTAACTTTTAATAAGAATTCTTTAACAACTATATAACATGCTGCTAAGTTACCATTATCAACTGATGATATATCATAAGGCATCATCTTTGTCATAGTCTTAACGTTATACCAGTTATAGATAAATCCATTCCACTTCTCAAGTTTTTCTATTGATCTTAATATATGGTCAATATAGAAAACAGCTTTATCTCTATTTATGAATCCAAATTCGTATGCTGATACAACAGAAGTAAGTGACATACCTATATCTGTAGGAGACGTTTTAAAATCAGCTCTTTTTTCTCTATTAACTTGATAATTATCTGGAATTAAGTAATGATTCTCCTCAGTTAAAAGACTTTCAAAGAAATTCCATGTCTTCTTAGCAATGCTTTCTAAGTCTTCTTTTTTATTTTTTTCAAGGTCTATAACCTTTTTATTATTTTGACTTACACGCCACAATATAAATGGGGCTAATAAGAAACATACTGATACAGCAAGCCCAACATATATATATTTTGGATAGATAAACGCTAATGTTGTAAATAATATAATCATTACATAGTTAGGTTTAAATACTCTTAAGTATGTTGTTAATTTATTATTAATTGTTTTAGCAGCATCTTCTGCAGTTACCCAGTTTAATAAATTCTTATGGCTTATAAGCATTCTGTATAATGACTTAAATAAAGCATTTAAATGCATGTATGCAACATAAGGCATTGTAATTAAATCAATAAACACGCGACCTATTAAAGCTGATGTACCATACATTAATGAGTCATAATGTTTAAATGATAAAGTTGTTCTCTTTTGAATATTTAATATTTCTCTTAAATAGAACAAAATTGGTAAGGAAATTACTGCTACTGAAGTTAATAAACTTACAAGCGGATTACCACAAATAAATGATAAACCTAGTAATAAAAGTAATGATGGCTTAACAAGTATTCTTCTTAAGTTGTCGAATATTTTAAACTTTTCAACACCATTTAATGGATTCTTAACTTTTATTCCACTCTTGCTCTTAACTTTTTTCTTAAGCCATCCAAGTATTTGGATATCCCCTCTTGTCCATCTATGTTGACGTGACATATCAACAAGGAAAGATGATGGGAAGTCATCAATTAATTCGACATCTGATGCATATCCACATCTTACATAGTTACCCTCTAATAAGTCATGGCTTAATATTTGATTTTCTGGTAGTTTTTCCCCAATAACTGTTTCAAAAACTTCAACATCATAAATACCTTTTCCAACGAAACTTCCTTCTTCAAATACATCTTGATAGAAGTTTGGAATAATTGATGAATAAATATCAAATCCACCAATACCTGCTACCAATTGTGAATAAGTTGATTTATTTGTTGATTCAATATCAACACTTACTCTTGGTTGTACCAATGCATAACCAGATATAACTTTATCTTTGTTTTTGCTTAACACTGGTCTATTAGATGGATGTGCCATAAGTCCAACTAACTTTTGTGCAGTATTTAATACAAGTTCTGTATCTGCATCAAGTGTAATAACATATTTAATTTCCGCTTTTAAACTACTTAATGTTTCACAATATACGTACTTTTCTTTTTCTTTATCAGTAAGTTTACCCAAAAGTATTTTATTGAAGTGCATTAAGCCTCCACGTTTTCTTTCATAACCTAAAAACTTACCTTCACATTCATTAAATACTCTTCTTCTATATAAGAAATAGAATAATTCTTTATTATATTTCTCATTTAATTCTTTAGCTTTCTTAATACCATATTGTGCTACTTCTTCATCATAATCACAATCTCTTGTCTTTGATTCAGCACAATCAGCTAATAAAGTAAAATATAAATTTGGAGTCTTATTAGATAAATAATATTTTTCAAGTTGTAAGTACATATCATCAATCTTTTTAGTATTCTTTATGATAGTAGGTATAACAACCATTGTTGAATATTCTTTTGGAATACCTCTTGAAAAATCATATTTAGGAAGTGGCTTTGGTCTATTAAATTTCATAAAGATCTTATTAATAAACTGCATTACTACTTCGCTAACTGGGAATAGTAATAAAATTGTTCCTAAAACCCAAATATCTGATACAAATTTACCTAGTATTATTGAAATAATTAAAGTAAATACGATTATTAAACTTACATAAAGTGCATAAAGTTTTCTTGTATTTTTTTTCTTAAAGATATAGTCTGCTATTTCTTTATTATTATCTCTTACTTTATCAACTATGTTATAAACATATTTATATTCATCAATCTTTTTAGTATTCTTAACTATTTGTCTTCTATAAAGATTCTTAGACTCTTGAGTCATAGCTTTATAAGTTGTATTAGATAACAATAGTTTTTCAGATTTACTAATCTTATCACATAAATAATCATAGTTAAGTTTAGTAACTGTTCTCATGTTATTAAATAAGTTAGATACTAATAAGCCATCTGCTATACTTGATAAATGTTCATCATTAATAACTTGTTTTAAGTCAACATTGTTCTCTTCCAAATATTTATTTAACTTCTCAAACACATCATTACTTGATTCCCCAAACTCTTTTAAGTTAGCATTCAAGTTATAAAGATAATATGGATGTTCAATTAAATATTCATCAATCTTAATATAATCATTGAAATCAATATCTGGATTAGTAATTCTGTCATTATCAAGTTTAGTAATTACTTCATTAACTTTCTTTAAATCATCAAGTTTTTCTTCTCTTTTAATACACAATAAATTAAGTTCATCAACTAATATCATTGTTATTAAAATTGGAATAACTCTAACCGTATCATAAGAATAATAGCAATTGTTCTTAGTCTGATAAGCATTCAATTCTTTAATAAGTAAATGTCTATCTAAGTTATAATCATGACTTTTAAATATTTCCTTAAGAATTGAGTACATATCCTCATTCTTAGCTAGTAACTCTTTTATACTCTTTTTATGTCTAAATAATCTTTTAATAGCATTTCTTTGCTCTACTATTAAGTAAAAATTATCTATTATCCATTCATTTGTAGACCCAACAAAATTATGATTTTTAGTTAGTTCAACTAACTTCTCGTAATAACTCTCAATATTGTTGCAATCATCTAAAAATTTAGAATAAATTTTGTTCATACATCTACTCCTTAACATTAAAATGTTGTACAACTTAATTATATCACATTAATAGATAAATATGCTAAAATATAATTACTTAAAGGTGATAAAAATGAAAGAAAAATCAGTATCCAAAATTTCTTTTTTAATTCTTTCAATTGTCTTTCTAGGATCAGGTATTACTATGATCTTATATAATTCAAAATATTATGACGCCTTTCACTTAATAACATCATATATAATGATTGGTTTAGGAGAGATAACACTTCTTTTAAACATTATAAGAAGACAGCGCGAAAATAAAATTAGAGATTTAGTACTTTCTATATCTTCTTTGAATATAGGTGTATTCTTTTTAAATAATAAAGAAAAGTTTTTAGTATTATTCCCTATCATTTTTGGATTATACATGTTGATAAATGGTATATCCAAACTAATGACTTACTTAGTATTTAAAAATAAAGAGAACATGAACTATTACCAAGTATTACTGAGCAGTCTAGTAGACTTCTTATTTAGTTATATTATGATAAGTAATCCATCTAATCAAATTGATTTCTTATCAGTAATGTTAGGACTTTATTTGATTCTCTTTAGTATTCAATACTTTCACGACTTTCTAAAAGAATGTTTTCCAAAAAGATTCAATAAAAAAAGAAGATTAAGAATAACTATGCCAATTATTATGGCAATGATTATTCCATATGAAGTATTACTAAAAATAAATAAATTCTTATCCAATTGGAAAACAGAATTAACTGTATCTAATAAAGATACAAGTGGAAAAGTAGATTTAGAAATACTAATACATGTTAGAAACGATAAAATTGGAATGGTTGGGCACATCGATTTGTGCTACAAGGGAGTTGTTTATTCCTACGGAAGTTATGATAATTCATCAAGAAAATTATTTCAATCTGTAGGTAATGGAACATTATACGAAATAAAAGGTAAAGAAAAATATATTAAATATTGCAATAAATACTCGGATAAAACAGTATTTGTTTTTGGTCTTACTTTAACTGATGAACAAAAAGCAAAGGTTGAAAGTAAGTTAAGAGGTATCAAAAAGAATGCCTACAGATGGACTAAAGATAAAATATTTGAAAGTGGTAAAAATGATTATGCCATGGAACTTGTTAATCTAACCGGTGCAAAATTCTATAAATTTTATAAATCAAGTTATAAAACTTATTTTATCTTCTTCACCAACTGTGTAAAACTAGTAGATGATGTTATTGGTGCAACAGGAAGTGACTTGTTAAAAATAAATGGTGCATTAACACCGGGAACATATTATGACTACTTGGATAAAGAGTTTAAAAAACAAAACAGCAATGTTATAACAAAAGAAATATATGCACTTAAAGGCAGCAAATAGCTGTCTTTAAAATTGACTAATTTTTTTGTGAATGATACACTATAATTAACATAGGAGGTAAAGATGAACACTAAAAAATTATTAGGTTTATTTTGCACTTTCGCTTTAGTTTTCTTTTTAACAGCATGTGGAGGAAAGGAAGCATCTAAAGCAGTTCAGTTATGTGATAAAATCGAACCTAAAATTGAAAAAGCAAAAAATGGTGATATAACATATCAAGAATTATATGATGATATAATGGCAACAGATTATAAAGAATTTTGTCCTGATAACGATAATGCTATATGTACATCTGTAAAAGCCATGAAACTTATTTCAACAGATAATAGTGAAGTAACAAAAGCAAAATTATCAGAAATGAATATGTTATGTACTTTAGAAAGAGAAAAATAAAAAAGATCTACACATTTGTGTAGATTTTTTATTTAAATATACATTTACTATCGTATTCTTTTATGAGTGCAATAACATCATTTGATTTTGATCTTATTTTATTTAATAGTCTATCTTTAAAGAATTTAGCTTTAGTGTATTTAAGTACTAAAATATGAACTTCATCTAATAATTCATTAAGACGTTTATAACTACCCTCTCTTCCTATAACATTATCAAATAAGTTAGGAATATCTTCAATAAATCCCTTTAATCTCAAATTATTAATTGTAGGAGTAAAAGTTTTATTCTTTATTAATTCATCACACACATATTTTTGATAGTTATAAGCATCAGATACGTAATTATTACCTTTAATTTCATTTTTTAAAGCATATAGCATATTAGAAAATTCCATATTATCTATACTATACTTTCCAAATGAATTAATGATATCTATTATCTCTTCAGTCTGGGTTGTGTTAAGCACTTCCTCAAGTGATATTTCTTTGCTCTTTCCAATAAATCTAAGTGTTGCTCTATCATAATTAAGTGTACTTAGCCCTGTTCTTACCTTAACAACTTTATCATCATAACTAATTTCATTATTTAACGAATTAATCGCATGATTAAACTCATGAACAATATTATCAATTAATGCTGGTAAGCTTGAATTAGAATAATTATTAATAGAAACATATTTTTCTGTATAATAACCATTTGCGTTTTTGTTTAACGTTCTATTAAACGATGCAGTAACTATTTTATCTGTTTTGCCACTAATATATATCTTAACTTTCTTAAAACAGTCAAGTATTGCATGTTCATTACTAGGACCATACTTAACAATAAAAGCAGGCACTATCAAATATAATAAATGTTTAATATTAGCTTCATAATGATATTCTTCACAAATTGAATCTATTAAACTTATATATTTATTTAAAAATGGATTAATGTTTTCTTGTGTAATATTCATACGATCACCTATTTTATATTATAACATTTATTTCTTCTCTAATAAAGACGCAGGATTTATAATATCTGTTCCATACTTATCTTTTATTTTATCAAGTGCTGTTTGCACTTTTTCTTTTTCTTCACTTTTATTGTCTGCACCAAAGATATCGCTTTGAACAATTTTGTTTTTAGTTAAATTAGATAATCTAATACCTATATTCCTAATCTTCTCAAAATTCCATGCCTTATACAGTATATCTAGTACTGCAGCATAAATTTCATCATTAGATTTAATTGGATTAGATAAACTACACTGCTTAGAAAACGAAACAAAGTCGTATGTTTTAAATGTAACTGCTACAACTGTAGCATACATCTTTTGCCTTCTTAGGCTTCTTCCTACTTCATCAGTTTGCTTAAGTAATACTTTTTTTATTGTATCTATATCATCACTATCTTTTTCAAGAGTCCATGATACACTTATGCTTTTATTTTCACGTGTTGAAGAATCTACTATAGAATCATCTATGCCATTAGCTCTATTCCATATTTCAACACCGTAAGATTTGAATGCTTTAATAAATATTTGAGGATTAGCACGTGCAACATCACCAATTGTGTGAAATCCCATCTTTTCTATTTTTTCACTTGTTTTTCTACCGACAAATAACAAATCATTTATTGGAAGAGGCCACATTTTTTCTTCTATTTCATTATTAAACAAAGTGTGTACTTTATCAGGCTTTTCAAAATCACTAGCCATTTTAGCGCATAATTTATTATTACCTATTCCAATATTAACAGTAAATCCAAATTTTTCGTGTATCTCATCTTTAATCTTGTAGGCAAGATCAACTAAGTTACCATATAAATAATGTGTACCACTCATGTCTACAAAACATTCATCAATTGAAAACTTTTCCACATCAGGGCTATATTGTGAGATATATTCAAACATCTTCTTAGACATTTCTACATAATAATTATAATCAGGTGGATATACTTTTAATCCAGGGCACTTCTTTCTTGCTTGGTATAAAGTTTCTGCAGTTACTACACCATATTTTTTGGCTACAGGGCTTTTAGCAAGTACAATGCCATGTCTTTTCTCTTCATCTCCACCGATAACTGACGGAATAGTTCTAATATCTATTTTATAACCATTTTTCAAAAGTTTAACCGCAGTCCATGATAAAAAAGCATTGTTAACATCAATATGAAAAATTACTCTTTCCATAATACCACCCAACTTAATTATAGAACAAATATTCGATATATACAATATCGAACATAATAAATATTATGTTTTTTACGGTATTTAACAATATTAAAAAATATGTTATCATATAGGTAGAATATAGGAGGTATCAATATGCCAGATAATAATATGCCAACTCAACTAGAACTTGTAGAAAACTTAAGAAAGGCAATTGAAGAATACGTTGAAGAAAAGAAAATGAATCAACCAGCAGCACCAATGACTGTTGAAGAGTTTAAAGATAATCTAGCTGCTTTGGCTGCAAAAGAACCAGAAACTAGTCCTAAGGCAGAAGCAGTAAAAAGAGCTTTTCTAGAATTACGTAAGACTTATAGTAAACATGAAGATATTGCAGCAAGACTTTTATCTTTTGTTGCATCAGTGACAGAACAGTATGGTAAACAGTTTTTAATTGATGGCGGTAAAGAGCAAGCTGAGATTCTAGCAGGAAGAAAAACTTGGAAACCTGAAACTAAGCAAGAACCTCAACCAGTACCTCAAGAGTCTGTTAGCTATACACCACAACAAACTCCAATTAATAAAGAAACAATTAGAAAGATAAGAGATGCAATAGATGCAACATTTGATCCAACAAAAGCCCAACCACTAGATACTGAAGAACCTGTTAGGATTATAGACATCGACACAGTAAAAGATTATCCAAAAGCACCTAATGAAAATGTAGAAATTGAAAAAGAAGATAATGAGCGCTTGGAAACTGTTGGAAAACAAATAGATGAATTAAACGCAACATTAAAAGAACTTGAAGCAGCAGCACAATCTACAACAGATCCTGAAACAAAAAGTCAGCTTGAAGGAAAAATTAATGAAGTTAAAGATACAATTTCAAGATTAACACAAGAAAAAAATGGTGAAGATTATGATGCTGTGCCAAAAGATATACAAGATAATTATTGGGAATCTTTATCACAAGAACAACAACAAGAAGTACCTGCTTATGCGCCTGTAGGTGATATTGAAAATCCAACACCATATATTTAAAGGAGATAAACATGAAAGAAAAAGTTGACGAAATTGTCAAAAAAGTCCAAAGTGATCCAACTATGCTTGCAAACTTTCAAAAGAATCCAGTTAAAGTTGTTGAAGGTATAATTGGTGTAGACTTACCAGATGATCAAATCAATAGCATTATTGATGCTGTTAAAGCAAAAATAAATATTGATAACATTGGTAGTTCAATTAAAGGTTTACTTGGATAAAAAAAATACTGCTTATGCAGTATTTTTTATTTGATTAAACATTCACCAGTCATTTCTTCAGGAATTGGAAGTCCCATAATGTGAAGCATTGTTGGTGCTATATCAGCAAGCTTACCATCCTTAAGTTCAATTCCTTCTTTTGTAACTATGCAAGGAACTGGGAAAGTAGTATGGCTTGTTACCGGATTATGGTTTTCATCCCACATCATATCGCAGTTACCATGATCGGCAATTATGATCAATGTTCCATCTAGCTCTTTAACAACTTTGTTATAGATTTTATCTAAGCATTTATCCATATCTTCAACGGCTTCTTTAGCAGCGTCATAATTTCCTGTATGTCCTACCATATCACCATTTGCAAGATTCATAATGGTAACATCAAAATTTCCTACTTCTTCTAAGAACTTATCAGTAACTATATATGCACTCATTTCTGGTTGTAAATCATATGTTGCAACTTTAGGAGATGGTATTAATATTTTTTTCATCTCAGGATATTCTACTTCTCTTCCTCCATCAAAGAAGAAAGTAACATGTGCAAATTTCTCTGTTTCAGCGATTCTTAATTGACTAATATTATTATCATGTAGATAATCAACAAGAATATTCTTCATATCTAAATCATTAAATGCATGTGGTGCTTTAACTGATTCAACTACAGGGAACATTGTTAATACTTTTAAATTATTAAACTCTTTTAATCGTAATCCTTTTTCTAATGCTTTATCTTTAACAAAAGATACATTAGTAAAACATGTATATAATTCTCTTAATCTATCTTTTCTAAAGTTAAATGTCATAATAGCATCATTATCAGATAAAGGACATTTATTAATTATTCCTGGAATAACAAACTCATCATATACTCCTTTAGAATAATTATCTTCAATTAAATCTTTGTATGAATTATAAACCGGTCCTTCTCCATAAACAATAGCATCATATGATAGTTTTAATCTATCATAGTTATCATCTCTATCCATTCCATAATATCTACCTGATATTGTAGAAATAGTACCTATTCCTAATTCATTAATCTTATCATTTAGTTTATCTAAATAAGTAAGAGCACTTTTCTCATATGTATCTCTTCCATCTAAGAAAGCATCTATATAGACATTATTAACTCCCTTTTCTTTACACAATTCTAGAATTGCTAATAAATGGTCTATATGTGAATGTACTCCACCATCAGATAATAATCCTGTTATATGTAAGTTAGAATTATTATTCTTAACATGCTCTAATACTTCTAATATTTCTTTATTTTCTTTTAATGATCCATCTTCTATTGATGCAGTTATTGCTTGTAGTGGCTGAAGAGCAACTCTTCCACTTCCAAGATTCATGTGCCCTACTTCACTAGTTCCCATTTGTCCTTCTGGAAGTCCAACTGCTTTACCACTTGCTTGTAAGATTGAATGTGGATATTTAGACATTAACATATCAAATGTAGGTTTATTAGCATTTTTAAATGCATTACCATCCGGATTTTCTCTTATTCCACAACCATCTAAAATACATAATACTAATTTTTTCATAATTCCTCCTAAACTAATTCGCTTAAACAAAATGTTGCATATAAAGGAATATATCTAACACCTTTTTTCATGCAGAAATTGTCTTGTGTAATTCTAATAGCTTCACTTGGTTTATATTTATTAACATAAACTGCTAAAGCTTTAGATTTTGTTTTATTGAATGGTACAAGTTCAATAGGTACTATATTACCACCTCTTGTTTGAATTACAAAGTCTACAAATGCTTTACCATCTGATTGATAATAGTAAATACTATATCCAGCACTTATTAGCGATATAGCAACACTATTCTCATATAGTACTTGTTTAACTTTATCATCACTATTAAATATAGCTTCATTGATCTTTAGTTTTTTATACAATAGACCAGTATCATTCATATATACTTTGAAACTATCTTTATCTTTGTAATTACTTATTGGAGACTTAATCTCATCAAGTCTATAGCATTTGTAAATCAACCCATTGTTGTGAAGGAATGTTAAAGAATTCTCATACTCTTTACTTCTTCCACCATCTTTAATAAGACCATATTGGAACTTCTTATTTGATTTCATTAATTGAGATGAGATACTGTCATAAACCTCTATACTTCTTGATATATCTATTAAATTATCTTGTAATGAAATTTCTTTTTTATAAGTATCAATTATTTTATCAAATACTGAATTTTGAAGTATTTTATTATTATCTCTTAATGAAAGCTCAACTGCTTCAGGCATTCCACCAGTTAAGATATATGAATTGTAATATTCCATAGCAACTTTATGGAATGGCATTTTAGTACTATTTTTAAATGAGTTCTTAATAAAATCAACTAACTCACCTTTTCCTACTGCAACTAGATATTCTTCAAAATCCATTGGAAGCATAGATTTAAATTGAAGTTCAGTACCTTTAAACTTATTTAAATTATCACGTAAAGATGTAATTAAAATAACATGATATTCATTTTTAAACTTACCAATTGTTTTGATAGTATTAACAATATCAACATCATTTAAATTATCAATAACTACTAAAGTTTCATTCTTTTTAATTTCTTCTTTAGTTATTTCACTTAATTTGGCAATTATACCATCAATAGTATTTTGCTTTTTTAATCCTTCTTTTAATACTTTATTATTATCAGCATCGATATAAACAACATTAGTATAGTTTTCTTCTCCAAACTTTAATACGGTATAAGTCTTACCTACTTGCTTACTACCATATACTACTAGTGGTTTTCTGTTTTCATCCTCTTGCCAGTGTTTTAAGAATTTTACTACTTTACGCTCCATAAAATGACCTCCCGTACCATTTTTTATAATATAACTATAATACTAACACCAAAAATAGTCAAGTAAAAGCACCTATTCGGTAATAGATGCTTAATCTTTTTGCGCTATTAAATTGTCTGCATTTATATCTTCTTCAGTAATAGTAATTAATAAGTCTTTCTTCTTTCTTTCTTTTGTGTTAGTAGCATGTTTAACTACTGTCTTCTCGTATAGATTTCTTACAAATCTTGCATTACCAAAGTTCTTAGTATTAATATTATCTTCAATAATATGTCTTGCCTTTAAAAGTGCTCCATCAGTAATCTTAAATCCTGCCTTATAAACCATTGATTTAAAGATTTCAATTAATTCATCAACTGTATAATCTTTAAATGTTAGTGTATAACCAATACGTGATACAATTCCTGAATTAGAATTTAAAAATGCTTGCATCTCTTTAGTGTATCCAGCAAGTATAACTACTAAATCATCACGATAATCTTCCATACCTTTAATTAAAGTAGCTATTGCTTCATCGTTATATGAACTATTGTCACTAGCAAGTGCATAAGCTTCATCAATAAATAAAATTCCACCTTTAGCTCTTTCAATTGCTGCATTAGTCTTTGGAGCAGTTTGACCAACATACTCTGCTACTAAATCTTTTGAAGATACTTCTATTAATTTATTTTCTTTAATATAACCTAAATTATAAAGTATTCCAGACAATAATCTTGCAACAGTTGTTTTACCAGTTCCTGGATTACCCAAGAATAACATATGCAAGTTAATATCTTTAATCTTTAATGTTCCTTCAGTCTTCTGTTTTAATGTAATTAAACTTACTAAGTCCTTTAAAGCAGTCTTAACATCATCAAGTCCTACTAATTCATTTAATTCTTCAAATATCTCTTCATTAGACTTAGATTCGTTAAGTTTAGGAACATCTTCATTAAATGAAATATAATTAATAAGTTTATCTCTATATGTAACATAATTATCTAAACTTTTAACATACGTATTAGTAATATAATCAAGAAGCGCTAGTTGTTTTTCTTCACTAAGTGTTACTTTTTCTAAAATTTCATTATATACATCTTGAACATCAGGTTTAATACCTACAAGTTTGAATGTAAAATATGTATTTTTCAAATCATTATCATAAGTTAGGAATGAATCGATATCATGATCGTTATCACATAAGATAGTAATATTCTTATTATTTATATTGTTCTTTAAATTATGTAAGAATAAGTTTCTATCTTGAACTTCTTGTGAATCAAATGCTTTTAAATCTTTAAAACATACTATACCATTTTTATATAATGCACTAACATCAGTTGATTTATCTAAGTTATAAAATGAAAATGATGTGGCACTACTATTTTTAATATAGTTTCCTGACTTTCTTTTTAATATATTTATTACTTTTTCAATAGTTTCTTTATTATCGCAAGCAAATAATATATTAAAGTTAATATAATTACTTGTTTTAGAATTATTATAGTTATCCATATATACAATAATTCTTTTCAATAACTCTATTGATTTTTCATCTAATAATAAATCTTCTATATTAATTTCTTCGCTAACTTCTTCTAGCTTTTTCATACTTGATTCATCAGTTAATAAACTAGAACCAAAGAAATCATCATACATTGTTCTAAAACTATTATTATCCATATAAATACCTCTATAATAATTATATAAAAAAAAGAATGATTTTTCATCCTTTTTATTTACATTTTATTAAGTTTGAGAATATGCAGGAACTAACTTTTTTTGTTTGCTACCTAAAGATAATACATATCTATTTGACCCAATAATATGTTCTTGCAACAAAGATGTATCTTTAATATCACCCATAGCTGTGTATGTTGGTACTAATATATATTTTGACTCAAGTATTTGAGGTATTTTGTTTTCGCTTAATCTTACTTGATACTTTCTACCATTTGGTTGAGAATCTTTTAACAAATCATAACTTGTATCTATATTTAACTTGCATAATAAAGATGCAAGAGTTTTTAAATCTCGTTCTGATACTCTTTGGAATGGATCATCAAGAGTATATGCAGTAATTGATTCAAGTACTGTTAAAGTAGCAGCTTGAATCAAAAAGTCTATTGGAACTCGCTTAGGATCATTAATCATAAAGTCAACACCCAAATATAATGGATACCATGTTTTTACCCATCTCCATTTTTTGTTTCTAATAACCTTCATAGGAGTAAGCTGCTCATTAACGTTTCTAACAGAATTGATTAAATCATAATTAACAATTACTTTCATATAGCCCTCTCCTTAATAGGCTTTATTCTAGCATAAAAAAAGAAAAAAGTATATTTTTTCTTTTTATTCAGCTTTTTGAACTTTAATTTCAAGCATCTTATCTTTAAGTTCTTTCTCGATGTTTTCAAGTTCTTTTTCAGATTCTTGACGTTTGATTTTTCCTTGTTCATGAATTTCGATAACTTTATCTAAAGTCTCAATAATATTTTGGTTAGTCTTCTTAAGTGTTTCAATATCAACAATTGCTCTTTCGCTTTCTTGAGCTACTTCAACAGCACCTTGTTTTAATGTTTCACTATTCTTTACTAACATTTCATTAGTAACTTTAGATACTTCTTGTTGATGCTTTAATGCAGTTTTAGCATTATTAATACCTAGTGCTAAAACCATTTGATTCTTCCATAATGGAATTGTATTTGTAATAGAACTTTGAATCTTTTCAACAAGTTCTGCTTCATTATTTTGAAGCAATCTAATTTGAGGAGCCATTTGTAATGAAATAACTCTTGTTGTTTTTAAATCATAGATTTTCTTTTCGAATCTATTAATGATATTTTCCATATCTTGAACTTTTTGAATATCAAGTTGTTCACCAGTTTCTTGTGCTTTGTTCTTTAATTCAACAAGTTCTACATTTCTTAACTCATCAAGTTTCTTTTCTCCTGCAATGATATATAAAGAAATTTCTTTAAAATATTCTAAGTTTTTTTCATACATTGTGTCATAAATAGTAATATCTTTCAACATTTGAAGTTTATCTGCTTCAAGTCCTTTTTCAATAGTACTAACATTATTTTCAATCTTGTTATATTTTGCAATTAATTTATCAAATTTCTTCTTAGCACTTGAGAATATTCTTTCGATAATATTCATTTTTTGTGAAGAATCAACAGCATGATCGAATGATTTGATTTCTGCTACTAAATCACCTAAAAGTTTACCTGTTTCTCCAGCATCTTTTGTTCTAACATTTTCCAAAACTGAATCGCTAAACTTAGATATTTTTTCTTGTGCAGCATTACCAAATTGTAATACTTGTGTTTGATCATGAACATCAATTTCTTGATTGAACTTATCAATAGCAGCCTTTTCTTCGTCTGTTAAATTTTCATAGTTTAACGATGCTTCAATTTTTGATTCATCTGCATCTTTTCCTATCTCTGCAATTTTTTCTAATTCCTTATCTTGCATTTTTTCTACTTTTAATTCCATACTATTCTCCTTTTAAATAATTTATTAAAGCATTATATGTATCCATTTTTAATGATGGTACTGTGCTTGATAAACTTTGAGGTATTCCTAATCCTACTTTTGATACATCATAAGTACCACCTGTAATACCTGTTCTAAATCCATATTTTTCCCAAGCTATTCTTTGAATTTCTTCATCGTTATATGCTTCTAGTAATTTTTTTCCATTCTCAGTAAATGCTGCAAAGCAATGGCTATTCCAACTTGTTGGAGATGGATAAAGAATCACTATATTATCTTTTACTTGTTTAAACCCATTCGGATTTGAAATAGAGAAATCAATAATACTTTTTTCATAGTCTACGATCATTGGTTCTCCACCCATACCAGTTTTTAAATATCTTTCAAACAAATCAGCAGGAGTATTATTCATATATCCTGATTTAATATAAAATTCTTTTAGTTTTGGTAAGTTAATATTTATATTCTCATTTGTTACTTCTCCACCTGATAATATTGAAAGCAATAATCCATAATATGTTGTTCCGGGAGAAGATGTTACTGGATCAGTTGATGCAATGTTTATAGAACCATATAATTCAGTTAATCCAATATCTTTCCATTTTTTACCATCAAGAATATACTTCATTAATTTATCCATATCAGTAATAAAATATACTCCATCACGGTTTGTAACAACATTTTCTTTTTCTAGTTTTTCTACTACTTCTTTCCAACTATAGATTACTATTGGTGTATTAAGAGTTAACCCACCATCCAATACAGTATATCTATCTGGTTCATTTTTAGTTTTATCTGGTTTTAATTTGTAATAATCATAAAATCTTTGATCAGAAGTATATAAAGCATCATATGTAGATACTTCAGGAGATGTTATTGAGAATTCTTCTCCTTTAGAAATTCTTTCTACTATACTTTGATTACCATTTTTATTATATTCCCTTATAAGTGGGATTCTAACAGTATCTCCATTACTCCAAGAATCGTATACCACATTTAACTTATATTTCTTTCTTAGGATTTTTACTACTTCTTCATCTTTTAAGAATTTGTCTTTCCCTCCACCTGTTGCAACATAAACAGTTGTAAGATTAGAATCATCTTCAAATCCTCCATCTTGGAAAAATTTAATACCTACAACAGCCAATATTAATACAACAAATATTGCAATACCAAGTATTCTTTTTTTATTCATCTGTATCACCATCCTTAACTTCTAACTCACTAGAATTATATCCATCAGATTTAAGCATCTGATTATATACTTTCATTTCTGCCTCATTATTATAAATATCATTTTGATATAAACTATCTAATATTTTATCAAAAGCAAGAGAAGTTTCTTTTATCATTTTAATACTGCTATCCATATATTTCTTACTATCTTTTGATGTTAATTCCTGATTTTCAATTTCGTCATATCTATCTATTATTTTAACACACACAGGAAGATAGTAGTCCAAAAACTTATTACTTGTCTTATTATTTAATTTATTTTTTTCAATGGTATTCAATATTTTAGAAGTTGTTTTATTTATTTTCTTTAAATGCCTGCTTACTTCTAAACTATCTATTTCGTTTTCCATTTCACTTATGTGCTTGTTTGATTTTCTAGCAATTTCTATTCGCTTCTTCAAACTCATATCTTCTATTTTATCTACGCCACTTTCTGGGCCTTTCATTACAAGTTCACTTGCAACATAAGCACCTGCTCCAATTACCAAAGATGGAACTAAAGCAACTGACAATCCAAGATATCCTAATGCAAAAAATGAAGCTCCAACTACACCTGATACTATTTCTTTGCCCTTCATAATATCACCTAGTTATACTCTCTTACAGTTTTGAAGGCTTTAATTAAATCAGTTCTACCATCAAATACTTTACCATTACTTAAAGTAGCAAGTGATATTAATTGTGATTCTGAAGCACTACCAAACGTAATTGAATAAATTGGTATTTCTCTTTTTGACTCTTCATAAACATCAATTACATCATCAAGATGACCTATGTTTCCTTCTCCATCAGTCATTACTATAATTGAAACATTGTACTCATCAGATTCGTCTTTCAAATAATTATATGCAGCTACAACTGAAGGATATAATGAAGTACCTCCATATGGAGAAGTAGAATTTACTTTATCGATAAATTGTTTACCATCGCTTCCAGAACCAAAAGCAATTCTTCTAACATCTTCATTAAATCTAATAATATCTATTTTATCTTTTTCAGAAAATTGAATCATGTTTGCAACAGCTTCATCACCAAAGATAAATTTAATTGCATCTCTAAGTGATGTTATTCCGTCCCCTCTCATACTTCCTGAAAAATCAAGGCAGAATACTACATGAACTGGTTTTCTTAATTCTGTTTGATATAAATATAATGCTTGTCTAATTACTTCTTTACTTGGATATTTTACTGGTGAAATATATTTAGTTGTATCAATCCCCCAGTCAGGATTAAATATATTTTTATTAACATTATCAGAAATACCACCATACCAAGTTCTTCTTCCAAGAGTAGTTAATATCTTTTGACCATCTTCACTCATTACATAAGCTTGGAATTCTAAAAATATATCTTCTTTTTCTTGATTACCATTATTTACAAATACAAGTGGTGAATCACAAATTGATACACCATCAACTGGATATATTAAGTAAAGTGGTTCTTTACCTGATGCTACTAATTTTTTATTAATGCTTATAATTGATGATTCGTAAGTAACAGCAGCATCATAATCACCATTTATGAATGATTCTTCTAAGAAGTTTTCATCTCCAGATGTACGAGTAAGTCCAGTAAAGAATGTGATTAACTTATCTTTTAATTTTCCATCATTCAAATAATCCATTGTTAATACTTCTGGATTACCTGCTAAAGTAGATAATATATTTAAATAAGCAGATGCTCCACTGTTAGTAGTAACTGGATTAGCCATACTAAAGTTTAATTCTTTATTTTGTATTAACTTTAATAAGTCATTCATTGTAACATCTTTATTAATAAGTCCTAAAGATGCTGCTTTAGACTTTTTAATTCCAAATACTATTGGAGTAATACTAGTTGATCTTAAGTTAGATGTTTTAACAGATGAATCCAACATATATAACCAAATAGAGTTAGATGACCATATTGCATCATACTTTCTACCACTATTTATTGCAGAAACTATTTCCAAGTTATCAGCATAAGTTATTTTAACTTCAACACCTTTATCACTAAAATAATTGTTTATTGTACTTTCTAACTCCTTATTTTCAGGAGTAGTAATAATACTAAACACTGAATCACTATAACTATAGTTATCTACACTATGATCTTCTTCTTTATTATCTACTATGGATAACATACTTGAAATACTAGGTAATAAATATATAGCAAAAACAATTACAAATAAAACGATTATACTCTTTAATGAATCATTATTATTTTTCATCTTAACCAACTCTTTTCTACTATATTAATTATAAATTTAAAGGCGATTAAAAGCAAGATAAACCAAAACAAAAAGGTCTTAAAAAAGGCCTTTTAATCACATTCTATATTTCTTTCTTTTAAATACTTTTTTAAACTTGTTTTATCCATGTTGTATACTAAGAAATTTTTATTTAAATTATCAGCAGAAAAAGTAGCATTAACAACTGCTTTTTCTTCTTCAACTTTAACGTCGCATGTCACACTTCCATCAAATATACTATTACATGTTGCAACCCTTACATAGTACTCTTTATCCTGTTGAAACGTTGCATCTTGCTTATCAAATTCATCAAAATAATAAAAGTATTCAATTCTTTGTTTTATTATCTTTTCATCTTTATCATCAAAATAAAAGTATATATCTTGATGTGAGTCACTGCCCATATTAACCTGACATTTTAGATAATGATTACTTGAGTTATGCAATACAAAATATAATATGATCAATAATATTGTTAATGAAAGTAAAGTTATTATTACAGCACTCTTACGCAGTTTCATAAGTACTACCCGCTTCATTGTCTTCTTCTATTTCAATATTTTTTTTATCATCATATGATTCATCTTCATAATCATTTTTATCATAATAACCTTTTATTTCACTACCAAAATCTCTATAGTCTTCATCAAGCTCTAAAAATGTCATTTTACCTCCTAAGCGAACGCTATTTTACAATAATCCATTCTTAGTTTATCAGCAATTGTTACTATAAATTCTGAATTTGTGGGCTTTGCCTTATCTATATCGACACTATGGCCAAATATATCCTCCATCAAATCCCAATTGCCTCTATTCCAACTAACCTCTATAGCATGCCTTATCGCACGTTCTACACGCGATACGGTCGTTGTATAGGTCTTTGCTATATCTGGATATAACTCTTTTGTTATACTTCCAATAAACTCAGGTTTATCGTAAATAAGCATTATTCCTTCTCTAATATATTGATAACCTTTAATATGTGAAGGAACACCTAACTCATGCAATATCTTTGTTACTGATATTTGCAAGTTGTTGTGATACACATCAATTATTTTACCATAATTATTATTCTCAAAACAACTTAATATCTTCTTCTCTAAATTAGACATTTCAAATGGTTTAACAATGAAATAATCAATTCCTAATAAAGAAGTTTTTCTAATCATTTCCTCAGTATTATAAGAAGAAATAACTATTACTTTTTTATTAATATTTAACTTCTTCATATCTTCCAATACATCTAGTCCATCTTTTTTTGGCATTACTAAGTCTAAAACTACTAAGTCGTAATCACTTTGATGCTCTTTAATCAATTTTAGTCCCTCATCACCATCATAAGCTTCTAAACATACATTGATATTAGCGTGATCACTAAAATACTTCTTAATCATACTGACTAACTCCACGTTATCATCGATAACAAGCACTTTAATGTTGTCCATAATTTTCCTTTCTTACTACACGCAATATCAATTATAAATTAATAAAAATACAAAGTACATAGCGAAGATTAGCTAGTTATGTAAAATAGTGTCGAAAAACGAAAAAATGTGAGATTATCTCTCACATTTACTCATAATATATTTAAATTCCTCAGGTTTTGTACTAGCTCCACCTATTAAGTAACCATCAACAATATCAATTTCATTTAAAGTATCAACATTTTTCATATTAACACTTCCTCCATATAATACTGCTACACGTTTACCATATTTATCTTGAATTAAATCTTTTATATAACTAGTAACGTCTTCTATTTCAGGATTAGTAGGTATTTTACCAGTACCTATAGACCATATTGGTTCATAAGCAATGATAATCTTTTCCATAATACTAGGGTCTAAACTATCATAAACTTCTAATATTTGTTTTCCTACTACATCTTTAGAAAGGTTTCTTTCCTTTTCATCTAAATTTTCACCAACACAAAATATTGGAATAATGTTGTTTTCAATTAAGTTATTAATTTTTTTAACAAACATATCACCTGTTTCGTGTTGATCTGCTCTTCTTTCTGAGTGAGCAACTATACAGTAAGATGCTCCTAATGAATTAAGTTGTTCTGCACTTATTTCGCCAGTTGATGCACCATTTCCTTTGCAAGAACAATTTTGTGCTCCAACTACATATTTAGATTTATCTAAATACATATCGATATAAATATCGCTAGGACAAACTACTGCACGTGAACAATCAACATCACTTGTGTGATTGATAAAATCTAAAACATCAGATCTATTTAGATACGTCTTTTGATTTCCTACTACGAGTTTCATTTTTACTCTCCTTAATTTTTTCAACAATCTTACCTATAACACCATAGTTATCGTATTTCTTATGTTTTATAGCATGTTTATAAACATCTAAAACTGATTCTCCATAATATTTAGAACTATGAACTTCAGCATTTAATCTAGCTTGCTTTTGTAAATTAGCTAATTTCTTTCTATCTTTATAAAGATCAAATACTATATCAACATATTCATCTTCATCTTTAAAAATTTCACCATTAAGCCCATCAAATACTGTGTTTCTAAAACTTTCATCATCAATACATACTGGTGCAATAGATGCAGCCATTGCTTCAATAACAGTTAATCCCTGTGTCTCACTAGTTGATGCAGTAGCAAATATATTACCAGCTCTATAATAAGCAGGAATTTCTTCCCAAGGCACTTTACCAGTAAAGAAAACATTTTTAGCTATTCCTAACTTCTTAGCTGTTTCCTTATACTCATCCATATCTGGTCCATCACCAATAATAATCAAATTAATGTTTTTCTCTTTTTCATTAATTCTCTTCTGTGCTGATAAAAGCAAATCAACATTCTTTTCTTTTGCAAGTCTTCCAACGAAAACTATATTAAAGCTATCTTTAGAAATCTTTAAATCTTTTCTTATCTTATCTACTTTTTTATTATCAACATTTTCTTCATAGAATCTATCTATTTCAATACCAGTAGGTATTACATAGATATTTTTATCTACATTATATTTTTCTTTAAACAAATCATAAATCTTCTTAGTAGGTACAATAAGCTCATTAGCAGTCTTATCACAATAGAACTGTGTTAAGTACTCTACTATCTTTTTACTTGGTTTATCAAAATATCCTTTAGTAATGTAATATACATAATCTTCATACAAAGTATGATATGTGTGAACAAGAGGAATATTATATTGTCTTGATATAAATCTTGCAAATGTTCCTACACTAAATTCTGTATGTGAATGTATTACATCTAATTTCCACTTTCTAATTATATTCATCGCTCTTAGTGGATAAACACTAGTAACGCGATAATCATAAATACCAATTGGTAATCCAGGTATTCTGATTACTGTGTTATCTTCATCAAAACTATATTTGAAACTTTCACTATTTAGCGTAACTACAAATACTTGATGACCTTTTCTTTCTAGGGCTTTCTTTAACATAAATACACTTGTTGATACTCCATTTATGAATGGAGGATATGTATCAGTAAATAAACCTATTCTCATTTCTTTTCATCTCCTTTGAAGAATCCTAATGCAACCCCACCTATTACTATGCCAAAGTAATATGTTATTACTCTCCAAATTATTAATGCTGATTTAAGTATTGCCTCTCTTGTATCAACAAAAGGTATGATAGTCTTAAAGAATTCAAGGAATGCTCCTTCAATTCCTCCACTACCACCAGGAAGTGGTACAAAGTTACCAACAAGAAGTATAAATGCAGATAAAACAATTACTTCCATTACTCCTACGTTTTGTCCCATACTCATAAATACAAAGAATGGAATTAAATAGAATATTATTAGAGCCAATAAGTTAACAAATACGCAAGTAAAGAATAACTTTTTGTTTTCTTTAAGCATTGTTCCACTTGCGTTATACTCTTTAACTTTTTCATTCCATATCTCAGTAGTCTTTTCTTTATCTTTAATTAGTCTTAACTTAATTCCAACTTTTAAACAAAAATTAACTAAAAATGTACTAAATTTCTTTGAGAAACTTATAAATAATGATATTACTCCTACACCAATGTTAATTATGAATCCAATTAATATTAAGTTAAATAATACTGGATTAACATTGCATATATCAAATGCAAAATTTAATATTAATGCTATTAAGCCAACTAATACCAGTGCTGCTTGATACATTATAAATTCTTGAACTATTATGTTAGTCGCTTGTGCTACTTTAACTCCGCTTTTATTTAGCATATAAACCTGCATTGGTTCTCCTCCTGTTGCAAACGGAGTTATGCCATTAAAGAATTGAGTTATTAATATTTGATGCAACATCTTACTATATTTTATATCTTTTTTATATTTTTTTACGACTATGTAAAGAGCGAGGGCTCTTAGTAACCAATAGCCAATAATCAATATAACTCCTACCATGATTAACCATTTATTTGCTGATAATAAATTATCAACTATATCTTGGAAATCATCCTTCATTATAAAATATAGGACTATTGCCATTATTAGCAATATTATAATAATACTTTTAGTATTTTTTTTATTCATTATTTATCAGAAATTGAAACTACACCAGGTAATTCTTTTCCTTCCATAAATTCAAGTGTTACTCCTCCACCTGTTGAAGCATGAGTAACCTTGTCTTTATATCCAAGTTCAGCTGAAGCAGCAACTATGTCTCCTCCACCTAAAATTGTAGTAGCATTTATATTTACAAGTTTATCTAATAGTCTTTCTGTTCCTTTTGTGAAGTTAGAGAATTCATAAACTCCTAAAGGACCATTCCAAAAAACAATTTTAGCAGTATCTAAAATACTTGAGAATAACTCAACTGTTTTTTCACCAATATCAAGTCCCATCTCATTTTCACCAATGTTTTCTACATCGCATGTATGATAAGGAACATCATTTGAATATTCTTCTGTTACTAAATTATCTACTGGCAACACAATTTTATCAGGATATTCGCTTAATACTTTTTGACAGAATCCAATATTTTCTTCATCTAAAATAGATTTACCAATATTAATTCCTTTAGCTTTTAAGAATGTATAAGCCATTCCTCCACCGATTAAAATTTTATCAGCTTTTTTAACAAGATTTTCTATAACTCCAATCTTATCTGAAACTTTACTTCCACCTAGTATAACTACAAATGGATGAACAGGGTCAACTAAAACTGATAATGCATTAACTTCTTTTTCAACTAAGAATCCTAAACCACTAGGTAAGTGACTAGCAATTCCAACATTTGATGCATGTGCTCTATGAGCAGTACCAAATGCATCATTTATAAATATATCTCCCAAAGATGCCCAGTAAGCTCCAAGCTCTTCGTCATTGCCACTTTCTTTCTTCCCAGGAACATCTTCAAAACGAGTATTTTCCATCAAAAGAACGTCTCCTTGACCTAATGAATTAATTAAATTTTCAAGCTCTGGTCCACGAGTTGCATGAGAGAACTTAACATCTGTTCCTAGATAATTACTTAATCTTGGAACTATAACTTCTAAGCTGTTTTTAGCTTTATCCTCTTCTTCTTTAATTCTTCCTAAGTGAGACATAAGAATTACTCTAGCTCCTTGATCAATTGCATAATTTATTGTAAGTAAGCTTTGTACAATTCTATTGTCATCAACTATTTCACCATCTTTAATAGGTACATTAAAATCACATCTAATAATTACTTTTTTATCTGTTAAATCAAAATCTCTAATTGTCTTTTTCATAACTATCTCCTAACATTATTATTATAGCAAAATAAAGGACATTTGCCAACAAATAGCACAATTAAAAAGAAGAATTATTCTTCTATAATTGCTTCTTTTGCAAAATCTATTAAAAGTACAATTCCTTTTTCAGAGTTATCAATTAATAAATTTCCTTCTACTTTATCAACCAATTCTTTTAAACCTTCAACAAAAACTTCATCTTTAAGATTCTTAATGTCTCTTGTCATAACACTTAGAAAAAGCCCAGCAAATCCTTCATACTTCATGCAATTAACATCAACGTCAAATTCAATCTTACTATCTTTAGTTTTAAAGTATTCAAGTATATATCTAATGATTTCCTTAAAATCTTCAACATCTTCAATAACAACTTTATCAAAATCATCTGAAACATTATTGTTAATAACTATATTTTCACTTTTAAATGTTTCAATAAAAGAAAAGAATTCTTCTTTAAGTTTCATAACATCATCTCCAGTAAAATTATAGCATAAAAAAAGAGCTAAGCTCTTTTATTTTGTCATTAAGTATTTAGCTGTTCTAACCATTTGAGTTGAGTAACCCATTTCGTTATCATACCATGCTACTATCTTAACAAGTTGTTTTCCATCTACATCTAATACATTTGTAGAAAGTCCATCAACAACTGCACCATAATGAGATCCGATTACATCGCTTGATACGATTGGATCCATAGTGAATTTTAATGTTTCATTTTCATATTTTTCAAATGCTGCATTAATTTCTTCTTTAGTTGCATTTCTCTTTAATTCAAGAGTTAAATCAATAACTGAACCAGTTGGAACAGGAACACGCATTGCAGTTCCATCAAGTCTTCCCTTTAATTCAGGTAAAACTTGTCCGATTGCACTAGCAGCACCAGTTGATGCTGGAACAATATTAGCTGCGCATGCTCTACCACGACGTGCTAAGATTCCTTTCTTATGTGCAATATCAAGTGTTGCTTGGTCATTTGTATAAGCATGAACTGTTGTCATAAATCCTTTTTCAACACCAAATTCTTTTTGAATTACGTTTAATACAGGTGCTAAACAGTTTGTTGTACAACTTGCTGCAGAAATGATTTGTTCACTTCCATCAAGTGTATCATGGTTAACATTATAAACAATAGTCTTTAAGTCTCCTTTTGCAGGTGCAGAAATAATTACTTTTTTAGCTCCTGCAGTGATATGTGCCATTGCTTTTTCATCACTAGTAAATGCTCCAGTACACTCGAAAACTACATCTACATTTAAGCTTCCCCAAGGAAGTACAGATGGGTCTTTTTCAGCATATACAGTAATTTCCTTACCAGATACTATTAGCTTATCTCCATTGAAACTAATATCATCTAATTTGTAATTACGATGATTAGTATCATATTTTAACAAATATGCTAATTGCTCAGCATCTGTTAAATCATTAATTGCTACAACTTCGAAATCAGGATCATTATCCATCAATCTAAAAACTAATCTTCCGATTCTTCCGAATCCATTAATTGCTACTCTTACCATTTTATCTCCTCCATTTTAATTAAAACAACTTCCACCAATAAATTCTCTTAATAATGACTCATCAGGTATAGCGTCTGATGGTATTGGTAAAAATGTTTTTAACATATTTAATAATCTTCTAGCTGTCTCATATTGTGGACTATCGCTAGGTACTGAATATAGAAGTGGTTCAACATATGTTTTAAGAACTCCTATTTCATAAATCAATGCTGTATTGTAAACAACATCTGCTGCATCTTGGTTAGGAAAAATATGTTTCTCTTCCCCAAGTCTAACTTTTTGCCAGCTTCTTATTGTGTCTTCTACTTTATATCCTCTTGTTCTATTATCTCTTACTATTCTTCTTAACAATCTATTATCTGTTGTAGATATTCTATTATGCATATCAATTGTTAAAATTGTTAAAGGTGATAGATATATTTTAAATTTATTCTTTCTTTCGATTGAAGTTAATATTCTATCATTTAATGCATGTATTCCTTCAATTATTAGAACTTCATTCTTTCCAAGATATGTTTCATCAGTTCCAGGTTCTTGTTTTCCTGTTATGAAATTAAATGTTGGAAGCTTAACACCTTTTCCATTAAGTAAGTCCTTAACATCTTTATCAAAGTGTTTAACATCTATTGCCTCTAAACATTCAAAATCAGGCTCACCATTTTCATCCCTAGGTGTAAATTCTCTATCAACAAAATAATCATCCATAGATATTTCTCTTGGTTCTAATCCAAAACTTCTTAAGTACATTGATAATTTTCTACAACTTGTAGTTTTACCAGAACTTGAAGGCCCGGCGATTAGGATTATTTTAACATCATTCTTTTTGCTAACTATTGTTCTTGCAATGTTTAACAATCTATTACTTTGTAACGTTTCTTCTATTCTTATTATGTCATCAGCTCTTCCGCTTGATACAACTTTGTTAAGGTCAGGAACATTATCAATCTTCATTATGTTAGCCCACTTACCATATTCATCAAAAACTTCAAATAATTTTGGATGATGTTCGTATGGCTTAATACCATCAATGTATACTGTTGGGAATAATAATACAAATCCATTACTATCTAAAAAGTATAAGTCAAAATCTTTTAATACACCTGTTCTTGTAGGCATCAAACTAAAGAAATAATCATATATGCTTCCTAGTTTATATAAAGTAACCATCGTATTTGTATTATAATTATACAAATCTACTTTAGATTGATCTTTCATTAATCTAAAGTATTCAATAGCTTCTTTTTTGTTAACATTATGCTTTGTAATAGACAAATCTTGATAAACGATGTCTTTCATTTTGTTTTTAATAACTTCTAATTTCTTTCTTGTTAGATCAAAATTTGTTGTTATGTAGATTCCTTTATCAATTGAGTATTTAACTTCAATTTTATTTGTATGTCCAAACAAAGTAGTAATAGCATATTCTAAAACAAGTATAAGTGCATTGACATAAACTTTATTTGCTGTTGAATTTTTTAAATCAACAAAGTTAATATCTTCACCATTAGACACAAAATCACTTAGTTCTTTATATGTATTACCTACTTTAGCAAGTAATATAGGATATTTAAACCTATCCTGATAGTCACCTACTAAATCAAAATAAGTAAGACCTGATGCAATTTTCTTGTCTTCACCCATTATTTTTACGTCCATGTTTCCTATCATGCAATCCCTCTATTCTTTATTTATTCTATCATAAATTAGTAAAAATTAATAGATATTTTATTCTTTATGTATAATCTTAAAAGATTAAAACTATTATAATTATAGGTGATATTATGAATTTAATTCCAGTTATTGTAGATAAAGAACAATATGGGGAAAGAAGTTATGATATATTTTCAAGACTATTGAAAGACAGAATTATTTTTATATCAGGTGAAATAAATGAAAGTTTAGCTAATAGCGTAATTGCACAACTTCTTTATTTGGATTCAATTGAAACTAAAGATATATATTTGTATATTAATTCTCCTGGTGGAATAGTATCACAAGGAATGGCTATATATGACACGATGAATTATATTAAAAGTGACGTATCAACAATATGCATTGGTCTTGCCGCTTCAATGGGTGCCTTCCTTCTTCTTAGTGGTACAAGTGGTAAAAGAATAGCATTAGAAAACAGTGAAATAATGATTCATCAACCACTAGGAGGAACTGAAGGTCAAGTAACAGATATTAAAATAGCAACAGATAGATTAATCAAAATTAAAAAGAAATTAAACAATATAATTTCTTTGAAAACAAATCAAAGTATCAAAAAAGTAGAAAAAGATACCGAAAGAGATTACTATATGGATTCTTATGAAGCCAAAGAATATGGAATAATTGATAAAGTAATTAAAAAGAAAGAGACTAACTAGTCTCTTTTTGATTCTTATTATTTTTTCTTAATCTATTTGCTATCTCTTTTATCTTTCTAAATCTATGATTTAATCCAGATTTTGTAATATTAACACCAGTCTCCATAGAAATAATACTACTAAGTTCTGTTAATGATGTCTCAGGATATTTCTTTCTATATAAACAAGCTTCCTTAATCTTATCATCAAGTAAATCAAGTCCCATTACTTCTTCGATTGTTTCAATATCCTTTAATTGATTATTACAAGTTTCAATTATTTTATCCATATTAGCTTGCTCACAATTGTTAAGTCTATTTGTATTATTCTTTTGTTCTTTATATATTCTTATATTTTCATAATAAAGAACTGCTTGGAATGCATTAACTATTTTTAAAAAGTCACTAATCTTTTCAGCTTCTTTAATGTACACCATGTATTTAACATCTCTAATTATTATTTTAGAATTCATATCAAACTCGTTTAATAATCTTTGAACAAATACTGCCTCATGTTTATTATCAAATCCAAATTCAAGATGGTATTGACTAGTTTTTGGATCATTAATACTTCCTTTAGATAAAAAACTACCTCTTAGATATGCTTTCTTATCTTCTTCTAAATCTACAACATATTCTTTTGGTGATTCAATAAAGTTATTATTGCTATCTAAAACTGATAAATCTGATAATATTTCATCTACTTTATTATTTATAATTATTACATAATTTTTCTTTTTTATGAAATTAGCAACGTTTCTTTGATCTAGTTCTACTTCTATTCCATACAAAGATTTAAATAATAAATATAATTTCTTTGCTACTTTAGCATTTTCTGTAGATAACTCTATTCTATTATCATCAAATTTACCATTACTTCTTACGAAACCCGAAAGGAATGCAATGTTTTCTGTGTTGGAATAATCCATTGTACATATTTCGTTTTTTACAGTTGTAGTAAATGACATAATACCACCTCAAGCATTATTATTATATAACAAAACCACTGAAAATAGTGGTTTTTTGATTAAAGATATTTAAATATTAAATACATTGCCATTACAGCAGTTAAAGAAAGTCCAATTAACAGTGGATAGAATATTGGCATTACGTGTGCCGTTTTCTTTTCAACTGTAGTTTCTACTTCTTTTTCTTCATCTTCACCCGAATATAATCTACCTGCACCATTGCTTAATACTTTGGCATAAACGTTAGTATTAGCTTTTCCACCAATAGAAGCATTTTGTCTAAGCCTATCTAAAAAGTCTGAATAATACTCATTGCTTCCTTCAGTAAACACTGCATAAAAATAATCAGGTTCAAAATCATCATCACTTATATTTGAACATATATCATCAATGTTTTGAATAAACCAGTTATCATCAACTTCCGAAAAATCTTTAAAACCATTTGCTACAGATAAGTAAGACCCTAGCATTAGCTTTGCAAGTCCAACAATATTTCTTCTCTTATCATATTGCTGGTTATATGATGGTTCTACGCTTCCAAAAGAGAAATTACTTCCATCATACATTATTGATAAACTAGATAAATTTGCAACATATCGATTACCTTCATGTATCTCTTTCATCTTATCTGATATGGCATCAAAAAGACCTGATAAACCATTACCATCGTAATTATATAAAAAATAGTCGTTTAGATTTTCCATATCATCACCTCTTCTATTTTAATTCTATCACTATCGATAAAAAGATAAAATACGTTGTTTTAATCTCTTTCTTATTATTCTTAGTCTATTATCAACATATCTATAAGACATATCTAAAAGATCTGCAATTTCTCTATTAGCAAAACAATTTAATTTTAATTCATATATTAATGAATCTTTATCATTTAAATAATATTTTAAATTATATAAAAATGTTACTAATTCTCTTCCTCTAAAGTCTTCTTCAACGCTATAATTTGATGCGACTAAATCTTCTAAAAATATATCATCTTCATCACTAATTTTTATATTTAGTGATACGCATTCATTTAATATTGCTTGCTTTTTTCTTCTTGATGCTTTAACAAGTCTTTCCATCTCTCGTCTCATGCATAATAATGCATAAGTATAAAAGATTGTCTCGTTAGAATTATAATCATTTAAGGCCATTATTATACCCATCATGCCTTCTTGATACAAGTCATCAAGTTCAATACCTGCATTCTTGTTTTTTAAGTAATACTTTCTTGCATATTTAGTTACTAACTTTGAATATTTATCCATAAGTAAGTTATACGCGACAGTATCATTTTCTCTTATTTGATAAACAAGTTCATAATCATTTAATTCTTTATAGTCCAAGTAAAATCCCCCTACTTGTCTAAACTAATCACCTCATAGATCATAATACCTGCTGCTACAGATGCGTTTAGACTATTTATTTTTCCATACATAGGGATTTTAGCTAAATAATCGCATTCTTCCATAACTGCTTTAGAAACACCTTTTCCTTCATTGCCAATTATTAATGCAATTTTACCAGTATAATCGATATCACGATAATCAACACTGCCAGCCATAGCAGTACCAACTATCCAGAAACCATTTTCTTTTAAATCATTAATTACATTAATCAAATTAGTAACTTTAGCTATTTTGATATTTTCTACAGCACCAGCGCTAGTTTTCATTACTGTTGAATTAACATCAACACTTCTATCTTTTGGAATAATAATACCAGTTATACCAGCAGCTTCACTAGTTCTTATAATTGCTCCCAAATTATGTGGATCTTCAATATGATCTAGGATAACTACTTTAGCATTTTCTACATCAAGAAATTCTTTATAATTAGCATAACTAAAATCCTCTATGTCAAGGATTATACCCTGATGAGAAAATTTATCAAACTTAGCAAATTCTTTTTTATCTAGTACTTCAGTTTTAATTTTATTTTTTTCTAATAAAGAATTTATTTCTTTATCATCAAAATTCTTTTGTATTTTTACTTTCTTAACTTTTTCAGGTCTTTGCAAAACTTCTTTTGCAACATTTCTTCCATACACTAGCATAGACTACCTCCTAGTATTAATTCCATTATGTTCTCAATTCTGTCTTCTTTTCCTTCAAGTTTTAAGTATCCGATTAAGGCTTCTAATGCCGTAGCATGTTTATATGTTACAATATCACAGTTTTTCGGATGACCATGTCCTTTATTATTTCTTGCTCTTTTAATAATAGATAATTCTTCTTCATCGAAGTAATTATTATTTATTAATTTTTCTAAAAACATTGCTTGATTCTTAGCACTTACATAATTAACAGACGTCTTTTGAAGAGCATCTACATTAGATATTTTTTGTTCTATTAAATATCTTCTAACATAATACTCGTATACATTATCTCCTAAGTATGCTAAAACCAAAACATTGATATCTTTGTTATTAATAATATCACTTCCCTACTTCGTTAACACTATTTGATGTAATATCTAAAACTAAATCAGCTCTATCAATTATTCTTTTTGAATGTGTAACAACTATAATTGTATGATCTTTCTTTAATTCCATTAGCACATCCATTAATCTTTTCTCATGCTTTTCTTCAAGTACATTAATAACATCATCAATTAACAATACTTTGCTTTCTTTTAAAAGCATACGAACAATTACTAATAGTTTTTTACATGACATAGTTAGTTGAGTATTCTCATCTACTATTGTGTCATAGCCCTTATCTAATTTCATTATTTCTTCATCAAGGCCAACCATCTTACATATTTCTACTACTTTATCAAAATCAGGATTAATCATAGTAAAGTTTTCTTTGATTGGAATATCAAAGAACATAGTTTGTCTTCTAACAGACGATACTAAAGAGAAATAATTAGTATCATTAATATCTTTTATTTCTATTCCATCAAGTGTTATTGTTCCTTCATGTTGTCTATTAAGTCTTTGTAATAAATCAAATATACCAACCTGCACTGTTTCGTTGCTACCTGAAAATACAGTTATAGAGTTTTCAGGTATCTTAAAACTAATATGATTTAATATTGGATTATCTCTAAATCCATAAAGAACATCGTTAAACTCAATTTCTCCCTTAACAGTGTCTTTTTCCAATACTTTTGTACCATTTGGATGGCTACTATATTCTCTAATTTTGTTAAATCTTTGCAATGAAACATTAACATTTCTATATTCAACATTTAACGTTAATACAATAGAACAGTTATCAATAATCTTTTGATAGTAGTTATAAATAACTAAAACAATACCAACATCGGCATGTCCTTCTATTGCTCTTAATCCCATATAAATAACTGCTAATAATCTAAACAATTCAAACACAAATAATATTGCATGGTTATTACAATTAAATCTTGTGTTGTACTTAGCATTAGCTTTCAAATAATCTTCTCTACTATCTTCTATTTTTGGATATATTTTATCAAAAATATTAAAGCTCTTTATTTCTTTTATTCCACCAAAATAATCATAAGCTGATGATGTTACTCTATCTAATTGGTATTTTCTTTTTTCATTTAACTTTTGTACCTTGTTACCTAATCTTAATGAAATCATTAACATTATTATTGTAACAATCAAAGAGAATGCAAAGATATAAATATCTATAAAATAGAAATAGATAAATATAACACCAAACTCTATCATTTGAATAACTCTTATAACCCCTGAAGCAAAGAAAGTTGATATTATATCAACATCAGTTATAACCATATTTGTATATTGACCAGGTGAAAATCTTGATAAACTAAACATTGAATTATCTTTAGTTAAGCTTATAGCTTCATCATTATAAAATGAGAATAATTTATTAAATAGTTTATAATAAGCGACATAGTTAAAACCTTCAAAGAATCTATATATGCCTACAAGAATAATAGATATGACAAGCATAACAATAGTCATGTAAGTATCTTTGGCAGTTATATAATTAATCGCAGCACTAAATAGTATTGGAATTATCAAAAGAATTCCACGTATCATTACAGATGTAAATGTCTTAAATAAGAATTCCCATTTAGCTACTTTTAAAACTGTTTTTAATTCAGATCTAAAATTTCCTTTCATGTATTCACCCCTATTTAAAAAGTTATTTTGCAATCAAAATAACTCTTTATTTTTTTGGTAATCTAAGCTGCTTTTGGCATAACAACTTCTATATCTCTTTCATCTTGCATTTCAAACAATTTTCTTGTTTCATGACTAGCAAAACCAACATATCCACCATAGTTCTTTAATCTATTCTCTAGTCTATTTCTAGATAATAAATAATTTGCTACTGAATATCTAAAGTTAGCATCTTTGTCAAAGATAAAATCATTCTCAGAAGTTATGACTGTTTTTCTTAATACTTTTTTACCATCAATTTCTTGTGGCTCAAGCATTGTATATTCCATTATATTATCACCATACGTTTTACCTGTTGGACATACAATGAAGTTTGTACCATCTTCTCTAATAAATCTTGAGAATCTTTTTATATCAGTTGGAAGTGTTTCATTTCCACTTAGGTTATGGCAATTATAACAAGCATCGCTTAATGTTTTGTTATCTAGCTTAGTAGTAATATCATCGCCCTTAGAAATATAGAAATAGTTTATATTATCTTCATTTCTTACTATGAACGCAGAGAACCCTCCACTTTCACCTAAATAAGTATAATCAAAGACTTCTCCTTGACTATTAGTATATCTAGTCATCTCATGACTATATTCTTTTTTATTTGAAGTTAATAACGTTAAATCTTCTTCTAGTTTTTCATCAACAAAAGGCATAACGGGATATCTAATTTCTTCTTTTTCGTTAGATAAGTCATGATATCTATTGCTATAAAAAGCATTACCATCTTCACGACAATAATAGTTAAATCCACACTTGTTATTTTCACCTTTATTTTGTATATCCCAATATAAATCTACGCCATGATATTCACCATCAAGCTTAACAGTATTAAATGCATGAATACCATCAAGCAATTGATAATGGCACTCAATACCTAGTCTATCCATAATTTCTTTAAATAGTAATGAAACGCCTTCACAAGATGCTCTACCATACAAAATACCAGTTAAGGTATTCATATAATCTACACCATTTTGTACTGTTCTTTCGTTTGAATCAACACCATTTAACATTTCACACAATGTCTTATATACAAACATACATTTTTGTGATTCAGTCCAAGTAAACATTACTTTTCGTTCAATTGTTTCAAATGTCTTCATTATATTAGCAATATCTTTTGGACTATGTATTGTTCTTCTAATATAGTCTTTACTATTATATTTTCTCTTATGTAGGTAATCTATTCCTCCAACTACACTAACACGTATAACATTTGGATTAAGATAACCAATTATGTCACTATTTTGTCCTTTAGTATTTTCAAATACTAAAACTATTTTCTTATTTAAACCATTTAACTTATTAACATCATCTAAAGTAAGTGTTCCTTTAACTAAGAAACATTTTTTCTTATCTAATAATTCTAGTTTGGAAGTATCTATTCTATCAAATCTCGCCATATGTAAAACCTACTTTCTTATATGGGAATTGACCATTGTCTTCCATAACTACTACTCTTCTACCACAATTGTTAAATCCATCTTGATATGAATCATATTGCTCAATTGAAAGAACTATTTCCTCAAAGTTATAGTCAATTAAATCTTCGTAATCTTCAATTACACAATTACTAACGTTAAGTACTTCAACATGTGGTTTGAAAGATTTTAATTTCACTCCAGATAAAGTTAAATACTCATAATATCCAGTTAATAAGTTTAAATCAAAATTAGTATTACTTACTTTTAAATCTTTTATTCTAGAATTACCTAAGAAATTATATATATCATCAACAATATCACAATTATATAAATATAAACTATGTAAATTAGGTATTGTGCTTATGTATGCCATTACACTAACATCAACTGTAATACCATCAAGTATTAACTTTCTTAGTTGTTTAAAATTAAGTAAATCAGAAAAATCAACATTAGCTAAACTTTTATCAGGATTAATACGATTAATAGTTAAAGTTTCAATTCTATTAAGTTCTTCTGATGAAAAATCTGTCTTTTTCCCATAAAGACTTTCTAAAATTCTAAGAATACTATCTGTCTTCATACTTAATCCTCCTTTTTTAGCCTATTTTCCTATGTTAATTTTATCATATTATCGGTAAGAAATAATTACTTTTTTATAAAAAAACAATATTTTACATAAAAAAAGACTTTTTTCAAAGTCTATTCATCAAGTGTTAGATAAGCATAATTAGCAGTATCCATGCTTAACAAAGTAAAATAGGTATATTCTTCATTAGAATAACCATAATAGTGCCTTTCATAATCAAGCTTCTTTTCTTCTTTATTCATAACTAATTTCTTATTAACTAAATTAAGATTATAATACATGTCTATTTTGATATCTTCATTTCTCTTTAACAAATCTCTTTGTTCTTTTTCAGTAACTGCATATTTTGAAAGATCATTAGAAATATATTTTATTGCGTTTTCTCCTCTATAAACAGTATAAGTACCTTCATAATAATTGTCTTCTAAATCATCTTTTGTTTTATACCAGATAAAAGTCTTGTCCTTGTTAAACACAATGTATGATTCATCTTTCATAACAAATGACTTTCCCATAATTTTTTCATAGTCGTAGTTAACACTTTCAGTACTATTTTTAAGTAGTATTATTCCTAACACTGTTAAGGCTATTATGACTATATTTACTATTATTATAAAAACTTTATTTTTCATATTATCACCAATATAATTATAAAACAAAAAAAAGAAACCTACAATGTAGATTTCTAAACTCTTCTTATTGTTACTATATGTCCTCCACCATGGCTTTCCCAGTAAGATACACTACTTGATATAACACCTAATCTTGTATTAGCTGCATGTACCATTGTATCAGATCCTACGTAGATAGCAACGTGTGTTGGACTATTGCTTCTTAATGTTGACCAAACGATTATATCACCTGGTTGCATATTTTTTCTTGAAACTGCTCTACCATTGTATGAAAGACCAGTTGCATTTCTTGATAAATGCTTACCAAACAAACTATAAACATAACTTACAAAACCACTACAATCAAATCCAGTAGATGGGCTTGCACCACCATAACGATATCTGCTACCGATAAGTGACTTAGCTGCGTTTACTACTGATGATCTATCAACGCTTGATGGACCAGTATAATTACCTCTTGCATAAGTAACCTTTGGTTGTGGTCTACTAATTACTTTAATTGTATAATTAGCCTTTGATACGTTACCATTTTTGTCTGTTGCTTTTATTGTAACATTGTAACTACCAACTTTATCTTTGTTATAATTTGTACTTATTGTGTAATAACCAACTTGTTCTTTTGGTGCTTTTGTAACATATTTTAATGCTCCGTCTACTTCATCAGTAACTGATTTAACGTTAGACTTAACATCATACTTGTAACCAGCATAAATATAGATGACATTCTTATTTAATTTAATAACCGGTAACTTAGTATCTTTTACTTCAACCTCTAGTACGAATTCTTTTTTTATTTCTTCTTTACCTAATTCATAAGTTAACTTCTTAACCCCTACTGTTGAAGTATCCACTGTTTTTGGATAATCGACAACTCTTCCATATTCAACGCTTTCTACGTACCCTACAGTATCATAATCATCACTACCATACTCGATAGCAGCAACTTCTTTAAATGTCATACTTAAAGCATCGTAAATTTGCTCTCTATGAATTTTGTCATAATATTGATAGCCTACTAACGAAAACATTGCTAATACAAAGAATACGTTAGAGTATAAATTCATTCTTTTTACTTTCTTATTACCCAAGGTGGGCGACACTGATTTTTCCTTTTCCATAAAAACTGTCTCCTTTGTGCTCCCAATCATCGGCAGCGACGTTTTCTATTGTAATATATTTTTCAAAAAAATGCAAATCAAAATAAAAAGAATTAACTTCACTTAATTCTTTTCCCCATAATTAAAGGGTTTAAGGCTCTTTTCTTAATAGATGGTAACTTTATCTTTGGAACCTCTTTTTTCTTTATTGTTTTAAATTTCTCAAATAACTTCTTAATAGTATTATTACCAGTATTCTCTAAAATATTATATATTTCTTCTTCATTTAAATAATATAAATCATCATAAGTGAATAATTTATTATTTATGGCTTCTTTTGCTATGTTAGCAAGTAAATCCATCATGTAATTATCTTCATCTGAATGACAATAAACATCAATTGATTCGCTTATTTCTAACACTTTTTTAGCAACTTGTACTGTTTTGAAACTAATTTCTGATTCTTTATCTTCATTTGTTAATAAACATAAGTCATTAACAACTTCATAGATTTCTTCTAATGTTATGTTTTTAGTCCATCCAATGGCAGTTAATATAACGCCATCTATTCTATCAGCACAAACTTTTGGCCTGTTGTTATCTACAACCGTATATTTTTTAAAATCGATAATAGAATTAATATCAATTTTATCTTTCTTTAAACATTTTTTTAAATATTTGTCGCTTAATATAATTCTTTCAGTATATTCTTCGGTACTTTCTTGTTTTTCATAATCCTTGTTCATGTAATCAATAACATGAGAAAAACATGGTGTAGCACAGTCATGGAATAATGCAGATATAGTTGCTCTTTTACTCTTAGTAAATCTGTAAGTAAGTAAGGCTACTGTAACTGAATGATCATATCTACTAATATATTCTCTAAAATCATAGATATCTTTAGATGCATAATCCATTCCGCAAAAATAACCAACTTTCTTTAATCTTAAAAGTATTGGACTCTTTAAATATTTCTTAAGAAAATATGGCATTTTATTATAGCCAAGTAAATTCATATAAAAAGATAAAAACATATAATCACTCCAAAGTAACTATTATTCTAACATAATAAAACAATATTAAAAAGACTAATATGTTATAATTAATTTGAGGTGATAGTATGTATACAAAAGATGTTCTAAAAGAATACATAAACAACTCAGAATTAAGAATAATAAATGAAGACATAAGAGTAAGATTATCAAGAGATTTAGCAGATAAATTTGATAAAGGAATTTATAAAGATTATTTAGAAGACTTAGAAGCCGATTATATGTTAATAAAAGGATTAAATATAACTCTTCCTGGTAAAGCTCTTCCTATATTCTATTTATATATAGTACCGGATGAAAACTTTGAAAGTTATTTAAGAATTCCAGAAAACTTTAGTGGTAGTAAAAGAGGTGGAAAGCCTGTTTCTTGTTATGATATTGACGGATATAATTCAGCTTATGGTATAAGTCAAAATATAGCTGAAGATTATTCAAAAGAAATATCTATCGCACAACATGTTAATAACGTTCACGAATTAGCACATATAATACAGCATCAATTCTTCTCTAATTGTCCTTTTCTTGGCGAAGGTTTTGCAGAAACAGTACCGCTTTATGTTTTAGGATTTGAACTTCACTTCGATGAGCATAAAGAACTATTAAAAAATCTTCAAGAAGAAGATTTAAAAAGTGCAAAAGAATTAATTGATCAAGTAAGAAATGGTTCTTTCGGAGCAAAGGAACTAATTCCTAATAAACCATGCTCATTTAGAGAATCATATGTATCAGCATATTTGCTTGTAAGAGGAATAATAGAGCTTATAGAAGTAAAAGAAAGTGTTTCTAAAATAGAAGCTACTCAAAGATTTTTAGAGTTAGTCAAAAATAGTAATTATAGTAATGAATATTTAATAGCTGACATAGCTGATTCTATTGGTTACCCTAAAGAAGATTTATTGTATAAAAAAGATTTGCAAAGAAAGATAATAAACGAAATAAATGATGAAATTGTAATGGCACAAAAAAAAGCATAGAATATCTATGCTTTTTATATGTGTGGTTGAGAGTTATCTTCTTCAAAGACTTCTTCTTTTGACTTCATTAAAAAATCAACATATGAAGTATTAAACACTCTTTTTCCTAGTTCATCAGTTTTGTATAACTTTGTATAAAATTTATCGAGTATTGGTTGTAAAAAATGTTCTTCGTCATCATAATCAGGATTATTTCCTGTTTTTTCTTTTTCATCTACAATAATTGAATCAACATCTTTTCTAACACTTTCTAGCATCTTACCTATATCTGGCCTTTCGGAATAATACTCTGCAATACTTTTAAGTATATCAAATTTTTGATCTAATACTAGCGGGTTATCCTTTAACTCTTTAAGTGCCCATATATATGACCTAAATCCATTTAATATACATTCTAGTCTCTTATCTTCTGAATAATCCTGTCTAACTTCAAATTGGCCAGTAGACCTTAAAAACTTAAGTAAACTTGAAGCTTTAAAAGATATCATTTCAACAGGTTCAACTTCTTCTAAAGAAACCCATTCACCATTTGGCGATGATGTAACAGGATCAGTATATTGATGAAACAACTCATCTGGCAATCTATAAAATGTAATATATTTTGATTTTAATGCTCGTTCAACACTTCCAGGAAATATTTCTGTTACTCCAATGTTTTCTCCACCAGTTCTTGGAAATAATAAACTAAGTCTAAATACTGCCATTGAAAAACAATCTATTGGGCTTTTTCCAGCATAAACATATGCTCCTTTTTGTGTGCTTTGCTGTGGTATTAATTTAGATATCCCTGGATTTAATGATGCATGAATCATCACTGGTTTACCTTCTGAATAATCACTTGTCCATTCTTCAAATAATTCATAATTATCTAAAATACTCTTACCAGTTTCTTCTTCTACTTCCTTAATTATTTCTTTATTATATTCTTCATATAATTCTCCAGTTATTGGCAACAAATCCTTAGCTTCCTCTGTTCTTAATTTTTTAGGATCACATTCTCCAATAGGAGGTGGATAATTAAGCCTATTTCTATCAAGAGCATCTGCATCTTTTAGTATATCCGACATCAATTGAATTGAATTTTTTTCTTCTATTGTATATTCAGAATCGTCAAAACTTATAGTGTCAGCTTCATCAGCATGTTGATATATTAGTAAACATGCTGTATTTATATCTTTTGAATCTATTTTACCCTGCATCATTTTTTTAAAATATGATGCACCAACAATACCATGATCCTTGCTTGATGCGCCATGTGTTTTACCAACATCATGATATAAAGCTGCCAAAAGCAACAATTCTTCATTTATATTAGGATTATCCATTTTATTGATAATCATTTTTACATACATTAAAACTCGCTCAATATGTTTTATGTCATGATTATAATCTTTAGTATCAGTATATAGTCTATCATCAATTGCAATATTTATTAGTCTTACAATCATGTCTTTATCTTCTTGAGTTAAACCGTATTTTAAAATTAATTCATCTGTAAATCTTGCGAGAATACTTCTTTCACTAATCATAAATACCTCTTATATAACTTAATTGTAAAACAAAAAAACTAGTTATTCAACTAGTCTTTTTTATTATTTTAATTTTACTGAATCGCTAAGATTTTCACTAACACTTTCTTCTTCAGTTTCCATTAATTCATCATATTTTTTCTTGCTTTATCTAATCTTTTTATGATCATAAATTACAAGTTTTAAACCATTTTCTTTGGCTAATTTTCTTGCTCTTTCAATTAGTTCATTAGCACCTCTATTTTAATATTATCATACAAATAAAAAATATATTTTTTTCAAATATATTTTTACGCTTACAATGTCAATAAATTAAAAGCATTGCTACAAAAAGCAAGTATGTTATAATAATAAGTGGAGGATAAAATATGAAGAAATCTTTATTACTATTTTTATTAATTATCGGAGCATTTTTTGTAGTAACTGGATGTGGTGAGAAGGGAAAGCCTAATGAAAGCGCTATATCAGTTTTCTCTTATCATTATGGTTCTTTTTTTGAAGGATACTATGGTTATGATATTGAGTATACTGATGGAAAAATAATGTTCACAGCTAAAGGAAGTAATGGTGTTGATTTAGATATTAACAAAGATATCGATAAAGCTAAATTAGATGAACTTGCTAAATTAATTAATGAAGAGAAAATATACAAATGGAATGATTTTTCTGAATCCGATGATAACGTGATGGATGGCTATGGATTCGGTTTAAAAGTTGAATATGAAGACGGCGGATACATCGAAGCTAGTGGTTATGGAAAATATCCAGATGACTACGACAAGCACCATAAGGCTTTAGTAACATTCCTTGAATCATTATGTAAATAAAGACGAGCAATCGTCTTTTTTATTGAAAAATAATGCATTTTATGGTATAATATGTAATCGTTTTAAAGGGGGATAAATATGAAGAGTAAACATATATATAATGGTGAAATACCCGTTGATGAAATATATAGTTTTATTAATCCAATATCATTAAGTATACCTGTTGAAAGAGCAAGCTATCAAACAATATTCAATAATTCAGAAGAAGTAGAAGCACAAGTAAGAAAATATTTTGAAACCGTAATTAGCATGTTCTTACCTAGTATTAGTGAAGAAAGAAAAGAAGTATTAATTAGATATTACTGTACGTTTTCTTATACGCCACATTCTGATGGATATGATTTTAGATTTGATCCAAGACATTTTGTTAACTCAATATTTAATTTATTAGGAGTCGGTAAATCAATTGACTTTATCAATTTTGATAAAGCTGAAAATATTGAGTTTTTTAAAGAAATAGCAAGAAACAATATACATGAATATTTATTAAATAAGAACATCGATGATGAAGGAAAAATACGTATACTAATGGAATTAGATAAAAATCTAGACGCTATAGTTAATATGTACAAAACGCCACTTAATGCATTTATTAATAAAGGTGTAAGGCCTAAAGATATGCTTTTCTACTTAGCATATAAAAGTCTTGTTAGGTATGAATCAACAAGAAATGAAAAATATGCCATAATGCCATATGAATATTATCACAACGTATGTGCTAATTTTAATAGAAATAATGCAAGCAATTCTGCATGGCCACATAGAGTATGGATTGGTGGTAAAGGAAAACGTTGGTTTGATCAATTTATGGATGAATACGAAGCACTAATTGGTAAAGATAAAGTTATATCAGATAGTGGAAATAGACTTGATTATAATGAAATATTAATTGGTTGTGAAATACTTAAACCAGGAGAGTTTACTAGTTATGCAAAAGAAACAGTTCAAAGACAAAGAGCTACAAGAGAAACTACAATAGACTATGAAAAGTATGAAGATTTATTAAATAGAAAAATCAATTGTTACTCTAATAGTGGATTTGATACATTTATAAGAGGAGAATTAGGACTTGATGGTTATATAGGATTAAAGTATAGAAATGAATATATACTTTTAGATCAATTATATAAGACTGATAGATATGGAGTTAAAAATCTATTAATAGAACCAGAAGCCTTCTTTGCTATTCCGTCTGATAGATTATCACTTATAAGAAATCCAAAAACAGAAATAATTAAAGCAAAAAAAACTGATGCTAGAATAGAAAAACATAATCATACAAGTAGTAATAGTTTTGAAAATAATGTTCATAGAATAATAACAGGACCTAACGTATCTTTATCTACATTTGATGTAGAAATAGAAAAGTTAAGTTCACAAATGTTAATTAAAAGAAGATAAAAAAAAGAACCAATGTGGTTCTTTTTTAATGTCTTAATATTGAGGTCCTTCTGGTTTGGGTTGATTATATTTTGCTTCAAATTTGGCATTTTCTTGTCTTATTTCTTCAGCATATGCTAAATCATCAGCATCGATTTCCATTCCCCTAGATTTTCTTTCATATAACCAAAAATCTGGGCCATTTTTAGCAAAACGAGCTGCAGCACTAACAACAAAATATCTAGCAGTATCAGCAAGATTTGCTTCTGTAATTCGTCCTAAAACTGTTTCAAAGTTCTCATCTGTACCTAAACCTACAAGTGTTTTTACTAAAACATCAGCAGGTATTAAAACTGAATTCTTTTTATAATATTCCATTAATTCAGGAATTCTTTCTGGATATACGAAACTATCTACTTGTTCTTTTATTTTTTTAGCTGTTTCCTCTGCTTCAAGTGCTATTTTAGCTTTAATTTCTTCTTCTCTAATTCTTCTTTGCTCTTGGGCTATACCTGATTCCCTTCTATAACCTTTATAACGTGACTCAATAAATTCTAAATTGCTTTGCATAACATCACTAAGTGGTCCATCAAATTGTGAAACTAATTGGCTAGCACTTAATATCTTATGGTATTCATCACTATTAGTGTAAGCATATTCTTGTCCTGTTTCTTTTTCCATATTTTTAATAAAGAATACTACTCCACCAACCATTTTATTTAGTGTTTCTTCATTTTTAGATACCATTTCTCCGCTTAATACTTTTGCTCTAAATTCATTAATTAAAGCTATTAGTTGATCATTTTCGTCTGTAATTATACCTTTTTCAAATAGTCTTTTAATTTCTAAATCAACTAATTCATTAATAACTTCAGGATTTACGTCTTCAAACCTTGCATCCTCGCCCATAACTTCCATTAATTCAAAAATGTTTGGGTTAGAATTAGGATTGGCTTTATACCACCTCAAAACATCATTCGTTCTTTCCATACAATCACCTCATCATAACCCAATTATAATATAATATTTTTTCATTTGTCCAATTATTAAGCAAAAAATAACGTCTAGTGTGTAAATAAAAAAACAAACTAAAATATAGTTTGTTTTACTCAAATTGGTGGAGCCGGGGAGAATTGAACTCCCGTCCGAAAAAAACCACATATAGACCTCTACAAGTTTAGTTAATTACAAAATTTCACTAAGTGAAAAACTAATTAACAAATTAACACTTAGCAAGTCTATGAAATTCATTACTGCTTATAGACATCACAGTAGTATATCCTACTAAATAAGCCTCTTTAAAATCCCGTAGGAAAAGATATTAAAGAAGCGCACATGCTCTAGTATTTACTAGGCAAAAGCTACAGCATTTCTATTGAAAAGTGCAGCAAATGCATTTTTAATTTTGTTTCCAGTTATTAAACTGATGCATTTACGTATGCCTCGACTTGCCATCCATACTCAATTAATCCCGTCGAAACCTAATCGGCCCCGTGAAGAGATTATATCATATTTAAGCGAAATTATCAATTATAACAAAAAAGAAGCAAATTTTAATATTTTTGCTTCTTATTAATTTGTCTTTGAATGTCACGTTCTTTTATATCTTCTCTCTTGTCATAATTCTTCTTACCTTTACAAAGACCTAGCAATAACTTCGCTTTATTGTTTTTAAAATACACTTTTAGTGGGATAAGAGTATATCCGTCAAGTGTGACCTTATTAGAGATCTTTAGTATTTCTTTCTTATGCATTAATAGTTTTCTTGTCCTTGTTTCTTGGTGATTAAAGATATTACCTTCTTTATAAGCACCAATGAACATATTAAGAACGAATAATTCACCTTTTTTTATATGACCATAACTATCTCCAATATTGCAGCTTCCTTCTCTTATTGACTTAATTTCAGTTCCAGTTAGTACAATACCACATTCATATTCTTCTTCAACGAAATAGTCATGTCTTGCCTTTCTATTTAATATTTCCATATAGTCCCCCTATAGTTTTCTAATTATCTCGAAGTCAATTGTTTTTTCTTCCTTAGAAGCTCTAACAACTTTAACTTCAACTTTATCTCCTAATCTATACATATTATGTGTTTTTTCATCTATTAACATTTGACTTTCTTCTTGATAATTATAGAATCCATTTAATTCATTAATCTTCACAAGACCTTCAATTAAATTATCAAGTTGAACAAACATTCCAAAATTTGTAACTGTAGAGATCATACCAATGAATGTTTCTCCTACATGTTTTTCCATGTATTCAGCCATCTTCATATCTTCAACTTCACGTTCACAATCAACTGATGCACGTTCTCTTTCAGATGAATGATCACATACATATACTAATTTCTCTTCCCAGTGCTTTATTGTATCACTTTCCATATTATTTTTAAATAAATATGTTCTAAGAAGTCTATGAACTGTTGTATCTGGATATCTTCTTATTGGCGAAGTAAAGTGTGTATAACATTTACTAGCAAGTCCATAGTGTCCAAGATTTTGTGGAAGATATACAGCTTTTTGCATGTTTCTTAGCAATTGACTTGATAGTACAGGATACTCCTTCTTATCTTTTAAGAAATGCAATAAGTTTTGCATTGATTTAGGAGATAAATCCTTAATATTAGATGGTACATTGTAACCTAGTGATGATACAAATGCTAAGAAGTTCTTAATCTTCTCTTCTTTAGGATATTCATGTACACGATATACAAATGGTAATTCCATATAGAAGATATGAGTTGCTACACATTCATTTGCTTGAATCATGAAATCTTCTATTAAATCTTCTCCTGGTCCTCTATCTCTTAATACAACATCATAAGGAACACAATTATCATCTACTAATATCTTAGCTTCATCTGTTTCGAAATCTATATAACCTCTATCCATCTTAGCTTTTCTAATAATATCAGCAAGTTCCTTCATTAGTTTTAAATCATTAACGTAAGGCTCATATCCTTCCGGTATTTCTTCATTATTTAATATTTTATTAACTTTTTTATAAGTCATTTGAATTCTAGACTTAATTACACTTTCAAATATCTCATAATCCACTGTTTTACCATTACTATCTATTTCCATAACACATGAAACAGCAAGACGTTCAACATCAGGATTCAATGAACATATTCCATTTGATAATTTATGTGGAAGCATAGGAATAACTCTATCAACTAAATAAACACTAGTGCCTCTTTCCATTGCTTCTAAATCAAGTGGGCTTCCTTCTTTAACATAATATGATACATCTGCAATATGTACACCTAATTTATAATTACCATTTTCTAGTTTTTCTACCGATATAGCATCATCTATATCTTTAGTGTCATCACCATCAATGGTAAATATAGTGATTCCAGTTAAGTCTCTTCTTCCAACTTTATCTTCTTCACTTATTTCTTCTGGAATGCTATCAAGCTGTTCTTCTACTTCTTTATCAAATTCATACTTAATTAAATATTTTTCAACTATTGAAATAATATCTACTCCTGGATCATTCTTATGTCCAAGAATCTTTATTACTTTACCAATACATTGGTTCTTTTTTATGCTTTCGATTTGTACAACTACTTTGTGTCCATCTACTGCACCCATATTCTTTTTAGGTGGTATTTCGATATCTAATTTCAATTTTTTATCATCAAGTATTATATGCCCTATACCTTTTTTAAAATAAATTTCCCCAACTACTGTGGAAAGATTTCTTTGAAGAACTCTAACAATTCTTCCTTCTTTTCTTCCATCATCTTTAGTCAAAGTAACTTCACAGACAACTATATCCCCGTCAAGAGCATCATTAATATCTTCTGTAGGAATAAACACATCTTCAGTATCTGCAGCTATTTCAACAAAGCCAAAACCTTTTTTATTAACTCTTAAAGTACCTTTTAATAGATTTCCATCTTTAAAAAGCATATATTTACCTTTATTTGAATGATAGATTTCTGCTTCATCTTCTAATGCTTCTAAAGCATCTGCCATTTCTTGTGTTTCTTCTATTGTTTTAATATTTAACAAAGAATCTAACTCTTCGTAACTTAATGCTCTATGAACATTATTTAATGCTTCTAATATTCTATCTTTCATATAATCACATCCTAAATAATATATAACACAACTTTCAATTAAGTTAAATAAAAAAAGGACTTTAAAGTCCTTAGTTTACATTATATTCATTACTACACAAACTATAAAGAATATTGCTCCTAATGCAAATGTTAATCTACTAATAAATAGCTCAATTCCACGTTCTTTTCTTTGACTAAATAAATCTGCATTACCACCAGATATAATCTGTGAAGCACCTTCTGCTTTATTACTTTGTAATAGTACTATAGCTATTAATAATATGCATATAATTAATAATAATATTTTCATATCGTATCACCCCGATTACTAGTCATTAGTTTATCAAATTTTTGAATATTTTACAAGTATTATTTGCATTAGTTCGTCTTAAAACACTTATATGTTTTATTGCTAACAACATTATTTAAAGTAAGTTCATCTTTTTTATCTTTTTCAATAGTTATTACAAACTTAGTATCAGTAGCATCAGAATATGATTCTCCATTTATTAGTTTCTTTACTTGTGAAACACTTAAAACATATTTACTTGCTTTTTCATTTTTATTTTCTGAATCAAGTGTATATTCTGCTTCTCCGTAATTACCACCATCATAGCTTGTAGTAAAAGTTTTCTCTGTTATTGTTAAAACTAGTTTTCCATCGTTACAACTCCACTCACCAAAGAAATCTTTTCTACTATTTATGTATTTAATAACGAAATATGCTGCTACTGCAATAACCGCAACTGTAATTATTGTTTTAAACACCATTGCACCTATCTCGCTTTTCTTTAACTTTTTCTTTGGCATTACTTGATTATTAACTGGTTGATTTTGAACTGGATTAATCTTTTCATGTTGGTATCTTCCACAATAATCACATTTGTCTTTTCCTTCTAATATATCAGCCTGACAAAATACACATTTCATATCTTCTTCACCTTACAATTAATATAACACAAATAAGTGAAAAATTGATATTTTTGAAAGTTTTTATTTGATTTTATTTACAATAAATTATGATACATATTGTTTCAAAATAATACAAATTATGTTATAATACTTTTATGATTGCGAGGGAAGCTTATGAAGATAGTAGAAATAGATGCTGCTGAATTCGATAATTTTGCTAAAAATCATGACTATGCAAATCCTTGGCAAACTTCAAACTATGGTGAAGCTGTTAAAACACTTGGTTACAACATTCTTTACTTAGGTTTTGAAGAAGGGCTAGCATTAAAAGGAGCTACTTTACTATTAACAAAAGTAGTTTATTTAGGTCAAAGCATTTCGTATGCTCCTCGTGGAGTTATATTGGACTATGAAGATGCAAAATTAGTAGAAGATGCATTATCTACATTAAAGAAATACTTAGTCGGTAGAAAGATAATGTCATTCACATTCGATCCACCCGTAATACTAACCATTAGGAATAAAAACGGAACATTAAAAGAAAACAGTAACAATATTGATAAAAAACTAGATACAATCTTACATGGTGGAGAAGTAATGAAAGCTAATCCATACGCAAAAGATATAGTTAATTTGTTAATGAAAAAGTTAAAATTTGAATTTAGAGGTCAAAACTTGTTCTTTGAAGCAATATTACCAAGATGGTATGCTATTACTAATTTGCCAATAAATTCAAGAACGCTTCTTTCAAAGATAGATAAAAGAACAAGAACTAAATTAAGAAAAGCTGCTAAGATGGGTGTAGAAATATTCCAAGATGAAACAAAAAATGTTGAAGCAGTGTATACTGTATTAAGACAAAAGTTCAATAGACCAATTGAATATTATAGATCAATTATAGAAAATAACCCTGATTGTGAAGTATATCTTGCAAGAGTAAACTCAGAAAAATATGTTAACAATAGTAAGATTTTATATGAAAGAGAAATTGAAAGAAATGAATTATTAAATAAAATAATTCAAGAAAAGAACGCTACTGGTAAAAACATGCAACGTTCATTAAATCAAAAGATGGAATCTGACAAGATTATTGGTAACTTTAAAGAGCATCTAGTAACTTCAACACAAACATTAAAAGATTATCCAAATGGAAGAATTATCGCTGCATGTATCATTATTAGAAGCGGTAACAATGTATCAATTTTCGAGGATGGATATTTAAGAGAATACTCTAACTTAAATGCTTTATATCTATTAAGATGGAAAGTAATTGAAAAGTATTCTAAGAGTGAATGTAGAACATTCTGCTTTGGAGAAATTACTGGTGGATTTGATAAAAGAAAAAATCCAATGCATGGTATAAATGAAGCTAAGCTTGCATTTAGAGGAAGCATAATGGAATACATTGGTGAGTTTGGTATAATGACTAACAAGACAATGTATAACTTGTATCAAGCATCTGTTACAAATAGACCACAAATAAGAGTATAGAGAACGTAAGTTCTCTTTTTTTTATAAAAAAAATAGATTTAATTAAAAATCTATTTTGTTAATATCATTAGTTTTGATCCATTCCTTATTGATGTATTTACAAGTAAGGTATCTGGATTATAAATCTCTTTAGTATCTAGGTTAACAAGCCCACATGCACTAGTAATAGGAATATTACCACCTGACATGTCATTTAATGTCTTATTAATTAAAATTACTATATTTCCTATCTTTCTATTTACTGGAAGAAAGATATCATAACATTGATCAAGTTCTGGTACTTTTAAATTAACCAATACTTTGTTATTCATCATCCACCTCCGTATAACCTACTCCTTTGATTACGGAATATTTATTGTTAACTATATAATATACTTTATTAACTGTATCATCATACAAATCAGAATCAGTTAACTCACTATTATCATAGAAATCTTGAGTATCGAACCCTTCACCATACCAGAATCCATTCTTTCTATCAAAAGCCTGATATAGTGGTGTATCCTTTAATTCTTGGAATCTTGAATAATTATCAAATATTATGAAAGTATTATTTTGAAGATTATTAGCATTAACAATCATTTTTGTTAAACTGTCATATTCTTCCTCTGATAGTAAATCTTTAGCAAAACCAATACCAATGATAATATTTACTTGCATGTTTTCAGGTTGCTCATCTAATACATTAGCAAATGGTATTGCAAAATCAGCATTGTAATAATTTGCATTTCCATCGGTATTTATGCTTGAACTAATATCAAATATGTTAAGCGTAATGTTCTTTATGTTATCTATCAAATCAATAATAGTAAACATAAATGTATTATCTTCAGTTGTTCCTTCTCCTAAAATTAAAGTAAGTTTATTCTTGATAAAATCATAAGAAATTAATTCAGCAGTTTCTGTATTATAACCTATAGAAACATTATTCAATAGCTTAACATTTTTACATAAATCATCAAATGTTGCATGTTTAGGCATTGCTTTAATTTCTGGAATTTTATATTTATAATAATCTAACAATTTCTTTGAATCTGATCTAACAATAGTACCCACTTCATCTTTAGTAGTAATGAAAGCTGTTTGGAACTCACATGGAGAACCATTTACCATTGTAATACCTCTTCCAAAATATGAAGAAGGTATTAACTCTCTTGGAGCTTGTAATATGTATTGATAATCAAATGGATCTTGGCTTTGTAACACAATCTTATTATTGAAGTATTCAAGCATTGAAGATTTAACTGAGTTTGTAGAAACAGAAGTTATCATGAATATGATTCCATACTTTTGACCTTCTCTTAGAAGATGTATTAAGTATTCATCATACATATCACAGTTTTCTCTAAATCCTTCATAAGAGTTTAATACTGTTACTATAAGAGGTAATTTCTTTCCGCTCTTTTCACAATAAAATTTATAATTTCCTTGATACTCAGAGAATAAGTCTTTTCTCTTTTGTATTTGTTTTTCTAAATATAAGAATAATGCTGTTGTTAAGTCTTTTTTATCACTTGTAATAAATGAACCTACATGTGGCATTTTACTAAACATCGATAATGTTTCAGAACCGAAATCTAATATATAATAATTTATTTCTTCAGGTGTATGGAATACGCAGGTTGAATAAATCATTGTTGCTAGTAAGTTTTCTTTACCTGATCCTTGACTACCAAATATTAATATATTTGAATCTAGTGGATACTTTAACAACCCTTGTTCTTGATTAGTCGGTTTATCATATTCACCAATAAGTACATCTATATTGTATGATACTGGTTTATATTCATACTTTTTAACTATGTTACCTAAATATATATCAGCAGGTATATTAGGAAGCCATAAAGAACTAAATTTGATGTTTTCATCAACTGCTATGTCATATAAGTATTGAACAATATTTGGTAGTTGTTCACCACGACTCTCTTCCTTTTGTCTTCTATCATCTACTACAGATTTAGTAATAGTACCGTCATTACTAATAAAGTCAATTGAATCATTTACTTTTGGCAAAACATATTCGGCAGGATAATATTTGTCTCCAGCCCATGCTGATTGACCAAGTTCAAACAATTCATCATTACCAACTTGTAAGTAGAACCTACCAGTTTCTCTAATTTTAGATGCTTCATCACGTTTTAATACTTCAAAGCTATCTTCTGATGTTTGAACTTTTAAACATACTTTAAATCTTGAGTTTGACCATATTTGATCATTAACTACTCCACTAGGCTTTTGTGTTGCAAGTATTAAATGCACACCTAACGAACGTCCTATACGAGCTGTCGAAACAAGTTCATCCATAAATTCAGGTTGTTGTTGCTTTAACTCAGCAAACTCATCACTTATTATAAACAAATGACTTATTGGTTCACTGACTTTTCCTTCTCTAAACAATCTTTGATATTTATAGATATCAATAGTACCTTCTCCTAAAGCATCACGAGCCTTATTGAACTTAATTTGTCTTCTTTCAAGTTCACTCTTGATAGATACTAAGGTTCTATTCATTTCACTCTTATCTAAGTTAGTAATTGTACCAATTAAGTGTGGTATCTTAATACCTTTTTCACGCTTTTCAAAAGCACCTGCTAAACCTCCACCTTTATAGTCAATTAATACAAATTGAACTTCATATGGGTGATAGTTAATAGCCATAGATAAGATATATGTAATAATAAATTCTGATTTACCTGATCCAGTTGAACCAGCAATTAAACCATGTGGTCCATGTGCCTTTTCATGAAGATCTAGGCCAATTGGTTTGTAATTAGCTTGTACTCCTATTGGAGCATTCAAACTAGTCATAGGTGTATTAGTACGCCATCTAGATAAAATATTCAAATGTTCTACTTTACCAACGTTATATAAATCTAAGAAGCTAAGAGACTTAGGCATATTAGATTCATTACCTTCAACTGGTAATGGTATATTTGAAATCTTATGAGCTAACTTGTGAATATCGTAATTAGTTAAATATTCAGCAGAAAATTTACCTAAGTATGTATTATCAAATGTTTTATTGTATAAACCACTTTGTCCATTTTCTACTACTATAAATTTCTCTAATCTACTAGGTAAATTCTTAAGTGATTCAGAAAATACTAATAAAGAGAAACCTAAGTTGATATCACTATTTATAATTCTATTAATAATAGAAACGTCTTTAAAACTCTTAAAGTCATCAGTAACAATTAAATAATATTCATTATAGTCTTTATATACTGGAACATTACCATCGTATTTTTTATCATCTGCTGTTGCATTACTGCTAGGTAATCTCTTATTATATTCTTGCTCAAGATACATACTTAATTGATTAGCTTCTATCTCATTAGTAGCAAAGAATCTAATATCTCTATTAACACTCCAACAATGGTTTGAATATCTAAGATAACTGAAATGATCTTCTAAATTTTCGTTAGTAAATACAACAATTTTTAAATCAAGTGCACTATAATAGAACATCAATTGTAGCATTATCGCGTTTATATATTCTTTATATTGATTTGTTTGTACTACTATTGGAGTAATCCTATTATCAATCATAGAAATTGTAATAGGAACATTATTAAGTAATTTTTCATCATTGGCTATTTTTACAACTTCATCTTTTAAGTTATCATCGTATAAAGAAAACTTTTCTGTTTGTGCTGAAACTTTTATATAAGCAGGCATATTACCTATACCTAAACGTACAGTTAAGAAATCTTTATCAACAACTTCTCTACTCCATAAATTATAACCAGAGTTAGCTGTTTCAGTAACTATTTCATCTAATGTTAAATATTTTTCTCTTAATATTGTTTCTTGTTGTTTTATTGTTTCATTTATATGATTAACATTCTTAGCCAAATAGTCTCTATATCTTCTTTGTCTTAAATCTTCTCTTTTCTTTCTTTGGTTCTTCTGCCAAATATCAGCGATTATTGGTATTGCAAAACATGATATAAGCATTAAGAAGCACATTGCAAGTTGCAAGTATGCATCCATCTTATCCATAGTACCATTCATTAAACCAGTAACTGCAGATATACCTGTAATACATGAAGATATACCAATAATAGCACTAGATCCTACTGAAAGGATTAGTGGTACTCCTGGTGTGTTATCTTTCTCAGGAGGGCTATCTATTTCTAGTTCTTCTTCTTTTATGTAACTCTTAATTTTAGGAGTATGAAAGAAGATATCGTTATCCCCGTATAATTTAACATTTCTTTCTGATTCAGTAACTTCAGTATATGACTTAGCATCTTCCATATTGATATTAACAAAGTCAACGTTATTTAAAGTAACTGAATTATTTGGATTGTTAATAGCAAAATATGTATCTAGCCATATAATCTTTAAAGAATCAATGAATATAGTATCTCCATATTTAAGTTCTATTTGAGGAACTTTTACTCTACGATTATTAACATAAACATCGCATGTTGGTTCACATAAATTTAAATATGTTATGTTGTTAGCTGTTGTAATCTTCGCATGATTAATATGCAAAGAAGGTAGCATACAACAAATTGTACTAGAAGGTTCTTGACCAATACTAATATCATTCATAATTCTAGAAGAAGCATATCTAAACTTCTCATTACTAGGAACAGATACTACTTTAACCATTCTATTTATAACCGAAAAATAAACATTATATACAATATAAGGAAGTAATGGAGCTTTATCGCATTGTTTACCATTTAAAGTTATCTCAATATTCTTATTACTTACAATGTTCCAAGCATTATCTTGAGCCTCTAAAGTAAGCATCTCTGAGATATTATCAATATGTGATAAATAATTTACAATATAAAAATTCTGAATTTCTTCAGGAAGATTGTGTAAATTAACTTGTTCGTTATCACATATTAATAACTTCATGGTAACCACTCTCTATTCTATATAAATTATAACTTAAATTAATAATCTATTCAAGAAAATACATAATAATATTGTGAATATTTTATAGACACATCAGAATGTAAAACTTTGTCATAAATGTTTACAATTGTGAAAAAGTAATTTATATTTAAAATATAGGAGGTACTATAATGGCACTAGAAATGAAAAATGCTACCTATGCCAGAGATACTGCAGGTAAGAAAAAACTATTATCAGAATTACAAGGAGATGTTAACAATGCTATCAAAGCACTAGAACAAACATCAACTGTAACTAATGAAGTGGATAAATACTGGTTAGGTAAAGATGCAAACCAATTCAAATCAAGTTTTAAAGCATCAGCAGATGAAATCAAAGCATTATATAAGAAATTCAATACTTTAATTGAAAATGCTTTAGCAGGTGATGCAAAACAATTTGGTAAAATGCAAGAAACAAACTCATCAGAGATTGCTAAAACTATTCAATCTATAAAATAATTAAAGGAAGGTGAAATAAATGGCTACAACATCTAGTACATCAGGTATTAATGTTAATGGGATATCTAAAATAAAAAATGCATTAGATTCATATAAATCTAATGTTAAAAAACATTGTGATTTAGCTGCTAAGAAAAGTTTAATTGAATCAGCAATTAAAGGTACAACTTCTGAAGCATCATTAAAAACAATGTATAATCAAATTGAGGCTAACATGAAAAAGTATTTAACTCAATTAAATCAATATTCTACTATTCTAGATACATTGAAAAGTAAATATTCTTCTAATGATAAGGGTAATACTTCATTCTCAGATGTTACTACTCAATTAAAGAAATAATTTTAAAAAACAGAATAAAAAAAAGACTTCGATTGAAGTCTATTTTTTTTATTCAATAATTTCAGTTACGTTACCAGCACCAACTGTTCTTCCACCTTCACGGATAGAGAACTTAGTACCATTTTCAATTGCGATTGGGTGAATTAACTCAACTGTAATTGAAACGTTGTCTCCTGGCATAACCATTTCTACACCTGGTTCAAGTTCGATAACACCTGTTACGTCTGTAGTTCTGAAATAGAATTGAGGACGATAGTTTGCAAAGAATGGAGTATGACGTCCACCTTCTTCTTTAGAAAGAACATAAACTTGAGCTTTGAATTTCTTATGAGGTGTAACACTTCCTGGTTTAGCAAGAACTTGTCCACGTTCAACTTCTTCACGGTTGATACCACGAAGTAAAACTCCAGCGTTATCTCCTGCTTCAGCATAGTCTAATTGTTTACGGAACATTTCGATTCCTGTTACAACTGTTGACTTAGTTGGTTTAATTCCAACGATTTCAACTGTATCGTTAAGATTTAACTTACCACGTTCAACACGTCCTGTAACAACTGTTCCACGTCCAGTGATTGTGAATACGTCTTCAATACTCATTAAGAATGGTTTTTCAGTATCACGTTCTGGAGTTGGGATCCATTCATCAACTGCATCCATTAACTTATCGATTGCTTCGTTAGCTGCAGGATCTCCTTCAAGAGCCTTTAATGCAGACCCTCTAATGATTGGAGTGTTAGCTCCATCGAATCCATATTCAGTTAATAGGTCACGAATTTCCATTTCAACTAAATCTAATAATTCTGGATCATCTACTTGGTCACATTTGTTCATGAATACTACCATTCTTGGTACACCAACTTGACGAGATAATAAGATGTGCTCACGAGTTTGAGCCATTGGTCCGTCAGTTGCAGCGATAACAAGGATAGCTCCATCCATTTGAGCTGCACCAGTGATCATGTTTTTAACATAGTCAGCATGTCCTGGACAGTCAACGTGTGCATAGTGACGAGTTGCTGTTTGATATTCAACGTGTGCAGTATTAATTGTAATTCCACGTTCTCTTTCTTCTGGTGCTTTATCGATATTTGCATAGTCTACAAATTCTCCACCAAATTTTTCAGATTGTCTTTTAGTAATAGCAGCAGTTAATGTTGTTTTACCATGGTCAACGTGTCCAATAGTACCAATATTAACATGTGGTTTACTACGATCAAATTTTTGTTTAGCCATTATATTTCCTCCTTTAATATATTACTACTATATTTTATCTAATAATTGATAAATTATCAACTATTTTTTAATAATCAGGAACTCTTTTAAAGAGTCCTGTTATTACTATTGATTACCGCTCTTTTTAATGATTTCTTCAGCGATATTTTTTGGAACTTCTTCATAGTGATCGAATGTCATTATAAATGTTCCTCTTCCTTGTGAGTTACTTCTTAATGAAGTAGCATATCCAAACATTTCAGCAAGTGGAACCATTGCAGATAACATAATTGCGTTACCTCTAGATTCTTGTCCAAGTGGTTTTCCACGTCTAGCTGTAATGTCACCCATAACATTTCCAAAATATTCATCTGGAACTGAAACATCAACCTTCATTATAGGTTCAAGAATAACTGGGTTACATTTATTCTTAGTTTCTTTAACAGCAAGTGAAGCAGCAACTTTGAATGCCATTTCGCTTGAGTCAACATCATGGTAAGATCCATCAAATAAAGTACATTTAACGTCGATCATTGGATATCCAGCAAGAACTCCTGATTCAAGAGCTTCTTGTAATCCTTTATCAGTTACTGGAATATATTCTCTTGGAACAACTCCACCAACGATAGCGTCAACGAATTCATATCCCTTATCTGGATTTGGCTCAAATTTAACCCAAACATGTCCGTATTGTCCACGTCCACCAGATTGTTTAATATATTTACCTTCACAGTCTCCTGCACTCTTAATTGTTTCACGGTAAGCAACTTGTGGTTTACCAACGTTACATTCAACTGAGAATTCTCTTCTCATTCTATCTACTAATACGTCTAAGTGTAACTCACCCATACCAGCGATAATTGTTTGTCCAGTTTCATGATCTGTATGAACTTTGAAAGTTGGGTCTTCTTCAGCAAGTTTTTGTAAAGCAATTCCCATCTTTTCTTGATCTGCTTTAGATTTTGGTTCAACAGCAAGTTGAATAACTGGTTCTGGGAATACCATTGATTCAAGAATAACAGGGTGTTTCTCATCACATAATGTATCTCCAGTAGTTGTGTCTTTAAGTCCTACAGCTGCAGCTATATCTCCAGTAAATACTTCAGAAATTTCTGAACGGTTGTTAGCATGCATCAATAAGATACGACCAATTCTTTCCTTTTCATCTTTTGTTGAGTTAAGTACGTAAGAACCACTACTTAACTTACCTGAATATACACGGAAGAAAGTTAATCTTCCTACGAATGGGTCAGTCATAACTTTAAATGCTAATGCAGCGAATGGTTGATCATCACTTGGATGTCTTTCAACTTCATTTCCATTTAAATCTGTACCCTTAATTGATTCGATATCAAGTGGTGATGGTAAGTAATCAATTACTGCATCAAGTAATAACTTAATACCTTTGTTTCCTAAAGCAGTTCCACACATAACTGGGAAGAATTTAACTTCAAGAGTACCTTTTCTGATACATTTCTTGATATCTTCAACAGTAAGTTCTTCACCTTCTAGATATTTTTCCATTACTTCGTCATCATATTCAGCAACAGTTTCTATTAGGTCTGCTCTTCTTGCTTCTGCTTCGTCTTTTAAGTCAGCAGGTATTTCTATTTCTTTTGCTTCTTCTTCTTGCTTTCCATCATATTGATAAGCTTTCATAGTAACTAAATCGATTACTCCATTAAAGTCACTTTCAGCTCCAATTGGCCATTCAATAGGCTTTGCATTAACTCCAAGTCTAGATTTAATTGTTCCTAAACTGTATACAAAGTCTGCTCCCATTTTATCCATTTTATTAGCAAATATAATTCTTGGTACTTTAAATTCAGTAGCTTGTCTCCAAACTGTTTCAGTTTGAGGTTCAACTCCTGCTTGTGCATCGATTAATGCAACAGCACCATCTAGTACTCTTAAACTACGAGATACTTCGATTGTGAAGTCTACGTGTCCTGGAGTATCGATTATATTAAATCTATATTTCTTCCAATATGCAGTAGTTGCAGCAGAAGTAATAGTAATACCACGTTCTTGTTCTTGTTCCATCCAGTCCATTTGTGATTCACCATCATGTGTCTCACCAATTTTGTGGATTTTTTTAGTATGAAATAATATACGCTCAGTACATGTTGTTTTA
>JAFXTH010000002.1 GCA_017525035.1 Bacilli bacterium | reverse complement strand
TGAAAACTTGTTGGATAGCCATAGTTACTAACTCTGTTACCCACTTCTATTTCAGAAATATTAAGACTGCTTTCATTATTTACACGAAATATAAGACGTTCTACATTAACATTATTTTTTTCATCTTTTTCATCTAAATATCTAATGCTTCCAAAAGGAATATCAAGTGATTTATCATTATATAATGAATCGTATAATGCATCTACGCATTGTGACACATTAGTTATTGATAAAACTTTTTGTGCACCTTTAAGTTTTAATGCAGCAGTTGTAGCTAAATAAGTTCCTCCGTCAAATTTCATTTTATTTTCCCCCGTTAATGGTGCATATTATAGCATGACATAGATAAAAAGTCAAAAAGACTGATCTTATAATCAGTCTTTTATACTTTTGTTTGTATATCTTTCTATTATTCTTTCTGCAATTTTTATTCCATCAACAGCTGAAGTAGTAATACCACCTGAATATCCCGCTCCTTCACCTATTGGATATATTCCTTTGATGTTTGTCTCAAAGTTTTCATCTCTTTCAATTCTTATTGCCGATGATGTTCTACTTTCAACGCATGATATTATGGCATCATGACATGCAAAACCTTTAATCTTTTTATCAAAATCTTTTATAGCTTCTTTTAAAGCCTCATTAATATAATCTGGTAATAAATTATTTATATTAGTTAAAGAATATTCACCTTTAAACATTGGTTTAATACTTCCTAGTTTTTCACTTGCTTTATTATCAAAATAATCTTTAAGAAGTTGCGTTGGTATTTTACCAGCACATTCTTCGTATGCTACAGATTCTAATTGTCTTTGATATTCAAGTGCATCAAGTGGATTGTTTCCAAAGTCTTTTTCATCTACTGTTACTACAATAGCACTATTACTATTACCACTATTACGTTCATGATTACTCATTCCATTTATTATTAAATGCTCCTCTTCACAAGTAGAATTAACAACATACCCTCCTGGGCACATACAGAAAGAATATACACCTCTATTCTTGCTTGTTGTATATGTTAGTTTATAACTAGCTACAGGTAGGTAATTTGCATACTCACCATACTGACTTTCATTTATCATATCTTGACTATGTTGAATTCTTATTCCTACTGCAAAAGGTTTTGAAGACATTTTTATGCCATGACTGTATAACATTGTTATTGTATCTTTTGCAGAATGCCCTAAAGCAAGTATTAATATACTTGTTTTTATTTCTTTGTTATCGTTAACAACAATAGATTCAATTTTATTATCATTGTATTTAATATCAGTTAAAGTTGTATTAAATAAAAATTCTCCACCTAAATCTATAATTTTATTTCTAAGATTTACTATTACGCTTCTTAATATATTTGTCCCTATATGTGGTTTGTTGATATATAAGATATCACTTGGTGCACCACATTCTACAAATGACTCAAATACTTTTCTTATTCTACATTTACTATCTCCAACAAGTGTATTTAATTTACCATCAGAAAATGTACCTGCACCGCCTTCACCAAAACAAACATTAGAGTTCTTATTTAAAATATTTTTCTCCCAAAATGTTTCAACACTTTTAACTCTTTCTTCTATTTGTTCACCACGTTCAATAACAATTGGTTTATAACCATTTTCTGCAAGTAATAAAGCAGCAAAAAGTCCACTAGGCCCACTGCCTACTATTATTGGTCTTTCCACTAACTCTTCACTACCACTTATTGGACTTTCGTATTTTTCTTCTGTTGTCTTACAAATATCAGAATTATTCTTTTTTAATATTATATCTTCGTTATCTAAATTAACATTTAATTCATAAACATAATAGACCCTACTTTTATCTCTTGCATCAATTGATTTTTTTATAATTTTATAATCAATTAAATGTTTAGTTTCTATGTTTAGTTTCTTTAATAATTTTTCTTTTAATAATTTATCACTATCTTCTTTTACATCTGTTTTTATCTGTCTTACTTTAATCACTTTTTACACTTCTTCCTGCGATTATTCCAGATAGCCATGCAAAACCAAGATTATATCCACCACAATCTCCATCTACATCAAGAACCTCTCCTATTATGTATAAACCATTACATAATTTAGATTCAAGTGTTTTTGGATCAACTTCTTTTGTATCTACTCCACCACTTGATACTTGTGCATTAGAGAAATCTTTTGTACCTACTATCTTAACTTTAAAAGAAGATAAATTGTTTATTAAAGAATTCTTTTCTATATCATTTAATTCTTTATATTTTTTATTTTTATTTAAATTAGTCTTTTTAAGAATAATCTCTACTAATTTTTTGTTTAATATTCCTTCAAAGAACTTACCTAATTCTTTATCAACTTTGTTACTTCTTTCTTCTAGAAAGTTATTTAAGTTATCTATATTTGGTAAGAAGTTAATTGCTACTTCTACTTGTTTATTTTCATGTAATGCTTTTGCTGCAATACCTGAAATATTAAATACACATATACCACTTATTCCATAGTCAGTAAGCATTAGCTCCCCTATTTCTTCTTTTTTTGGTTCTTTATCTACATTTATTGTAACTTTCGAATTATTTCTAATTCCAGCCCATGAATTAAAATAATCAGCATCCCCTACTAGTTGTACTAAAGATGGAAGTGTATCAATTATGTTATGTCCGAAAGCTTTACATAAGTTATAACCTAAGTTACTACCTTTATAATAAGCATTACTTCCTGTTGCTACTATTAAGTAATCACTAACTGCTCCACCATTTGTTGTTTCAATAAAAAATTTATCATTCATCTTTTTAACATTTATAACTTCACTATTATTAACAACTTTAATACCTAACTTATTTACTTCATCTAATAAAACATCTCTAATACTAGATGCTTGCATACTCATTGGATAATAATAACCATTCTTTATAAAAGGTACTATTCCTAAAACATCAAAAAAAGATAGAACTTCTTTTCTATTTTCTTCTGTATTAACTTCTTTTATAAACTCTTCATTATTTGAATGAAAATATTTGTTATTAAAATCTTCATTCCAATAGTTACATCTTCCATTACCTGTTACTAATATTTTTTTAGCACTGCTTTCTAGTTTTTCAAAAACAGTTACAGATATACCTCTTCTTGCAAGTGTTATGGCACAAGTAAGTCCACTAGCACCTGCTCCTATTACTATAGCATTCATATTATTATTCACTTTCTCTATATTTAGATTCATATAAATCAGTATCGTCAGTTACTTCTTCTTTTATTTCTTCAAATTTAGGAAGTTCTTCTTTACTAGATAATCCAAAGTAATCTAAGAAATCTCTTGTTGTTTGATATGTAGTTGCTCTTCCTATTCCTTCACTTTTTCCAGCTTCTTTAACAAATCCTTTTGCAACTAATCTTCTTATCATTTCTCTTGAATTAACTCCACGTATTGTATCAACATCTTGTACTGTTACAGGTTCATTATATGCAATGATTGCAAGAGTCTCTAAAGCTGCTTGTGAAAGTGTATTAGTAGTTGGATTTTCAATTAGTTTTTGATAGTAATCTCTATGTTCTTTTTTAGTAGTTAGTTTAAATGCATCTCCTAAGAAAGATAATTGTATTCCATATTCATTACTTTCATATCTATTTCTTAATCTTTTAACTAATTCTTTTGCATCTTCTTCATTTATTTCTAAGATATCTTTTATTTGATCTATCGTTAATCCTTCATCTCCAATAACAAATAAAAGTCCTTCTAGTACACCAAGTAGTTTATCCATTTTGCACCTCACAAATAATATCTCCATATTCACTATCTTGAGATATTTTAAGTTCATTTTGTTTAGCCATTTCAAGTATAGCTAAGAAAGTTACTACAACGTATTCTTTATTTAATACATCAAATAACTCTAAGAAATTAACTTTCTTTTTCTTCTTTAATATATTTCTTATAGATACTGTTCTTTCTTCAACAGACATTTCTCTTCTAGTTACTTTTGTATGAAGTGGTTGCTCTAGTTTCTTTCTTTCAAGAAAAGCTTGGAAAGCTTTTAATAAATCATCTAAAGTTACATCACTGTTATTAATTACTTTATCATTATCACTATACTCTCTTAAGTTTTCTGGAAGTCTTGTATATATTAGTTTTCTTTCACTTTCTAATTCTTTAAAATCACTAGTTAAATCTTTATATTTTTGATATTCAATTAATCTATTAATTAATACTTCTTTAGGATCTTCTTCCTCTTCTTCATTTTCTTCTTCCATTCTTGGAAGTAATAGTCTAGATTTCATTTCTAATAGTTCACTAGCCATAACTAAGTAACTACTAGCAATATCTAAATTCATCTTTTCCATTTCATCAATAAATTTAAGATATTCATCTATTATTATTTCTAATTTTAGATTTAATAGATCCATCTTCTTTTCTTTTATTAAATGTAAAAGTAAATCAAGAGGCCCTTCAAAATCATTAATTGTAAAAGTAACTTCCATAATATCAATCCTTTAAACATTACAATTATAGCATAAAAAAAAGATATCACAAAAAGATATCTTCTTAATTAATCATAAAATATTTAGAAAAATAATTTGCAAATATGTTTTCGTTATGGTCATAGTTTTCTACTCCGTAGAATCCCATTCCTATATATTTAATACTAGGATCTTTATTAAATCTATAATTAATACATATTGAATTACCTTTTAATAGATCTATATTTTTATACTCGTCTTTTAATATATTGTCTTCAGTATTAATACAAGATGCTTTTAATTCTTCACTGTTATACCATGCAGATATATCTAGTTCTTTAAAGTCTTCATCATAGAAATTCATAACTGGATAATAGTTAATACTTTTATGAGCACTAGGTATAGTTTTATTTAATTGATAGTTAGCATGTATTAGGTAATAATTACTTTTCTTAACTACACTAAACTTAGCATTTATCTTTTCACCATTATCATAGAACTCTGATACTAACTCATATACTTTATAATAATTAACTTCTCTTTGGGATTTGTTATTATCATCATCCACAGCTTTAAATAAAAGTGTATCTGAATCTTTTTCTTCATATGATAATGAGCAACCAGAATGATCATCTACGCATTCAACGTCATCTAATGTAGTCTTACCATTAACTATTATTAATGGTTCTTTTTTAATTTTGATTTCTGGTGCTTTTCTATCTATGTAACCACTTATTACTTTAACATATTCCTCATTAGGATCAGATCCAATATAGCCTTCTATTCCACTATCTGTTTTAATCTTATACCAATAGTAATCTTTTTTTTCTATATGCTCTAAAACAGTGTAAACTTCCCCTCTAAAAACATCTCCTATATCTTCACTTTTTACATCTGGTTCTTTTCTAATGTTAATTCTTCTTAACAATACTTTTATTTGTGTTTGTGAGACATCTATTTTATTGCTTTGTGCATATTTGCTACCACTTGGCCAAAACAAAAACGCAATCAAAAGTATAATTGCTGCAATAACTAAATTTAGAATTGTACTTCGCTTACGTGTCTCTATCATAACTTATATTATAAGTCATAATAAAGTTCTAATCAATCTCTTGGATTAAATAAAAATGAAAAAATAAATGTGAAAAATATAACTGATGATATACCTGCTGCTGTTAAATTAAACATACCTCCAAAGACACCAATTAAGCCATTTTCTTCAGCTCCCATTAAGGCACCATGAACCAAAGAATGGCCAAATGATGTTATAGGTACAAAAGCTCCTGGCCCTACAAAATCTACTACTTTATCATATAAAGAAAAAGTATCAAGAAGTGCACCAACAACTACAAACATACTAGTTATATGTCCTGGTGTTAATTTAGTATTATCAAGTATTATTTGACCTATCATTGAAATAAGTCCCACAAATATAAATGAGTTTAAATATATCATATTACACGCTCCAAACTAACAGCATGTGAAATAGAATATATTGGATGTTTTTGAAATAAAAATGTTGGAGAGAATAATGCTCCTGTTGCTACTATTAAAACTTTATCTAATACATTTTTTTCCATTAAAGGAATTGTATAAGAATAATTAACTAACGGGCTACAAGCCACTCCACTTCCTCCTGCTAAGCAATCTTTTTGTTTTTCTAAATTATATATCATTGTTCCACTGTCTTTATAATTATTAGATAATTCTATTCCATATTCTGTCATCATATATTCTTTTAATATTTCACTTCCATAAACACCTAAGTCACCAGTTATTATTAAATCGTAATAGTTAACATCTCTTCTTGTATCTTTCAAATGTTGATATATTGTATCCCCTGCTGCTACCGCCATGACAGCACCCATATTATTAGCATCTGTTATTCCCATATCACACACTTTACCAACAGTTGCACTTTCTACTTTCACTTTGCTTTTTACATTACTAAGTAAGATACTAGCACCACCTGTTGTAGTAAATGTAGCAGTATCAGGTTTTGGAGCACCATATTCAACTGGATTTCTATATTGTCTTTCACTTGTTAAGTTATGTGATGAGGAACTTACTATTGCATTTTTTATTTTGTTTGAATCTATAAAATTAGATGCAATTAATATTCCTTCAGTGCTCGTTGTACAGGCATTATAAATGCCAAGAAATGGTATCTTAAACTTTTTAACGGCATAACTAGATGCACAGATTTGATTTAACAAATCACCCGCAATAATTAAATCTATATCTTTATTTACTTTCTTACTTTTCTTAAGAAGTATTTCAATTGATTCTTCCATAAGTCTTACTTCCGCATCTTCAAATGTTTTTTCCTTCATATAGAAGTCATCATATGTTTTGTCATACTTGTTACCAAAAGGTCCTTTCTTTTCATAAGGCCCTGCAACTGTCGCACAACAAGTAACGTAAACATTATTATATTTAAAAGTCATATTAAAAGCCTCCTAAGTATCTTATTATTGCTACAAAAGACGCAACACCAACACCATAAAATATTACAGATCCTGCAAGTTTAAAAGCATTACTTCCAATACCATAAATAAGTCCTTCTTTCTTAAATTCTAGTCCAGCACTCATCATTGAATGAGCAAAACCAGTAATTGGAATAATTAGTCCACATCTAGCAAAGTTAACCCATTTATCAAAGAAACCTAAAGATGTTAACAAACACGATATGAATATTAAACTAACAATCATAAGTACCGATGCATCTTTTGAAGTCATTTCAAAAAAAGAGGAATAAAAATCTGTTAATAAACATCCAATAACACCCAATAAGCCACCAGTAAGAAAAGCTATTACACTATTACCTACTTTATTAGAACTAGCACTATGCCTATCAACTATTCTTTTATAATCTTTCTTTTCCATATAATCACCATTATTAATATTTACAAGAATAATTAATGTATACAAAAAAACTGCCTAAGCAGCTTTTGTTAAAATATTATTTCTCATCTTACTTAATATCTTCGATTCTTTTCTTGATACCTGTACTTGTGATATTCCTAAAGAATCTGATGTTTCTTGTTGACTCTTATCTAAGAAATATCTATCTATTATTAATCTTCTTTCTTCATCATTAAGTTTATTTATCTCTTCTTTTAAATCTAATATATCCTCATTATATCCTTTCTCTATATATGATTCATAATCATATAAATTACTATCTTCACTTAACTCATAATCCAAGCTTTTAATTGTTTGACTACTATTAATTGCAGAATAAATACTGTCAACAGGTACTTCCAAATATTCTGCAACTTCCTCGATACTTGGACTTCTTGCTTTAGCTTGTGTTAAATATTCTTTTACTTTATTAATTGATCTTAGTAACTTAACATTTTCACTGCTTGATTTAATTAGTTTGTTTTCTCTAACATATTTTAATATCTCACCCTTTATATAAAAGTGAGCATAAGTAGAAAACTTAGTACCACAATCACTTTTATAATTCTTTAAGGCATTATAAAGCCCTATATTACCAACCTGATATAAATCTTCTAAATCACTTTCATTATAACTATACTTTTTTGCTATAGAATATATTAACTTCCGATACTCTAAAACAGTATTATCATCCATAATATCTCCTCTTTTGAATAAATATAGAATATATTTTTATAAATTTATACAGATTCGACAAAACTAGATAAAAAAAGTAGTGTAAACATTACATTACTTATTTTTAACTAATACTGTATTTGAATAAGTTATATTTCCTTGACTATCTTTAATTTTAAATAAAGCATAGTATGTATTAGAAATATCTAAATCTTTAAATTCAAGTTTATACTCTTCACTAGTATCTAATTGCATTGAAGTAATTTTACCTGTTGATTCCCATTTCTTGTTATACTTCCCTTTTGCATCAAGTATTTTATATTCATATGTATTGAAGTTAATAACATCATAATCTTTTATTTCTATTTCTTCTCTTACAGATACATTGTTATCATATTTAATCATTGGAACAACTCTTCCAATATAACCATTTGGATTATCAGTATCTACTACATATTCAATATAAGCGTTAGTAATCTCATAGCTATAATCTTCTCCAAATCTATTAAGTGTAATAGGAATTAAATACTTAATGAAATCTTTTCCTCTTGCACTTTCTATTGCAGTTAAATATAATTCATTTCCTTCACTATCAGTAATAGATAAAAGTTTTCTTGATACAGTAGTACTCATTGTATTTTCTTCTACAGTAATATCGCTGCCACTATAAACAGGTGTATAAGTATTATTATCATTTTTTATAAAGAATACATACTCTGCACTACTATAATTATTTATTACCTCTTTTGGTAAAGTAATAGATATAGCACTTTCTCCTAATGCATTAACTTTACTTCTTGAAAGATCAAAGTTATTCATTCTCTTTCCAGTTAATTTATTAGAGAAGTTAGATATAAAATTATAATAATCTTTAGCAAATCCAAAGCTATTATATATCCTCATTATTTCACTCAAATGTTGTTTATATTCATAAGGGAAATATATTGATATTCCATTACTTTCTTTTAAGTCTGTTTTATTATATACAACAAAGTCATTAATTGCATTATTTAAGTTACTAACGTCTTCGTTGTATTTGCTAGGAAGTCTACTAATGAAATCTACTAAGTCAACTAAATCATAATAGTACTCACCAGAATCTCTTCCAAAACTCTTTGAATAACTTCTAGATCTAGATATTGAAGAATAATCAAGATCTAAGTTTCCATCTAGATTTACAAATAATTTATTTAGATATAATTCGACATTATCAAGTTTATTTAATCTTAATACAGATAATGTTACTCCTGTAATATATTTATATTTTGCATAGTAAGAATCATAATGATCAACAACTGATTTTGCAATATCTAATGTATCAGTGCTGCCTGTAACATCACCTAAGAAAGAATAATCCCATCCATTTCCTGGTTCAGATTCTTCACTAGCAATCATATAATCTGTGTAATCTACTAGTGAATGGGCAACTTCAATGCTTCCCATTAGACAAGCATCAAATCCTATAAAATCAAGTTTGTTTTCTGGACCAAAAGGACTATCTTTTAATCCTTTTTTAATCTTATCCATTGTTAATGAATCATAGCTATGATATTCATCACTACCATAACCATATATTGGTCCTCCACCATGATCCCATAGAATTAAACTATAATAATCTGCTTTGTAATTGTCATATCCATATTTAAGGAAATATGAAAGGTTTTCTGGGTTAGTCATGTCATTTGAATTATCATACTCTGCTAACTTTTCAAGTCCTTCACTTGTTACTCTAAATATGGCATGTTTATCATTTGGTATATCATAACTATGCCACTTAGTAGCCCCTCCAGTGTAAAGTAAAACATTAACTTTATCAAAATCAACACCAGAATCTCTCATTTCCGAAATATCTTTAGTGGCACCATGATATTTACTTTCAATATCTGATCCAATCATATAAACCATGATTGTTCTTTTACCATTACTAGAATTAAATATTTTATCTTTAGTTAAGAATACTAACACTCCAAATACAATAAATACTAATACAAGAAATGCTATTAAAGGTTTATGACTTCTTTTTTTATTGTCTCTATAACTACTTTGATAACTTCCGTTTTTTGGATAAAATGCTGTATCCTTAGGTATATTCAATACATTGCTACTAACAGCGTTATCAAATAGTAGTGCTTTTTTTAATTCTGCATCAGGATAAGTAAGTTTTTTACCACAATTACCACAGAATTTTTCGTTGTTGGAAAATTTTTCTCCACATTCTTGGCAATATACGACGCTTTGCTTTTTTGCTAAAACGCTTCCACAAGTAGGACAAAAACTACTTTTATCGTCAAAGTCTTTGTTACATTTTTCACAAAACATCATTGTACTCACCTACCTTACCAATTTTATTATAGCATACAAAAAACCAAATAAAAGAAAAAGTGTTGCTATTAAACAGCACTTTTACACTATTTAAAATATATTTATAAAGTTATTAAATAAGTATTTAAAAAAACTTACTTTCTTAGCTTCATCTCTTGCTATAAGATTGGATGATTTAATTACTTTACCATTACTAACTAAATTCATCATACCAACTTTATCGTTTTTATTAATTGGCAGTTTAATGTCATCAAGTTTAATTTCTAAATCGTAATTAATACTAGGACTAGACTTCTTACTTAATACAGACAAATCATCTTGAAGAACAATAGGTATTCTATCAACATCTGATTTATCCAAAGTTATATATTCAACTATATCATTTTTCTTCTTTATCATATCAAGTTTATAATTATCAAATCCATAGTCTAAAAGTTCTGTTGCTTCACTATTTCTAACTTTACCAGATTCTTCACCTAATACTATTGCTATAAGTCTTAAATTATCTCTTTTAGCTGTTGCTGCCATTGTGTATTTTGCATTATCAGTAAATCCTGTTTTAAGTCCATCTGCACCATTATAAAACCTAACTAATTTATTTGTATTTACCAGCCAATATTTATTAGGAGTATCTTTTCTTATGTAGTCCTCATACAAAGAAGATATTTTGAGTATATCTTCATGCTTTAAAAGTTCACGTGCTAGCATTGCAAGATCATACGCTGTTGAAAGATGTCCATCTTCATCAAGTCCTGTTACATTTTTATAAAGAGTATTAGAAAGTCCTAACTCTTTGGCCTTTTTGTTCATAAGCTTTACAAATTCTTCTTCAGTTCCTGATATATATTCAGCTAAGGCTACCGTCGCATCATTAGCACTTACTATGCTCATTGCCTTAAATAAATCTTTAACGCTCATCTTCTCACCTGTAGAAAGCCATATTTGCGTTCCACCCATACCTGAAGCATTTTTGCTTGCAGTTACTACATCATTCCAACCAATATCACCATTTTCTATCTTTTCAAGAACAATTAACTGAACCATCATTTTAGTTAATGATGCTACTGCTACTTTTTCATCTTTACTCTTTTCAAATAATATTTCCCCAGTTGATTCTTCTATCAAAATCCCATTCCTAGCATTCTTTAATAATTCTATTTCTTCTGCTTTTACTCTTAAAGGTAAAAGCAAAAGAACTATAATCAATATATTTACAATTCTTTTCATAATACCTCCACTAAAAGAATATGATAATTGTGATTAATAAATACATATATGTTATAATTTTTATGAGGAGTAATTATGAAAAAGAAAAGAAAGAAAAAAGTGAAATTCACGATATACTTTTATATTCTTGTAATTGTTGTAGTAAGTATATTTCTATTTGTATTTTTAAATAGTGATGGTAAAGAAGAGAACAAAACTAATAACAACAATACTAATACAGTAGAAAAACCAACAGTAAAAGAAAAAACTGAGGAAGAGATTAAATTAGAAAAGTTAAACAATATTAATGAAAAATTAGATTTCTTTAAAATGGAATATCTTGATAGATATATTGCATACAAAGAAAAGAATCCTAATTTAGATGATGAAACTGTTGTTGTATACGTAAACATTGGTCTTGACCAAAACTTCTACACCAATGTTAAAGATAGTCCTTTTAAACATACAAATACTGTTTTAGCAAACAAGTACTATTTCTTAGGTAAAGACTATGTACCAAAGAATTTAGTATACATTAATTCTGCTTATCAATCTGGTGGAAAGCAAATGACAAAAGATGCTGCTGTTGCATTTGAAAAAATGGCTGCTGCTGCAAAAGAGCAAGGATATACTGTAAGAGCAACATCAACATATAGAAGTTACGATTATCAAGCAGGATTATATGAGAGATATGCTGCAAATGATGGTAAAGCAAAAGCCGATACTTATTCAGCAAGGCCAGGATATTCTGAACATCAAACTGGTTTAGCAGTAGACGTTGATAATGCTTACAGTTCATATACTAGTTTTGGTAACACTAAGGAATTTACATGGATGAAACAAAACTCTTACAAATATGGTTATATATTAAGATATACAAAAGAAACAGAATTCATAACTGGTTATATGAATGAACCATGGCATTATCGTTATGTAGGTGTTGAAATAGCAACATACATTCATGAACATCCAATGACATATGAAGAATATTATGTAAGATTTTTAGACAAATAAAAAATAAGTTCAAATGAACTTATTTTTTTTATTCTTCTTCAATTGTAAATGCATCAGTAATATTAAAGTTATCTTGAACTTTATTATAGTATAGTGTACATAATGTATCACCAAGTTCTACTTTATCCCCAACTTGCTTATTTAAGAATACTCCAACTGTTGGATCAATCTTATCATCTACAGTAGTTTTTCCACTTCCTAATGAATCAGAGACTCTAGCAACTATTAAAGCATTAATATCTTTAATAATACCTTTCTTAGTAGATTTAATTTCTAATGTTTTATCACTAATTGGCATATCATCAAGCCTTCCACCTTGATAGTTAATAAATTGATTAAATTTATCAAGTGCTTTCTTAGAATTAATAGCATCAATAACTTCTTCTCTTGCATCAATTATAGAGATTTCTTTAGCCATACTTACCATATTACTTGCAATATCTACACACAAGTCATATAAGTTGTTTTTAATTTTACCTTCAAGTAACTCTGCAGCCTCTGCAACTTCAAGTGCATTACCTACACAATAACCAAGTGGTGTATCCATATCACTAATTAAACATCTAACTTCTTTTTCATATTTATTACCAATTCTAATCATTAAGTCTCTTAATTCTTTAGCAGTACGCTCATCATTAAGAAGAGCACCTTCTCCACACTTAATGTCTATTAGAATCTTATCTGCTCCACTAGCAATCTTTTTACTCATTATACTTACAGCAATTAATGGTACTGAATCAACTGTACCAGTTACATCTCTTAATGAATATACTTCTCTATCAAGCGGAACTAAGTTATCTGTTTGACTACAAATAATCATTCCAATATCGTTTAATTGTTTTAAAAATTGTTCTTTATTAGCTTCTACTCTAAAACCAGGAATACTTTCGAGTTTATCTATAGTACCTCCAGTTAATCCAAGCCCTCTTCCACTCATCTTAGGAACTTTGATACCTAGTGAAGCTACTATTGGAGCAACTATTAAAGTTGTTTTATCTCCAACTCCACCAGTAGAGTGTTTATCAACTTTTACTCCAGGGATAGATGATAAATCAAGAATTTCACCGCTATTTATAAATATATCTGTTAAATCAAAAACTTCTTGATCAGACATTCCGTTAATACAAATTGCCATTAATAGAGCAGACATTTGATAGTCTTTTACTTCTTTCTTTAAAAAACCATTGAAAGCAACTTCTAATTCTTCTCTAGTTAATTCCCCATTATTTCTTTTTTTATTAATAACATCAATAATATTCATGGCCCCTCCTATTATGAAACAATTATAACACAAATAATAAAATAAAAAAACATATTTAAAATATGTTTTATCTAATTTTCTTTTCCATGTATTCTATTGTTCTTTTAGGATCGTCCATTAACTTGTTATATAAATCAGAATGCTTTCTTAGTTCTTTTAATAATTCTATTTCAAGTGAAGATGCCCTTATACCATAATCTTCTTTGTCTTCACTTACTACATAGTTTTCAGTGCCAACTAAATAATCTAAATCAACTTTGAAATAATTAGCTATTGCCACTAGCATTTCTAATGGTGCTGTTCTATTTCCTTTTTCATATCCACATATTGCTGATTTAGTTAAATTTAAGTTATTACCTAATTCTTGTTGTGTAAGACCTGCTGATTCTCTCAGTTCCTTTAATCTTTTGCTAAATAAAGTCATTAACTTCACCACTTCCAAGTCATATTCATTATATTGAATAATATTCTTGAATTGTTTAAAGTTAACAAATTGTGAACTCTATTTATTTACTTGTTTATTAAGTTGTTCATCTAGTTTATCAGTGAAGTTTTCTTCATCACTATTGTGAATTGAAAAACCAAATGTAGTGGCTGCATCAATAAGCCTTTTTAACAATTCTTCAAGATGCTTTTTACCATCAGGATTTAATTCTTTTGAATAGTTATATATTTGTTCAAAAGGAATTGCAATTCCTACTATTTTAGAGTTTGGAATATTGCCAATACTTCTATATTCATCTATATATGATCCTACTTTTCTTTCAGCATCAATAGATGGAGATACAACAAATGACATGCATTTATCTATATAACAATATCTAGCTGATTTATAATAGTTTTTTTCATCACTATAATCATAGTCATCATTCTTTTTATATAAACAAACATGTTCAAATGAATCATCATTAAGACTTGCTACGTCGTTTCTTGTTTTAATACCACCACTTAAAATGATATTAGTCATAAACTTAATACCATCTTCATAGCCTAAATGGTCAAAACCATGATAATAATATCTTTCCATAAAATCACCATCTTATTTTTTATATATTCCGCTAGTTGCTATATTTTTTGGATATTCTTCCTGTATTTTAACAATCTCTTTTGTAACATCAAGCAAGCTTTCCACAGTCATATAGTTGTAAGTATGACCAAAAAATTTAACCTTAGTTTTAAGAGCTTTAATATACTCAGTTGCTTGATCTACAAATTCATTTATTGTTATAGCACCTTCTTCAAGTTGCCTTTTTAACTTCGTTAAATATGCTTTCATCAAAAAAGTATAAACATTTGTAATACTTGCTTTCATTTTGCTATTACGGAATAAAAAGATATCAGTAGAATGACGAGATACTAAATCAACGCTATTTACAAATTGCATTACCTCTTCTTCACTGGCATATTGTTTTAAGTTTTCTATCAAACCTCTTAAGTCAGACTTTAGATATAGCTTTTTCATTTCTTCTTCGCCAACTATTTTTTCTACATTGGACGCTACATTTACTTCAAATCTATAGTACTTATTTGGTTTACATTTACCATCAAAATATCTCTGTGTTAATAATTCAGTGTAACCCTCATTAAGCCCAATCCCCATATTTACACCTTCAAATGGAGACGTAAGTGTATGGTACACTTGGCTAAATCCAGCACGAGCTAATTTAGCTTCAGGATCATACGAAGAACTAGCTAAATGAAACAATTCATGATAAAGAGAAGAAATTGCAGAAACATTAATTTTATTTTTTTTACAAAGGTAAACCCCTGATGATTCAATAAGCATAACACCAGCGTTTCTTTTTATTTTTGCTTCATTAATATTATTATAGAAATTAGCTAAAGCTTCTTTAGGGAACTCTCTTTCCATCACATCAACAAAGTCTTTAACAACTTCCCTTATTCTTCCATGGCCAAATGCATTCAAATCAACTGAAGAATATTTTTGCTTTAATTCCACAGGTATGCTAACCTTAGTAATATTTTTAGGTTTAAAATCTTTATGTAACATATATGATGATAAAATTTTGCGTGGTGCAATAAGCAGTATTATAGGCTCAAGAAATGTCCACAAATAATTAGCATAATATGATATATTTTGCAACAATTGACTATCCATAAAATATCACCCAATTCTATTCTTTAAGATTTTCTAGTGCAGCTTCAACAGCAGCCCATTCGTCATCTGTTTCTATAGGATCAATTCTAGTATCATCATCTGGATAATATATTGATGCGAAAACATTTAGATTGCCATTTTCATCTGTTGTGTTGTCAGTATACACAACATAATTTCTACCTGTTTGAGCTAACTGAAAAGCAGATAATATTTCATATTCTGTTTCTTTTCCATCTGTATCAGTTAATTTCATCACTTTTTTCTCATCCATATTTAGTTTCTCCTACAATAAAATTATACATTGCTTTTTTGATTATTAATACAAATTTGACATTTTTTTATACTTATTAATTTTTATTTACATAATAAAAAATCTACTCATAACGTTGATTAATGAATTTTGATATATTAAAAAAAATTGTTATTTATTTAACAATTTTTCTAACGACTATCCTTTATATTTTGTATTATATCCATGATTTTCTGCTGGTCTTTTATCATTTGGATACATAATATCAGAATAAATATCTTGTTGTAACTTTTTAATAATATTAAAAACATCTGTATAATTACTAACACTCTCTATATTTATTATGTCTACTGTGCCATTAATACTATGTTGATTAGAAGTACAAACAATATCACCAACATTAAACATTTGGTCAAAAATACCTCTATGTAAATCTATGTGTGACATTTCAGCAAAAGGTTTTGTTTGAATCCTCTTCGTAATTACACCTTGACTAATATATATAGCTTTATCAGTAACAATATAATATGTATTTTTATATTTTTTCCTACAAAGTAAGACACCACCTAAATATAACCATACAGGCATAAGATGTAATGCAAAAAATGGTATTATAAACAATAGCATTCCATCCTGATTTTGAGCAGTAAAACTAAATCCTATGAATGCAAAATCAATTATGGCCCAAATTAATGCAAAAGGCATTAATGGATTAAATATTGATTCAAAAATATAACATTTTTTGTTAGGTCTACCTTCCCACATTATTTTTTCATTATTTGTAATCATTTGCTTTAAATCATTATTCATAATATCCATCCTCCAATAGTATTATATATTACAAACAATTAAATAACAACTTCTATACAAGAAAAAACAGACTAATCTGTTTCTTCTTTTTCTTCTATTTCTTGATCTTTGTTTTTATTTGATAAAAAGGTTACTCTTTCCGCTATAACGTCAACATAGTATTTTTTCTCTTCATCTTTTTCTACTACACTGCTTTGTATTCTACCTTTAACGCCAACTATGTCGCCTTTTTTGCAATACTCAACAGTATTCTTTGCAACAGCGTCCCACAACACACAGCTGATAAAATCACTTTCATACTCGCCATCCATATTTTTAAAACTTCTTGGAATAGCTAAAGTAATATATGATCTTTTTTTATTATTTTCTGTTTCAACTAGTTCAGGATCTTTAACAAGCCTTCCAACCAAAACAACCTGATTAAGCATATTACTCCTCCTTTCAAAGAAGTAATTTAACACTTAATTAAATGCTAAACAAATGAGTAAAAGAAAGATTTAAAAGATTAAAAATATTTAAAATATAGAATTCTAATAAGAAAAATATTAAATAGAAAATATATCTATTTAAATAATTTAAAAGTAAAGTTTTTAATAAAAAAAAGAATTTTTACAAATTCCTTTTTAATAACTGATTTAATTCTACTGCATATTCCATTGGAAGCTCTTCTCTAAATCTTTCTATGAATCCAAGAATAATTAATTCCGTTGCTTTCTCTTCTGGTATTCCTCTACTCATTAGATAGAATAAATTATCTTCACTTATTCTAGATACAGTCGCTTCATGTTCAATATTACTTTTAGAAGTTCTACATACATTAGTAGGATATGCATCACTTTTAGAATCTTTATCAAGTATCAATGAATCACATTTAACAATTGCCTTACTATTAATAGCTGATTCTTTAATATCTACCTTACCTCTATAGGATGCATTACCTCCTAAACGTGCAATACTTTTAGATATTATAGTACTTGTTGTATTCTTTCCAATATGAATCATTCTTGCACCACTATCTTGTTGTTGTTCATGAGTTGCAACTGAAATAGTAATACATGTTCCACTTGAGTTATCACCTTTTAAGATACAAGCTGGATATTTCATAGTAGCTTTACTACCGATGTTACCATCAATCCATTCCATTGTACCATTTTCTTCTACTAAAGCTCTTTTAGTAACAAGATTCAATACGTTAGTAGCCCAGTTTTGTACAGTTGAATAACGGCACTTACTGTTTTTTCCTACATATATTTCAACAACTGCAGCATGTAAACTTGAATCACTATATGTTGGTGCAGTACATCCCTCAACATAATGTAAATCGCTGTTATCATCTACAATTATTAATGTTCTTTCAAATTGACCCATTCCTCTTGAATTAATTCTAAAATAACTTTGAAGTGGTCTATCTAAAGTAGTATTTGGTGGTATATAAATAAAACTTCCACCAGAAAATACTGCCCCATTTAATGCTGCTAACTTGTTATCAGCATTACTTACAATCTTACCAAAATATTTCTTTACTAAGTCAGGATATTCTTTCATTGCTACTTCGATTGAAGTAAATATAACATTCTTCTTTTCTAATTCTTCAAGCATGTTATGATATATTACTTCACTTTCATATTGAACACCCATACCACCTAAGTATTTTTCACTATCGATAACACCTAGATCTCTAAACTCACATTGAATATTTGTATCTAGATTTTTCCAGTCATTATTTAATCCAGCTTCACTACTTTTATAATAAATGACTTTATCGAAATCCAAATCAAATTTAGGACCAAAGTTTGGCATATCTAATTTATTAAATAATTCAAAGCTTTTTAATCTATAATCAAGGATCCACTGTTCCTCATGTTTTATGTCAGATATTTTTCTAATATTCTCTTCGCTTAGTCCTACTACTTCCATAAAGAACATCCTTCCTTTCTGTTATTCTTCGTCGTCTATTATCTTCTTAATTGATTCCATTGGAAGAAGTGCACATTTCTTTCTACTTGGTTGTTTATAAACTTCATTATAAATATTTAATTCTCCCAATAAATCTTCATCATAAGGAAGTTCATCAATCATTCTGTTAAAGTTTTCTACGATTAATTCTGCTTCTTCTAATGATTTCCCTTTCAATTCTTTAGTCATTACACTAGTTGCACTAGTACAAATTGCACAAGCTTCACCATCGAATTTAATATCATCTAACTTCCCATCGACTACTTTTGCTGCTACTGTGATATTATCAACACAAGATTCATTTCTTGAATTAACTTCTTTATAAGCTGAATCTTTAGGTAATCCACGATTTGCTGGATTTTGATAATTATCAAGTATTGCCTCTCTTTTTAAATTTACATCCATATTATCCCTCTATTCTTCCTATACTACTGTATCAAGTATTTTATCTTGATTCATTAATGCGTTTACTAATATATCAATTTCTTCTTTAGTATTATAAAAATATAAACTTATCCTACAAGTATTTGTATCACAAATAGCTTCTTGTAACATTTTAGCACAATGGTTACCTGCTCTAATACAAATATTAAACTTGTTTAGATATATTGCCACGTCTTGACTAAAATAATTATTTATATTAAATAGTAATACTCCTGTATCCAAACTTTTGTTATATATTTTTATATTTGGAACAGTACTTAGTCTTTCTACCAAGTATCTTTTTAAATTCATTTCATACTCGTGTATTCTATCAAGTCCAACAGATTCTAAGTAATCTATTGCAGCACCTAAACCTATTACACCTGCAATATTTCTTGTTCCTGCTTCAAGTCTATTTGGAAGGCTTTTTAATTCATATTCACCATCACTATTAAATGAAATATTCATTCCTCCACCATACTCGATTGGTACTAATTCTTCAAGTAAATTAAGTTTTCCATAAAGTACTCCTACACCAGTTGGTCCAAGCATCTTATGTGCAGAGAATCCAAGAAAATCAACATTCAAATCTAAAACATCTACTTTTAAATGTCCAATACTTTGTGTTGCATCAAGTACAAATAATATATTATTTCTTTTACATATTTCTCCAATTTCTTTTACTGGTCTCAAGTCTCCAATTGAATTAGATATATGAGCTATAGAAATAACTTTGGTATTCTCATAAATCTTTTCTTTAACTTTTTCTATACTAACTGAATAATCATCTTCTAAATCTATATAATCAATTGTAAATCCGATTTTCTTAGATAAAGTTAACCATGGAAGTATATTTGATGCATGTTCTCCTTTAGTAAGAAGTACTCTATCTTCTTTCTTCAAATAGTTAGCCATAAATCCAAAGATAATCATATTGAAACTTTCAGTTGAACCTTTAGTAAAGATTATTTCTTTACTTGTTTCAGCATTGATAAAGTCTCTTACTTTTTCTCTAACACCATCATACTTCTCATCTACTTTAAGACTAATGTCATAATCTCCCCTATGAGCATTAGCAGTATATTTTGTATAATAATCTACAATCTCAGAAACCACACTTCTTGGCTTTTGAGTAGTAGCAGCATTATCTAAATATATAATTCCAGTACTTAATATATCAAAATCTTCCCTATTCAATATATCACCTCCAATTATTTATTTATTTTCTCTATTATTCCACTAAATATTTCTCTTTCATTATCTTCAAGTTTCATACTTCCAATCAAGAATGCCTTAATTAATAAGTCATCACATTCTTCACTAGTTAGTCCTCTACTCATCATATAGAATTTATCTTCTTCATCGAATGTTCCTATATATGCAGAATGACTTGCTTCAATTTCTGAATTATCAACAATTAAATTAGGAAGTATATTACTCTTACCATCTTTTAAATTAATAATTTTATTATCTTGTTTAAAGTTAACATCAGAACTATCTCTTTTAATAATTCCATCTACAATAAACTTAAATTCATTATCTTCAACATTTATACAATGGTTTACTATTACACTTTTAGTATTAGAACTATTATGTAATACTTTTTGTGTATAATTATTATCTAAATAATTAATAACACTTGTTGAATATTTTATTTTTGAATTTATATTATTCATTTCAATTGTAACTGTATCACTGCAATCTATTGATAATTTATTTATTACTACATCACAATCTTCATCAATTAAATAATTAACTTGATTCTTTGTTTTATTTGTTTTAACAAAACCTTTAAAACATACTCCTTTAGCTATATGTATAGTTACATCTTTTTCAAGTTCATTGAAATCTGCTACCATATCTGTATCAGTATCAATGAATATATCAGTAGTTTCTATATTGTTATCTAATATTAGTTTATTCATCTTTAGAATCACTACCTATTACAGATGTATCAGAGTATCCTCTTTTTTCTATATCAAATGCTAAATCATATCCACCAGTTTTAACGATCTTTCCACATACCATCATATGTACAAATCCTGGTTTAATATATTCAAGTATTCTTGGATAATGTGTGATTATAAGAACAGATGTCTTAGGATGTTCTTTTAAGTATTTATTAATACCATCACATACTTTTCTTAAACTATCAATATCAAGACCTGAATCTAATTCGTCAAGTATTATAAAGCTAGGTTCAAGAAGTTCAAGTTGTAATACTTCATTTTTCTTTCTTTCCCCTCCACTAGCTCCTACATTAATTGATCTATGAATCATCTCTTCAGGAAAGTCAAGTTCACTAGCTTTAGCTTTAATATCTTTTATAAATTCAAATAATCCAATAGCGTTTTCGCGTCTTGCATTAATAGCAGTTTTAATAAACTCACTATTTTGAACACCTTCAATACTTATTGGATTTTGAAATGATACAAATATACCACGACGTGCTATTTCATCAGTTGATAAACCTAAAATAGACTTTCCATCTAACTTAATATCACCACTTTTAACAGTGTAATTCTTGTTACCTAATATAACTTTAGATAAAGTTGATTTACCAGTTCCATTAGGTCCCATTATTGCATGTATTTCACCATCTTTAATATCTAAATTAAAGTCATTAAGTATTTTCTTTTCACCAACTACGACGTTTAATCCTTTAATATTTAACATGGAATCACCTCTAATTCGTATTTAATTATAACATAAATTAATTTATTTATGAATAAAAGATAACTATTTTAAACACAATATTATTGATATTTGATTATTCACGAAAAAGGGAAAGATATTCTTCCCTTTTTGTGTTATTATATTATTAAGTGAGGTAGTTATGGATTGTATTTTTTGTAAAATAATTAATGGAGAAATTCCTAGTTATACTGTATATGAAGATGATTTAGTAAAAGTATTTTTAGATATTAACCCAGTTACAAACGGGGATATGATGATAGTACCTAAAAAACATTACGAAAATATAGAAGATTTAGATGCAGAACTTGTTCCACACATTTATAAAATTGCTAAGGAAATGTTTGCTTTAGTAAAAGAAAAATTAGGAGCAATTGGTCTTACTCTTGTTCAAAATAATGGACACGGTCAAGAAGTTAAACATTATCATTTACATTTAACACCAAGATATGAAAATGATGAGCTTAGAAGTGTTTCAAACAAAGATATACTTGTAGGTTGTGAAGATGTTTTAGAGCAATTAAAAAACTAGATTATATCAATCTAGTTTTTTTCATGCCACTGGCACAAATAAATCTATTCGCAAGTGTTGATGATTCTTTCAACACTTTTCTTGTAAAATCAGATATTTCTTCTTGCGATGTTGGAAACTCTATTCCTCTTGCTATCATTTCTGCACATATAGCAGTAAATTGTATATACAAAAATAATTTTTGAGCTTTAAAAGCAGTTTCATATTCTTCTTCACCTTCATACATTTCAGTACAATTGGATTCATGAATAACTCTTTCAATTATTTTATAATACTCATCTAACGCTAAGAAGTTTGATAAAGGTCCAAATGTAGTTTCAGGTCTACTTATTTCATCTAGCTTAGATTGCTCTCCAGCAAAATAGTTTCTTAACAAACTAGACTTTGTTGCTCTTAAATTAATATATTTATGAAGAGATTCTTTTTCTTCTTTATCTATTTTGTTATCTTTATAAAACCATAGATATACTGCATATAAAAATCTATTATTTTCTTCTTCAAATACAGTTTCTATCATATTTTCTCTATATGAACTAGATAGTAAGAAACAAAGCGTTGTTCTATCAAATGTTTCCTCATCCATTTCATCGTGACCACTCATAATAGCACTCATAAGTTCTTCTTGTGGATAATTTTCTAACATATAACCTACCAAAGCATTTGTATCAAAGAATATAGCCCTATATTTATTTTTTAATTGATCAAGAGTTAATGTGCTTTCCTTTTCATCTTCACTAATTAATTTATCAATTAATAAACGTTCTTCTTTAACTTTTTTTAATGCCTCTTCAATTAATTCGTTCATAAATTTCCCCCAAGAATGCTTATTATTATAGGTCAAAAGAAAAAGTAAGTCAATTGACTTACTTAACAATTTACCTTATATCCAGGCACCTAGAATAATTACTAGTAAAATAAATAATACTAAAACAATTGCAGAAGATGAAGTATTATTATTCATAATTTAGTCCTCCTTTTTTATTAGTCACAATATTTTATGGAATAACAATAAAAATGTTCTTACAATTGTGAAATTATTTGAAAATATTGTTTATTTATTTAAATTTTGTTATTATATTTATGTATGTAAGAGAGGAGATTATATGAAAAAATTAACAATTGTATTATTTGCTACTTTATTACTTGTTACTGGATGTAAAAGTATACCTAAATTAGCAGATGGAAAAGAAGCTGTTGTAAGTTTTAAAGATGGAGGTATTTCAACTGAGGAATTATACGAAGAGTTAAAAGAAAAATATGCTTTATCTGTTTTAATAAACATGATTGATACTAAGATATTAGATGAAAAGTATGATACTGATAGCGATGCTAAGAATTATGCAAAAACTAATGTCGAGTTATCTCAAACATATTATGATCAATATTACAATCAATTATATTCATTTTATGAACAATTCATTTCTGAAAACTATGGTATGACTACTAAAGATGAATTATATGATTACTTTATTCTTCGTTATAAAAGAAACTTAGCAATTAAAGATTATGCTAAATCACTTATTACTGAAGGTGACATTAAAGATTACTATGATGATGAATTAATCGGTGATATAGAAGCAAGTCATATTTTAATAACTGCTGAGTACAACACTGAAGATGAAAAAGAAGCTGCTGAAGCTGAGGCACTAAAGAAAGCTAAAGATGTAATTGCACAACTTGATGCTGGAGCAGATTTTGCAACTCTTGCTAAACAATATTCAAAAGATGGATCTGCATCTAATGGTGGTGAACTTGGAAGATTCGGTCATGGTGAAATGACTCCTGAATTTGAAAAAGCTGCTTACAAACTAGAAGTTGGTAAGTATACTAAAGAACCAGTTAAAACTCAATATGGATATCATATTATCTTAAAAACAAAGCAATATGAAAAACCTGAATTTGAAGATGTAAAAGATGAAATAATCGATGACATAGCAGATGAAATGTTAAATAGTGATCCAACACTTCAAGTAACTGCACTAGAAGAATTAAGAAAAGATAGTGGTATGTCTATTGAAGATTCAGTATTAAATACTCAATACAACAACTACATTGAAAACTTAAAAAGATAATAAAAAATAAAGTAAGAAATTACTTTATTTTTTTTACACCAAATACTTGAACATTTTTATTCTTCTATATTTGTAAAACCTAAGGCATACATCTTTTGCCTTACTCTAAATTCTAAATCTTTACCCGAATATTTACGAGAAAGTTTATTATATATTTTTTCATATTCTTTTTTCTCAATATCTTTGTCATTTTTAATTTCTATTGTGGATAAAACAGAATTAATAACTGCCCTTTCATATCCTAAATTAACTAAATATATAATAATCTTATTTCTTAATATTGAAGCACTTTTATTCCTATTTGTTGAAACCAGTTTCTTGGCAATC
>JAFXTH010000014.1 GCA_017525035.1 Bacilli bacterium | reverse complement strand
TTTGCCTTTAAATCTCCAAAAAATACCAAAGGATCTGTTATTGGTTTATATATATTTGAATCTACTTCATTCTTTGCAAAATCATATGCTGAAAAATATGCCTTTACTTGATCTACCCATGTATTTGCTTGTTCTTGTAATTCTGGTATTGCTTTTTCAAATATGAAGATATCTTTTTCCCAGTCTTTATATGCTTGAGTCTTTCTTGTTTTCTTTTCTCCATCTTCTTCATATTCTTCTGTTTTTGTTGGCACATTTGCTAATCTTGTTTCATATTGCTCGAAGGTGTCTTTATACTCATTTACAGCATACTTCATTGTGGATATTATTCCTTCTCCACCCATTACGTGATCTGCTGCTTTTTCTTTTTCTTTTGCTGCATCGACAATTGTCTGCATTGACGTTTTTATTTGCGTTTTTACTTTATCGTCCCATCCGTCATCACTAGAACCATCCATAATTGCACCTATTCTAGTACCAAAAACAGTTAAATTTTCTTTAACACTATTCCCAAAAGTTGTTAAAGATCCTGGTTCGATTGGTTCTACTTGTTCTTGTAATTTGAATAGTTCTTCATCTTTCTCAATTGCCATAGAAACACCTTCTATCTCTTATAATATTAATTTTACTATATTAACAAAAAAACCACAATAAAAAACAAATGGATTTAATCCATTTGCTCATTATTTTACTTATATTTTTTGTCTCTATTTTCAATATATTTATCACATTGTTTTAAGAAATCATTTACAAATTCACTTGTAATATTATACACTTCATCAATTGGTGTATTAATATCGTATACAGAAACTAATTCAACATTATTCATAAGGTCTGTCATTTCTCTTTCCCATACGTTTACTTTAACTGAATCAATTAATTCTTTTGTATACCAAGAAAGCTGAAATTCTGTACCAATCATATCACTATCTTTAAATACATTTTCTTTAAATGTTTCTTTAGTTTTTTTATCGTGTAAGATAGTGGAAATATATCCAAGTCTTTCAAATGAATAATCCAAGTCCTCAAAGAATTCAATTATTTCTACTACTATATCAAAATATTCTTTATGTTTATCAGCATTATAAATAAATGATATATCCGCTACATTAACAGTTAAACTTATTGGCCCTTGATCAAATATTATTAATGGTTGGCCTGGATTATTTTGGTTAAACGGAATAACCATAGCATTTCCTAATACACTGAACTTAGAGTTAAGTTTTGCTGCTAATTGTGTGTTATCTATTCTTGTACCTTTGCTAAAAAATAATACTATTTGTTTTTCGTCTTTCATTTTATCACCTACCTATATTTTAACATACAAAGAAAAAAACTAATAGATAAACTATTAGTTATATAAATACTTCTTGTTTCTTTGCCTTCTTTTTCTTTACTTCATCTATGCTGTGAAGAACTACTTTGTTCTTCTTTAAAGATTCTTTTACTTTTATAACTCTCTGATTTTTAGAACCTCTAAATTTTATTTCATAGCTCTTCAATTTGTTCACAAATGGTCCATCAACAAGAATGTCGATTTCTTTCAAGAAATCCATTACAGCAGGTTCTTTTTCTGCCTTTTTCAACAATTGTTCGTAAGTATATCCAGTATAGCACCAAACATTTAATTTAACACTATGACAATACTTTGCAAGCTCACAACAAGCTTCTGGTTGTTCAAATGGATCCCCTCCTGAAAATGTTACTCCAACTTCATCATCAAGAGAGTTTATTTCCTTTTTTATGTTTTCAGTGTCTTCAAGGAAACCACCATTATAATCCCACGTGTCTGGATTTTGGCAAAAAGGACAATGGTGTGGACAACCTTGAGTCCATATTACTGCCCTAATTCCTTCTCCATCTACTATACTATCTTTTTGTAATTTACTAGCAAGTCTTATTAACATAATTAAAATGTATGTTTTACTCTATCATGTTCTTCAGATTGTTTAGCGTTATTAAATCTGTCTACTGTTCCTACAAGGTATCCAGTGATTCTTCTAATTCTTTCGAATTTTACACCTTCTCCTGTAGTCTTCTTATCCTTTGCTGCTACTGTTTCTACTTCTAGTTCCTTTTTCATAATATTTCCTCCCTCTTTTATCTACCGCAATCACAGTTGATTGCTGTAATCCTTTCTAAGCTAACGCCTTCTCCTTCACGGCGTCCACATTTTGGACATACGTCCTTAATAATTCCTACGTATCCACAAACTGGATCTCTATCTACTGGATGGTTAATAGCACCATATCCAATACCTACCTCTTTCATTATTCTTACAACTTTTTCGGATGCGTCAACGTTTTCAGATGTATCACCATCAAGCTCAATGTATGAAATGTGACCAGCGTTTGTTAATGCATGATATGGTGCTTCTAATGAAAGTTTATTTTTTATTGTTATATTGAAATAAACTGGAATATGGAATGAGTTTGTATAGTAATTTCTATCAGTAACTCCCTTAATTTTTCCATATATAGCTTTATCTATATTTATAAATCTTCCTGATAATCCTTCTGCAGGAGTTGCAAGACAAGTGAAGTTCAAATTGTACTTTTTACTAAATTCATCACATTTTTCTCTCATGTGTCCAATAATCTTAAGTCCAAGTTTTTGAGCTTTTTCACTTTCTCCATGGTGCTCTCCTATTAATGCTTTCAAGCACTCAGCAAGACCGATAAATCCAATACTTAAAGTACCATGTTTTAATACTTTTCTTAATCTATCATTTGGTTTTAACTTTTCACTATCAAGCCAAACACCTTGACCTAATAAGAATGGGAAGTTATAAACCTTTTTATTACATTGAATTTCAAATCTTTCTAATAATTGATCTTTAACAAGCTCTAATAATTCATCTAATTCTTCAAAGAATCCATCCATATCAGCCTTGTCTCTTTGTTTTAATGCAATACCATGTTTAATTCCTAATCTTGGTAAGTTGATTGAAGTAAATGATAAGTTACCTCTTCCAGGTGTTACACATTTATCAGGATCAGCTTGGTTTGCTAAAACTCTTGTTCTACATCCCATATATCCAACTTCTGTTGTAAAATCACCAGGTTTATAATATTGAATATTAAATGGTGCATCTATAAATGAGAAGTTAGGGAATAATCTCTTAGCTGATACACGGCATGATAATTTAAATAAATCATAGTTTGGATCTTCAGGATTGTAGTTAACTCCTTCTTTTACCTTAAATATTGAAATAGGAAATATTGGAGTTTCTGAATGTCCAAGTCCTGCTTCTACTGCAAGTAAATAGTTTTCAATAACCATTCTTCCTTCAGCAGATGTATCAGTACCAAAGTTAATTGATGAGAATGGTACTTGTGCTCCAGCTCTTGAATGCATTGTATTTAAGTTATGTACAAATGCTTCCATAGCTTGGTATGTAATTCTATTTGTTTTCTTATGAGCTTTATCAAGAGCCATTTCAAATAGTCTTTCTAAAGTTTCATTATCTTTAGTAAATCTATCAAAATAAGATTTATCTACTTCAATAGTATCTACTTTATCTATTTCTCTAACTAATATATTCATATTAACAAATGTATCAAATCCAGCATAATCTAATAAATCTGCTAAAGTTTGTTTTAATTGTTTTTTGAATGTTAGAAGTACTCCTGGTGCCATATAATAATCAAATGCTGGGATACTTTGTCCACCATGTTGATCATTTTGGTTAGATTGAATAGCTATTGCAGCTAAAGCTGTATAACTCATAATATCTTTAGGAGCTCTTAAATGTCCATGTCCTGTTGAAAATCCATTCTTAAATAGTTTATTAATATCTATTTGCATACATGTAGTTGTTCCCATTGGCATGAAATCCAAATCATGTATATGAATATCTCCATCGTCATGTGCATCAGAGAATTTCTTCTTCATTAAATAAGCTTTTGCAAATTCTTTTGATACAGTTGAACCATATTGAAGCATAGTTCCCATTGCTGTATCTCCATCAACATTTGCATTTTCTCTTTTAGTATCGTCTTCATGTGCACTCTTAAGTCCTAAACCTTCAAGTGTTTTTAAGAATTTATGCTTTCTTTTGTCATCAAAGAACATCTCTCTTGATTGAGCACGTCTTTCACGATATTCTTTAAATGATACTGATACTTCATGATATCCTTTCTTTTCCATTTCATCTTCAATCATATCTTGGATATCTTCAATTTTAATCTTATCTTCATTCTTATACTCTTTTATAATTCTATTAATTACTGCTTGATATACTTTTTGCATATCTTTTTCAGTATAAGTCTTAGAAGTATCAATCTCTTCATCTTGAACTACGATGTTGTCAAAACCTTTTTTAATAGCAAGGGCGATTTTGGCACCATCGAAATCTACTTTTTTACCACTTCTTTTTACTACTTTTAAATTTTCAAATAATGCGTCATTGTCCATAATTTTTACCTCTTCATAATTTTGTCTTCTTGTTATCTTAATCTTATTACATGTACACAAAAAATCAAGGGGCTTTTTTTAACTTTTTTTCAAAACCCTTATAAAATAAGAAAATTAAAATTTCAAAAAATGTGTAAAGTGGTTTTTTTGATTTTTTCAGATTTTTTTCAAAAGCCATTTTCACACTTTTCCCTTATTTTTCAAGGTTTTTGCCATTTTTGTACTTTTTTATTTTTTTGAAAAAATTAAAAAAACTGAAAAATGCATTTTTAAACTTTTTAAAAAAAGTCCTTTATTTTTCAGTATTTTTAAAATTTAAAAGGGCACTTTTTTGATGTGTAAAGTGCTCTTTTTTGTTCGTTTAATTTTGTAAAAATCTTTATACAAATTTAGACAATTTTAATCATGTTTTAAGACAACAAATTGACTATATACTTGTTTTACTTTATAGTCATTTGACCCTACAGTTAACACTGATGTTGCGTTTAATGATCTGTAATTAAGAATACGTGATAATTCTGCTTCTTCTATAGTTACTTTATCCTTATCTATTTCTGAATATTCAACGTTTACCATACCATGATTAGAGTCATCTATCATAAATACATAGTAATTATAGACATTACCATTGTTAGTTAATACAACGTAGCTACGATTTAAATCAAGAGTACCATATGCAGTTTCATGTTCATCATCAGTATCTAATTTATAATCACCAATAGGAAGAAGTATTGCTTCCTTATCTTTAACATCTAATGGTAACTTATCCTTTGCTCTATCCTCACTTACTTTTTCAGCATACATTTTTGCAAGATCTGCGAATGCTGATCTTCTTGAATCTTGTACATAGCTTGATACTGCAGCAATACCTATTGTAGAAAGTATACCTATAATAATGATTACCGCTAATAACTCCATTAATGAAAATCCTTTTTTATTCATATTATTTCTCCTTCTTATCTAAATGTACATCAACCTGTGGATAAGGTATCTGTATTTTATTTTTATCAAATGCTTTCTTAACATTCTCTAACAAATTGAATTTAAGGGGCCAAAAGTTCTCATTTAACGTCCAAACACGGACAGTAAATATAAGAGCACTATCAGCATGATTTGTAAGTCTAATAAACACTTCTTCGTCCTTTAAGACTAATTCTTCCTTGTCTATTACTTCTTTAATAACTTGCTTAACTTTATCTATATCACTATCATAGCTAACAGAAAAGTCAAGACATAATCTTCTTTTAGAGTTATAAGTAAAATTCTTGATATTACTATTAGCAAGTTCTCCATTAGGAAGTACTATTTTAGTACAATCAAGTGATTTTAGTACAGTGTGGAAAATTGTTATTTCTTCTACACTTCCACTTGATCCATTGCTTTCAATCCAATCTCCTACTTTAAATGGCTTAAATATTAATATTGTAAGTCCTCCTACCATATTAGTAAGTCCACCCTGCATCGCAAGACCTATAGCCAAGCTTGCTGTACCTAATACTGTTATTAAAGATGTCATAGGTATTCCTATATTAGCAAGAGCTGTAACAAGCACAACACACTTAAGTGTTATATTAAGAAAACTTATTATAAATGTTTGTACACTCTTCTCTAACCTAGCAAAACCTCTTCCTTTCTTTAATAATCTAATCAGTAATCTAACTATATAAAATCCTACTACTAATATAAATATAAAACCAATTAGTTTTAATCCAAAATCAACTCCACCATCCACAAGTTTATCTAAAACTTTATCCATATAATCACCTTTATCCTATATATAAATTATAACACTATTAATAAGCAAAAAAAAAGAGCAAAGCTCTTAATTTCATTATCCTGCTTGTCCAGTGTAATCAGAAGTCATAACTTCTTCAGATTGCTGTTGATTCTTTGTTTCGAATTCTTCGTAATTTGCAGCAGTTCTATCTAAGAAATCAGCATAGTTAGTAATTGCTTGATAGAAATCTTCAAATTTAGGACTTAATTCACCATATTTGCTTCTTAAGTGATCAGCAGCATTACTTTGCCAAGTATCAGTAGTAGCGTGAATATCTGAAGATGCTTCATCTAGATTGCTGTGCATTCTTTCAACGATAGTTCTCATTTTAGAAGCTGCTTCACGCATACCTTGGAAATCTTGTTGTCCGTTCATAGTATCTCCTCCTTCTATAAAAAACTAAATTCTAGATGCATCTTGAGCAATTTCACTTTGTAATTTATCATAGTTATTAGCAGTCTCCTGCATAAATACACCATAATTTCCTACAACTTGTCCTAATGACTTGATATTTTGCTCATAGTCTGCGATCTTGTTTGTATAGTTAGCGTTATCAACACCTTTCCATACACCATCAACTGAATTAATTAGCTCATATAGTTCTTTTACATCAGCTAAGTAATCATCTGCTTTAGTAACAACCTTTTTACCATTAGTTCTTGTTCCATCAGAATCCATAGCTAAATCAAATGCCATTAATATTCACCTCCTCGAATAATAAATAGGTAGAACTCTAGCCACACTATTCTATGTATTAATCGTATTATATTTTTATTATTTTGTCAATTTATTTATGTAATATATAACACTTTTTTACACACACACTTATATTTTTCTATAAGGATTTCAAAGACTTTTTAGATTTGTTTTTTCAATGTCCTTATATTATAGGGGATATTATTAGTATACCCCATTTTTGCTTGATATAATTGCTAAATCAAAATTACTTCTGTACCATTTCTTATATCAGTTTCTTTTACAGTCATATTTATATTATATGGCTTTCCTGTAACCTTACTATATAAGGTTGCATCTTCCTTTATTGGATAGTGACCACCAGATAGCTCTGATACTGCCTTAGCAAGTATCATAGCTACCTTGTGAATTTTTTTACCAATAGGAATATATACTTCGTATCGCTCCTCAATTAGTGGAACTTGTACAATAATAAATACTTTATTATTCATTACTATCATCTCCTGGACTTGCATCTTCAAGTAATTTAATTAATACTGGAGCACCTCTTTCAACCATATAACCAAACTTGTTACCAACTTCGTCATATAAGTCTTTAGTAGTCTTAGCAAGCTTAATTGTGAATTGGTTAGCAATTCCATCACCAACCCAAATACCTCTTGTATTGTTAATTGATGATCTGTACCAATCTTCGTATTCATACTTCTTGAATTTATCAACGCTATCAACAAGTAAGAAACAATATTTTTCAAGTTCTTTACCTGCTTCAAACATCTTACCAACAAGTTTCTTATTATCATCTGATAACTTAGAAATAAATTTATCAAGACCAGCGATAATAATAACTGTTGTTGGAATACTTGCAATAGCATTCTTATCGAAGTTATTAGATACATATGCTTCATTAGCTTTATTAATTTCTTCATTAATCTTAGAGAATACTTCATCTAAGTTAGAATTAGCATAATCAATATGTTTATAGTCATTTGGATCAATTAACTCTTCTGTATCCATTACAACAAATCTTGTCTCGGATAGCATATCTATCAACTTACCAATTTGAGTAAGCGGATTCTTAAGAATTGTAATATCCAAACTTGTAAGCATTGTGATGTAACCCTTTTTCAAGTTAACTGTAGAAACATCCAAGCTTTGTTTTTCAACTCCGACAGGAAGTTTATTAATACCTTCAAAGGCATCTCTAATATGATTAAATGTAACTTTTTCAGGTAAGATTGGAACTCCCTTAGCCTTAGTCTTAGAATTATCAGCAAGCTCTTTACATTTCTTCCTAATTGTTTCATTTAATTCTTCTTCTGGACAAATCATTGCTGTTTGGAACTCATATATAGCTCCTAAATTAATAAGTCCACGTCCTACAATATCTGATGGTTTTGTACCACGACAGTTACCTAGAATTGCAGAATAATCACTTTCATCATTTAATCTAAGTGCCAACTTTTGTGCAAAGTTTTGAGCAAGTCTATATCTTACCATGTTACTTGCACTAGTTGTTAGTACGAAGTATAGACCATACTTACTACCTTCACGAGTAAGTTGTAACATAACGTCATCATATGAATTATAAACTTCATTGAAGGCTTCATAGTTGTTTATTATTACAACAATTGTAGGTACTGAACTACCACTAGATTTAATATATGTTTGATAATCTCCACTATAATCAGCAAATAATTTCTTTCTTTTATCTATTTCATTTTTTAACATCTTAAATAAGTTACTAATTTTTTCAGTATCATTTATAAATAAGATGTCTCCAATATGTGGTGCTTTATTAAATATTCTTAATGACTCAGCACCAAATTCTAAGATATAGAAGTTAACTTCTTCAACACTATGATTTGTAATAGTGTTATAAATTAATGCATTTAAGAATTGTTCTTTACCACTACCAGCAGATCCATAAAGAATTGTATTACCTACTTCAGATATTGGAAGAGTTAATAATCCTTGTCTTTGGTTAAATGGATCATCGAATTCTCCAACAATAGGATCAATTACAAATTGTCTTGGTTGGTAAGTATATTTAGTTGCTAATTTATCTAAATAGATAAGAGCAGGAATCTTATCAAGCCATAACTGCTTAATAGTAATCTTCTCTTTTGCAGCTACATCAGATAAGTATTTAACTATATTAGTTAATTGCTCACCTTGAGCAGCCACTTTATCAGTTCTTATTTCATCAGATTCTTTTACTACAAATCCAATGTTATTAACAAAGTTCATTGAAGTATCAATTTTCTTCTTAACTTTTTCAGTTGGGAAGTAAGGAGCTCCACTCCAAGCAGATTGCCCAAGAGCGAAGAATTCATTATAACCAACTTGTAAGAAGAATCTACCTGTCTGCTTAATCATAGCAGCATCAGGAACTTTAATCATATCATTAGAGTCAGATTTATCTTGAACCTTTAAACAAATCCTAAATCTTGAGTTTGACCAGATTTGGTCATTAACAACTCCACTAGGCTTTTGTGTTGCAAGGATCAAGTGAACTCCAAGTGAACGTCCAATACGTGCAGCACTTATTAGGTTATCCATGAAGTCTGGTTGTTGAGCTTTTAACTCGGCAAACTCGTCTGAAATAACAAGTAAGTGTGATATTGGTTCAGTAACTTGGCCATCTTTATAGAACTTTTGATATTTATATATATCGATAGTACCTTCATTTAATGCTTGTCTTGCATCATTAAAGATTGACTGTCTTCTTCTAAGTTCTGATTGTATTGATACAAGTGAACGATTCATTTCAAGTGTATCTAAGTTTGTTATAGTACCAGCAAGGTGCGGTAACTTAACTCCTGTGTCTTCATTTTTGAAAGCACCTGCTAAACCTCCACCTTTGTAGTCGATAAGTACAAATGAAACATCATATGGATGGTAGTTAACAGCAAGTGATAAAACATAAGTTATTATGAACTCTGATTTACCAGAACCTGTCATACCAGCGATAAGTCCATGTGGTCCATGTGCTTTTTCATGAATATCTAATTTAAATAACATACCATGAGCATCAATTCCAACTGGAACTTGTAATGATGTTGTTGGATTACTCATCTTCCATCTATAGTTAGCATTTAATTGCTCTACTTTACCTACTCCATACATCTCAAGGAAATCAATTACATTTGGTAAATTGTAATTATCTTGAGTAAATTTAATAGGTATATTTGCAACTTTCTTACAACAGTTTATAAAACTTCCTTGTGTATAATTATCTATTACAAATTCTTTTTGTTTATCACTAGTTAATTCACTTTCGAAAATTGCACCATTTCTTCCGCTTATACTTAAGAATGTAGTACATTCATTTGGAAGTGTTGATAAGTTCTCATTAAGAACTATTACATTCATACCAATATTGTTTTTAAGTTTTAATGCTCTAATAACAATTGGAACATTCTTAGCAATCTTAAAGTTATCTGTAATGATAATGTAATATGGTGGGAACATTTTGTAATCTGCTTTTTCTTTTGCTTCTTCTCTTGCATCTAACTGTCTTTCAAGAAGAATTGATAATTCACACATTTCTTCATAGTTAGTAGCAAAGAATCTTACTTGTTTATCATTGCTCCATGCATGAGGAAGTATTTTAGCAAAATCCCAATTTTCTTGAGTTTTCTCATCTACAAAGAATACTAATTTAACGTCTTCATAACTATGGAATGTAATTATTTGTAATATCATTTGTTTTAAGAACTCACGTGTTTCGTCACTCTTACCAACAGCACCTAAAATATATTTTTCAGTAAGTGATAAGTTGATTGGAACATCAATTAAGTCCTTAGATTTATTAACAAGTGTATTAGTAATTTCTTTTAAGTCATCTGTATCCATTGAGAAATGTTCTTCTGGATATTTAATATCTAACTCAACTGGTCTATTACCAATACCAAGACGTAAATCTAGGAAATCTGAATGATCTACTTTTCTTTCCCATAATTGTCTATTTTTAGTAAGGATTATCTTTTCACATTCTTCAAGAGGTATATAGTTCTCTATTAAGATTTGTCTTTGTTTCTTCATGATCAAATCTATTTCATTACGTTTACTTTCTACGTAAGCTCCATATTTCTCTTGACGTTCACGTTCGTATTTAAGTTTTCTTTTCTTTTGATAAATCTTAGTTAACCATGGCCATAAGAACATACTTGCAAGCATTCCTATTCCCATGATAAGTGAAGGTAGATACTTAACTATATCTGGATTTTCTTCACTTTGATATTGCTGTAATGTATTCATCAAGCTTAACATTGAACTCATTCCCATTGTAATTTGAGGTCCAATTGTTAAGATTGCTGGAGTTTCATCTTCTTTTTCTTTTCCAGGAGGTTGATCTATTACCATTTCTTCTTTTTCGATAATAGTTCTAAATCTTGGAGATCTGAAGAAGTAATCATTTTCTTCAAATACTTCTAATTCATTATTTTTCTCTTCATCAGTTGGCTCAATTGCTATATTTGGTTTGTTATACAAACTAAATACATCACCACTGTATTTAGCTCTATCAAATGGATTGTTAGTAATTATATTGTTTCCAAGTACAATTATCTTTAATCCAGTTATGAATATAACATCACCATGTTCAAGTTTCTTACTACCTATTACTCTTTCATTATTAACGTAAGTTCCAAACTTACTATTTAAATCAGTAATAGCCCAAGATCCGTTATTAAAAACAAGTTTAGCATGTTCTTCTGATACAGTTGGTAAGTTAAATATAATTCTACATAATTGGCTCTTACCAATTAAAATTTCACAAGAATTCTTAACTTCTATTTGGATATTATTTTCATCATAAACAGGACAGCAATATAAAAGTGCTATCTCTTCTTTTTCAATTTGAATATAATGAAAACTATAATTAGATAAAGTAACTTCGTTAATGATTCTATCTTCTTCTATTACTTTATTGTCATTATTACTTTTTAATACCCATTTTCCATCTTTTTCTTCTATACTAACTAACTTACGTTCATTACCATTTTTGTCTCTATCTGATACCCAATAAGTACCATCAACATTTAATGGCAAAGTTACAGAATATATTCTTTCCTTCTTTATCAAAGAAACTAACATACTTTTCACCAGCTTCCACTATTATCACACTATTTTATTCTACAAATATCATACCATTTTTAATGAGTCAAGGCAACACAAAAAATAAAAAAGATTAATGAAATTATTAATCTTTTTTGCTTTTTTATTATCTTTTATTATTTAGTACAATATTGTTTCGTTATCCTATATTCTTTCTTACAAGTTTGAGTATTTTTTGCACAATAAACGTCACATCGATAAACCATTCGTTTATATCCATTTATCTGTCTAATACATTGTCTTTGAGTTTTTTGATATCCTGATTGATTTCTAAGACATGTCTTAGTTGTTCTTTTATATCCTGTTAGTGTTCTTTCACATTTATATACCCTTTTGGTATAAGTTCCTGTACTTGAATTATAAGAACATCTTACGTATGATTTACCCAAGTTCGCAGGTCCATTAGTATTATTACATTCTGACACTCCAGAAGTATATGTATCAGAGCATGATGTTACATTTGTTGTTGTTGGTGTATTACTTAAATGATAACTATACTGTGTAACACATGTTACATTAGTTATATTTCCTGAATTATAGACACTTTCATTACATGATGATACTGAATTTGGCGTACATGAGCTTACTGTTGAGTTAGATGATGCTCCAAATGAGTAAGTATAATTTGGTGTACATGTTATATAGTATGGATTTGATGAATTATAAAGTGACTCATTACATGATGATGTATGTGGCGTGCATGATGATGCTGAAGATGTTGTTGAATTACCCCAATAGTAAGTATACACTGGCGTTTGACATACATATGCTGTGTGTGATCCTGTTGATTGATTACAAGCTGTGCTACCAGAGTTTGAACAAGATGGTACTGTATCATAACTTATACTAGTTTGTGGTTGAACACTCGCTGTTGTATAAGATTGACCTAATGTACTAGAATTACATGTAAATGATGTTCCGCTTCCAGAACAAGTACCACCGCTTCCCATTTGTGTTCTTGATGATGATGTCATTGAAAAATGATATGTATTAGCTTCACAATTAGAAACATATGATTGTCCATATGTCGATGGATCACAAGTAAATGCTTCACCTGTTGTACAAGTAGCAGCATATGTATATTGTGGTGTGAATCTATAAGTATAATCTTCTGGTGTAAATTCACTACAACTATCGTTCATTACACCTACTTTTGTTCTTCCATCAATAGGAACAAAGTAGTCAACATCTGATAATGGTAAATCTGAAGCAATATCTTCAGTATCAATTTGATCTACCAATTTAGCTTCACGTATTCCCATACCATTTGAGTCTACACCTTTCCAATAATAAACGTATCCACTACCTGTGTAGTTGAATATAATATATGACGCTTCAAACTCACCATATGGCGATTTATTAGCATTTTCTGTTGGAATACATTTTCCAGGCATATAATATGTTACGCTTGTATCATATGGTTTAATTTTTCCGTCATTAACTATGTTTCTTGCACCCCCCACAAGTTCTTTTATAGTGGAAACATAACCACTTTTTCTTGAGCTGTTAATATAACTTGTTACGCTTGGAATAGCTATAATCATTAAAATCCCAAGAATAATAATTACCGCTAGCAACTCAATTAAGGTAAAACCTTTTTCTGATTTTTTAATAATTTTACACATATACAAACCTCTCTCAATTATTAATATTGTAATTTCATTATAGGACTTAAAAAACATAAGGTCAAGGCTATAAAACAAAAATAGTTATGAAAGGTTGTCAAACAAAAAAAATGAAACAAATTGTTTCATTTTTATCCTAATTTAGCCTTTATTGCATTATATGTTTTCTTATTAATTGAACTACTATCCATTATATCAAAGGCTTCTTTAAATTCATTCGTAGCCTTTTCATATGCTTCATTAATATCAGTAGCATAATCGTCAACTACTTTGAATCGCAACTCATTATTTGAGTTACCTTTAGCTTCAGCAAATCTATTAAATCCTCTAAGCATTTCTGGTCTATCAGGATGGCATGTATAAAGTCCGCATAATAGTTCTTTATAACCATCTCTTGTGGCAATTCCCATATTAGAATGGATAATACCTAAAGTATCATATTTCCTATATGTATTTCTAACAGTAGCCCTAATTACATGAATTGGTATTTTAGGAAAACCTTTAATAACAAATTCAGGTTTATGGAAAGAAGACATGATTCTTTCTCTTAAGTCTACTTCACTATATTCATCATTAAATGGATATACATCAGAGAAACTATTGTCTGATATTTGAATTCCATCTTTATCAAAAACTCTATACGAGTAATTTGTTTCTAGTTTAGATTCGTAATGAAGTTCTACTTTTGTTCCATCTTTTTCAATATCTTCTCTATTGCATAGAGTTCCTTGATTAAAATCACAAATTAGATTATCATCTTCATCTAATTTAAAGATTGTTCTCAAAAAAGATTTATTTTTACCAATAAACTCAGGTTTACAATCAACAACTGGACTATAGCTGGAAATAGAAACAGAATTCTTATCATCGGCTATTATAACATCAAAATTAACAGCAGCTGTTTTATATAAAAAGTAATTAAATTCTTTATGGAATAATTCTTCAAACATTGGATTTTTGATTATTTTTCCATTTAAAGTACCTTTTACATTAGCAAGTGTTTCTTGATATAAATCCTCTTTTTGTCTTTCTAATTCAGGTGTAACAGCCATAATCACACACTCCTCTTATTCTATTAAAAGTATAACATAATTAAAAAAAAAAAAAAGGCTTTTTAGCCTTTTTTATTTTTTAATTCTTTCAACATCAACTTTAACTGATAAACCATTTAAGTCCATAACTTCTCCATTATTAGACTTTTCAGTGATTTCAACAGATAATGTCTCATTTTTAATCATTTCAATATATTTACTGATAGCTTTTGCAAACTCATCATTCTTTTCGTAATAAAGTTTTATTCTATCTACTATATCAAAATCTTTAGTCTTTCTTAATTGTTGAACCTTACTAATTAATTCTCTTGCAATACCTTCATTAATTAAATCTTCAGTTAATGTTGTATCAAGGATTATGAAGTTACCCATTGAACTAGCTGCATTGAATCCTTCTTTAGAATTGATTCTTATATCAACCATTTCACTAGTTAATTCATATTCTTGATCAAGAGTTACTTTAACAGATTCACCATCTGATAATTTGATAATTGTTTCTTGGTCCATTGCATTTAGTTTATCAGTAAGTTCTTTAATGTTCTTACCAAATACTGGTCCACAAACTTTGAAGTTAGGTTTAATTGTGAATGTCATGTATTCTGATAAATCATCAGCATATTTTATTTCTTTAACATTTAATTCTTCATAAATTAATGATTCAAGTTCTTTGATTATTTTCTTAACTTTAGAATCAAGTACTACTTCACTAATTGGTTGTCTAACTTTTATCTTTGCTTCTTCTCTTGCATTTCTTCCTAATGATATTAAATCACGAACTAAGTCCATCTTAGTTTCAATTTTTTCATCAATCATTTTCTTATCATACTTAGGATAATCTGCTAAATGAACTGATTTTTCTCCAGTTAAGTTAGTATATATTTCTTCACTAACAAATGGTACCATTGGAGCGATTAATTTACATACTCCACATAATACATCATATGTAGTTTGATATACTGCTTTTTTACTGTTATCAAGTTCACTTCCCCAGAATCTTCTTCTGTTTCTTCTTATATACCAGTTAGATAAATCTTCATTAACAAAGTTACTAACTGCTTTAACAGCTTTATTAGGATCATAAATATCCATTGAATTAGTTACTTCAAGTACTAACTTGTTATATTTAGAAAGTAACCATTTATCTATGTCTTCTAGATCTTTATATTCTACTTTAAACTCTCTTGGATCAACTTTATCTGTATTAGCATACATTTGGAAGAATGTGTACGTGTTTTTCAAAGTATTGAAGAACTTTGATTGAACTTCTTTAACACCATCTTCATCAAATTTTAAAGGTGTCCAAACTGGAGATGCTGATAACATATACCATCTAACTGGATCTGCACCATAGTTTTCAATTAATCCAAATGGTGATACAGCATTACCTTTAGATTTATGCATCTTTTGTCCAAATTTATCAAGTACTAAATCATTAACAAGTACATTCTTATAAGGAGCTTTTCCCATTACAAATGTAGATATTACTATTAATGAATAGAACCATCCACGAGTTTGGTCAATTCCTTCGCATATGAAATCTGCTGGGAATTGTGATTCAAACAACTCTTTATTTTCAAATGGATAATGATATTGTGCAAAAGGCATAGCACCTGAGTCAAACCAACAGTCCATAACTTCTTTTACACGTGTCATCTTCTTACCACATTTAGGACATTTGATGTGTACATCATCAACATAAGGTCTATGAAGTTCGATATTTTCATCAATCTTCTCTATTGCTTTTTCAACAAGTTCAGCACGTGAACCTATCATCTCATCATGACCACATTCACATCTCCATAGAGGTATTGGTGTTCCCCAATATCTATTTCTTGAGATAGCCCAGTCATTTAAGTTTTCAAGCCAGTTTCCAAAACGTTTTTCTCCAACGTAATCAGGGAACCAATTAACCTTACTGTTTTCTTTAACTATTTTATCTTTTAAGTCTGTAACCTTAATGTAGATAGAAGGTTTTGAATAATATACAAGTGGTGTATGACATCTCCAACAATGTGGATAATTATGTTCAAGTTTTTGTTTCTTGAACAATTTGTCTTCACCAGCAAGATATTTGATTATATCAAGCTCTAGTTCTTTTTCAACAACTAGTCTTCCCTTCCATGGTCCATCAGTAAAACATCCATTTTCATCAACTGGATTTAATACTGGTAAATCATATTTAAGGCCAACTTCATAGTCGTCTTGACCAAAAGCTGGAGCGATATGAACAATACCAGTACCATCTTCCATAGTTACATATTCATCACATGTAACATAGAAAGCCTTTTTATTAACTTTAAGTATTGGAAGTAATTGTTCATATTCTCTATACTCTAAATCTTTACCAACATATTCTTCAACAACTTCATAATCATCACCAAGAACTTTATTAGCAAGTGCTTTTGCAACTATAAAGTTATATCCTTTAGATAAACATTTAACATATTTTTCTTTTGGATTAACACATGCTGCAACATTTGATAAAAGTGTCCATGGTGTTGTTGTCCATACAAGTAAATAAGTGTTATCTTCATCTTTTAATTTAAATGGAACTGTTACTGTATTAACTGATACCATTTCATAACCTTGAGCAACTTCATGAGATGCAAGACCTGTTCCACATCTTGGACAATATGGAAGTATCTTTAATCCATCATAGATTAATCCAGCATCGAAGAATTTCTTTAATATCCACCATTCAGTTTCAATATAAGAATTTTGATAAGTTATATAAGGATTTTCAAGATCAATGAATTGTCCCATTAAGTCAGTGAATTCTCTAAATGCTTTTTCATTTTTCCAAACACTTTCTCTACACTTTTCATTGAATTCTTTTATACCATATTTTTCAATATCAGTCTTTCCTTCGAATCCCAATTCTTTTTCTACTTGTACTTCTACTGGAAGTCCATGAGTATCCCATCCAACTTTACGAAGAACTCTATTACCTTGCATTGTTTTATACTTACAAAATACGTCCTTTAATAATTTTGCAAGCATATGATGAATACCAGGCATACCATTTGCAGTAGCTGGTCCATCATAAAAGACAAAATTTTTAGAATCCTTTCTATTATTGATTGTCATCTCAAGAATATTCATCTTTTGCCAAGATGCACTTATTTCTTTTTCTACTTCGCTATTTTTCCCTTTTTTTAATTCTTTAAACATATTATCACCTACTTAGTATTAACAACGTAACCATCGTTTGCTATTTCTACTTTTCTTCTTCTTCTGTAAGTTGTTTTTAACAACTTTTTATTACGGTTATAGTTTTCACCTTTAAAAGCAGTATCGGCAGTTTTACCTTTTCCAAGTCTTCCGCCAAATCTTGCTGTTAATAATCCAGGTGTATATAATCTATACCCCATAATAGCATTACCATAGTAAAAATTAATTTTTGCCATAAAACCCTCCTATATTTATATAATTAAAAAAGGTGGCCCCAAAAGGACGCGAATTACTCCACGTGGTACCACCTTAATTACTTCTTAAAACTATAACGCGTTACCGTTTTTATCTTATCCATAAAAAGCATCAGAAGTGATCTTAATTAAAGATTACTTACAAGTTCTCACCAAACACTTGCTCTCTTAAAGTTTTTCTTTAATTACGTCTTCGTCATTTGCATTCAATATAACTGAAATTATATTACAATTAATTATATTTTTCAAGTGTTTTCTTTATTTTCTAACACCTTTAAATATATAATCATCATTTTCTTTTTCAAATACTAGTTTATATTTAGTAACACTATCTCTATTTATTCTATCAACATCATTAGCAATTACTGCACTATCCTTACTTAAATTAGCATGATAATTAAATATCAAATTACCACTAGGACCATAAGAATAATCTAAGTATAACGCTATTTCATCAATATACAATATATTGATTTCTATACTATAACCTACACTAGCAGTATATATTCCACCATTTCTATAATCATAATCTCTACATTTTGTTATCTTAATCGCATAAGTTCCACTATTCTCATTATAAATAATACTTAAGCCTTTATCTTGAGTTTCAAATGATGTGTTTATAAAAGCAACTGGCCCAAATAACTCTTTTACTTTTGCTTCTACTTCTAATCTATTTATTTCTTTTGCAAATGCACAACTATTTTGTGCTTCTTTATCTATTATATTAATAACTGCTAAGAATAAATAATATTCATTTGTAAAAGGTGCATTTTCATAATATATTTTATAAAATTCACTTCCAAAGTTTTTTTGAACAAATTGATAATTTACTTTTTCATAGTACTTTTTATAATCAACTGTTTCTTTTTGATTATGATCGTCTGGATTAATTCCTTCATCTTTGTATTCGACAACTAAATCATCAAGACTTTTATTAAGCCATACTCTATACGAAATGATATATAAAGCTCCCATTATTACACCGGCAATGATTAAACCTTTAATCATTCCTCTAAGCGTCTCATTCATACTATCACCTCTTATAATTATAAAGCCAAAAGAAAAAAAAAGAAAGAATACTCTTTCTAATCACTTAATATATTTCTAATTTTCTTATATAAATAAGGTTTAAACTCATTTATTGGAAGTGGTTTATTTATTGTTATTGAACTAAAAACTGTTGATGAGGTAAGTTCAATAATCATAAATAAAGTAAGTTCAGGATTTTCTATATTTATATTATTATCTTTAATACCTTTTCTAAATAGATCTAGCATTTCTGATGATGAATCATCTACTAGGCTAGATACTCTATCTCCGAATACTCCCCATGATAGATTCTTAGATATAAATTCAAGCAGTTCTTGATTTTCTACAAACTTATCAATTATGAAATCGATAATATAGATAATTCTATCATAGAAATTAACTATATTTTTTTTATCAACATATTTAATAGCACTGCTAAATAATTGTCTTGATATGTCAGTAATTAAATAATCTTGAAGTGCATATTTATCTTTAAAGTATAAATAAAATGTACCCTTAGCTACTCCTGCTTTATCAACTATTTCTTGTACGGTAGTATTATAAACACCCTTTTGAATAAATAATGAAAATGCTGCTTCTAAAAGTTTTCTTTCCTTCTCTTCTTTATTTATTATTTTTTTAGTCTTTTTCTCAGTTTTGGTCATTTTTTCACTTCCTTCACATACTTTATAGCAAGAAAATGACTAAAAGTCAACATTTTTATTGACTTTTGGTCAGTTAAGAACTATTATATTTATTGATCCAATAAAGAAAGGAGTTTTTTTATGGAAAAACTAGGAAATTTTATTTGCAAAAATAAATGGTTAATAGTAATAATATCTTTCATATTATTAATACCTTCTGCCATTGGTTACTTTGCTACTAGAGTTAATTATGACATATTGGTATATCTTCCTAGCGATATTGAAACTTTAAAAGGAGAACATATCCTTACTGATGATTTTCATATGGGAGCCTTCTCCATTACTATTGTGGAAAATATGGCTAATCAAGATCTAATTAAACTAGAAAATGATTTTAGAAAAATTAAAGGGGTTACTAATGTAATAAGTATTAATGATTTAACAGGTACATCAATACCTGTTGAAGTATTACCAAAAGAAATAAAAGATAAGGTTGCTAAAGGCAATACAAAGCTGGTACTTATAACATTTGAAAACTCAACAAGTGATGATGTAACGCTTAATGCAGTTGATGAAATGAGAAAGATAGCTGATGAACGTGTCAAGATTGGTGGTATGAGTGCCATGGTACTTGATACGAAAGAATTATTCAATAGTCAAATGCTTTTATACATTGTTGTAGCAGTTATCTGCTGTATCTTCATTCTAGAAATATCACTTGATTCTTATTTAGTACCAATACTTCTTATATTAAATATAGGAATAGCAATTATCTATAATATGGGTACTAATATATTTTTGGGAGAAATTTGCTATATAACTAAAGCTATTGCAGCAGTTCTTCAACTTGGAGTAACAACTGACTTTTCTATCTTCTTATATCACAAATACGAAGCAGCAAAGGAAAAAGAAAAGAATAATGACAAAGCAATGAGCAAAGCTATAAAAGAAACAATTACTTCAGTCCTTGGAAGTTCATTAACAACTATTGCTGGTTTCTTAGCACTTTGTACAATGCAACTAACACTTGGTGCTGATATCGGTATAGTTATGGCTAAAGGAGTACTTCTTGGACTAATATGTGTAATAATATTATTCCCTGCTCTACTTCTTGTATTTGATAAGCAAATCGAAAAAACAAAGCATAAAAACTTACTACCAGAATTTAAACATATTAAAAGTTTTGCAACAAAACATTACATAACAATATTTGTAATATTCATAATTCTTTTAGTACCATCATTCATTGCACAAAAGAAGACACCTGTATATTACAAACTTGATACTTCAATACCAGAAAATTATGGTTATACACAGGCTACTAAAGCATTACAAGAAAACTACAACATGATGTCACAATCAATGATTTTAGTAGACAAAACAGTACCAAACTATAAGATTAATGAGATGGTTAAAGAGTTAAAAGAAGTTAAAGGAATAAATGCTGTAATATCAGCATCTACTCTTTCTGAACTTGGAATACCTGAAATAGCTATTCCAGAAAACTTAAGAAATATTTATCAAACTGATAAATACACAATGGTAATAATAAGTTCAATATATGATATAGCAACAGATGAATTAAATGAACAGTTGGATATAGTAAATGATATTGTAGATAAATATGATGAAACTGCTATTGTCGCAGGTGAAGGTCCATTAACAAAAGATCTTGTTACAGTAACAGACATAGATTTAAAAAATGTTAACTATACATCTATAGCAGTAATATTTGTAATCATGTTGTTGATATTAAAATCTATTTCATTACCAATACTTCTAGTATCTGCAATAGAATTTGCAATATTTATTAACATAGGAATACCTTATGTTACTAACTCACCTATTCCATTTGTAGCATCCATAGTAATTGGAACAATACAATTAGGAGCGACAATAGATTATGCAATACTTCTAACAACAAAATACTTAGAAGAAAGAAAGAATAAAAAGGATAAAATGGCAGCAGTAAAATCTGCACTTGATTCATCAACAACTTCAATTATTGTTTCAGGAATGTGTTTCTTTGCAGCAACATTTGGAGTTGGTGTAGTATCAACAATTGATATGATTGGTTGTCTATGTACTTTAATGGCACGTGGTGCAATCATAAGTATGGCCGTAGTAATATTCGTACTACCAAGTATATTAATTATATTTGACAAGATAATTACTAAAACAACTTTAGGATTTAAGAAAGGAAGGATATAATGAAAAACTTTATTAACAAAATAATGTGTATTGGAGTAATCATTGGATTAACACTTCAGACTATTCCAGTTATGGCATTAACTAAAGATGAAACAATATATGCAAAACTTGAAGCAAATGGTCAAGTAGATCAAGTAATTATTTCAGAACATTTACAAGGTACTGGTAAAAAAGCTAAAGATAAAACTAGACTTCAAAACATTGAAAATGTAAATGGTAATGAAAAGTATACTATTGATGATGGAAACTTAACTTGGGAAAGTAATGGAAAAGATATTTATTATCAAGGAACTACTAAAGAAGACTTACAAATAAAACTTTCTATTACATATTATTTAAATGGAGAAAAGACTACTATTAAAGATATGTTAGGTAAAAAAGGAACTGTTAAGATGGTTTTAAAATATACTAACAACGATAGTCATTCAGTATATATAAATGGTAAATATGAAACTTTATATACTCCATTTGTTGTAGCAACTACTACAATAATTCCAAATACAACAAACAAAAATATAAATGTAACAAATGGAAAAGTAATTAATAATGGAACTAGCAGTGTAATCGTATTATTAACTACTCCAGGATTATATGAAAGCTTAGGTATAAATAATTTAAAAGGAATGGATACAGCTACAATAGAATTTGATACTGATTCATTTGAATTGAACTCTATCTATGCTCTTGCTACTCCAAAATTAATTGACAGCAGTGACTTACAAGTATTTGATAAATTCGAAGGAATATATTCTTCTATTAATACTTTAGTTGATTCAAGTAATAAAATTAAAAATGGAAGTAATGCATTACTTGAAGGAGCTAATAAGCTTAGTCAAGGAGTTCAAAAAATCAAAGATGGAGTTAATTCAGCATATCAAGGAAGTAACGAAATAAAAAATAAATTAAGTGCTGCTATTGAAGCATTACAAAATGATAATAGTGCTGCAATAGATAATACAACTTTATCTTATATTAAGAATCAAGCAAAACAATCAGCAGTAGCAGGTGTTGATGCTAAATTCACAGATCAATATAAAGCAGGTATTGGTGCTAACGCTGTAGCACAAATAAAACAAAGTTCTACTTATCAACAATTTCAAGGGGCTATTTCACAACTTGAAGCAAATGGAATTACTGCACAATTAGTACAAAGCTGTGAAACAATAACTGAAGAAAATCAAACAACATGTTCTACTTATGCAACACAAATTGCACAGTACAAATCAGCTCTTCAAGCAATGACTTTGATGGAAGAAACTGCAAGAGCAACTGCTATATCAACAGCAGAACAAACAGCTAAGGCAACTGCAGAATCTACAGCAGAAAGTGTTAGCGAAAATGTGGCAGTACAAGTTGCAACAAGTGCAAAAGAAAAAGCAAAAACAACTACTACAGATTCCTTAAATCAATTACTTGCAGGTATATCACAATTAACTAGTGGATTAAATGAATTAAATTTAGGAATGAGTTCATTAAGCACTGGAACTGGAGATTTAAAAAATGGTATCTCTACTCTAGATTCTGGAATTCAACAATTTAATAGTCAAGGAATTAATAAGATAAGCAGTGTTGTTAATGGAGATGTTAAAACTCTTGAACAAAAAGTTAAAGCATTAGCAAAACTAAGTGCAAATTATAAAACATTTGATGACATTTCTAATGGAACAGATGGTACATCAAAAATCATTATGATAGTTGATGGAATATCTGCACCAGAACGTACTGTAACAGTTGTTAATTTAATTAATAAAGAAGAACAAAGCCTTTGGGAAAAGATAAAAGAATTATTCAAATAAAAAATAGTGGTTTATCCACTATTTTTTTTATTAAAATGCATAAGTGCCAAAATCTATAACCTGGCTGTCACTTTCTTCTATTTTAAGAAGAATTATTCTTGCCTCTTCATTAATATCTTCTAATTGTCTATTAATTTCATCTATTTCTTCTTCAATGTTTGTTCTATCATTTTCCCAAGTTTTGAATGCTCCTGTTTTTCTTTTGTGTTCTTTTCCATCATTTCCCGTATATGTTTCATAAACACGTGCTGGTTTAGAAACTAAATGATTAGCAAGATCAGTTTCTGCTTTTTCTAACCTTTTTTGTAATTCTGCTCTACCTTCCAAAATAATTGCAAGTTTTTGAACTTCACTCATTGCAGGAGTCAAAGAGTTCATTACATAAGTATAAATATCTTTTTCACTTTCTAATACATATTCATATACAAGTTTATTTGCATTAAATGCACTACCTAACATAGAACCCATTTTACCATCAAATATACTATCAAATAAGCTTATAGCAGAATTCATACTGCTTAATAATTCATAACTCTTCTTATCATAACCTGAATCTAATAACAATTCATAATAGTCATCTAAATAAGAATTAAGATCAAAGTTAGAATCATTAAAGATTGACGTTGATACAGGGCTAAAGTCATTTATCATTAAATTAATTTCTTCAGAAGACTCTTCTAAGCCTTCTTTTGCTATTCTTTCCTCAAGAGACTCTAGCATATGCATATTATGATCATAATTATCAATAGTATTTTGATAACGTATTTTTTGTAATAATAAATTTTCTCTTTCCTCTTCTGTCAATTTTGGATTACCAAGACGAGAATTAATATCATCAATTTCACTTTTTGCTCTATAGTAAGCATCTGTACCAGCTTCAATGTTTGCTTTCAATACTTCTATCTTACCTAAAGTAACATCGTTGGATACAGAATTATCAGTAACAGTATAGTCTTTTAAACTAGATATACCCGATGTAGATGTAGCACCCTCAATTTTATTTAAATCAGAGTCTGTAAACTTTGTTCCATTTAATAATTTGTTCTCCATCTCTGATAAAATAGATGCATTATTCTCATAGTTTTTAACAGCATTTTCATATTTTATCTTTTGTAATAATAATTCATCTTTTTCATCTTGAGATAAAGCACTATTACCTAATTGTGCATCTATATTTTCAATTCCTTGCTTAGCTTCTTCATATTGTGCCATTGAACTTTCAACGTTAGCTTTCAATACATCTAATCTTCCTTGCATTGCTTGTTGAAATGGATCTGTTTTTTGTTTATCTATTACAATTGTTCCATCTTCATCATGCACTACAATAAAATCATCTTTATTAAATCTAGTTTGAGATTCAGCATTTGAAGTTTCTTTAGTATTCCTTATTGCTGGAGCCATTGTAGCATCTTCGATCTTATCTGCATCTGCTCTAGTAAACTCTTTCCCGCTAGAAAGTTTTCCTTCCATTTCTGCTAAAACATCTCTACTTGACTCATAATTTTTAATAGCATTAGTGTACTCTATCTTTTGCTGCATTAAGGCATCTTTTTCATCTTGAGATAAAGCACTATTACCTAATTGTGCATCTATATTTTCAATTCCTTGCTTAGCTTCTTCATATTGTGACATTGAACTTTCAACATTAGCTTTTAGTACTTCTACTTTACCTTGCATTGCTTGTTGAAATGGATCTGTTTTTTGTTTATCTATTACAATTGTTCCATCTTCATCATGCACTACAATAAAGTCATCTTTATTAAATCTAGTTTGAGATTCAGCATTTGAAGTTTCTTTAGTACTCCTTATTGCTGGAGCCATTGTAGCATCTTCGATCTTATCTGCATCTGCTCTAGTAAACTCTTTCCCGCTAGAAAGTTTTCCTTCCATTTCCGCTAAGACATCTCTACTTGCTTCATAATTATTTATCGTATTAGTGTATTCTATTTTTTGCTGCATTAAGGCATCTTTTTCTTTTGGAGTTATATCACCACTATTTAATTTGGCGTCCACTTCTCCCATTCTACCTACTGCTTCATGGTATTGCGCTGCGGAACTTTCAACATTAGCTTTTAGTACTTCTACTTTACCTTGCATTGTCTCTTGAAATGGATTAGTTGGTGCAGCTTCTTGAGCACCTTTTACTACAGAAGTAGATGAAGCATTTTCTATTCTAGCTGCATCTTCTCTAGTAAACTCTTTTCCACTAGAAAGTTTTCTTTCCATTTCCGCTAAGACATCTCTACTTTCCTCATACTTATTTATCGTATTAGTGTATTCAGTCTTTTGCTGCATTAAGGCATTTCTCTCTTCTGCCCCTATATTATCGCTATTTAATTTAGCATTTACTTCACTTAGCCCATCTAACGCTACATTATATTGTGCTGTATTGCTATTAACATTTGATTCTAATACTTCTATCTTACCTTGAATTACCTCTTGAAATGGATATGATGTTTTTGGAGTATCATCTACCCCATTTTCTCCAATTATTGATTCTTGATCACTCATAATATCACCTAACTAACATCCAACTCATTTGATTTTGAATCAGCAATAGAAATATTAGAATTATTTAATTCTTTATAATCATTTAATGTCTTCTTCATAAAACTAATAAATGAATTAATACTAGTGTCAATAGTATCATAATTACCTTTTAGAGTATCATACTTAGCACACAACTCTTTTTGTGTCTCACTAGTCCATACTTCTGTTTCATTTATTGATTCAATAATAGCATTTTGTTTTTCAAATATATCATTTATTTTACTTAAAGAATTTTCAAAGTTTTCATAAACATTTTCAAATTTTTGATAATCACTAATAACTGTACTACTCATGTTCAATCACCGCTTTTTTCAAAGATTCTGCATAATCAGAATCAAGAATTTGATAATTCTTATTCATAGTTTCCATAACATTACTCATTTTATTGTAAATGTTAGGTATTTTCTTTAAGTAATTTAAATAATTAGAAACTTTAATATTAAAGTTACTTGATGCTTCTCCACCATTCCATACTTCTTGTAATACTTGTAATTGTTCCATCATCTTATTTATTTCATCATTTAATAAATCTGAATTGCTTTTAAAGGAGTTTTTTGCTTCTTCTAAATCTTTAAATCTTACTTTAATTATCATTATCTTCATCCTCCTTTATTTCTTCAGTATTTTCTACTTCGTTATCATCATCTTGAGGATTAGTTGGTAATTCAGTATCTTCTATTTTTCTTAAAACTGGTTGTTCATTTTCTATTTCAATATTTTCTACTACAGCATTATCTTCTTTATCTTTTTTAAGATTTGCTATAATGCCTTCTTCAATATTAACTTTCTTCTTTTCTTCTAAAGTATCTTTGTTAGTAGCATTATTAATATCATCTACTTGTACTTTTTCAACTTTAGTTTTTCTAGTATTATCTACACTATTTTCAATATCTTTTAAATCATCTTTAAGTTCTTCTTTTAAGATAGTAGATTTTTCAGTTTCTTTTAATTCTTCTTTTTCTTCCTTAAGAATATCTTTTAATTCTTCTTTTTCTTTATCGTATTCATCTTCACTAACACTACTTAATCCAAGTACACCTTTATTAATGCTAGTACCATCTTTTTTAGATATAGATGTATCACCATAAGTAGTATTTCTAGTTGAACTAGACACTGCAAACTCAGAAGGAATATCTATATTTTGTACAATAGCTTTTCCTTTGTTTTCTAAATTTATAAATCTTTCAACATATTCTTCATTTACTTTTAAACAATTATATAAAGTTTCTCTTGTTTCAGATAATCCTTTTTGTATTCTATTTAATCCGTTTTTATAAATATTATTTTGACCTAGTTTACCAAAACTTGAAGTGGTTTCATCACTATTATTATCAAGATCTTGTACACCCTTAAAAAGGCCTTCTTTATAGACCTCTAAAACATCAGTATCTAAATATAAACTTTCTACTTCATAGTTATTATTCATATTTAATATCCTCTCATTATAATTGTATATTAATGAAGATAAAAACGCAAATAAACTCACATAAAAAAAACAACTAAATGTCTAGTTGTCTTTTTTTAAATATCAAAGTTACTTAGATATTTTCTCCCATGTAGTATTTCTACCAAAGTGTCCATAGGAAGCTAAATCATAATATATTGGCTTTCTTAAATCAAGTTCATCGATGATATTCTGCACTCTAAAATCAAAGTTTTCATTAACATATTTATATATGTCCTCCATTGGCTTTTTATTAGTACCAAATGTCTCGATATACACTGATATTGGCTTACTATAACCAATTACGTATGCTACTTCTATTTGGCATATATCAGCGTATTTATGTGCTACTACATTCTTTGCTACATATCTAGAATAATATGCTGCACTTCTATCTACTTTAGATGGATCTTTACTACTAAAGCATCCACCCCCAACAGGGCTTGCTCCACCATAAGAGTCAACAACTATTTTTCTTCCTGTAGTACCAGAATCACCAAATGAACCACCTACTACAAAAGAACCACTAGCATTAACTAAGAATTCAGTATTCTTATCAATATACTTCTTAGGTATAACTTTTAAAATAACATTTTTAATAATATCTACTCTTAAATCATCAAGATTAACATTCTTTTTATGTTGTGTTGCAACAACAACGCTTACTACCCTTTTTGGTTTATTATCAACATATTCTACTGTTACTTGGCTTTTACCATCAGGTAGTAAATAATCTTTTCCACTTTTTCTGTAATCTGCTAATTTTTTACAAATCTTATTTGCAAGCATAATAGGAAGTGGCATTAATTCTTCAGTATCACGGCAAGCATATCCAAACATGATTCCTTGATCTCCTGCTTTAACTTCTTCTTGATTAACTTTATCTGCTATTTCTTTTGATTGATTAGATACTTTAACTACGACATTATATTTTTCTTTATAACCAATATCTTTAAGTACCCACTTAGCTATCTTCTCATAGTTAAGTTTTGCTTTAGTATTACATTCTCCATAGATTAATACTAAATCATCTTTGATTGTTGCTTCAACAGCCATATGACTATCTTTATCAACCTTCAATGCTTCATCAAGTATCTTATCTGCAATTTTGTCACAAACCTTATCTGGATGTCCTTCTGTTACTGCTTCACTAGTAAATAATTTTCTCATAAAAAAACTCCTTCTAGATTATCAAGGAGTTACTATAAACAATATATTATTATCGTTATTAGCTTTACCACCTTGCTTATGCAGGTTGGTACGAGATCATAGAGCTAATTCTCTCCCTCGTTCTTGATAATCTATATTCATTATATACTATTTTTTATTATTTTTCAACTATACGTCTTTTTCCTGGTCTTACAAGAACTTTTACTTCTGGTTTTTCAACAGGTCTATGTTGATAGAATTGTCTTCTTCTTCTAACTTCGCTTAGTACTTCATTTACTAATTCAGTCTTTTTAGGAGACTCTTCAACACTATTTAGATAAACATTACCTTGTTTAATTAAACCATCTTTATATAGTTCTCTTGCGTAAACAAGTTTTAGTAAATCTATTTTCTCATCAGTCATTCCAAACTCACGAGAAGCAGTTACTAAATCAATACCATTTTCTAATGCATAAGCAACTATTAAATCAACTTTTTCTAATCCATAAGTCTTAGATTCACCTACATAAAAGGCACTGCTACTTATTGCTCCAACATATGGCTTCTTACTTGTTGTTTTACCCATAATTTTCATATTTATTCCCCCAATAAAAATGTCTACTTAATATAATAACTTACAAATTTGAATAAATCAAACATTTTTATCATATTTTTCTAAAAAGCTATGGTACTCTCCATCTTTCTTAGTACCCAATATGCAATTTAAGTTAACATTGTCTAAAGCTTTGAAAATGTTGTAATCAACATTTTTATTTATTTTCCTTAAATCACTTATTAGTTTCTTTATTTCAAGTCTTTTACTATCTTTAACTATGCTAGTCTCACCCTCAGTAATCTTACAAGCACAGTTTAAGAAAACTAAGTCATTATGTTTTGCCCAAGATATAATTGATTCTTCTTTAACTAAGTATAAAGGTCTAATTAATTCAAGTCCTTCAAAGTTATCGCTATGTAACTTAGGCATCATTGTCTTAATTTCAGAACCATACAACATAGATAAAAGTGTTGTCTCAATAACGTCATCAAAATGATGACCAAGTGCTATTTTATTGCAGCCTAACTCTTGTGCTTTGCTATATAAGTATCCTCTTCTCATTCTAGCACACATATAGCATGGACTTTTAGTATCCATATTTAATACTACATTAAAGATATCACTATCGAATACTTCTATAGGTATATTCAAAGTTTCTGCATTTTTAATAACATATTCTTTATTCTTATCTGTGTATCCAGGATTCATAACAACATAATGGGCGGTAAAATGAAGCTTACCGTGTCTTTGTATTTCTTGAATGCATTTAGCAAGAAGGAAAGAATCCTTTCCTCCTGAAATACATACCATTATATTATCGTTTTCTTTAATTAATTCATAATCTTGAACAGCACGAACAAATTTACTCCAAATATCTTTACGATATTTTTTTATTATACTTTGTTCTATTTCTTTATATCTTTCCATACTATCACCACTTGTATTTTGTTATTCCATTATAAATAGTGCTCTTTTTAAACTCAGAAGGATCAATATCAAATAGTTCTTTAAGTAATTTCTTAGCAAATGATTCATCACCTTCATTATATTCTTTTAAATGTAATTCATAATCTTTATATAAATGATTATAATCCGGATTAGGATCTTCGCTATCTCCTTCAAAAATTTTAACTACTTTATGACGAAATTCATGGTTTATTATATCATAAGTTAATTCAGTTTTCTTATTTCTTTCAATAATTGTTAAAGTAATTGGTCCATCATTTTCTTTGGAACTACTCTTTAAGTAACTATATATGCTTTCTAAAGTATCTTTGTCCATCTTTCTTAAATAGTTAATAATGTCATAATGTAGATTAAAGTTATAATCATCAGAATCTTTTATAGTATATACCTGTGAATCCCCAACGCTTTCAAAATAGAATTCAAATGATCCTTTTCTATAAAGTCCATCCCCAATGTATTCTACATCATATTCTTTAAATATCTTATAAAAGTTATAATTACCTATCTTACTATAAATTGCTCCACCAATTAATATTATTACACCAAAGCAAAGAAAGAAGATACCTGCTCCTCTTCCTCCTGCATCACGTATAACTATTAATCCCCCAATTATAAAGAATAGCGAGAATATTATTGTTAATAGTAATTCGCTTGTCATTTTAAACTCCCATTATATCATCTAATGTTTCATCAAATATTCTTTTAAATTCTAATATTTCATCTTCTGTAGTTAAGTAAGACAAGCTAAGTCTTATTGAACTAGCAGCCAAACTATTGTCTTTAGTTGCAGCATATACTAACTTAGATGGAGCTTCTAAAGGGCAACATGAAGTTTTACTGGATACGTAAACTCCTTTACTATTAAGAAGATCTACTACCCTATGAGAACTTACTCCTTTTACACTAAAGTTAATTGTATAAGGAACTGATTTATCATTATTATTAATATGAACTTGTCTATGATTTTCTAAGAATGCAACTACATCTTCATTTAATTTTTTGACATATTCATATCTATCATCTAAGTTACCTATTGCTTTTTCAAGTGCAACACTTGATGCTACTATTGATGCTGTATTAGGAGTACCGCTTCTAAATACTGTTGTACTTCTACCACCTAATATAAGTGGTTTTAATCCTAATTCTTTTCTTTTTACTAATATACCAATATCATTTATTCCATAAAATTTATGTGGAGATACTGTTATTAAATCTACGTTACTATAGTCTATTTTAACTTTGCCGATTGCTTGTGATGCATCTGTATGGAATACTGTATTAGGATATCTTTTTAAAAGTGCTGCTATTTCTTCAATTGGTTGAACAAGACCTAACTCACTATCAACTGATACAACACTAACAAATATTGTTTCAGGTCTTATCATGTTCTTTAACTCTTCTACATTTACTAAACCATTTTCAAGTACTGGAATTACTTCTACTTCAAAACCTTCTTCTTGTAATAAATTAGCTGAAGCCATTAAAGAAGAATGTTCAAGTGTACTAAGTAAAATATGTCTTCCTCTATCTTTATACCTTTCACATATACCACGAATAGCTAAATTATTTGATTCAGTTGCCCCACTAGTATAAATTATTTCTTCAGGCTCGCAACCTAAAAGAAGTGCTATTTTAGCTGTAGCATTATCAACTAACTCTTTAGCTTCCTTACCCATTTGATGTGTTGAGTTAGGATTTCCATAACTATTTATTAATACATCATTAAATTTTTCTAATACTTCTTTATCAACAGGAGTATTAGCAGCATAATCCAAATAAACCATAAATACCTCTTTCTTAATTCTTTATATCAGTACTATCTTCACTACCATAATAACATATTAATTAATATTTTTTAATACTATTTTCTTATACTTAACACTTATATTAATCAGATCCACTAGAGTAATATATCATTACCTCAGTAAGTCTACTAACTTTTTTTCCTTTTTCTGGCGATGTATAAATAACATGGCCTTTTTCTATTTCATCGCTTGCCTTAGGAATAGGTAACCCAACAGTTAGCCTAGATTTTATTAATACTCTTTCTGCTTCTTCAAGGGACATGTTAGTAACATCAGGAACTGTTACTCGATTTTCTTCATCATACTTTTTTGCTTCTTCTTCGCTTTTATAAAATCTCACATCAATTATTTCTGCTTTAATTTCAATGTAATCGTCATACACTTCATAATTAACTATTGATTCATAATCAGATGTTTTTGTTGTAATTGTCTTATCATCATATGTACACTCGTAATTACCATCAGAATCACTAATTACACAAGTATTATCAGAATTAAAAGTAATTGATATAACTTCATCTTCTACTGCATAATACCATGTACCTACGATACTTTTGTTAGAACATCCAACTAAAAACACTAAAAATAAAAATATAAAAATTAATTTTTTCATTATTCACCTCTTATATAATCATCATCTAAATACTCTTCATATAGATCTTTATAATCTTCTAAACATTTATCTACATCAAATGAATATACTTTAACATTTACTTTCACAATCTTATCATCAAAGAATTCTTTTATAAATTTTCCACCAAGATTCTCCATTGTTTTCCATGATGCAATATTAGCAGATTCACTAAACAAAAACGCTTCTTTAATGCCATACTTTTGACATACTTTAAGTCCTAAATATAAATTAATTTTATTGTATCCCTTTCTTCTCTCAGTTGGTCTTATACCATATCCAATATGACCTCCAAGATACTCAAGACTTTGATTTAATTCAAGTCTTATATTAGACATTCCAATGATCTTATTATCACCTTCTCTTACTAGGAAATAAGTTCTATTTGGAACAGCATAATTACTTTTCTTTCTATTTTTACAATCTTCTAAAAACTCAAGCCACGAAGTATATTCTTGATATTTTCTATTAAGCCCACCTGCTCCAACAATTTCGGATTTATATTTAAAGTGTTCTTCAACATATTCTTTAGCATCTCTTTCTCTTTCTAAAGTTGGAACTTCAAAATAGAACTTCTCCATATTATCACCAATATTATTATAGCATAAAAAATCCTAACCAACTAACTGGCTAGGATTTCCATTTACTAATACATTATATACTTCTTCAGTAACATATCTAAGCGCTTTATTCTTTGCTAACTTCCATACATTATAGTCATGTTTTTTACTATGAATATCTGTAGCTAAGAAAGATAATTTATTTTCTTTAAGTAATCTAATTATCATCTCTTCTGCTTTAGGTCCATATTTACCAACAAGACTATCTATATTACTTTGAAAATATACTCCAATATTTTCAAGTTCATATATCTTATTAAAATCATCTTGGAAAGATATATATCTTTCAGGATGAGCAAGAATAACATTATATCCTTTTTGAATCAAATATTTAAATACTTCTAAATATCCAGAGAACTCTCCACTTAATGGAAGTTCTATTAATAAATAATCAGTATCATTTAAAGAACTTATTAAGTCTTCTTTTAATAATTCATAAATATTATCATCAATAAATATTTCATTACCTAGATATAAATTTATATTTATATTATTTTCTTTAACTTCTTTTTTTAATATTTCTAATCTTTCTAAATTATTATCTCTAGAACTATCATATCTACTATCAGTAATATAATGAGGAGTAAGAATAATATCTGTGTATCCAACTTGTTCTAAATCTTTAAGTACATCTATACTTTCTCCAATTGATTTAGAACCATCATCTATTCCATATAATAAATGATTATGAATATCAACCATTATTTAGACTCTTCTTTCTTCTCTTTTGTTTTCTTTGGTGTAGATATTTTTCTAACGATATTAACTTGTTCATCTACTTCATCAAAATGTTCTTCTGCTTCTCTAACTTCTTTTGAAGTGATTTCTTTACGATCACCATAGTAGTAATAGTAACCACCATATTGTCCACGTTTTGAAACAACTTGGTTCGCAACACTACCTGCTAATTTAGCTCCAACGTTTTCAAGTGCTTTTTTAGCATTAACAAGTTCTGATTTTGGTGTATGGTTAATTGAACTAACAATAATTGTTTCATCAACTAATTTAGATAAGATTAATGAATCTGATAATCCACTAATTGGTGCACCATCAAGAATAATAATATCAAAACGATTCTTTAAGATATCCATTAATTTTTCATTCTTTTTAGAGTTTAATAATTCACTAGGATTTGGAGGTACTGTTCCTCTAGACATTAAGAATAAGTTTTTAATATCTGTTTTAACAATATAATCATTGTAAGTACTAATGTCTCCAATTAATAAGTTAGATAAACCTTTATGTCCACTTATATTAAATAAATTATGTTGTCTTCCTTTTCTTAGGTCACAGTCAATTAATAATACTTTTTTACCAGCTTGTGCAAAACTTATTGCTAAGTTTGAACTTACATAACTTTTACCATCACTAGGTACACTACTTGTAATTAGTACTGATTTTAAATCTTCATCAACTGATGAGAATTGTAAGTTTGTTCTTAAGTTTCTTATTCCTTCAGCAGTTGGTGAATTAGGTTTTTCATCAACGATTAATTCACATTCTTCTTTTGTTTTAAATACTTTAGCAAGAACTGGTAATTCAAGTTCTTTTTCTAATGTATCAACATCTCTTAATGTATCATCGAAGTAGAATATTACGAATACTATACCACTACTTAATACTAATCCAACAGCAAAAGCTATAATGATATCTTTTACTAAATGAATGTTAGATGGATCAGTTGGTAATATAGCAACATCAATAACAGATACGTTATCAATGTTATATATTTCTCTAACTTCTTTTGAGAATACACTGCTTAATTCATTAGCAATTCTCATTGCTTGTTCACCTTCAGCATCAGTTACAGTAATTTTTAATATTTCTGTATCATCAACTGCCTTAACAGATATTCTTCCAGATAACTCATTATATGAATAATTTAAATCTAAGTTATCAATTACTTGACTAACTACTAATCTACTTTTAATTATTTGACTATAAGTAGAAACTAGTTTTTGGTTAAGTGCAATATCATTTTGTTCAATTGAACTTCCACTATTATCATCTGCTTGAACAAGTAATATTGTTGTAGAAGTTGAATACATTGGTTTCTTTAAGAATAAGTCATAAGATACCATTGCTCCAACAGCTAAAACAATCATGATTATTACAAAAGCAAGATATCTTTTATAATAATCCCAAAACTCTTTTAAATTAATTTCTTCCATAAATAAATCCCCCTTAATTATTTCAATTTATATAACCCCTGAAATTGCCCTATATTATAGCACTAAACCCTTGAAAAGTAAAGAAAAAATTGGAATTACTTCCAATTTAATTTTTCCTCTTCTATATATTCTGTTTCATCCGCTCTTTTAGCAGCTACTAACGAAGAATAAATAAATAACATTGCTAAAATCATAACCGCTCCAATAATTAATTTAATCATACCAATTTTTCCCTACCCTACTATAAGATAATTATAATACATATTAAATTAAAATTGCTACTAAAATTATGATTTTTATTAAATTTATTTCTCTGCCATAACTGATTTTATCTTAGCTCTAACCTTTTTCGTAGACTCTTCATTAGGGTATGTTACATAACCACCCCATTTATTTTGATGCTTTCTTCCTAATGTGTTGTACCCTTCTGCAAACTGTTCTACGATCTCATACTCACCATCGCTAAGTATGTCTCTAATAAGGCTTGTTATAACAGTTCTATTTAAATCTGTTTGATATAACCCATTAAATGAATCAAGAACAGAAGTATAGTTAAGAAGTGTACTGCTACTGGCTATCTTTCTTAAAATACTGATAAGTATTTTTCTACAATTTTCTTGTCTTTTGCTATCTGCTCTATAGAAAGCCTTACGTTCTCTTGCTACAGTAAGAGTTTCAATGCCATTTAAATGTTGACAACCTTTCCTAATATAAACTTTATCACCTTTGGAATCATCATATGTACCTAATACTTTAGCATGCTTTGTAACGAATGCTTGATCAGAACAAAACTCAATTCCACCAATCATATCAACAATTTCTACAATATTATCTGTGTATACGGTAATAGTATAATCTATATCAATATTAAGATACTGTCCAACAGACTTTCTAACTGTATCATCACCAAGAAGAGTCATTAATGCTAATGTATCACTATATTGCGTTCCATATGTTGGAATATAATAATCTCTTTGAAAACTTGTTAATAATACTTTTCTTGATCTTGTATTAACTGTAACAAGCAGTGTTAAATCATTTTGATTAAGGAAATCTTTACCAAAAATCAATACATTGTAAACATCTTTTACTTCTTCATTTCTCTTACTAGAAGTCTTTATATCAAATTCATATATAACTTTAAAATTGTCTTGACTATAACCTTCTACTTCATTAAATACTAAATTATAATTATTCTTTTCTACCAATAGATAATTATCACTATTGATACTACCAATAAAGAAGTCATCCATTTCATTTAATTCCATATAATTGTAATTACCTACTTTAGCAAAAGCTTCTTCTTTATTATCACCTAAATTAAAATAATAAACATTAGAATTAAATGCAACATCATCTATTTTATCAACACTATTATTTTTACTTGTTACTAAATAATAAGTAGATGATCTAACTATATCTCCAGTAAATCCATTATCTAAAAATTTATCCAAGTGTTTTACATAATAAATTCCAAAAGAATTCATTAATAAAACAACTACTGCAATAAACATACCTATATAATTAATAATCTTGCTATCAAACTTATTAAATATTAATGAAAATAATATCAAAAAGAAATCTAGAAAAGTAAATATATAACAATATCTTAATGGTATTATATTAAGTCTATTAACATAAAATAAAAGCATGATAAAAGAAAATATTGTCATAGATAATATTGTATAGTTAATAATATTTATCTTTTTCATACTACCACTTCCAAATTCGTTCATATTATAGCATAAAATAAAATAAAATAAAAGGAAAAAGTTTAAATTGCTTTTTCCTTTTTAATGTATATTTTTAAGCATTCTTTTTGTTTGTTTAAATTCATCAGTTCTCATAAATAACAATAAGTTTAAAATGTTTGGTATTAAAAGTACTACAAAGCATTTAATTACGAATCCTAAAATTCCTTTTATTGCTATTAAATCACAAATAACATATGTTAATAATGCTATTGCTGAAAAACTTGCAAAATATATAACAAACTTTTTGAAGTATTTAAATACTGAAGTTTTGAATTCATATTTATGAATTAAATATGGATCTATCCAGCTATAAGATAATAACTGAGATATACTTGTAGCAATAAATATTCCTGCTAAGCCAATAAAATGACATAATACTATAGAGAAAATAATATTTGATATTGCACCTATATAAGGTGTTATCTTTCCTTTTCTAAATAGTCCCATTGTAACTCTATAAGTATATCCGGGATTTCTTAATCCTGTTATAAAGAAACTAACAGCAAGTGAAATAACAACTAAAAGACTTAGTGTATACTTACCTCCTAACCATATCTTTATAAATGGTGTTAATAATACTATAAATGCTATAGTACAAAATGAATATATTATGTAGTTAATGAATGTTAATTGATAAAAGACTCTTTCTTTTATCTCTTTACTTTCAACAGCATTCAAGTTACCAATACTAGCAGTAACTCCTTTTAATGCTGAATTTATTACATTCTTAACAGAGCCTATAAGTAAAGTATAATTTGAACAAAAACCTACTGTCTCAACATTTATCATGCTTGAAATTAATATATTATCAGTACCATCCATTATGACTGACCCAAATTTATATACAATTAAAGATCTTACATTAGCGAAAATACCTTTAGTTTCTTTTTTATCTAACTTCTCGTTATTGTTTTTCAAATATGGATACATCTTATCTGCCTTGTGAGATACTATTATGTTTTCTGATATTGTAGCAACTATCTTAATTATTAAGAATACTGCAAAGTTCTTAGTAATTACTAAGAATATAATCTCTACTATACTTCTTATAATATAAAAAATACTATCTATATTATTTAGAACACTCTGTTTTTGATGAGCCGCTATTATGGATCTTTTATATATAAAGAAATATGAAGATGAAGTATTTATTAAGAATAGTATATAAATAAATATTAAGTTTTCACTAATATTAGGTGCATCTTTAATTATTAATCCCATAAAAGGGATGACACATAAACCAAGAACAAATATAACTATACCAATAATGTTATAGGCTTTTTTATAAAGGTTCATCAGTGCTTTAATCTTTTTTTGATCATTTTCTGCAACTGGTTTATACATATTGAAGATTATAGCAGTACCTATACCAAGTTCAGCAAAAGATAGCATTGTAAGAATATTTGCAAATAATCCGTTAACACCTAAGTATTCAGCATTTAACATTTGAATGAATACTGTTCTTACAACGAATTCCATTATAATATTAATTACTTGAACTACTATCCCAGTGCCCATATTTCTAATACTATTTTTGGTTCTCGATTCGGTCATGTTTTATCACCTCACTCTATTCTTAATAAAAATTTCTTATATCATTAATAATTATACTTTAAATTGAGACACGAATTCATTAATTGCTGCATAATCGACTTTTATATTTGTTTTTATATTACTATTGATTAAATCATCTAATTTATCTATTTCATCTCTTTCTAAAATAGGAATATTATTTGATTCATGGAAACCTCTTGCTCTTTCATCAATCGAAATAATAATTGTTCTACAATTATGTTGTAATGCAAAAACACCACCATGCAGTCTTGTACCTACGTAATCTATATCTCCTTCATTTAATAATTCCTTAAACTTATTTAGTGAATAAATACACTCAATATCATCTGTATTAGCAAGTGATTTTAAATAGTTTTCATCCTTATAAGTTTGAATCCAAGCATAACATTTATCATAATTTTTTCTTATAGTATCTATCATTATTTGATCTTTTTCTCTATTAAATTGTTTTGCATATCCTGAAACTGATAATATACACTTGCTGGCTTTTTTTTGAGGAATTTTTTTACACTTTTCTTTTGTAAATGACCAAAGTGTAGGACAACCAGTATTAATTGCCTTAAATCCCATTCTTTCAAGTAACTCTTTAGTTTGCTCATCTCTGACACTATGTTTATATTTTTTTGAAAAAATTGATTTGTATATTTTTAATGTATGCTTATTTGGCATTTCAAAATCACATATTCTACCAACTCCAACTAGTATTACATCTTTATACATTTTTTTATTAAAATTATTTAATTGCCATTGACTTCGGATACCCAACCTATTGACAAGACAATTTGTTCCAAAAACAAATTTATAATCAGCATCATCGCATATTGCCTTTATTTTCCAGTTTCTCACCATTTTTATAGGAGAAAAGTTTTCTATATGCGTTCCTAATCTAAAACATAAAGCATTATCTAAAATTTCCTTTAATCCTTCCCTACAACCATCCATTATAATTTCATCACCTATATTACTTGTAGCAATAGCTGTATCAAAAATTAGTATTTTTTTCATATTATCTACTCCTTCATTGTCTTAATCAAGTTATCAAACATTTCCTCTAAGCTCTTTGTTGCCTTCCATCCTAGTTGTTGTAGTTTTGATGTATCAAGATTTAGATGTAATGTTTTAGAAAATCCGTACTTTTCAATATCATCTAATTCAATCTTAACTTTGATGTTATGTCCTTTTGCAACCAAATTAGCCATTTCATAAATTGAACAGTATGTATCTTCATTTGCAACATTATATACTTCATTAGATTTTTCATTAGTTAGTACAGTAAGTATTGCTGATACTGCATCTGCTAAATAAAGATAACTTCTTTTTGTTTCTCCTTTAGTATGAAGTATTATATCTCTTCCTTCAATTGCACATCTTGCAAATTCAGCGAATACCCTTCCATCATCATATCTAACACCAGGCCCAAATGTTTGAGTTAATCTTAAAACATCTATTTTTATATCATTTACTTTAGAGTAACAAAAACATAAGTTCTCTGCTGTTCTTTTACTAATTGGATAACAATCTCTTACTTCACATGTCATTAAGTTTGTAGAATGTTTCTCATCAATTTTCTCATCTGTTTCAGGTCTTCCATATACTTCCATAGTAGAAAGGAATATTGTTTTACTAGCTTTCTTTTCTTTTGCTAAATCAAGTACATTTCTTGTTCCCATTAAAATTGTATCAATGATTTCAAGCGGAGCATTAACAAACATTTTACTAGATGTTTCTGATGCAGCGTGTACGATATAATCAACCGCATCTTTGCAGTCAATTTTTTCTTTAATATCCCCAACTAAAAAGTTTAAGTTTAAATCTTCTTTTAATTGCTCTTCATACATCTTGTTAGCTTTTTCAATATTTCTTACCATTGCAATAACTTTGCAATTTAATTTTTTCTTTTTATTAGCCATCAATAATGTGTTTACAATTAATGATCCAATAATACCAGTAGCACCTGTTACTAAAACTGTTTTGTTTTTTAACTTCTTGTAATCAATGCTTTTAGTATTTAAAACCATATCAATGTCATTTAAGTATATTTCGTTATTCCACATTATTTTGCTTCTCCTTCTAATCCATATAATTGCTTATCTTCTCTTACTTGTAAAATTGCTCTCATAGTATAGAAGTCATCTGGAGTTGTTACCTTAATATTTTCATAAGGCCCATCAGTCATATACATTTTATAACCAAAATATTGCATTAAAGTACATGAATCAATAAAGTCATATTTTTTCATCTTCATAGCCTTTTCATGTGCACTTAAAATATCTTTTAAGTAAAAACATTGAGGTGCTTTTGCAACTCTAGAGTTAGCTCTATTTGGAACTTGGCAAACTGAATTATCTTTATCATCAATAACGACGATAGTTTCTTTAACTATACCTGCAGTAATTGATGTACCATGTTCTTTTACTGCTGCTATATTCTTACTTAATAATTCTGAATTTATAAGTGGTCTTACTCCATCGTGGATTAAAACTATATCATCTTCTCCAGTACTTATTTCTTTAGCAGCACATATTCCATTGTATATAGAAAGTTGTCCAGTATCTCCTCCTGGAACAATTTTCTTAACTTTCTTAATACCATATTTCTTAATTAATTTTCTTAGATAAGGTATCCATGATTTAACACATGCAACTACAACTGCATCTATTTCTTCATTGTTTTCAAAATGTTCTAGTGTATGAATAATAATTGGTTTACTATTTATTTCAATAAATTGTTTTGGTTTCTCAACCGTCCTCATTCTTCTTCCTACTCCACCGGCAAATATTACACCTATGTTCATATTATTCACTCTCCCTCATATCATAAATGTCCAGATCATGCACTGGTACTTGTTTTTCTTTTGGTGGTAATTTCATATAATCACCATATAATTTAGTTAAATACTCATCATAGTATTTCATACCCGAAAACTTTTTACCTTCGAAATCCATTAGAAGTGGTTCACTATATACTTTATATTCAAAGATTTCATCATATCTTTTCAAGCCACCAACAATACTTCCACCATACTTACTTTCGTAGAAATTGTATTTATTAAATGCTTTAGCAAGTCTTCTATATACTAACTTATGAATTCTTGTCATATATAAAAGCTTAGAAAAGATATTATCTCTAAATGACAACGAATATATTCCTTTAATAAATAAGATCTTTTTAGCTTGCTTCATAGCAGTCTTTTCATCATTACCAACACCATCAAGTGGGAATATATCCATTCTAATTCCATACTTTCCTTTTAAGTCTTTTCTATCATTGTAATAATATTTGTTAACTAATTTAGCAAATACTAAATGAAACTTAGGAGTTTTAGCAGGAATTAATACTCTATACTCTTCTGGAAGAGTTGGAGCAAGTTTTAAAAACTTCTCATAATCATCTCTTGGCATTGCTAAGTCAATATCATCATCCCAAGGGATAAAACCTTTATGTCTTGCCGCACCAAGAAGCGTACCTCCAGCAAGAAAATATCTTAAATTATTTTTTTTACAAACATCATCAAAAAAAGATAGTAATTCTAGTTGTAATTCATGAACTTTGTCCATGTCATCTATTTTCTTTTTAAATCTTGTTGTATCTATACTCATGTCATCCTCCATTAAAAAGTTTAACTATATATTAATTGTATCATTTTTTTATCATTAAAAAAAGAGGTTCTTACCTCTATATAAAAATCATAATAGTAATAACCGCCCCAATTAGAACTAAGTAAGCAGCACAATTAAGAGAAAATGATATAAATAAGAATGTTTTATTAACACTATTATTTATATGTTTTCTTAAATAAATTGAATCTAAATCACTAATTGTTTGATCTAAAAAGTATTCTTTCTTACTTGTGTCTTTCTTAGATAATGAGTTAAGTAATGATTTACCAGATCTAGTAAAACAAGATTTATTAAGTATTAAACCAAGAAGAGCTAGTATAATACTTGCTATTAATAAACCAATAATAGTAAATCCAAATATGATAGTAAAAAGTCTAATATCATCAATCTTTAATAATTCTAAAAATGCAATTACTAAAGGAATAAGTAATAAAGCATTAAGAAGTACTAAAGTACTGCAACCCTTAATAATACTTTTACTCTTCTCTTCTTCTAATTCTATATTTCTTTTACTATAATCAATAATATATTCTTTCATATAACAATCACTCCAAGATAACTTACTATAATACAAACATGAATAAAAGATGTCAACATGACATCTTTATTTGTATAAATTATCTTCAATAATCTTAACAACTCTTTTATTATCTTTAATAGGATTATTCTTCCTATAAATAAACCCTCTAGATAATTCTATTAAAGCATCTTGTACTTTTAATAATCTTTTTCTTCTAATAAATCTAATCTTACTCATTAGACCAATATAACTAGATAGTTCTGCCCCTACTTGTCTAATCTCACGACTAGCATTATCGTATTCAGCTTTATCTCTAGTATTATTATTTGTATTATTTAAATCATAAGGATTTAAATAATACAGTGAATACATCTTAACATGATATATAATCTTTTCTTTTACTCTTTTATAATCTTTCCTAGGTACAATTATAAACTCCATAAAGAACTGACTTAAGATATATACAAAAGTACCAGAGATAATAGTCAAGAATGTTTGAGAAGAAGCAAGATTATTTAAATAAGGTTCCATAATAATCACCATGATTATTATGAACATAAAAACATATACTATTCTAACGTATATTATTTTTTCCCTAATTCTTTCAAACTCTTATCAGGCGTAGTCAGGTCTTCTGGCATTGTTCCACCAGCATCTTTAATAGCTTTTCTAACTATTTTACCAACTTTATTATGAGTTTTACTAGCATTGTTCTCACCTTTTATTTTTTTATTCTTAAGAGTTTCTTCCGTTTGTGTTATTCTAAATAAATTAGCAGCTAATTCTACACTTCCCATATTATCTAAAATATCTTCTCTATATCTTAATCCTTTACGCTTAGCAATATCATTTGCCGTTTCACCATTATACAAACCTTTATATCCAGCATTATGAAATTTATCAAAGTTTTTAACACCAACATTTTTAGCAACTTGATTTAAAGAATAATTCCCTTTCTTTGTTAAATTTCTCTGATATAGTCTTTTTTCATCTTCTGTTAACAACTCATATTCTTTTTCAATAAGTTCTTGTTTTCTAGTTTGTATTGCAAAATATGTTTGAGCAAGAGCAATTACTTGTTTTCTACTATCTCCATTTTGTGCAATTAAATAGCAAGCATATCGAGTTAATTTATAATCCAAAATTCTTCTTATTGAATTTCCAGTCTTAACCATTTTGCCAATGTCGGCAAAATGGTTTACCACATTGTAATTACTATTTTTACATGCATCTTTAGATTTATTAATTACGTCGTTGAACCTTCTCCACTGAACATATCCAAGCACATTTTTTAGTTCTCGTGCATTCCAATATTCGTTACCTTCTTCATCAACATGTTTAATATCTTCAAATAAACTATTATTAATTTCTATGTTATTCATCTTACTTCTCCTTCTTAGGAACTAATAATAATTCAATATCAAAAGTATTACAAACTAGCAATTTATTAAATTCAATAAAAAAGTACTAAGAAAAATATTAATTCTTCTTAGTACTTCTAAATATTCAAAGTTAAATATATTAAATTTTACTAAAATATAACTTTCTTATATTTCTCCCTTAAACTCAAAGGGAAGACCTTTCACTACTGCTAAGTTCCATATTCTAATAAATTCATCTTTATTTCTAGTAACTACTTCCATAGCTAGTTTAGTCTTTTTTCTTGATTTAAAAGAATCATCTATTATCTTTAAAGTTTTAAGATTCACTCTAAACTCTTCACCAGAATACCAGCAATGAATATGTGGAGTATTATGAAGATCTTTTTCTCTTGTATGAAAAAAATATATTATTCCTTCACTTTCTCCAAGAGTACCACCAATACCATCTACATAATGTATAGAAAGTATTCTTTCAGATATTTTAAAATATTCTTCAAGCACACCTATCTTAGTGTTCATAACTTCATCTTCATTATAATCAAAAGATGATGAACTAAAACATCCAAATATATATTCAGGTAAATTAGTATACTTATGTTTCTTTTGTTCTTTAGATAATTTAATATTATATAAGTTAAAAATATAATCAATAGATTCTTTTAATGTCATATTAGAATCAATAAACTCTTTAATATCATAATTAGTATCAGTCTCATTATCTTTAAACTGATTATAGACAACTCTTATATTGAAATGTAATAATATATTGGTCATAATTGGTCACCTCAAAAAGATAATAACATAGAAAAACGAATGTATACACAAGTGAACATATACTTTATAATAAAGAATTCAACATATCAATTATTTCACTTTTTTCTTTATTTAATATTTTTTCAGAAATATCAATTGCAGGTTGGAATATGTTCATATTACCATCAAAATGATTGAACTCATTAAGCAATGTCTTCTTCGAAAAAAAGAAGACTTTCATCTTAATATTATCTGGTGTGTCAGTTTTAAAGGCTTCATAAATTATACTTGCCAACTGATCCTTATGATTGGTATTTATAACATATTTATCAACTAAAGTTTTTTCAGTTTTAAGCCTTAAAAACAAATAAACAAAATTATTTGATAAGACTCTATTTAAAAGTGGGTACTTTTCATTATCAATTATTACTGGAATAGTATTAATATCAGTTGAAAGCAAATCACTAACACTAATACTATAGTTATTATTATTTTTTTTTGAAAAAAATGAATTATATATTGCTGTTAAATCAACTATTTCTGTTTTATATCCATGCATAAGATTATTTAATAAGTTTTTACTACCACAATCGCCAATAAAATTTGCATAACCACGCATAAATGGGATTAATGAGTACAGAAACATTCTTTCATCTTTAATATCATTATCAATTTGATCTCCTCGAATAAAATTAAGTAATTCAGGAATAGATATCATAATATTTTTTTCATTATTTGAAATATTAATAAATCCATTCTCTTGTCCTTCATAATTATTAAATATATAGAGTCCATAATTACCCTTTTTTTGATATTCAATAAGTCTTACTAAATCAATATTATGTGTCAAAATTATTACGTTTTTATTTTCAAGAAATTTTATTATTGAAAAAACTAACTTATTTTTAAAAATAGAATCAAAACTTGAAATTGGATCATCTATTACTACTATTTCTTGTTGCATATTTCTAGCTTTCAACAATTCAAAGGTCAAAGAAATAAAGTTTTGTTCTCCAGAACTTAATTTTAAGTTCTGACGTTCAACTCCTAAAAAATCTTCAGAATTAAGCGTTATTGCTATTTTCTTATCTTTACGGCACAATTTTATTTCTTTACCAATATTATCTGCTATAAACTTTTCAATAAAAAGAAGATCTTCATCTGAAAAATTCAATTCATTGCTCAACATAATCTTATATTCATTATATTTTTCAATAAATTCAATAGGAATTGAGTTTTTTAATATATTGTTTGATATTTTTGAAAAAACCGTTTTATAGTAATTAATAGTAGCCAACAAGTCATTTACTTCTTGTATACTTCCCGTAACTATAGCATTAGTAAGAGTGTGCTTAATGTCAAACACATCATCATCTGAAATTCTATTGATTATTCTATCTAATATGTTTTTATCCCTAATATCAAGCCCATTAATTATAACATCTTTTTGCTGCTTTTTCGAAGATATTAGGTCATCAGCATTTATATTTTCGTTATCACATACAATACAATTGGTTAAATCATGATACTTATTAAGTATTAGCACAGCATCATCGCATTGTTCTATTTTTGAGAATTTTTCGTTTCCTGTTATATCCCTTATATTTAATAATTCGTTTATCAATTCCGTATTTGAATCATTTTTAATATACTCTAACTTTTCCTCTTCATACTCACCAATTTCCACCTGTTCTAAGCTAGATATATAACTTAAATAATCATCTAAATCAATGTCAGCTGGTTTTGAGCCATTCTTTGTTATTCTTTGAACTAATTCCACACTATCTTTATCAAGCCATTCTATTTTCTTATCAGTTTTTTTTGCTATGTTTAACTTATCTTTATAACTACCTTTTAGTGTATTAAATATATCTAAAAACTTTTGATTAAGCCACTCTCTTAAATCAAATTCTTTTACAATATTATCACCAAGTAAAAAATCTTTAGCATCACCTTCTATGATGTTTCTGCTGTTTTGGTCACTTATAATATGAAAGATATTGCAATTAGTATTGTCATAAGATATCCCATTATAATTAAGCTCAAACTCACCATCACCTTTTAAAGTTTTGCAAAATGTACTTTTACCGACACCATTTGGTGCATATAAAATATTTATTTTTGATTCATCAAAATCAATAATGTTATTTCTACTAAGACGGTTAAAATCATCACAAAAAATATTTTCTTTTTTCAATTTTAAAAATTCTAACTTCATTAATCCTCCTACTTCAACACCATGCATATTATTATAAAAATAAGATGCAAGACATCAATTACAACTCAATAGTACTAGATGTGTCATAAGAACTTCAATCTCTTAAACTGAGAATTAGTCGCAAATATTGAGAATGTAATTTATTAATATGCTTTATTATTTGTTTTGTAACTTAATATTATATAATACTAATGAAAGGAGAAATATAAAAATGAAAGTTTTGAAGGCGGTTTTGAGTTCCCTATGTATCTTGTTTTTCAAAGATACCTGTCCTGCTCAAATCCACGTTTATAGGGAACTTTTACATAGGACAGTACAGCATCCTTTCATGAGCAGTTAATCTGCTCTTTTTTATATAGAAAAAGCACAATTATAAATGATTATGCCTATTTTAGTTAACAGTATAATTATTTTACCACTTGCCCCTTATCTATTTCTTTTAATAAATCATCTATAAATGCACACGTTTTTAAAGCATATTCCCGACTACAATTATAAGTTAATGAATGATGCGTAGGATTCCTGTAAATACCTATTACTCCTTTAAATAAATTAGAATAACCCTCTTGGACATTTGGCTCATCACTTAATTTAATAATTGTTTCATTTAAATCCTTGTGTATAGCTCTTGAAACTAAGCTTAACCCTGTTAAAGGAGTTCTAGATAAATTGGCTTTTTTCTTTATTCTATCTTCTAAAACTTGTGTAGCTTGATTAATTGCTCTATCAAAGGCAGCATCTCCTAAAAGAATGTCTTCACATCTTTTTCTTAGTTCTTTATCTTCAAGAGATTTGTACAATGCCCCTATTTTTTCTATTTGATACTCAGATGTTTCAATATGCATATGCTTTAAATAATTAATAACTGGATTTATTCTATATAAAAAATATCTACCATATGGTGTGTCTTTGTCATCAAACTTATATGCTTCAAACGGTTCACCGGTACACTTCATCAAATCATTCAATAAAATGTTATATGTTTTTACTGTGTTATTATCAACATTTATGTCGTCACGTGGTTCAATACTATCCCTCATACCTTCTAACAGATAATATATTCTTTGAATTTTATATTTATCATCATCCATAATTTTATCCTCCTTCTATGCAACGAATACTCTTATACAAGGAATTTTCTAAAAGAGAAAAGAGCAAATAAAACATTAACTACTATACTTATAGATAAATTAAAATTCATAAAAATCACTCCTTCTAGTTGGCATAAATAAAAGATTGATGGTATTGCACCATCTCTTCCCTGTACAGAACCTTCCAACTTGTGATTAAACAACCAACTTAGTCTAAGAGCACAATTAACATTGAAAAATCCTTGTATAAGACTACTCGCCTCTATTATATTAAAGAACAATATATAATTCAAATAAAAGTTTACATATAGATAACAAAAAAAGAATATACCAATGGTATATCTTCTTTATCAAATTATTGTTTTAAATATTTTTTCCCCATATATTTGATATTATAATTTCTATTATTAATTAAGTTATAACAAATTGCCTTAATTTTTTTGTCTCTCTTATCCAACTCGTTTACAACTGACATTATTGTTCTCATTTCATTGTAACTTGAGTCAATTGATCTACTATATAAAACATCGTATATCTCATCGAATAATTCAGTATTATATAGGTATCTTGTAAGTTTAATTGCAGTAATTCTATCACTTGATATATTCGAATTAATCTTTTGTTGTATAAATAATATTAACATTTCTTTCGATTCAATATTTATACTTTCTTTTTTTAAAACATGCTCCAGTACAATTCCTATTTCTTCAAACACATATTCATTATTAGAGATATCTATATATTTTCTTATCATCTCAATAAAATCAATTTCACCAAAAACATAGTCAAAGAATATTAAATAGGCTTCTATAAATACATCACTTATTTCTTCATCAAACATACCAGTATTACTATCCTTAACTGTTTTAGATACAATATCTTTTATTTTATCACTATATCTTTCATCAAAATAAAATATATACATCAATGTCCTTAATAATTTTATTTTCTCAATATATTCTACTTTATTTGAAGATAAACATTTTTCACATAGTGGGAAAATATTTTCAGTTATTATTCTATCTTTTGAACTATTACTTCTATCAAAAAAATTAGGCAAAATTTTATAATTTGTCGAATAACTTGTCACAGCACCGGTTATTATATTATCTTCAATCCTTTTTGATAACTCATCAACTATTAATTGTAATTTTCTCGATGTAAATTTATTATCTTTGTTTAATTCATATATGAGATTATCATCTGTATTTTCTTTTAATAGAATTTCATCATAATCATTTATTTTTTCAATTTTCTTTATTTCTACTAATAAATTAGTTATTATTAAATAATCTTTTGAGTCTATTATCTTTTTGATTATTTCCTTTAGTAAGTTTTTATTAATGCCGCCCAGTTCATTATAATTAAGATATTTTATAACTTCTTGTACTTGCCTATAACCACCTTTTTTTACATACTTATTTAAGAATTCAAGAAGTTTGTCTTTTCTTTTAAACCTTGGAATGTTACTATATAAACTTTTAATTGTACTGTTAACAACTGGTACATAATTGCTGTTTAATAATTTCAATATTCTTCTTTCATAGATATCATATTTTTTATCATCAAGATATCTTCCAAAGGTATCATATATAAATATATCGAAATTATTTTCAGTATATTTTGTAATTGAACTACGCAAATTTAATACACGACTAATAAAACTTTCTGATTCTAGTCCTCTATATTTACAAGATACTTTTTCTAATATTAACTTGTAGTTATCATAATTACCACACATAACATAGAATAATAATGCCCATTCATAAAGTTCATCATCATCTAATCTATCAGCATAAATCATTAATACTTTTGACATCATATTTCTAATATTTAATAGATTAGCTATTGATCCATATATAATAGTTATAAATACTGCTCTTTGAATATCATTGAAAATTCCTTCCAATCCCATTCCATAATAGTAAGTGTTTCTTCTTTTATACTTGTATTTTATTGTATTATTAAATGATGAATTAAAAATGTCTTTTTCTATTTTATCTATGTAAGGATAAAATACGTAATGTTTCTGCATAGATAATTGAATTGCATACTTATTGTCATAGTACTTTTTATTAACCTTTCCAAAAATATCAATAATTAATCTACCATCCACAAGATAATCATCATAAATCCAGTCATCAACTTTATAATCTTTTTTATTGATTATGTTATACAATCTACTATAAATATTTTTTGAACTGTCAATATTTCCAGTGAAATAATTAATTAAAGCATTTCTTCTACTACTCAGAACCCTCTTATTTACTTTTATTTTTTCAGCATTAAAATAATCATATACAGTGTTAATATCTTTAACTGGAAAATCTCTTTGCCCTACAAACCATTTAATAATAGAACTTAAGCTATTGTTTAAATCAGATTCATATTCTTTTGTCTTGTCATTAAAAATATAATTAGCTAACTCTCCATCAACACCATTAAGATTACTAAGCAATTCTTTTGTTATTTGTTTATAATTGTTAGTTAATATAATACTATCGTCATTGCTCTTAATATTTTCATTATCTACTATTTCATTATATGAATAATTTGATGGTTCTATTGTTGGCCTAGGTATCCCAAGATTTCTTTCTGCTGTTGTTTCTCTCTGTTCTTTCCAACTCTTTAAAAGTTCAACAGTATATCTTCTATCATTTTTGTTATCTATCTTTTTATGACATTCTCTACATAACCACAATCCATTTTCTTGACTGGAAATATACTCATCGGGCAAACTCGGATCATATCTTGGACCATTTCTTGAAACGGCATTTATATGTGCAGCTTCCCCTATACTTATTGTCTTTTTGTCTGCTGGTCCTTCTGTTTGTTTATTACATTTTGGATTAGAGCACATATATGCTGCCCTTTTAGCTATGATATCTATTGTATTTTTTTTAAAATTTCTACTACTAATTCTAGGCATAAATAACTCCATACTAATAATTAACTATTATTATATATTTAATGATAAAATAACTCAACAAAAAGACATAATCATTTATGATTATGTCTTATTATTGTTTCTTTATTAAATCTCTCACTCTAAGCAAACATGCTAGAATATTTATTGAAGGTTTTCTAAATACTTTATAAAACTTATTATACTTAGTGGCACCTTTCCATTTAACTTCTTTATTAGTATTAACTAATTCTTGATAATATTTCTTTTCTATTTCTTTATCTTTAATACCATATCTTTTTATTTTAGAAAGATTAATTATTAAACAGGTCATTTTCCTATTTTTTTCTTCTTTTGCTAAATCAAAGTAACCCTTATCATTAAAGAAATCTATTTTCTTATTAAACGAACCAATCTTATCAAAATGATTTGTATCAAAAGAGTTAGTTATGCTATCTTCTCTTTTTACATAATTATAAAGCGGTTTTAAAATATATGATACACTATAGGCATTATTTAAAATATCACACAAAGCATAAGAATCTTCATATATTCTGCCTTCTGGATACCTAATATTACTAAATACCATTTTTTTGTATAATTTATTCCATGAATATACAGTTAGATAATCATATTGATTTTGAATATTTACAAATTTATCTTTCCCAAAGGAAACAAAATTATTTTTACTAAATCGAAAATTTTTCTTTTTCCCCATTTTATCTACAAAATAAAAATTACATATTGATATGTCTGAATCAAATTCTTCCATATTTTTTTTTAATTCTTCTAACATTGAATTTTCTAAATAATCATCACTATCAACAAAAGATATAAAATCGCCTGTAGCAACACTAAGTCCAGTGTTTCGAGCACTTGATAACCCACCATTATCTTTATGGACTACGATTATTCTACTATCAAGCATTTCGTATCTATCACATATTTCACCACTGCCATCAGTGGACCCATCATCAATAAGAATTATTTCCAAGTCACTGTACGTCTGCACAATTATACTATCTATGCACTTTTCAACACAACCACTAACATTATATATTGGTACTATTACGGATATTAAACCTCTTCTTCTCATATTATTTATCACTTCGCATTTTCGACAAAATAAGATTTTTATAAAACTTAATTTCCTCTGTCTTGCAAAAACAAATTGAGAAGAAAATAACAGTTGTAGTTATTGCAATAAATGCATTTACCATCAACTGAAAATAATTATTTGAAATTGAGAAGTTTTGAACTATCAACCAATTAATTAAAAAAATAATGACTAAGCAAATAAAATATTTTAGATTCATCTTATAATAATCAAGTGTTTTTTTTCCAAACACAGGTTTAAATATATATTTTGGATAACTAAAGAGAATTAAGAATAAATATCCTATACATGTACCGAGTACTACACCATCAATACCAATGAAGTAGCAAAGCATAACTGATGTTACCAAATTTATTATCGTCATATATAAATACATGTAACGGTCTTCTATGCATATTCCAGATGCTTCCTTAAATATAGTAATTGATCTTCGTATACTGTCACAATATATATATAATGAAAATGACACAATAATCATATTATGTAGCAAATATTCTTCACCAATCCAAATAGTGATGAATGGCGTAATTAGATTGGAAAACAATGTAATGCATAGGATAGTTATAAATGAATTTAACATATTAATCTTTTTATATATATTATAACTTTTCTCTTTATTATTCTCAGTAAGTAAATTACCAATGCTAGCTGAAAAACTTGATATGAGTTGATAGACAACAGAAGTAACAGCACCAACAATTAGAAAATAATTACTATAATATCCAACAGTTTTTATTCCTATCATAATAGATATCAAGATATTATCAATTCCCTTATTAATAACGAAAGAAACTTTCTGAAACATTATTGCCTTAATCCTATTTAAAATATCTTTTTTCTCTTTAGCATCTATTTGTTGTGTGCCTTCATTAATATATTTATATTTTAAATTTGCAACTATAGTTATCAAAGCATTTTGTAATATTCTAAATATTACTTTTATCAACAAAAACAAATAAAAATTGTGTGTCAAAATCAAAACAGCAATTTGAAATAAATTCATGAAGAAAATATATATAATATGTATTATGTTTATAATATAATTTCGTTGATCAGCAAATATTAATGATCTCTTATATGAAAATAAATATGAAAAAGCTGCATCTAATAAAACAATCAAATACATCAAATATATATTTTCAGAAAAATTTACTCTACCAACAATAATAGGTACTATTGGGCAAATAATTAAACCTATTACTATAACTATAAAGAAAATGTACATATAACATTTTTTATAGTAGCATAACCAAGCACTAACTTTTTTATAGTCTCCCTTAGCCAAAGGTTCATATAGCTTAAATATGATTGTCTCTCCAATGCCTAACTCTGCAACAGATAAAATTGTAATAATATTAGTAAACAAACCATTGATACCAGAATATTCAATTCCCATTACCTTTACTATAAATAATTGTGATACAAAACTAACAATTATTGATACCAAGTATGAAGCCATGGCACCAATCATATTATAAAATGATTTTTTCTGTCTCATAATATATCCTATTTATAATAAGCTATCATTTTATGATTAACTCTGTCTTCTTCTGGTGGCAATTGCATATAATCACCATATTTTTTTGACAATATTTTTTTGTACTCTGAAAAAGACATTACTTTTATATTTTCAAAAGTTAAATCAACATATTCTTTTGGCGTATCAATTATTTCATTTTCGACACCTGCAACAAAGAAAATGGGAACCATATATTTTGTTTTTTTGCCGTAATATTTGTTAATAACTTTAGCAAATCTATTTATTAATATCTTTCTACTAATAAAACAAGAAACCAAACGTTTCGTTTTTCGCAACATTTTTCTCGTTAATGAAATTCCTTTTTGTTTAGGATTTGTGAGAGTAATCAATGAATTAAGTCTTTTTATCTCATTGAAATGATGTTTTCTTGCTAGTTTATTGTCAGAAGTATTAACAAAGCAAAAAATATCAACATACAAACCATAATTCTCAATGGGCCTAAGACTCTTTTCATCAATTAATATTGTTTTTGTATCAACCAACTTAGCAAAAGTAAAATTATAATTTTTAGTTTTATCAATGGTAAATAACTGATATCGCCCTGTCTGATTTTTTAATACATCTAGCAATTTATCATAATTATCTTTTGTTAAGGCTATATCGATATCATCATCCCATGGTATAAATCCTTTATGTCTTACAGCACCTAACATTGTTCCAGCTATTACGGAATATTCAATATTATTTTTTCTACATATCTCATCGATGTATCTTAGCATTTCAATCAATGCCTTTTTAATTTCCTCTAAATTTAATTCCTTTTTCATACTATTTTCCCCTTCCAAATTTTTGAATAAACCAGATTCCTTTTTTAGTATTGCTACTTTTTATAAAATCCCATACTTTTGAATTATAATAACGTATTGTTTCAAATTTTTCACTAAAGTAATTACCCTTTCGATTGATATCTAACTGATTAAAATCATCTGTGATACCTTCTTTTCCAATTCTTATTACCGAATGATAATCTTTAATTGAAATAACAGGATGTTTTTTTTGAAAATGCAAGTATAGTAATGGCTTTTTTTTCCATCGTCTTTCAAAAAAAACTTGATATAACTTACCATTATTAAATTCAAAGTATTGTTTATTATAGTTTTTTAAGTTATTTGCCAAATATCTTTTATGTTTAACATCAATATCTGCAAAGTCATTTATTTCATAAGTTTTTATATGGTTTTTGTTAAAAATCAAATTTACTCCTGAAAATTCATCAAAGGCAAAATTCTCTTTTGATGTAAAAACTTTTTTATAATCGAATTTTGCTCCATTTTCTTTATATAAATTATTTATTCGATAGGTATTTCTATACAAAGTAAAATGGCCTAGATGGTTTACTCTGTCGTATGCATTCAAAATGCTATCATTTAAAAATGTTGATATATCACCAAATATTTGATCCATATCACAGTGACCCCAAAAATCATATTTTTTTATATAATCTGAGAAAACAATTCCATAAACAGGTTTAAAATCGCAAAATTTATATGGTTTTTCAATATTTATATCTAAATTTAGTTTTTTTGACAATAGAGCATTTATCTTTTTATAGTCAAACTTATACGCAATAATATTGCTATATTTTGATTTATAATCGTTATTTGTAATTACAAAAAAATCAATATTCGGATTATTTCCACAACTTTTTTCCCATAATTCAAAATAATTTGGGAATTTTCCAAACCAACAAATAATTAAACAAATTTTAGTTTTCATTTTTTTCACCCTTTTCGATTATAAATTCAGAGAACACAAATACAACCCAGAATAATGATTGTCTGTAATTTAGCAAAGTAAAACTTTCAAATATAATTGCTAAATATACTGGCATATAATGTTTATTAAGTTTGTAAGTTCTTTTATATATCCAACATGCTATCAGCAAAAATGGGACTATTCCATAATAAAACAAAATTGCTGGAAGTGTTGAATGTATTTCACATTCATGCGACACCAGTTCAAATCTTGCATAATTACCTTCACCAGCACCATATAACATATATTGTGGATATATATATAAATGGTCTAACCCTCTCTCTTGTAGAATATTGTATCCATCATTAGATGAAATATTTTCCACTCTCTCCATTTTTTGAAATAATCTATCCATCACATTTATTTTGCTAAAAGATTCTGTAAAAAATAATTTGTTGCCATCACTAATCGCAAATAATCCTGCTGAAACTGCAAACAAAGAAATTATTATCACTATTATATTTTTAGTGAAAAAGTAGAAAATCCTTTTTCTATTCTCTATAATATACAAGACAATCATTACTAGCAATCCGACAAACATCCCCGTAGAAGAACTTTTGATTATTAGAAAGGCTGCCATCAAGTAATAGAACACATTCCATTTTTTTTCTTTGTCATACACCGATATAATATATATGAAAAATATAGATAATAGGATATAATATCCAAATTGATTTGGATCATTAAAAGTCCCCATATATCTTGAACTGTCATACCATCTGCCAATTGAAGTGAAATAGAACAATAGTTGAATGACTATATTTATCTTAAAGATTCTTTTCATTTTTTCTGGAAAGTTTTTATTTTCGCTAAATAAAAAAGAAAATATGACAATAGCTAATAGATTAAACAAAAAATAAAGGCATGACAATATGTATTTACTTTCCTCAAAGATCACAAAATAAATAAGGTTAATGAAGACGACAAAAAGCAAAAAAATGACGTACAATTTATTTTTATTCAAAATATGCCCAATCATATTTTTTTTTCTTTTTAGCATTAATAATACTATGAACCCAAGCAAAAGAAAAACATCACTAATTTGAATACTTCCTGATTTAAAAATATAATAAGGTTTAAAAAGTAAATAAATGTACGTTAATACTGATAAAAGTTTCATAAACTACCTCGCATATATTTTTTCAATAAAAAACATTATTCTATCTAATAGATAATCCTTGATAATTATCTTGCTTTCTTTTCCAAATTTATTGTCACCTTTTGAGTCATAAACATTCTTAACTGAATTAATATATCTTTCAATATCATTTAGTTCAACTAAATAACCATTCCTATTATCTTCAACTAAATCTCTATTACCTCTACAATTAGATGCTACTATAGGAAGCCCTACATACATAGCTTCCATTATATTTACAGGTAATCCTTCTTGATTTGCAGAAGATAATGCTAGATTAGATATCTTTAATAACTTAGGTATATCTTTTCTATATCCTAAGAAATGTATTTGGTTTTCTAATTTTAAATCTTCAACTAATTTCTGACATTTACCTTTTAAAGAATCCTTTCCAGGTAATAATAAATGTATGTCATTATGTTCTTTCATTAACTCTGATAAAGTATTAATTAACCATATTTGTCTTTTTCTATTTGAAATCTCTGCTGGATAAATCATTACAAAATCATTTTCTTTTAATCCAATTGATTCTCTCAACTCTTTCTTTTCTTTATCATTCATTTCAAAATTGAATTTATCCTCATCTATTCCTACTCCAGGAACATATTGAATATCTTTACATCTTTTTGAAAACTTCTTTTTAGCTAATTGATAATCTTCTTGGTTAATTAGAATTAATGTATCAGTATATTTTGCTAACCACTTCTCTACTGGATAAAAAATCAACCAATTTTTCTTTGAAGCACCTTCAAAAAAGTGGAATCCGTGAGCTGTATATATAACTCTTGTATTATATTTTTTTCTAGCTTTCTTTGCTGCTAATCTAGTTACTACTGATCCCATTGGAGTATGTGTATGAATAATATCAAACTTTTCTTCTAAACATACTTTTTTTAATCTTTTAATTGCTTTTAAATTATTTAATTTAAATGGACTCCTTTCAAATGGTATTACATGTTTTACATCACAATATGGTATTTCTTCATTTCCATTTGTTGCTACATGTACTTCATATCCGTTTTCTTTAAAATATTTTAAAAATGGTAAATGAAACTGCAAAATATGTGAGTCAACTGTAGCAGTAAACAATACTTTCTTCATACCAAATCCCCCTATACATAAAAAGATACATTACATAGCGTTATAGGGCATTATGTAATGTATCTTTTTGTTTTCTAATTTAACCCCTTTAATTTTCTTTTTATTTATGTTTAATTTTTTTATTCTTCTTATTTTGCAATTGCTGCATTCTTTATATCTGCTACTGGTATTTGTTGTGTTCTTAAATCTTCAAGTTCATTTTGAATAACGTTCTTACCAGCATCTGCACCTTCTTTTGATAACACTGTTTTAATTGTTATAAATATTACTTTAATATCTTCAACTAAACTATAGTTATCAATATATTCTAAATCATAATTAATTTTATCAAACACTGAAATACTGTTTCTTCCTTTTGCCTGTGCAAGTCCAGTTAATCCTGGTCTTACATCGCTTCTATGTCTTTGCTCTTCAGTCATATTTTCATGATAATCAAGTATCCATGGACGTGGACCAATGAAACTCATCTTACCAACAAGTATATTAAATAATTGAGGTAATTCATCTAATGATGTCTTTCTAATAAATGAACCTACTTTTGTATGTTGATCTTTAATAGAAAAATCATGAACATCATTATTAACAGCCATTGATCTAAACTTCCAAACTTTAAATACTTTTCCGTATCTTCCAACTCTTTCTTGTTTAAATATAGCTGGCCCTTTACTATCAAGTTTAATAGCTATTGCTACAATTATCATTATTGGTGATGATACTATAATTCCAAATAATGATAATAGAATATCAAAAAATCTTTTGAATACTCCATAAACTGACTTTCTAAAAGTCCAGTTTCTTCTTTCTTTCTTCATTTTCAAAACCCCCGAAAATAAACCGCATAAAAAAACTAGTATCCAAAGATTCAACTACCCCTTTTACGACTTGTCGCCGCTTATAATAACACAAAAGTCTTAAAAAATCAAGCAATTTATAATTTTCTATATAGAAAATATAAAAAAGAACTAGTTTTCGCTAGTTCTTTTTAATTCCATTGGTTTATCTGTTTGAATTATTTTTATAATTCCTAATAACTCTTCTTCAGTTAAATTAGTGTTATCAATAATTGCTTGGAATAAAGATTTACCTTCATCAGTTAATCTATTTACTTTTTGAATTGATATTTTAATTCCATTAAAATCGTATACTCTACTACTTGCTTTATACTCTTCTAATTTTTCTTTAGAAATAACATTTGTTGGTTCAATAACATATTTTAAATCATCTGGTAAATAGTTCTTTATTTCTTCTTTTGGTATAAAGAAATCTTTATCTAAATATCTTTCTAATTCTTCACGACTTGTTATTGGTATTCCAATTGTATTTAATACTTCTATTCTTTCTAGTTCTGTTTTATTTAATAAGTTTAAATCACTTTCTAAATATTCTTCAAAACCTAGTTCTAGATATTTATCTATTACTGGTGCTAAATCATCACTTAATAAGAAACCAAAGTCTGATGTTTTAAGAAGTGATGGTAAAAGATTATAAGTATTTAGAATATCAATATTATTTCTTATTCTTGATGATTCACTCATAAGTATTCCAATAGAGTTTGAAAATATTTGTAATGGAATATTTAAAGATTTTAATATATTTAAGTTTTCCTTAAAGTAATCTAATTCTTTACTATCTTCATCTAAGATATAAGTATTATTAGATACATATTCTGTTGATAAAATAGATCTATCTAAATAATCTTTTAATGAATTAATTCTATTAATAGATGTTGTTCTTATTATTCTTAATTTCTCTTCATTACTTATTGATAGATTTGAAATTACTTTTAAGATAGTTTTTAATTCTTCTTTTGTATATGTTGGAAGCGTTTCATAATCATAACTACCTTTTGGTATTCCAAAATCATTTAATAAAGCTTGTATAGATACTTTTGAATCTTGTTTTAATCTATTTAATTCTTCTTGTAATTCTAAAGCATAAGCTTCGTTATGTTCTCTTATGTAATGTAAGAAATGATATTTTATTTTAGGACTTTTTATTCCTTTAATAATTTCTCTATACATTACTATAAATGGTTTATTTAATTCTTTTTCTAATGCTTTTCTTGAAGTATCCATTCCTGTTATTTCTCTTTGAGTATTTCTATCTATTCTTTCACATTCGCTAGCATACGTTTTAACAGTACCAATTTTATTTACTATTGCTGGTATATCATAATCATACTCTAAATATCTTGTAAGAACATTAACTTTTATTTCGTCATATTCTCTTTGATTTTTTGGATTAGCATGTACTTCAAATACTGTATGGCTTAATGATTCACGTACTTTGCTATATATTGTGTAGAATGAGATTTCTTTCATAAGTTGAGAACCATTAGTTCTTAATGCTTCCAAGAATGGTATAAAATCTACACCATCATTTTTTAAAGTTTTCTTTATTTGTGCTACTCTAAATGTTCCGGTAGTACTAACATCTATTAATGAACTTAATGATTTGTATTCTGCTACTAGTCCTTCTGCTTTAAAGTAGTCAATTAAATCATTCATCTTACCAGCATTTAAATATGCTAAAAAGATTCCAAATAAACTATCAATAGAAGATGATTTTAAACTTTCAAAAAAGTCTTTATATTGTTCTATTAATCTATCATATTTGTTAATATCTTTTTCATCACAATTAATATATAAAGAACATTTAATAAATTCCCATATATTTATATCAATGAAATCTGCAATATTATCAGTTTTATTTTTATCTAGAAAACTTTTCATAAATTCCAAAGCTTCTTTTCTACTTGGATCTTCTAATTCTTGTTTTCTATTTAGTATTTCTTGATCTAATTCTTGTAATGTCATTTATACCAACTCCTTTCTTGCTGCTTCAGATTTAGGAGCTAATATATTCCATAACTGTTGTACACTCTTTTCGTTTTCTTCCATAAACTCTCTGTTGTTTAAGTTTTCCTTAAGTTTAGGTTCAAGTGTACGATATTCACGACCTTTATTATTTAATGATTCGTTATATAATTTATCTTTATCTGTTTTCTTAACAAATGCTGTTATAATGGCATAAGTATCATTACTAAGTCTTGTAAATACTACTCTTATTTTGAATGCTTTAACTTCACTTATTCCAAATAGTTGACTATTACTTGCAAACATTTTAACACCTTTAAAAGTACCATCAACAATAGAGCTAATTAATTCTCTAAATCCATCATAGTATTCACTAGGAATATGTTCTAAGTCATCTAATACTCTTATGTTACCAGAAAGCGTTGGAACAAGAACAATATTATTCTTTTCTTCTTCTACTATTTCTTCTTGTTTTTCACTTTGTACTAATCTTGATCTAATAAACTCTATTTTTCTTTTTTCAGCATCCATTACTTTAAAACATATCTCTTCTTCTTCATCAGTTACATCATTATCTCTTAACATGTTTGTAACTTCTTTTATTTCTTTAACTGATTCAAGAGATAATCTTAATAATATGTCTTTATATTTTGGATGTTTCTTTTTAGGAAGTATTGCTCTTAACTCTTCCTCTGAAAAGTCTTCACTTAATTGTCTATAACTATTTAAATAGAATGCTACTTCATCTTCAAAAGAATCTTCTTCTATCTGTTCTTCTTGAACAACAGTTTGTCTTGCCTCTTTCATTACTTCCTTACTAGGTGTTTTCTTATCAAGTTTTAGTCTACTAATTTCTCTTTGAGTTTCATTTACTCTTTGTTCTTGTTTTTCTAGTTCTAATAACTCATCTTTACACATTTGTTCATAATCAATTGTATTAGCCATTATAATCCCCTCTTTACATAATGTTGCATATTATACCACATTTTTTATAAATAATCAAATGTTGTATGATAAAATTGAATTAGAAATGTAGGTGATATAATGGCAAATCTAAGAAATTTAGAAGACCAGTTATGGGTTGCACAAAAAGAATTACTTGATTTAAGAAAAGACACAAGAGCTTTTGATCCATTTAAAGAGTTTACTACTAGAGAATTAATTAATGCTGATTTGTACACTGATCCAAAAAAGGCTACTGCTGCATTAAATAGAATTCTTCGTCTTCAACAAGAAATTAGAGAGGCAAAAATGGAAAGAGCTAATCCAAAACCAATAAGTAGAATGTATACTTATTATCAAGGTACTGAAAGGCAAACAACACCAGATCATGCTCTAGCCGCAAGATATAATGCTCAACATAGATTCTTTGGAATGAGTAAGTTTAAAAGAACTATGTCTAAGTTAAATGGGCAGCACAAAAAATTTAATAAATTATGGACTGATGCAATAACAGTAGAAAATGATAAAAAGGAAGAAGTTGCACAGCAACTAGATAAATTATTTAGGTGATACTATGGATAATGATGATAAAGAAACTTTAGAAGAATATATGGAATATTTTAAAAAAGAACCATTAAAAGAAAAGCAAAGCATTATCTATGAACAATTAAAAATGCTTGCCTCTTTCACAAATAATATGTGTAATGAATTTAATATTCCTAATGAAATGATTATTAATAAAGAATTACTTGATCTTCATAATGATAATTATACTGAAGATGATTTTGCTGAAGCAGTAATTGTTTTAGTTAATTCAATTCAAAACTCTATATGCGACTACTCTAATGGAATTGGGGATTTACTTGATAAATTAAATACAGAACAAAATTAAAAAGCGAGATAACTCGCTTTTTTATTTATCTACTTCTTGGTAAAGATTCTTCGTAATCTAATAAATCACGCATCTGCTGCGTTTCATATTCACCTTCTATACCTAGCATAATCTTCATAAAACTTAAATCTTGGCAGTGTCCATCATAAACACGACCTCCTATAGTTGCTTCTGTAATTATGCCTCTTACGAATTCCTTACTTTCTTCTATTCTTTCTTCATCAGTAATTTCGCCATTTGCTACTCTCATAGTTTGTTTTTTATCAAAAGTTTTTACTAAGAAAGCATTTATTACTTTAAGTAATCCTTGATTTTTTTCATAGTCTTCATCACTAAACTCATGAGAAGATAAAGTTAAATCCATCGCATAAAGGAATGACATTATTTCTTCTACACTTGCATATTTCTTTAATTCTTCTATTAGGCCACTAAGATTACCACTTAAGTAAAACACTTCCATTTTTTCTCTGCCAATAATATATTCTAGTCTTTCTGAAATTATCCTTTGGGGTACATAAGCATCTTTTAACATTGCATGTCGAGATCCAAAATATCTTCTTGACATTACTTCAGTATAGCCTTCATTTAGTGCTGAACCAATTGTAGTACGTTTTCCGTCTTCCTTTGTTACGTCTTGTTGAAAACCTGATATAAATATGTTTCCTAATAGTATAGAACTAGCTAGATGAAATAGTTCATGATACAAGTTACAGTAGTCTTCTACTTGTATCATAGGTCCACCTTTTTGCTCTGGATCATAAAACCCACCATTATCTTGAACTAATCTGTGGAAAAACTTTTTAACTAGTTTTGTATTATTTATATTTCTATAAAAATTATCTAACACCTCAGGTGGAAAATGATTAGATAAAACACCTATAAACTCTTCCACTATTTTAGCAGCTTTTCTATTTTTAATTCTTGAATAATCTATTTCTGGTTTTGCCATTACAAGTGCTGGTTGTCCCACTATATCTGTGTGTTTTGCATAAGTATATCTATGCATTGATTTTACTATTTTTAACTTTTTATATTCGGAAATTACACCTACTAAAGGAAAAGCAATGTTAACTGCTTTGCACGCAAATTTCTGAAAATCTAATTTTAAATCGAGTAAATCTTCTTGTCTTTTTGTTACCATACTACCACCTATTGTAATTATAACATTAAAAAAGAGCTTTTATTAAAAGCTCTAATCAACATTTACACCTTTGCTGTAAACATATCTACCTAATATATATAATATTACATCTGCAAATAATACTATTCCTATTGATATTATATTGTTATCTAAGTCGTAGAAAAAGCCAATCAATAGTCTTACTATTAGATATATTAATACTCCAAACACAAATGAAAATAAGTCTTTAGCATGATCTCTTTTATTTCCAAATATTAGTCCTGTTATTAAAGACATAAATATTAAAGAAAATTGAACTGCTATTGTAAGTATAAATACTATATTATTTTCTATTCCTGTGTAGTTATCTAAAAGTTTTGATACAAAAGAAAATACATTCTTACCTGAGAACACATTTACAAAACATATTCCTAGTATTATCCAAGATATTATTAAAGTAAGAACACTTACTAATACTTTAGAATCATATAATGTTCCTCTTTTAATAGGAAGTGTTAAATATAAATATGCTTCTTCTCTAAATAAGTTATTTCTTATTTTTAAATATACTTTAGAAAAAGGAATAATTACTAGAAAAAACATTCCAACAAGTGATAAGTCCGTACATACTTTCTTTGCTGCTATTATTGCATCATTACTATTATTACCACAAAAGATAACTACAAAAGAAAGTACTATACATGATATATATAATGCTATTAAATCTTTATTAACAGATTTAAAGTCATATTTAAACAGTTTCCAAAACATTTGAATACCTCCTTAAAATACTTTTAATAGAAGTCTTCAAATCTTTAACTTCTTTATTTAATACAACTTTACCTTTATCTAAAACAATAATTTCATCAAATACTTTTTCCATCTCATTTAATAAATGAGTAGTTACTATTAAGCTAGAATTCTTATCTATTTTTTTAAACACTATATCAAGTATATATTCTCTTGTAATAGGATCTATTGCTGTTAATGGTTCATCAATTATATATAAAGAAGCACTTCTAGATATTACTAATACTAGTTTAAGTTTATCTTTCATTCCTTTAGACATTTTATAGATTTTTTTATTTTTTTCTATATCAAATTCATCTAGGTATTTAAGTGCTTTTTTATAATTAAAGTTTTTATAAAAGTCATTATAAAACTTTAGTATTTGTACAGCGTTCATATTCTCATCTAGATATTCTTTATCTGATAAGTATGCTATATCGTTTTTAGATTCTATTCCTAATTTCTTTCCTTTGAATAATATTTCTCCACTAGTAGGTATTAATAATTCATTTATTAGTTTTAATAGTGTAGTTTTTCCTGCTCCATTCATTCCTAATAATCCAATTATTTTGCCTTTAGCTATTTTTAGGTTTACATCATCAAGTGCTTTAAATGAACCATATTTCTTTGTTAGGTGATTTATTTCTAATAATTCCATAATCACTACTTCTTTCAACTTTATTTTAACATATTTTTAGTATTCTAAATCATATTTTGTTACTTCCTTGCAACTGCCATCTCCATAGCTATTGCATGTATACACATATTGGCTTTCACCATTTGAAGTTGTTTTGGTAATGCTTGCTGCATCAATTACTAGTATGTTGTAACCATCTTTGTCTTTTCCGTATTCTAATACTCCCACTACTTCATACCATTCGTTCATATCTAGTTTTGTATCTGATTTTACTACAAACCCAGCAAACTCAGCATCTGCAGCACAACAAGTAATTGAATATTTACCTAAAGCATAATAACCATCATTTAAGTATTCACTTAGCAAGTGTATCATTAGATGCAAATGTTTCTATTATTGCTGATATTAATGCCCCTAATAATATGATTATAGCATAAAAAAAGTACCCCATGGTACTTTTATGTTAAATCAAATTGTGTAGGATCTTCTACTGTTTTTCTTGTTAAAATCAATCTTTTATATTTATTCTTAGGTGCTAAGCATAACTCTTCTTCTGCTTCTCCTAAAACTTCTTCTAAAGAAGTATCAACATCACGCATTCCTTCTTCTTCAGTTACTTCTTGATCCATAAATGCATTAACAAAGTCATCCGAAATAATTAAGTCTACACCAAAGTCTTCTTTAAATCTTAATATCTTATCATTTAATGAACTTCCATCAACATTCAATAGTATTTGTTTCTTAGTCGCTGCATCTAAGTTACCATATCTTAAGAATACTTGTACTCTACTTATTTCTTCTCTAGTAAAATATCCTTTTTCTATTATTAAATCTTTTATTTTCTTACCAGTTAATTCCCCATCTAGTTTTTCTTCTGTAGCACCAAACCCCATATGTCTATATTTTTCTTCAATTCGATCAAATACACCACCATATACTCTATTAAGCATTGATGTATCAAATGGTCCTTCTTTAATTTGTGGAACATCAATTGGTTCACCATCAGTAAGGCTAAGAAGTGATGGCCTAACAGCCATTTTAACATCTAACTGTGAGAAATTTAGTTTATCAAATTCGTCTCCGAAGAATAATCCCCTTTGAGCAATTGGTAATTTTTTACCACTCTTTCTAAATAATTCATATAGTTTGTCTTCAACTTTGATTCCTACTATACCTTCACCAACAAGCTTAGATATATTTACATATACATATGGTACATTCAAATATCTTGCTGCTGCTTTTACTGTTTGCGTTTTACCAACACCAGTAGGCCCAGTTATTAAAATAGATTTAACTTTTCTTCCAGACTTTGCTATATGGTTCAAATAAAGTTTACGTGCAATTATTTTTATTTGTTTATCATGTCCTAATACTTCTTTACTAATGGCATCATATAATCCTTTATACGATATATCTGAAGTTCTTTCTGGTTCTACCTGTTTTATAGCATTAACAGTTTTCGCAACTTCTACTGCATCTTGTTTTTTACCTTCTCTTTCTTGTTCTACTTCTTCTTCATCATCTTCATCTTCTACAGTCTTTCTAAGATCTATTGCTGATATTTTATCATAAGTAGTAGTAACTCTTGTAATTCCTTGTTCTTCCCAATTTTCAATATCTTTCAATGAAGCTTTATACTTCTCTAGTCTTCTTTTTACTGTTTCTAAATCAGGTGCTTCATCTAAATCATCAATAGCAGCTTCATTAAGTATTGCAATAGGAGTTTCTCCTTCATCAAATCTATAACTAACTGCTCTTGGGCCCTTCTTATATTTATCAAGATTTACTTCATATATTTTTAAGTTCCCATCTTTATCTATCTTACAATATAAAAGAGTATTTTCATGATCTGCATAAAAGTATTGACCTAATGTATCTGTATCTTCTTCATAATCATATATCTGCTCAAGTTCATCAGTAAAATATATTTTGCTAACTAAAGATTTGTTAGTAAAACTATTTTTATTTCTTAATATTGGGAAAATCCCATTATCAGAAGAAAATGCAATTTTATCAGATAATCCACCTTCTAATGCCTCTGGCTTTAGAATGTATTCATCTTCGTCAAGTTTAATAACTTTATATCTAATTCCGTATGAATAAGTCTTGTTTGTTACCATATAAACCCCACCTAGTGGTTTATTATATATTAATATTAAAAAAATTGCTATAAAAAATAGCAATTATTCAAACTTTAAATCTTTTATATCATTTACATTGATATTATATATTTGTTCATAAATACTTTGACAATTGAGACTTGTAATCTTTTCTTCATCTATTTCAAGTAGTTTTTCTACTTCTTTAACAGATTCAATATCTTTTCCTTCAAATTCTACATAAGTAGGTATTAGTGGCCAAGAATCTATATCTATTTCAACGTCATTTAATATATATCTTATTCTTTTGTTTTCTTGATATGCTCTTCTTGTATATCCAAGTATATTTAACATTTGATTAGTATCTTCAAAACTAGATACTTCTATTTCTAATTCTTTAGTACCATCAATGCTGTTTTCTTCAACATTTTTATAAGTTAAAGTAACACTTTTACCTGTATCTCTTAATCTTATCCATTCATTTTCTCTTACTGGATTAAAATCATATACATATCTTTTTTGAAACCATTCACCAACGAATGTTGCCTTTAACTCTTCTAATTTCTTAATTAACTTTTCTTTATCTACTTCTAATGCTCTTTCTTCTATTTCAGTATGCATACTATTCCTCATTTATGTCTATTAAAGAGAATAATTCTTTATTATCATTTAACTCTTTAATATTCATAACTACTCCTTCCCCTACTACTATACCACCTAAAGTTTCTATAGCTTCTTTAATAACTTTTAAAGTATTACCTGTAGCATATATATCATCAAGTAAATAAAATCTTTTACCTTCATAACTAGTATTAATAAGTTTAGGTAATTCTAATGTATCTTTTCCATATTCTTTAACATAATCAAATCCTGTTTCAACAGTGCTAGGAGCAAGTTTACCTTTCTTTCTAACAGGAATAAGCCCAACATTCAACTTATAAGCCACCATTGATCCAAATAAGAATCCTCTTGCTTCAGGAGCTACAATATAGTCAATATTTTTATCTTTTAATTCTAAATAAAACTTCTCAGTAATTTCATTTAAAGTATCTTTATTAAGAATTAAAGGATTAATATCAACAAATTCTATTCCTTTTACTGGAAAATCTTTCTCTGTTCTAATATTTAAGTCACCTTTTAAATCATTCTTAAGAATTATCATAACATCACCCAATTAGATTATAACAAGAAAAAAAGAGTTATGCACTCTTTTTATATTCTCTTATTATCCATATCATTAATAAAGATATTATATAGTCTTTTTCTTCAGCAGTTAATTCTCTTCCTTTAGGTATGTTATGCCATTTTTCTAAACAAGATCTGCAACAGCACCCACAAGCATGCATTGCAATAAACACTGGATGCCCTTTCATTGGTGTCTGTTTACCATCGTTTTCAGGCTTTGCAGGTGAAAGTTTATTATTAACAAAATCTATAGCATGGCTTTTAACAACATCCATACCCTTTTCATCTATATAAGAAATCATATACTTTCTTAAGTGAAAGGAACTTCTAAACTTAGATTTAGATAAAGACTCTAACTTCTTATTAATACTTATAACTTTATCATTCATTAAAACTTATAATCTAACTTAACTGCAGTTATTATATAAAATGCATTATCCCAGTGATGTGAACATGTTTGTAATACTAATATTTTTGAATTTTCATCATAACTTACATTACGAGAATAAATTGGACTACTAGTCATAGCTTTAACATGATTTACGAAAGTCTGACCCTTTAAATCAACATACATGTGCTCTCTATTTGATTGATATATTTCTTTAATAGCTTTTATTTCATATAAAGACTTACCACCATCATATTGCAAGATTATATATGGATGAGAATCAAAGTAATCTTTCTTTAAAAACTTCTCAAGCTTTAAGAATGCTACTTTAACATTAGGATCTCTTGAATTATGTCCATATATATTAACTTGTTTACTAGTTGGTTTAACTCTATAATCTAAGAATTCTGATCCTCTAACATCACGTTCTCTATTAATTGAATAATTTAGATAGTAAGAATTGTTATCAGATTTAACAACTAATACATTAAATAATTCAGGAATTTCAAGTCTTGCAATGATATCAGGATTATTATGTTTCTTTCTTTCCTTAGCAAAATCAACATCTTTTGCAAGTTTAAATCTAAGACCATTAATTTCTGTTTCTTCAGATGCTATTTCAAGTTCTGATGGTGTTGGCTTATATTCTTCTGGTTCTATCATCTCAGGTTTTTTAGTATATTCAATATAGAACATGACTCCTGAAACAACAAATATTATTAAGAACATAAAAGATAATAATTTCTTCTTAGTTATTTTATGCTTTTTCTTTGGTTTATTTCCCATACCATTATAGTATGTAAGTTTCTCTGATGTATCTGGAGTAACTGCTTGTTGATAACTATTATTATAGATATTCATGTAATTGTTTTTACTATCACCACTATTATCTATTGAAAATGTTGCTTGGCAATAAGTACAAGTAGCCCTTGGATGATTAGAATCAGCTGCTACCCACTTTCCACAGTTTGTACATTTAACTTGTATATAACCCATGTTATATCACCTCATATCATACACTAATTGTATCATATATTAACAAAAGAAAAAATCCTTATTTCTAAGGATTTTTTATTTATTGATTAATTCCTTGTGTAGATTTGTCAACAGCCATAGGATTTTCTTCAACTTCGATTGGATGATTTAATGAGAACATAGGATTTTCTTCTCTTACATCATGCATCTTTTCATCTTTTTCTTCGTCTTTCTTATCCTTCTTGTCATCAACTAATCCAGTTAATCCAAGTCCTGCTGCTCCTACTGCTAATCCAGCAAGTGCTCCTAAACCAGCAGTGCTTTGTTTAGTTTCACCATTTGCACTATACATTGCATCAAGTCCTGTATGTGGTCCTGGACCAGGTCCTGGAGTTTCTGTTTGTGGATCTGTTGGAATTGTAACAGGTTCATATGTTGGTGGTTCTGTTTTTTCAGTTCTAGGTTCTGTAGCCTCTGTCTTAGGTTCAGTAGCCTCTGTCTTAGGCTCTGTAGCATCTGTTTTAGGCTCAGTTGCTTGTGTCTTAGGCTCAGTTCCATCAGTCTTAGGTTCAGTTCCATGTCCACCTGTTGGTTTTTCAGAATGATGTTCTGTCTTCTTTTCTGTTTCTGGTTCAGAATTAGTAAGTGGTTCAGAGAAATTATCTGGTATTGATGCATACTCTGAATCAAATTCTCTAACATAACGTATTGGAACGATTTCTCTTTGGTCCCAAATTGTAATGTCAGAACCAATCTTCTTACCATATTTATCGAAACATGCAATTCTTATTGTACCAGTTAATGGATCAAATTCTCCAGTAACTGCATAATAGTAACCATGAGCATCATCATGAATTAATACATCACCGATCTTGTATGGAACATATTGGCTATGTCCACTTTCATCAGTAACATAGTATCCACTAATTGGTGTAATAACCGGCATATCATGGTAGTCTTCAAACAACTTAATCGTGCTATCGTGGTGACTGAGCAACGAGTCTTTCGATTCAATCCACTGATGTCGATCCTGATATGTTGCACCTCTTTGTCTCTTACTATTAATTCCACCATAGAAGAATGATTCGAATGTATCAAGAGTAGTTTCATAACTTGTTATATCATAGTATAACTTAATAGCTTCCTCTAAGATTCCATCAAGTTCTGTCTTCTTTTGTTCAATTACAACTTCTAAGTCTGCAATTTCCTTTTCAAGGTCAGCAACTTCTTTCTTCTTGTCCTCCATTTTTTGCTTAGCTGATGCTAATGAAGCTGCATATGCATCTGTATATTCATTTGTTGAAACCATGTGTGGACTTCCGTCAGTTTCAGTACCTTGCTCTTTCTTTTTGTACACTGGGAATCTTGCAATACTAGAATAATTATCTATAGCAGATTGTTCTTCTTTCTTAAGAGTTTCTAATTTCTTATTTAATTCTCTTAAGCTCTTTCCAGTATCACCAACTGGAGCTCCATCTCCGTCTTCTCCAGTTAAAGCAAATAATTCTTCTTCGCCTTTTTGTAGCTCTTCAAGTTTTGCATAAAGTTCATCCAAAGCATCACAAGCAGGTCCTAAAGCATTGTCGATATTTCCCATTGTAACTTCAAATTTACCAATGATTGTTTCGATTGCTTCTTTTTCCTTTGCACTTGCTCCACCTTCCCAAGAAATGAATGTGTCATGTGCTTGTTTTACTTTATCCCTTAACTCAGCAATTTCAGCTTCTAAGTCTTCTCTTGTATAAGAGAACTTTCCACCTTGTTGCTTTAATATATTAAACTTATCTTCAAGAATTGTTCCTTTAAAATAATGTGCTGGGTGTGCTTCAAATTCAACACCACTTGCCTCTAAAGCATCTACCATTAATTTTAAATCTATTGAATCATATTGACCGCTTGCAGCATAAGTTGCAATGTAGTCAAGTTTACTAAACTTACTTGTATCTTTAGTTAATAATGGATTTCCAGTTGTATTAATAATCTCTGTTAATTTTGGATTACTAGCAAGTGTAACTCTAGTTGATGCTGTTCCACCACTACCTAAATCAGCGTTATATCCTTCAACTGCTTTACCAGTTTCATCATTCATATTACCAAATGCATTCCATCCTGCATCGTCACTACCTGTTTTTTGTGTAACGTGAGTTTCATGCATGAATTCATCATGTACATCTGGTCTATCATGTGATCCTACACCATTTTCTCTTGCTATTTCTGAAGTAGCCCATGGTGTTGCACTTTCTCCACCTGTTGCTGGTGGTAAAGTTTCATCAATTGCATATGAATCACTACTAGCAAGTGTCTCAATTTCTGCATCACTTAAGTTTGGATATCTAGATTTTAAGTTTGCTACTAATGCTTCTTTACTTGAGAAGTAAGTTTTTCCATCTTCTCTTTTAACACCAGTCTCTATTGCTGTGTCATGATGAGATAATGTTGTGTATCCGTCAGCTTTTGAGTAGTAATCATCTCCACCGATTACTTCAGTAACAGTTCCACCTTCTACTTCTACTCCATTATAATCTTTTATTGTATAAGTACCATCTTCTTTATAAGTGATACTTCCTTTATTCTCATTTAATGATGTTATTTCACACCCTGTTGTGTCTGCTACTCTTGCACCACTTTCATCTGATAAAACTACATGACCGTCTACTTGAGTCATATAACCTTCATGAGTTTGTCCAGATGCATCTTTATAAGTAACTTTACCTTGATAGTTACCACCATCTGATCCAGTTACTGGTGCACTAGGAGTTCCAGATGCATCAAGTGTTACACTAGTTCCTTGTGCATATTGAACTGAATATTTATCTCCTGCCTTTGGCTTTGTAGTTGTATCCATACCTGGACCATGTAATTCAGATTCTTGATATTTAACTGAATCTGGCACTACACGAGTACCATTGATTTTTGCATCTTTTACTGCTGCACTTCTTGGTATAGTTGCAGGTTCTACTGCAGCTGCTTCTTCAGTGCCGGCAGCTGTTGTTGCATCTACTCCTGTTTCAACTGGGTCAGTAGGTGTTCCTGTTTCTGCAGATGCAGCTACTCCTGTTTCAACTGGATCTGTAGGTGTTCCTGTTTCTGCTGGTGCTTGTTTTGTACCACCAACTTCAGGTGTGCTTTCTGCTGGTGTTTGCTCTGCTGAATCTGCTAGAACTTGTTGTGCAGCTGTATCAATTTTTGATTCTGAACCTGTATCTGCTGGTGCTTGTTTTGTACCACCAACTTCAGGTGTGCTTTCTGCTGGTGTTACTTGAACATCTTGTGTTGTTTTACCAGCTGAATCTTGCTTTAAAACTTGTTGTGCAGCTGTATCAATTTTTGATTCTGAACCTGCGTCTGTATGTGCTACTGGTTTTTCACCAGCTCCAACTGAAACCGCATTTGGTTTTACAGTACCAGGAGTTTCAGCATCACCTGATACAGGTACAGTTTTTCCCAACACTGTTTGAGCAGCAGTTGTAACTCTATCTAAATCTGCTTGTGTACCAACTTGAACAACTTGAGTTACTGATAAATCTGGTTGTGCAACAGTTTGCACCTCAATTTTACCATTTTCAGGAGTTGTTTCTGTTGAACCTAAATCTGTTTGTGTTGCAGGTGCACCTGCTCCATCCAAGTCTGTTTGTGTTGCAGGTGTTCCTATTTTAGGTACAACGCTAGAAGATTCCTTAGTAGTGAATGCATTAAAGTCAGATACAATTTTAGCATCTGAGTCATTATCAGATTCAAATGCTTCGAATGTGAATTTATCGTCGCCACTTACGTAAACGTCATTTATTCCATCATTATAAGTGCTATCGACAACAAAATCTTTTTGTTCTCCACCTTCTTCATAATGTATTACAAATTTACCGTCTTTTTCTTCACTATTGACGAACAAAAGACCATTATGCTCTGCCATACACTACACCTCCTAACTATTTACATCTAAAGATTGAGCAAATTCATCAACGTTCTTAGCAATTTCCTCATTTACTAATCTATAGTCTTCTTTTGTTTTATTTAAAAATTTTATATAAAGATCTAATGAATATTCGATAGGGTCATAATTACCATTAAGTGCTTTATATTTTTCAAACATGCTCCTTTGAGCTTTTCCTGTCCAAGTGTCAGTTTCATTTACTTTTTCGGCGTTTTTCTTTTGGTTAGCAAATACATCTTGCATCTTTTTATAAGATTCAGTTAATTCACTAATTGTTTCTTCAAATTCAGCAAAATTATTGATCTTCAAATTCTGATTCGACATAATTAATAGCCTCCTTATTAAGTTCATCCCCAAATTCCATATCCTTTTCATTGTATTGATTATTAGTATCTTTAACAATGTTGGACATTTCTCTCATTACTTGAGGAAGTCTTTTCATTCTCATTAAGTAGTTGTGATAGTTGTTGCAGAATGTTTCTGCATCTTCTCCTACCCAATTCTCTCTTAATTTTTCAACTAGTTTTAATTGTTTATCGATTTCTGCATCGAAATCAACGCCGTCTTTGTCCATGATGTCTCTAACATCTTGTAACTCTTTTGGATTTACTTTTAGTACTCCATCCATATAGTTCACCTATCTTTCTACTCGTTTTGATGATCTTTATCATCTTTTTTTTCTTCTTTTACTGCTTCTCTGTTAGATTGTGGTAAATTTTCAGATCTGCTTTCTTCTTTATCTTCATCTTCTTTTTCTTTGCTACCTGCAAGTCCTGCAAGTCCAAGTCCAACTGCTCCAGCAAGTCCTGCTACAGCACCAAAATCAACAGCAGCATTCTTTGTTGAAGTAGGTCCAGCTGTAGATGCGTTTGTTGCAGCATTTACTACTGGGATTTCCTCTTCTTTGCTTCCTGATGGTTTTGCAGAAGATAATGCCTGACTATTATTGCTGTTTATAATGCTATCAGCTTGTGCACTTTGAGATACAGCAGCAAGTCCACCAATTGCAGCAAGTGATTGACCTTGCACATTTGCTGTAACTCCTCCATTTGCTGTATTAGCTGTAACTCCATGGTTAACATTAACTAAGTTAGTATCAACAACATTTGCATTACCAGATTCATGGAAGTCTCCTGCATTTCCATTATTGATATTAGTCATTCCATGTTTAGCTATTCCAGAACCTGCATCAACTGCAACTCCTTGAGCACCGCTAACGCTAATATCAACAATACCTTCATGTTCAACATTAGTATGTTGTCTATCATGTTCTTTACCAGCTTCACCAGTAATGTCAACTAATCCTACAGCATCAACTGTAGTTTCATCACCGTGAACATCAACGCTGTCTGTAACTGTTCCATCATTAACTGTCTTACCATCAAGCTTACCTACTAATACTTTATTGTATTCATTAGTTTCAGTATCATTGTTAGCATAGAAATCAGTTGGAACTTCGATAGCGTCGAATTTCTCAGCACCTTTCATATCGATATCAAACATTTCGTTTGTTTTATTGTTAATAGTATTTTTAATAGTAGTAACACTGTTACCAATTGAAGCAGTTTGTTTTGATATAGTACTAACACTGTTTCCTAAGAAACCAGCTTCCATTGCAACCGAAAACTTACCTTCCATTCCGTCTACAGTATTTTGTAAACTGGCAAGTAATTCGTTAAGTTTAGCACCACCTTCATCCATTTCTGCTCTGTACATAGTAATTTGTCCGTCTCTACTCATACTTTATCATCACCTTTACCCTATCGCTATAATATCATATATAATCTATTTTAAGATATTTTTCAAAATTAATCAACTTTTTAATGACATTTTATTCAAATATTTTTATAAAAATATAAAAACATGCAATAATCCTCATTTTGCATGTTTATTTTTTCTTCTTTTCCCAAAATTTTCTAACTAATTTTAATGACAAAGTTGATAAAGTGAATCCTATTACTGGAACTAAAGATGTTAAAAGAATATTGTCGTATTCTCTTATTAATAATTGATAGATTACAACAATTATATATGTTAAAAGCATTATGCAGATTCTTCTTGTCCAACTAGTCTCCCAAGATTTATCAAGCTCTACTCTTTTATTTCTATCTTCAATGTCTTTTACTCTCTTTTCTAGTTCCATAACTACCTCACAATATAATTATACTATAAGTAAATATATTTGTGAAATAAAAAAGAGTCATTAATGACCCATTTTTTCTTTTGCTTTAGCATTGCTCAATTTTGGTATTGTTTTAACCCTATTACTTTTTTTGGGGGCATTTTTTGCAACTTGTGCCTCAAAGAATTCTTTTAAGCTTCCACTATGTCTATAAAGTCCTTTATCAAGATTTCTAGTTCTTTCTTGTACTTCACTTTTTGGAATACTTAAAATGCTTAATAATTTCGTAGATCTAACATCGAAATCTTTTCCTTTATCTTCAGGAATTTTTTCAATTAGATCAAAAGTCTTAAAATCATATCCTTTACTTCTTAGTAATACACGAAGTAGGCAATATAGTTCAGAAGCATATATATCTATTTCTTTATAACTGCATCCAATATATGCTGCAGCGTCACTAATTCTTGGTGCTACACCATTTTTTATGCATAAATCAACATATTCATTTAAATTATGCATTATATTTGCTAAATGCCTATATACTCCTTTAACACCAGGTTCTTCTTGCTCACCTAGAAGCATTGATTTATATGTATTATGCCAATATTCATTTGCTTTAACAGCTATATATTTTGCTGCTCCTAATAAAATTGAATCATCGTCTATTGAATCACTAACACGTTTTTCATTAACAATTAAGTCATATGAGTGTCCATGATTTCTATCAACCACTTCAACTCTATTTGCTAAATCTGTTAATTGTTTTAAACTCATATTTTGAAATGGATATGGTAATGCCATTCCCATATCTTGAGATATAGTACTAAATAAATTTTTAAATGTTGATGAATCTTTATCAAAATCAACATCAGTACTATTAGCAGGAATGTTTCTAATTCCCATAGTGCTATAAGAGTTTCTATCTAGGAATATATAGAATCCCTCTCTTGGTGATTTTAAAACTGCTGCGTCATCGCACAATATAAAATCATATATATTGATACCATATGATACACATGAACTTCTAAAATCATGATCATCTCTTGTAGTTAAAATATCTTTTTCTTCAAAAACCATAAATTATCCCC